>JAYVIW010000023.1:0-35102 GCA_043769905.1 Bacteroidota bacterium
CAAGTATTTTTATAGGAATTCTCGCCGTTTGGTTCGGATTATTTTTTAGTAAATAAAATCAAATATCTTTTATAACGGTTTCATATTCAAGAAAAAACATTTCGAGATTGTTCATGTTTTCATTAAAAAAATCAAAAATTTCGTTCCAATAATTTCTGTTACTGACAGAAATGTTTAGTTTTTCGACCCAAATTCTCGAAATTATTTTGCCGTTATCTAGAGCAAAATTTTTGTTGTAAACCAAATTGCCAATATAATCGGCTGCTAGAATATTTTTAAAAGATTCAAATTTTTCATAATATGCTATTCTCTTGTCTTCGTTTCGATGTTCAATGTCAACCATTACCTGCGCTTTGGTATTGTCAACAAAAAACTTAAAAGACAAATCTTTAATTTTCGTGTCGTGTAAAATCCATTTTCTCGGATATTCATTGGCAAATGCAACCCAAAACTCTTGTTTTAATTGCTGATTTTCTTGTTTTGAGTACATTATTTGATTATTTTTACAAATATTTTAAATATAATTGTACATGTATAAATTACTGCAAAAATAAGCAAAACTTAGCGGCTTGGTGACTTTATAACAAATAAATTCAATAAAAATGAAATTTGACTTATTCTTATCAAAAATACCAAAAATTCAACATGAAATTTTGTTAGGAGAAGTTTCACATGCAAAAATGTGTCCACCTGAAAGAGCAGATTTAATGAAAAATTTAAATTTTAAGACTATAATTCCACGAGAAGCTGCTGTAATGATTTTGCTTTACCCAAAAGAAAATGAAACATATTTGGCACTTATTCTTAGAAATTCTTATAATGGTGTCCATTCGTCACAAGTTGCATTTCCTGGTGGAAAAACCGAAAAAACTGATGCCAATTTTCAAGAAACTGCGTTAAGAGAAACCCACGAAGAGATTGGAATTCAACCTAATAATATTAATGTTATAAAAAAATTTACACCTATATACATACCGCCGAGCAATTTTATGGTATATCCGTTTTTGGGCTTTGCCAATTCTGAAATTTTTTTCACACCCGATCTTACCGAAGTTGCAGGAATTATAGAATTTCCAATTTCGCAATTACTAAACGAAAACATATTTGTCATCAAAACGATGTCAACGGCTTACAACGAAAATATTGATGTTCCAGCATTCAAAATAAATGAACATTATGTTTGGGGCGCAACAGCAATGATATTGAGCGAACTAAAAGATGTCTTTACAAGTACGAACTAATTTTGACTTTTTTTGTATGTTTGCACACTATTATTTTTAAAAATATATTTAATATGGGATTTTTTAAAAGAAACCCTTTTGGACATTTATTATTCTTAAAACGTTGGTTAATTAGATTTTTTGGAGCATTAACGCACAGGAGGTATTATGGTTTTAATGAGTTGCAAATTGATGGATCGGAAATAATACGTGCTTTGCCAGATACAAATGTATTGTTTATATCTAATCATCAGACTTACTTCGCTGATGTTGTTGCAATGTTTCATGTTTTTAATGCCAGTTTGGCTGGCCGCGAAGACACTATAAAGAATATTGGTTACTTGTGGAATCCTAAACTAAATATTTATTATGTAGCCGCTAAAGAAACAATGACGGCTGGTTTATTGCCCAAAATTTTGTCCTATATAGGCTCCGTTTCTGTTGAAAGAACCTGGCGCGCAAAAGGACAAGATGTTACCGAAAAACGAGAAATTAACCCCAATGATACCGAAAATATACGAATTGCGCTAAATGATGGTTGGCTGATAACTTTTCCACAAGGTACGACAAAATCTTTTAAACCTGTAAGAAAAGGTACCGCACACATCATTAAAAATTACAAACCAATTGTTGTTCCAATAGTCATTGATGGTTTTAGACGTTCATTTGATAAAAAAGGTTTAAGATTAAAGAAAAAAGATATTTTGCAATCATTTATCATCAAAGAACCGTTAGTTATTGATTATGAAAACGATACTATTGACCAAATTGTAGAAAAAGTAGAATATGCAATTGAGCAGCACGAATCTTTCTTGAAAGTTATTCCAGCCGAAGAGATTGAAGCACTTGAAGAAGCTAATAAATTTAGAAAATGGGAGTATTTATCTCTTAGCTGCTAGACTTTAAGACTAAAGATATTTAGGCTTTGGATTTTAGATTTTTCAACTATTAATTTTTGTACTTTTATTTCTAAAAATTCTTGTTCTTTATCTTATTTAATCTATAATTAAATAATTTAATTTCAAAAATCAAAAAACGTAAAAAGCTACAAATCAATTTTCTTCAATTCGTTGTAATTGGCATATAATTTTTTTAACAAAATGCCGTATAACAATCGGTAAAATAACCAAAACAAACCGAACAAAATTATTAATACTACAGCCATTGCGAAAATTGAACCTATTAATAAATTGTTGTTAGTTGTTGCCAAACCATTCATCAGTTGCATTTCTGGGTTGGTAAAAAAAGCATAAATTACGCCAAATGATAAACCCAAAGCTATGATTATCAAATTATACCAAACGTAATATTGAACAATTTTTTTGGCATCCAAAATATCAATCATTAATTGTTTGGTGGTTTGTGTTACTGATATTTTTTTATAGTTTTTAAACAACAAATACATAAAAACCAAAACAACACCATAACTTAAATATTCAATAATATCTAAATAAATCAATTCAGGTTCATTTTTAAATGATTCTGAAGTGTCAATCAATAAACTCAAAATTATCCAGAAAATAAATTCTAAAAAACTGATAATCAATATTAATTTTACTATCGATGACGATTTTTTGTGAATCATTTCATACAAATCGGCTTCCGAAAGCTGTTGAAAAGCATCGGGTTTTTGCCATTGTTTTTTTAATAAATCCAATTCTTCCATTTGCTTACGGATTTAATATTTTTTTTAATTTTCCCTTAATTCTATTCATTTTCACCCTCGCATTTACCTCAGAAATGCCTAAAGTTGTAGCAATTTCAATATAATCTTTATCTTCAAGATACATATAAACCAATGCTTTTTCAATATCATTTAACTGATAAACAGCCTGATACATCAATTTTAATTTGTCTTCTTCTTCATAATTATAATCTTCATTTGAAATAAAAAACTGATGATTATCATAATTAATGGTTCGAATTGATCTTGTACTTTTTCTATATAAAGTTATTGCGGTGTTTAATGCCACCCTGTAAGCCCAAGTAGAAAATTTGCTATCGCCACGAAATTTTGGAAAAGCTTTCCATAATTGAATCGTTATTTCTTGAAATAAATCTTTATGAGCAGCCTCACCATCAGTATATAATCGACAAATTTTGTGAATTATATTCTGATTTTGTTTCAATTGTGCGACAAAATTTTGCTCTAAATTGCTTTCCATACAATAGGTAAGTATCCTAAAAATCTAATTTGTTACAAATATATTTATTAATTTGAAAAAGTTTTATAAACAAATTTTTATAAAACTTTTTCACTAATTAATTCAAATGAAATTTAAATAGTATTATATATATTTTGAATAAAAAATTACGTTATTAATTTAATTATAACATATTTAACATATATAATTCAATAAACATTATAAAAAACATCTTTAGATTATTGATATCAAAATTATATTTTCCTATATAAATTATCATTTAAACGTTTTTTTTATTAATTTTGTTTAAAAATATTGTCATTATGATAAATCCAGAGACTAAAAACGAACTCACTTTCGAAGATTTTAAAACAGAAGTTTTAAAAGATTATAAAATTGCAATTACAAGCCGCGAATGCAGTTTATTAGGAAGAAGAGAAGTTTTGACAGGTAAAGCAAAATTTGGGATTTTTGGCGATGGCAAAGAAGTGCCTCAATTGGCAATGGCAAAAGCTTTTAAAAACGGTGATTTTCGTTCAGGTTATTACCGTGACCAAACTTTTATGATGTCAATTGGACAGCTTACAATTCAAGAATTTTTTGCTGGATTATATGGTCATACAGATATTAACCACGATCCAATGAGCGGTGGACGACAAATGGGCGGACATTTTGCAACACATTCTATTGATGAAAATGGCAATTGGAAAAATTTATTAATTCAAAAAAATTCAAGTGCAGACATTTCGCCAACTGCTGGTCAAATGCCTAGATTATTAGGGTTGGCACAAGCTTCAAAAATTTACAGAGAAGTTTCTGGAATCAATACAAATCATTTTTCTAATAAAGGAAATGAAGTTGCTTGGGGAACAATAGGTAACGCATCAACATCTGAAGGTTTATTTTTTGAAACAATAAATGCTGCTGGAGTGCTGCAAGTACCAATGGTAATGAGTGTCTGGGATGATGAATATGGAATTTCTGTCCACGCCAAACACCAAACTACAAAAGAAAATATATCAGAAATTTTAAGCGGTTTCCAACGAAATAATTCAAGTCAAAAAGATGAATTATCACAACAAAACGAAAACGGTTTTGAAATTTTTAGAGTAAAAGGTTGGGATTATGCTGAGTTAATACATATTTATGAACGCGCTGGAGCGATTGCAAGAAATGAACATGTTCCCGTTTTAATTCACGTTCAAGAATTAACACAACCACAAGGACACTCAACCTCTGGTTCACACGAAAGATATAAAGATGAACAAAGATTGGCTTGGGAAGTAGAATTTGATTGTTTACGACAAATGAAATTATGGATTATTGCAATGAATATCGCATCGGCTGAAGAGCTTGATATTATTGATGTTGCAACCAGAAAAGAGGTTCTTGAAGGTAAAAAACTAGCGTGGAACGAATTTATAAATCCAATAAAAATTGAACAAACTGAACTAGTTCACTTTCTAGAAAAGATTGCCGAAAAATCCGATAATAAAGTTTTTATAAATAAATATTCATCTGATTTAACATCAATAAAAGAGCCTAATCGCAAAGAAATATTAACGACAGCTAGAAAAATATTGCGTATATTGGTGAAAGAAAACAAACATCAAGAATTATCGGTTTGGATAACAAATTATATAAATAAAATACAACCAAAATTTAGTTCAAACTTGTTTTCTGAATCTGATAAAAATGTTTTTTCTGTCAAAGAAGTTGCACCTATATATAAAGACGATAACGAACTAGAAGATGCAAGAATCGTTTTGCGAGACAATTTTGATGCTATTTTTGAAAAATATCCAGAAAGCTTAATTTTTGGTGAAGATGCAGGAAATATTGGAGATGTCAACCAAGGATTAGAAGGCATGCAAGAAAAGTATGGCGAAATTCGTGTTGCTGATGTTGGCATTCGCGAAGCATCAATAATTGGTCAAGGCATTGGAATGGCAATGAGAGGACTGAGACCAATTGCCGAAATTCAATATTTGGATTATTTGTTGTATGCTATTCAAATCATGAGTGACGATTTGGCCACTTTGCAATACCGAACAGCTGGAAAACAAAAAGCACCATTAATTATTAGAACACGTGGTCACCGTCTAGAAGGCATTTGGCACTCAGGTTCGCCAATGGGAATGATCATCAACGCTATTCGAGGCATTCATGTTTTAGTGCCAAGAAACATGACCAAAGCAGCTGGTTTTTATAATACTTTATTGAAATGTGATGAGCCAGCATTGGTTATAGAATGCTTGAATGGCTACAGATTAAAAGAAAAAATGCCCCTAAATCTTGGCGAATTTATGACTCCAATTGGTGTTGTAGAAACCATAAAAAGCGGCTCAGATATTACATTGGTTTCTTATGGTTCAACATTGAGATTGGTACAACATGCTGCAAAAGAGTTAATGGAAATCGGAATTGATTGTGAAATTATTGATTGTCAATCACTTTTACCGTTTGATGTCAATCATGATATTTCAAAAAGTTTAGAAAAAACCAACCGATTATTAATTATTGACGAAGATGTTCCAGGAGGAGCGTCTGCTTATATTTTGCAACAAATAATTGAAAAACAAAATGGTTACCAATTTTTGGACAGTAAACCAGAAACACTTGCTGCTAAGGCGCATCGACCAGCTTATGGCACAGACGGTGATTATTTTTCAAAACCATCTGCTGATGATATTTACGAAAAAATATACGAAATGATACAAGAAGTAAATCCTAAAAAATATAATCCTTTATTTTAATTCATAAAAATTTCAATATTTAAAAAACCTTTTCTAAATTTTTAGAAAAGGTCTTTTAATTTAAAAATGAAATTAATTTTAAATTATCTTAATTACACATTGAAAAATTATCTATTTTAATTGTACTTTTGTCACGTTTTTGAATTAAACAACGTAACGAAAACCGTAAAATGAATCCAACTAAATATATTTTTGTAACAGGTGGCGTAACATCTTCTCTCGGGAAAGGAATTATTGCCGCTTCGTTGGCAAAATTATTGCAAGCCCGTGGCTACAGCACCACAATTCAAAAATTTGACCCATATATAAATGTTGACCCAGGAACATTAAACCCTTATGAACACGGCGAATGTTACGTTACAGACGACGGAGCCGAAACCGATTTAGATCTTGGACATTATGAGCGTTTTTTAAATGTACCTACCTCACAAGCTAATAACGTTACAACGGGAAGAGTTTATTTGTCAGTCATTGAAAAAGAACGTCGTGGAGAATTTCTAGGAAAAACCGTTCAAGTTGTGCCACATATTACCAATGAAATTAAAGAAAGAATGCAATTACTAGGCAATTCTGGAGATTTTGACATTGTAATTACCGAAATTGGAGGCACAGTTGGCGACATCGAATCATTGCCATACATAGAATCAGTTAGACAACTCGTTTGGGAATTGGGAGAAAATAACGGCATCGTAATCCATTTAACGTTAGTTCCCTTTCTTGCTGCTGCTGGAGAATTAAAAACAAAACCCACACAACATTCTGTAAAAACTTTAATGGAAAGTGGCATTAAGGCCGATATTTTAGTATGTAGAACAGAATACGAATTATCAGAAGATTTGCGCCAGAAGTTGGCCCTTTTTTGCAATGTAAAACGCGAAGCTGTTATTCAATCTATTGATGCGTCGACAATTTATGAGGTTCCTAATTTAATGCTTCAAGAAGGACTTGATGTTGTAACACTCAAAAAATTGGATTTACCAAAAAAAGCAACTCCCGATTTAAAAAATTGGAACACATTTTTGCACAAACATAAAAATCCAAAACACACCGTTAATGTTGGATTGATAGGTAAATATGTAGAATTGCAAGATTCTTATAAATCAATTTTAGAGTCATTTATTCATGCTGGTGCAGCAAATGAAACTAAAGTAAACGTTATAAGTATTCATTCAGAATTTCTTGACGACAATTCAGCAAAAGAACAACTTAAAAACCTTGATGGAATATTAGTTGCTCCAGGTTTTGGGGGTCGTGGCATTGAAGGAAAAATAGATGCTGTGCGCTATGCACGTGAAAATAATATTCCGTTTTTCGGAATTTGTCTCGGAATGCAAATGGCTGTTATTGAATATGCTAGAAATGTTCTTGGTTTGAAAGATGCCAACTCTACCGAAATGAACGAGGCGACCAAAAACCCAGTTATTAATTTAATGGAAGAACAAAAAACAATTACTGACAAAGGTGGCACAATGCGACTCGGAGCATGGAAATGTGACTTGAAAAATGATAGCGTAGCCTTTGAAATTTATCAAAAAAATCAAATATCCGAACGACACCGTCATAGGTACGAATATAACAACAAATACCTAGAAATACTCGAAAAAGCAGGACTTAACGCAACAGGAATAAATCCAGAAACAGGATTGGTAGAAATTGTGGAAATAAAGAATCATCCATTTTTTATTGGTGTGCAATACCACCCAGAATACAAGAGTACAGTCGCAAATCCGCACCCTATTTTTGTAAGTTTTGTAGCAGCAATGGTTAAAAATAAAAAATCACACAAACAAATTTAATAAAAAAAGAATCACTCTTAAATTGTATAATGGAAGAAAATAAATTAGATAAAAAATCGCTGATTGGTTTTGCATTAATATTTGTAATAATTGCTTGGATGTTCTTCAATGCACAACCAACTGAAAAAGAAATTGCAATAGAAAAAGCCAAAAAAGCAGCAACTGAAAAAGAAGCATTATCAAAAAAACAAGTAACTGCAGATGCAAATTCAGTTTCCGCATCAACTGCATCAACCGATAATCCTGCGGACGCCGAAAAATTCAAAGCAACTTTAGGGAGTTTTGCATATTCTGCAACATTACCAGCGGCTAAAGAAAGTTTCACTATTTTAGAAAATGATTTGGTAATTCTGAAAATTGCCAATAAAGGTGGTCATGTTATTGAAGCTACTCTAAAAAAATTCGAAAAATTCAAAAAAGGTTCGGGTCAACTCGTTGAATTAATCAAGAATAATAATGCAAATCTTGGCATTCAATTGCAAACGAACGATAACAAAATCGTGAATACCAAAGATTTGTTTTTTGAACCAACTTTGACAAAATCTGGTGGCGTTCAAATATTATCGATGAAACTAAAAACTGCATCAACTGAATTTTTAGAATATAAATATGCATTGAAGCCCAATAATTATATGCTAGATTTTGATATTCGCTCTCAAGGATTAAGCAAAACATTAAATATTTCAAAACCTTTAGATTTAGAATGGAATATGAAAACCATTCGAAATGAGAAAAGTGTTTCTTACGAAAATCAATATACCGATTTGCGTTTCGAATATGATGATGCTAAAGATGATTATGTTTCTCAGGGCGAAAGTCAAGAAGAAAACCCAGAAAAAGTAAGTTATATTGCTTTTAAACAACATTTTTTCTCTACAATATTAGTTTCTAAAACGCCATTTGCGACCGCTACTTTACAATCTAATAATTTAATAATCGATAAAGAAAAAGACTCATTATTTACCAAACAATTTAAAGTTAATATCCCATTAGCCTTTACAAATGGTGAATTAGATTATAAAATGAATCTTTATTTCGGACCAACAGATTACCGATTATTAAAAACATATGATTTGGGTTTACAAAAAATTATTCCGTTAGGTTGGGGAATATTTGGATGGATAAATATGTTTATTTTCTTTCCACTTTTTGGTTTTTTGAGTAATTATATGGCGTTAGGAATTGCAATTATCATCTTTACTATTATTGTTAAAATTGCCATGTCGCCCATAACCTACAAATCATTTTTATCGTCTGCTAAAATGAAGGTTTTGCGTCCAGAGTTGAACGAATTAAACGAAAAGTTCAAAGATCCGATGAAAAAACAGCAAGAAACAATGAAATTATATAACAAAGCCGGCGTCAATCCTATGGCTGGTTGTATCCCTGCATTGATTCAATTGCCGTTCATGTATGCATCATTTCAGTTTTTTCCGGCAGCGATAGAGTTGCGTCAAAAATCTTTTTTATGGGCAGACGATTTATCAGCATTTGACAGTGTACTTTCTTGGAAAACAAATATTCCTGTTTTGTCTTATATTTATGGAAATCACATCAGTTTATTTGCACTTTTGGCTGCAGTAGCTATTTTCTTTTACACCAAAATGACATCTGCAGACAACCAAATGCCAGCACCAACACAAGAAGGAATGCCAGATATGGGACAAATAATGAAAATAATGTTGTACTTATCGCCGGTAATGATGTTAATTTTCTTTAATAATTATGGTTCAGGGTTAAGTTTATATACTTTGATTTCAAATTTAATTACAATCGGAATCATGTTTGTAATCAAAAATTACATTGTAGACAGTGATAAAATTCATGCTCAAATTCAAGAAAACAAATTGAAAGAGCCCAAAAAACAAGGTCGTTTCCGTCAAAAATTAAACGAAGTGATGGAACAAGCAGAACAACAAAAAAAGTTGAATGAAAATAAAAAGTAGTATTTATTATTACAAAAAAATCCTCTGAATTATTTCGAGGATTTTTTTGTTAATGAAAATATTATAGTTTTATCCAAATTACGAATTATAAATCTGGATTTAAACTTTTCCTAATGTATAAAGTTGTACTATAGTTGAACCAGCACTTCCGCGAGCAGGTACAAGTGTTATTCCAAAAGCTTCGGCATCATTGGCATTGCTAACTTCAAATATTCTATTTTCTTCTTTTTCAAAATTAGCCAAAAGTCCAATACTAGTTGGCATTAGCGATGGTTTTAATTTCAAACTCCAAACCTGATAAACCATTCCTTCGGGTGGCGCTGGCAGACCAGTTGCATCAATAAATACTTTTTGAGTTTCTTTGTTCCAATAAACTTTGGCAGAACTTGTTTGCGAAACAGTTTGACCGCCAAGCGCTATAACCCTATTATTTACATCACGAACAATAGACAAATCCTTGCGGTTTTTAGACGACTTATCTTCAGTTGATGCAAGATGTTTTAATTTAGATTTATCAAATTGTAAAACAGCAAGCTGGCTTTCGGTGGTTTTTTTTAAATTGAATAAATATACTGTACCAAGCAATAACACTGCTGCTGCAACTCAACCTATACTAGAAATTTTTCAAATTTATTTAAGTTTATTTCAATAATCTCCGAATGTTAAATGTGTAATTTTGCTTTTATTTTAGAAAAGTTTTCTACAGATAAAAAAGGCGAAAAGCTTGTCGACAAATTCATAATTACTTTCTCTATAGAAACAATTTCATTATAAACTTCTGGGTTGTTTTTTGCACTACTGTGCACCTCTATATTTTCGGTTTCATTGAGCAAACAATAAACATATAGTTCCAATAATCCTGATGATATATATTTTTTCGTCTCCATTATACTTTTAAAAACGTTCGTAAATCATTAATACAGTTTCGGTTTTATGTCTTGAACGTTCTAAGCGGAATTTGCAATTCATCTGCTGCTTCTTGTTTTGTAAATCCCTTAAAAAACAACAAATCAATTATCGGTACAGACTTGGGTTTTAGTTTTTGCACAAATTCTCATATTCCGATTGTATCAATTTTATTTGTTAAATTGTTGCAATCGTCTATAAGGTATACGAAATTATCCGATAATCTGTTTTTTGCTATTTTTAAAGTTTCTAGAACGTAATTTGTATATTACAGTATTTCGCACAATATTTAACATCAATGCATAAAATCGACCTTTCTCTTCAACATAAGAATCTATATTTTTCCAAATTTTCACAAAAACATCCTGCAAAACATCTTCTGATTCTTCGCGGTATTTTACTAAATTTATAATTACTACAAACAAACTTTTAGAATACATGTCGTATAAAAGTTGATAAACCTTACCATCTTTCTTGAATATCAAATCAAGTACATCATCTTGTGTCTTCATAAATTTTTTAAAATTGTTTTTAATTAAATCTTGTAAAAAAATTAACAAACAGATATAATATAATTTAAAATAAATTCTACATAATTTGAAATAAATTGAGACCAAAAAAATCAAAAACTGTTTTTAATCGATAAAAATAACTGTACAACGATTTAATTAAATTTTAATGCGATGAAACTTTTATGTAAAAGTTTAATTTTGTTACTTGCAATATCACAAATAAAAAACTACCTTTATGAAAAAAACAATTGCGATTTTATTATTACTACCTATTTGTAGTTTTGCACATAATGTAAGCGAAATTAAACCTGAAAATGTTTTGTCAAAAAAACAATTATTTGAAATTGAAATTTTGAAAAGTAATATTATCGATATCGAATTATGCAAAAACAAAGAGGCAATAAATATAAAACCAATTTTAGTTTTTGTTGATATATTTAAAACTAAAGCAAAAGTTATATTTGCTTAAAATATTAACTAAAGAAAAATAAGTTATTTTTAATTTATTATTTTGTAACATAATCATAAAATGAAAAAACTAATTGTTCTTTTACTAATTCTTGTTTTTACAGCAACTACTGTTACTGGTCAAACTTGGCGTGGCAACAAGCAAAACAAAAAATTAATTAACGAATTTGTCGAAAAAAAAACTACAATTACTGACATGTCAAAAACTATCTATCAATTTAAAGTGCGGTCGTTAAGCGGAGATTTGTTTGATTTTGCATACCTAAAAGGCAAGAAAATACTGATAGTTAACACAGCCTCTAATTGTGGACTTACTGCTCAATATAGTGAGTTAGAAAATATTTATGAAAAATTCAAAA
The DNA here is from genome assembly GCA_043769905.1 of Bacteroidota bacterium. Lineage (GTDB taxonomy): Bacteria > Bacteroidota > Bacteroidia > Flavobacteriales > Flavobacteriaceae > Flavobacterium. The sequence goes on from JAYVIW010000023.1 coordinate 12,108, forward strand.
ATCTAAATTTTGTAATTGTAGGTTTTCCCGCAAACAATTTTGGAGGGCAAGAACCCGGAACCAATCAAGAAATTGCAGTATTTTGTTCAAAAAATTATGGGGTTTCATTTCCAATGATGTCAAAAATTTCGGTTAAAGGTTCAGATATGCATGAATTGTATCAATATCTAACCCAAAAATCGAAAAACGGATTGCAAGACAGTAAAGTAGAATGGAATTTTCAAAAATATTTAATCAATCAAAAAGGATATTTAGAAAAGGTCATCGCACCACAGGTATTACCCAATGATAAATCGATTATAGAGTGGATCAATAAAAATTGATTTAAAAGTTTTAAACAATAGTAATATCTTTGTTTATAAATAACAATAATTTTAAAAATTCAATTTCATTATTTGGTGAAATAAAGATAGATTTTGTTTTTTGGTAATAAATTATAAAGCCTTTATTGTCTAAAGCAGGTTTGGTTGTTACTGGTGGATTGTTACCAATGAAATTTTCTATTTTATAAATTTCTAAAACATTAATTTTACCTCTAAACGGTCCTGATCTATAAAACAGATCTTGATTTTTTATTAGATATCTAGTGTCTACTAAAATCCATATAATCATTAATGCTGTCACGACAATTACAGCAATCGACAAAATATTTCTTTCTCCTGATTGAATTGTCACATATAAAATTGTTAGTAATATACTCACCAAACCCCAAAGTATAACTATAATAACTGTATTTTTTGAAGACAAAAACTTTTTCATTTTACAATTTATAAATTTGTTCAAATTTAATTAAAAACCATTTAATTAAAACGTAAAAATATATTATTTTTACATAAAATTTTATAAAAAAATGATTGATTGGAAAATTGCAAAAACATTTGAAGATATTACGTATCAGAAATGTAACGGAGTCGCCCGAATAGCGTTCAACAGACCCAATGTTCGCAATGCATTTAGACCAAAAACAACAGCCGAATTGTACCAAGCATTTTATGATGCTCAAGAAGACACATCTGTAGGTGTGGTGCTTTTGTCAGGCGAAGGTCCATCTACAAAAGACGGAATATATTCATTCTGTAGCGGAGGTGACCAAAATGCCCGCGGTCATCAAGGATACGTGGGTGAAGACGGTCAACACAGGTTAAACATTTTAGAAGTGCAAAGATTAATTCGTTTTATGCCCAAAGTTGTTATTGCAGTAGTTCCAGGTTGGGCTGTTGGTGGCGGTCACAGTCTTCATGTTGTTTGTGATTTGACATTGGCCAGTAAAGAACATGCTATATTTAAACAAACCGATGCAGATGTAACAAGTTTTGATGGTGGCTACGGATCTGCATATTTGGCAAAAATGGTTGGTCAAAAAAAAGCAAGAGAAATTTTCTTTCTAGGAAGAAATTATACTGCTCAAGAGGCAATGGATATGGGAATGGTTAATGCTGTGATTCCTCATGATGACTTGGAAAGTACAGCTTTTGAATGGGCACAAGAAATTTTACAGAAATCACCAACATCAATAAAAATGCTAAAATTTGCAATGAATTTGACAGATGACGGCATGGTCGGTCAACAAGTATTTGCAGGCGAAGCGACAAGACTAGCCTATATGACTGAAGAAGCCAAAGAAGGCAGAAATGCATTTCTGGAAAAAAGAAAACCTGATTTTGGTGATAACAAATGGTTACCCTAATTAATATTATTAGATTTGGAAATTTTTGACATTAAAAATTCATAAATTAAAATCTAAAGTTCTGATTAAAATCTATTTTTAATAACTAAAATCTAATTTAAAAAAATGAAACACTGGATTCAAGCAGCTCGACTTCGCACATTGCCTTTATCATTATCAGGTATATTGTTGGGTTGTTTTTATGCAATGTCGCAAGGAATTTTTAATTGGAAAATTGTTCTATTTGCATTATCAACCACACTTGGACTACAAATATTATCGAATTTCGCTAATGATTATGGAGATGGAATAAAAGGGACAGATAACGAAGATAGAGTTGGTCCTAAAAGAGCAATACAGTCTGGAATTATTTCTCCGGTATCAATGCGGTATGCTATTTTTATTACTGGCTTTTTGACATTAGTTTCAGCAATGCTTCTAATATATAGCTCTTTTAAAGGAAAATATTTAATTTATTCATTGGTGTTTTTTGTACTTGGCATCCTTGCAATTGCCTCAGCAGTTCGATATACTGTGGGTAAAAACGCATATGGATATCGCGGATACGGCGATATTTTTGTTTTTATTTTCTTTGGATTAGTAAGTACAATTGGCGTTTATTTTATGTTTACAAAACAACTAGATTGGTTGTTGTTTTTGCCAGCAACAGCAATAGGTTTGTTGAGTGTTGGTGTTTTAAATCTCAACAACATGCGTGATGAAGAATCTGATAGAAGGTCAAATAAAAACACTTTGGTTGTCAAAAATGGTGGTCTTTGGGCAAAAAAATATCATTTTGTAATTATAATTTTAGCAATGGTTTTAATGTTATTGTTTGCAATAATTTTTGATTTAAGTTTTCGAGATCCACATTCTGATCAATTTAATTTTGATATTTACTTTTTTTTAATAGCATATTATCCTATTATAATGCACCTCAAACGTGTTTATAACAACAAAGATCACAGACTTTTAGACCCTGAATTAAAAAAATTGGCGTTGAGTACCTTTTTATTAACAATATTATTATCATTGTCCTTAATATACTTCATTTCAGATTTTTTGATATTTAATACCTCTCCAATAAGTCTTCATAACTAGGCATAGTTTTTGAATCTTATTGTACTTTTTAAATGATTTGCAGCATCTTTTCGCAAATTAAACTCTTAAAATTTTTAATCCAGATTCAATGAAAATTATATTTTTAAAACTTTTTATATTTTTAATCCCTGCTTCAATTCAAGCGCAACAAGACGGATATTGGGACAACAAACGCATAACAAATAAAGAAATAATTGTTGAAGCAAGAAAAAAAATAATCATTCAATCTGAAGATTTTCCAGTCGGCACTACCGAAATTGTTTATCGAATAACAGTTTTAAACGAAAATCAAGAAATGGCATCAAGTTTGGTCTCGGTATTAAAATCTATTCCTGATCCAACAGGTATAAGTCAAGGTTCTGCTGGAGCAGTTTTCTTGTTATCTAAAGTTGTTGGTGATGATGTTGCTAATTATGGGATTTTTTCATTAGAAAAGTATGCTAATGAGTACAAAAAAACAGGAAAAACAGATAAGGCTTGTACATTTCAAAATACCCCTATAAATAAAGCAGTAAAATTACTTACTGTTGGTAAATCGACCTGCTTAAATATAAATACCGAAAAAATATACTTTGGTTTTGAAAGCAAAAATTGGGTAATGAATCAAAAAATTATACTTGAAATTGTACCTTGGGTAGACAATAAATTGAGTCGAGGTTGGAATATTGACAACAAACAAATTATTTTAAACCAATGTAAATTATCAGTACCTAACAGTAAACTTCAAAATACAGATGAATTTTGTGTTTGTCAATTAGAGAAATTACAACAAAAATACAAATTTAATGAATATCAAAACTTAATTCAAGTAGAAAAAGAAACTTTATTAAAGACGATTTCAACCAATTGTATGAAGCAAACTGGGCAAAACAAAGTGCTAGAAAATGCTAAGAGAATAGAAATAGAATCATTAATCGAAACACAAAAATATGATATTGCAATCAATGAATTAATAGAATTTGTTAAAAACGAAAACCCAAAAGCATTAGATTTTAACAATTTAGCAACTTGTTATTTGCTCACAAAACAATATAAAAAAGCTTTAGCAAATGCGAAAAAAGCATCACTTTTAGATGAATCTGAGTTGCTAGTTCAACTAACCTTGGCACATATTTTTATGTTTTCAAATGACCTGAAAGCATCAAAAAATATTCATAAATTGTACAAAAATCAAAATATAAACAACCACAAAAGTTGGAAAGAAAAGACTATTTTAGATTTTGAATTGTTTAAAAAAATTGGCTTACCAAACGATGATTTTGATAAAATAACCAGATTATTAGACTAAAAAAAAATAAAAATGTCAGAAAATTTTATTAAAGCACGTTACTTTCGATACAATTTAGATTTCAAAAAAGCCGCAGGAACATCTCGTGGGGTAATTAATGTCAAAGAAACTTGGTTTATTATACTTGAACAAAATGGTAAAAAAGGAATAGGTGAATGTGGTATTTTACGCGGATTAAGCATTGACGACAGACCCGATTATGAACAAAAATTGGCCTGGACTTGCGACAATATTCACCTCGAAAATGAACAACTTTGGGACTTACTTATCGAGTATCCATCAATACAATTTGGAGTTGAAATGGCGTTTTTGTCACTGGCATCTAACGAACCATTTTTATTGTTCGAATCTGCCTTTACAAATGGACTAAAATCAATACCAATTAATGGATTAGTTTGGATGGGTGACGAAGTCTATATGAAGCAACAAATAGAAGAAAAAATCGCTATAGGTTTTAGTTGCATAAAACTAAAAATTGGAGCTATTGATTTTAATAAAGAACTACAACTTTTACAATTTATTAGAAACAATTTTACAGCAAAACAAATAGAAATTAGGGTCGATGCAAACGGTGCATTTAGTTGCGATTCGGCTTTAGATAAATTATATCAATTATCTGAATTTGATATACATAGTATTGAACAACCTATTGCAAAAAACAATACTGACAACATGTCAGCGCTTTGTAAAACTAGTCCAATTGATATTGCACTAGATGAAGAGTTAATTGGCGTATTTTCATTTAACGATAAAGAAGATTTGTTGATAAAAATTCGACCGAAATATATTGTTTTGAAGCCAAGTTTTATTGGCGGATTTAAAGGCACTTTAGAATGGATTTTATTAGCCGAAAAACACCATATTGGTTGGTGGATTACATCGGCTTTGGAAAGCAATATCGGATTAAATGCTATTTCACAATTTACATTTTTACAACACAATTTACTACCTCAAGGTTTGGGTACCGGGGCACTTTATGACAATAATTTTAAATCTCCTTTGTTTGTAAAAGATGGTCGACTATGGTACCAAAAAAAAATAAATTGGGATTTTGATTTTAACAAATTTATTTAAATTAAAACTAGGTCATCTGAAAAATTAAAATTATTATTGAGCACCAATTTTATTATTTTAGATTAAATTCTATATTTGATTTTCAAAAAAAGTAACAACCCAAAAAAGCCAAAAATGTTATTCTCAATTATAATTCCTGTTTTTAATCGTCCTAACGAAATCAATGAACTGCTTGAAAGTTTAGTATTACAAAATATAGATGTGAAATTTGAAGTTATAATTATTGAAGACGGGTCAACAATTTCTTGCGAAAATATTATCGAAAAATTTATTGATAAATTGAATATTAGGTATTACCTGAAATACAATTCCGGTCCAGGCGATTCAAGAAACTTTGGAATGAGTTTGGCGAAAGGAGATTACTTTATTTTGTTTGATTCGGACTGTATTATTCCTGATCAATATATGTTAAAAATTAGAACCGCTTTAAAAAATAATTTTGTTGATTTTTATGGAGGTCCCGATGCGGCCAGCTCAAATTTTTCTGAAATGCAGAAAGCAATCAATTTTGCAATGACATCTTTTTTGACAACTGGAGGCATTCGTGGTGGTTCTGAAAAAATTAATACTTTTGAACCTAGAAGTTTTAATATGGGAATTTCTAGAACAGCATTTGAAGCATCAAAGGGATTTGTTAATATACATCCTGGCGAAGATCCTGAATTGACTTTAAGATTATGGAAATTAGGTTTTAAATCGATGTTGTTTAAAGAAGCCTTTGTTTACCATAAAAGAAGAATTGACTTTAAAAAATTTAGCATTCAAGTAAAAAAATTCGGAAAAGCAAGACCCATTTTAAATTTGTGGTATCCAGATAGCAACAAGGTAGTTTATTTTTTTCCGTCGTTATTTGTTTTAGGATTTTTGTTTTCAATTTTAATGCTTGTAATGCTGTTTGATTTTTTTATAAAAATATATTTTTTATATTTTTTTATTATTTTCATAACAGCTTCTATTCAAAATAAAAATATTTTGGTGGGCTACTATTCAGTTATAGCAGTTTGGAAACAATTTTTTGGATATGGTTTGGGTTTTATAAAATCATTTTATAAAATTAAAATTTTAAAACTAGATCCCGAAGCAGCATTTCCCGAATTGTTTTTTAAAATTTAAAAAAAAAATGACAAAAATAATTGGATTGACAGGTGGTATAGGAAGTGGCAAAACAACAATTGCTAAATATTTTGAAGCTAAAGGAATTCCAGTTTATATTGCGGACGAAAAGGCAAAAATTTTGACCAACGATCCAAAAGTTTTAGAGCTAATAAAAAAAGAATTTGGTGCAAGTATTTTTGACAATGATATTTTGAATCGAAAAAAATTATCTGCCATTGTTTTCAATAACCAAAAAAAACTTGAACAATTAAATAAAATAATTCATCCATTGGTAAAGAAAGATTTTGACAAATGGCTTGAAAATCACTCAAAAAGTGAATATATCGTCAAAGAATCAGCTATTTTATTTGAAAGCAATAGCTACCTTGACTGCTATATCATTATTGCCATTATTTGTCCTATTGAAATTAGATTAGAAAGAGTTTTATCACGCGATAATATAACCAAAGAACAAATTCTATTAAAAATAAAAGCTCAAATATCTGAAAAAGAACTAATTGTAAAATCAGACTATATTATAAATAATATTGACTTAAATATATCAAAAATGCAAGTAGATAAATTTCTTAAATTATTAAATTTTAAATAATTTACACCTAAGTTGTTAATCTTTGGTTAATATATTATTGGTTCAAATGTTAAAATACTAAATTTGTAATATGAATAAACTCTTTTTTAGATTATTAGTTTTTTTAATGAGTTTGTCTCTGATAGGAATAATATTAGTGCAAGTTTATTGGTTTAATACATCTTTTGAAAACAACGATGATCAATTCAAGTACCACGTCAAACAAGTCATGGGAAATGTTGCTGATAAGTTGCAAAAACAAGAGGCTTATAATTTTGTTAAAAAATATGACCAACTCAAAGATAGTACAGGAAAGGCTCCAAAAAAAAGTGACTTATTACAATTTTATTACGTTCAAAAAAATGCACAAACAAATCAAACAATAGTATATTCAAACAGTATATTTTCTGAAGATTACAATATTTCCGCAAAACTGTTTGGTAAAGATTCTAAAAATGAGAATATCAAAAATTTTTCATCAGAAAGAAAAACAGAAATTTTTAACCAAAACAATCTTGATGCATCGGGAATTAATAAAGAAACAAATGCAGATGTAAAAATAGAAAAATCAGGAACCCTAGATATTTTAAAATATGTTCAATTTGAGATTGCCTACAAAGACGTTGCTGCTGCCTTGCCTATTGACGAAAGGATTTCTATTACAGAGGTAGAAAAAAAATTAAAAAACGAATTGTCTGAATATGGAGTTAAAACACCCGTTGAATTTGCAATATTTAGCAACGGAAAATCAACAAAAATAAAATCAGAAAAGTTTTTATTTGATAAAAATAAAACTTATTCAATACCAATTTACGTTGATAGTGATGGCAATAATAAGTACCAACTTTTGGCGAGTTTTCCCTGTAAAACAAGGTATTTATTTTCTGATTTAATAGCTATTTCAATCTTATCAATAATTTTTACATTAATTATTATTATTGCCTACACAAGCGCATTGAATCAATTGATAAAACAAAGACAAATATCTGAAATAAAAACAGATTTTATAAACAATATGACGCATGAGTTCAAAACACCAATTGCAACCATAAATCTTGCACTAGACGCTATCAAAAACCCAAAAGTAATTGACGATAAAGAAAAAGTTGCACGCTATTTACAAATGATTCGGGATGAAAATAAACGAATGCATGCTCAAGTGGAGAACGTTTTGAGAATTTCTAAACTCGAGAAAAAAGAATTAGAAATCAATAAAGAGCCCCTAGATATCAATACAATTATTGATGATGCAATCGATCATGTTCAATTAATATTAGACGATAAAAATGGAGAAATAACAACTATTCTAAAAGCACATAGAAAAACTTGCTTAATAAACGATGTTCATTTCACAAATGTAATGGTTAATGTTATTGATAATGCAATCAAATATTCAATCGATGCACCAAAAATTGTTATCAATACAGAAAATGTTAATGATTTAATAATTATAAAAATAAAAGATTCAGGAATTGGAATGTCAAAAATCGCGCAAAAAAGAATCTTCGAAAAATTTTATCGAGAACATACTGGCGATTTGCATAATGTAAAAGGTCACGGACTAGGTCTTGCATATGTAAAAAAAATAATAGAAGACCATAATGGACAAATATACGTAGAAAGCGAGAAAGGACATGGTAGTACATTTATAATAAAATTACCACTAATAAACTAACACGAACCATTAAACAATAACTCAAAAAAAATTAAAAATTAAAAAAATAATTATGGAAGCAATAGAAAATAAAAAAATATTATTAGTCGAAGACGACCAAAACTTTGGGGCAATCTTGAAAGATTATTTAATGCTTAATGACTTTGAAGTAATATTGGCCAAAAATGGTATGGAAGGATTTGAAAAATTCAAAAAAGAATCTTTTGATCTTTGTATTCTTGATGTAATGATGCCATACAAAGATGGCTACACTTTGGCCAAAGAAATAAGAGAAAAAAATAAAGAAATTCCAATTATTTTTTTGACAGCAAAATCAATGAAAGAAGATGTTTTGAAAGGTTACAAAGTCGGCGCAGACGATTACCTAAACAAACCTTTTGATTCCGAAGTTTTGTTGATGAAAATCAGAGCTATCATTTTAAGAAAATCTAGCGAAAACAAAAATGAACCTTTGAAATTTGAATTTGATTTTGGAGGATTTCACTTAAATTCAAAATTACGTTTCTTAACATTCAAACAAGAAGAACCAATAAAACTTTCTCCAAAAGAAAATGAACTATTGAAAATGTTGGTTTTGCATGAAAATGACTTGATGCCAAGAGAATTGGCATTAACCAAAATCTGGAGAGATGACAACTATTTTACATCAAGAAGTATGGATGTTTACATTGCCAAGTTAAGAAAATATTTAAAACTTGACGAAAACGTTGAGATTTTAAACATTCATGGCGAAGGATTCAGACTTGTAGTTAAAGATAAAAAAGCATAGTTCGCATTAGTCTAAAATTATTAAAAGATGGTTTCAAGCGATTGAAACCATCTTTTGTTTTAAAAAATATTTTTTCTTAAACATTTGCAAATGTTGTTTTACCAATTGCTAAAAAATATGTATTTTCGCACACTATGAATGAGAAAGATATAGTTGAAATAAAGGAATTATTAATTTCGCCAAAAAACATTGTCATCATACCACATCGCAATCCTGATGGCGATGCAATGGGGTCAAGTCTCGGCTTATATCATTTTTTGCAAAAATTAAATCATAAAGTAACAGTTATAGCACCTAATGAATTTGCTGATTTTTTAGCTTGGTTACCTAGCTCAAAAAATGTTTTGATTTATGAAAATGATATTGAAAACAGCAAAAATTATTTGACAAATGCCGATCTAATATTTACTCTAGATTTTAATGCATTACACAGAGTTGGTGATAAGATGGAAAATGTTTTAAATGAATTACAAACAAATTTCATTATGATTGATCATCATCAAAGTCCAGATAATTATGCCAAATATACTTATTCGGACACAAGTTTTGGTTCAACTTGTGAAATGATCTATAATTTTATAACTTATTTAGACCAAACCAAACTGGTAGATAAAGAAATTGCAACTTGTATTTATACCGGAATTCTCACAGATTCAGGCGGGTTTAAATATCCAAAAACAACAGGAAAGACGCATAGAATTGTAGCCGAACTTATTGATTTAGGAGCAGACAACACCAAAATACCAAATCTTTTGTTTGATAATAACCCATATTCAAGATTACAACTTTTGGGCAGAGCCTTACAAAACATGAAAGTTTTTTATCAATATAATACTTCTTACACCGTTTTAACCCAAACCGAATTGGATGAATTTAATTATTCCAAAGGAGATACAGAAGGAATTGTAAATTATGGTTTAACAATAAAAAATATTAATTTTGCAGCAATATTTATAGAACATAAAGAAGAAAAAATCATTAAAATATCATTTAGGTCTCAAGGAAAATTTGACGTAAATCAGTTTGCAAGAGACCATTTTTCAGGTGGAGGACATATAAATGCAGCCGGAGGGAAATCGAACAAACCAATGAAAGAAACAATAGAAAAATTCGAAAACCTTTTAACACAAATAAAAGTAAACAATTAATTATGAAAAATATTTTATTAGTTTTAATAGCATTTTTGATTTTAAGCTGTTCGCAACAAAAAGCACGTAAACCTGTTTCACATTCTGAAGGAAGTTTTATGAAAGAATCAGTTGAGCGAAACAAAAAATTGATAGCCCTTGAAGAAAAAGCCATCGATTCTATAATAAAAAGCAATCCAAAAATAAATTATTTAGCTTCAAAAAAAGGATATTGGTACCATTATATAAATAAAAATGCTACGGACACAATATCGCCAAAAAGAGGTGATTTTGCCTACTTTGACTATGATGTAAAAGATTTAAAAGGAAACATCATTTACACAAATGAAGAATTAAAACCTCAAATCTACAATGTTGACAAACAAAATATCATGATTGGTTTGCGTGACGCAATAAAAATAATGCGCAAAAATGAAAAAATTGTTTTTTTATTTCCTTCAAATTTGGCTTATGGTTATCATGGAGATAACAATAAAATAGAAACCAACGAACCAATAATTTGTACTGTAACACTTAATGAAATAAAAACAGAAGAACAAAATTCTAAAATTATCAAACCTTCAAAACTAAAAGAAACCAAACCTGTTTTTGTTCCTAAAGAACCAGAAAAACAAGAAATGCAACCCATCATTAAATCAAAAATAGTAAATCAAGCAAAATAAATTTATCATGAAACAATTTTCAATTTTATTACTAACATCAATATTACTTTTTTCTTGTACTGATAAAAATAAAAACCTTAAAGACGGATTATACGCCGAAATAAAAACTACAAAAGGAGTTATATTGTTGCAACTCGAAATGGAAAAGGCACCAATTACTGTTGCGAATTTTATAACATTAGCCGAAGGTAAAAATAAATTTGTAACCAATGAAAACCTAAAAAACAAACCTTTTTTTGATGGATTAAATTTTCACAGAGTTATTCCTGATTTTATGATTCAAGGAGGAGATCCAGACGGAAATGGTTCGGGCGGGGCTGGTTACAGTTTTAAAGACGAATTCAATGATATAAAATTTGACAAATCGGGCGTATTGGCAATGGCAAATTCTGGACCAGCGACAAATAGTTCTCAATTTTTTATAACGCACTGTCCAACAGATTGGCTTAATGGAAAACACACTATTTTTGGTCAAGTGATTGAAAATGGAATGGCAGTTGTCAACAAAATTCAACAAGGTGATGCTATTCAGCACATAAAAATAATCCGAAAAGGAGATCTTGCAAAAAAGTTTGACGCAGTAAAAATTTTTAATGACTATTTTTCAAACAAATCAGAAAATGATGCTAAACAAGCACAATTAGATGCTGAAAATGCAAAAATAAATGCAACAAAATACAAGCAAGTTGAAGACGAAAATGTTGTAAACTTTGCGAAACTTAAAGCAACATCATTAAATTTACCATCTGGTTTACGAATGAAATTGCTGACCAAAGGATCAGGCAAAAAACCTATTGATGGATCAAATGTATTTGTACATTATGCCGGATTTTTAGAGAACGGTAAATTATTTGACACAAGTATAGAAAATATAGCTATAAAATTTGGAAAATTTGACCAAAATAGAGCTGACGCAAAACAATATACACCACTTCCTTGCGTTGCTGGAAATTACCAATTCATTCCCGGATTTAACGAAGGTGTTGCTAAAATGAATTTTGGAGACAAAGCTATTTTATTCATACCGACAAACTTGGCATATGGAGAAGCAGGTGCAGGAAATGTAATTCCACCCAATGCTAACATCATTTTTGAAGTAGAATTGTTAGAAAAATAGAAATTAACTTAATTATTATAAATTTTTAGACTAATATTAAACCAAATTAAACAATGAAAAATAAAATTTTAATGTTCCTTTTGATAGGATTGTCAAGTGTTTACGCTCAAAAAGTAAAGAAAAAATCAGCAACTAAACTACCAGCTAACCCCACCGCTACTGCTCAAAAAGCAGATTTAAATAGCGGTATATTTGCCAATGTTGAAACAACAAAAGGAAATATAACTTTGAAATTAGAATTCCAAAAAACACCAATTACTGTTGCTAACTTCATAACACTAATTGAAGGTAAAAACACATTTATTACAGATGAAAAATTAAGAAATAAACCATACTACGATGGATTAAAATTTCACAGAGTCATAAAAGATTTTATGATTCAAGGCGGTGATCCAGCGGGCAACGGTTCAGGCGGAACAGGTTACAGTTTTAAAGATGAATTTGTTGCCGACTTGAAACACAACAAAGGTGGCATCTTATCAATGGCTAATTCTGGACCAGCTACAAACAGCTCACAATTTTTTATTACACATAAAGAAACATCATGGTTAGATGGAAAACATACCGTTTTTGGACAAGTTACAAGCGGAATGGAAGTTGTTAACGCAATTGTTCAAGATGATATCATAAAAAAAATAACGATCACAAGAAAAGGAGCTGAAGCTTTAAAATTTGATGCTGTTAAAGTATTTTCAACTTATTTTGCATCAAAAGGTGAAGAGGATAAAATTGCAGCCGAAGCCAAGAAAGTTCAGGAAGCAGCAGCGGCAGAAGCTCGAAAAAAACAAGACCTATTAGATCTTGAAGCACGTAAAATTTATTTGGAAAAATTTGGAAAAGTCATGGCCGAAAAATTGACTTATTTAAAAGGAGTTAGAGCCACTGCAACCAAAACTGCATCAGGACTAGAATATAGTATTATTCAAGCAGGAAAAGGAGTAAAACCAGTTGACGGATCTACTATTTATATTCACTATGCAGGTTTTCTAGAAGACGGCACTCTGTTCGACAGTACTTATGAAGAAGTTAACAAAACATTTGGAAAATATGATGAAAATAGAGCAAAGCAAAATGGATACATGCCTTTCCCATTTCAATATGGTAAAAAAGATGGATTGATTCCAGGATTTCTTGAAGGTTTAAATAATATGAATTTAAACGATAAAGCAATATTATTTATACCATCAGAATTAGCTTATGGAGCACGCGGTGCAGGCAAAGTTATTCCGCCAAACTCAAATATTACCTTTCAGCTCGAAATGCTAGAAAAACTCCCAGAAGTTGCTCCAAAATAATTGACTATTATTTTTAATCAAAAACATATTATTTTAAAAAATTAGATTTTTAAAAAATCTTAACAGAAAGTCTACTTGCTGTTAAGATTTTTTTTATATTTGTAGGTTTTCTAATAGCAACACATTTTTTTTACGCGGTTATGAGTTTTTTTAAAAAATTATTTGGCAATGCAGAAGAATCTTCAATTGACGAAAATCAATTACTAGCTAATGATTTAATGCCGTTAAATCAAATCTTAACTATCGAAGAAAAATTTATTGCTGCATTCAAAAATAATGGAGGTAAATTCATTTATTGTGACGATATTGAAGAACTCAAGGAACAATTTTTAAATATTCTTGAAGAAAACGATTGGTTCGAGTGCGAGAGTTTGTGTTTTGAACCGAAACTATATCATATTCTTGATGAAAATAAATTAACTTATAACGATATAAAAAACCCTAAATTTTTATTCTCATCTTGTGAAAATTTGATTGCTGAGGAAGGTTCTGTTTTATTTTCATCAAATCAAATTAAGCAAACCAAACCAAATGACTTGCCATCAAATATTATAATTTTTGGAACAACAAATCAAATTATGGATACAAAAAGTGATGGCTTGAGAGATATTAAACGCAAATATAATACTCAATATCCAACGAATATAACAACAATAAAATATTTCGAAGCGGCAAAAGAAGAAGATTTTTTGCATTATGGCAGTAATCCAAAAAATCTTTATTTATTGCTTTTAGAAGACAAATAAAATGAGCGAAAATATAACAAGAGCCATTTCGGGTGTAATTTATATATTGCTATTAGTAACCGCAACTTTATTTTCTAAATATAGTTTTTTAATGCTTTTCGGAGTTTTTTTATTCGTTGCCATTGTAGAATTTTGTGACTTAATTAATCTAAACAAATTATACGCTGTTACAGTTTCTGGAATTTTATTTGCGCTATTTTCTTTTTTTCAAATTACAAATAGCACAAAAATATTATTGACTATTGGCACATTATTTGTTTCATGTAGGCTTATTTATATATTATTTTCAAAATCTAATATTCGCATTGATAATATTTCAAGATATATTTATTTGATAGGTTATGTTGTATTACCAATAATTATTTTAACAAAAATTCCTTTAAATAATTTATTATTTGAACCAAAAATAATTATCAGCATTTTTATTTTAATTTGGATAAATGATACATTTGCATACATAGTTGGGAAATCGATAGGAAAAAATAAATTATTTGAAACCATCTCACCAAAAAAAACGATAGAAGGTTTTATTGGAGGATTGTTTTTTGCAATAATTTCAGGCTTAATAATTGCAGATATTTATGTCATTAAACCATATTTTTATTGGACAATAATTGCAATATTAGTTGGTATTTTTGGAACAATTGGCGATTTAATTGAATCAAAATTTAAACGAATTGCTGGTGTAAAAGATTCAGGAACCATAATGCCCGGACATGGTGGCATTCTAGATCGACTTGATAGTGTTATTTTTGTTGCACCATTTATATATTTATTTTTACAAATTTTAGAACATTTTAATTATGCTTAAATTTCACAAAGAAGGAGCCAAAATTATTTTAATTGCAACTTTTCTTGCAACAGTAGTTATTTTCTGTTGCGATTACTTAGTAGATGTTGCGTGGCTGAAAATGGTTTTGCAACTTATTGCTCTGTTTTTGTTAATTATTGTTTTGCAATTTTTTCGAAATCCAAATCGAGAATTAATAGTCAATGATAATTTGATTTATGCACCTGTTGATGGAAAAGTTGTGGTAATTGAAGAAGTCTTCGAAAGTGAATATTTTGTTGACAAACGCTTACAAGTTTCTATTTTTATGTCACCAATAAATGTTCATGTAACAAGATATTGCTGTTCAGGGAAAATAAACTTTTCAAAATACCATCCTGGAAAATTTTTGGTAGCATGGCACCCAAAAGCAAGTGAAGAGAATGAACGTACAACTGTTGTAATAAAAAATGAAGTATTTGGCGAAATTCTTTATCGTCAAATTGCAGGTGCGTTAGCGAGAAGAATTGTCAATTATGCAACTGTTGGCACGGAGATTAAACAAGGTGACGACGCAGGATTTATAAAATTTGGGTCAAGAGTTGATTTGTTTTTCCCGATTGGAACCAAAATAAATGTCAAATTGAATGAAAAAGCAATTGGAAATAGAACAATTATTGCCACAAAAAGCTAAATGCAAATAAAAGATTTAGATACTAGATTTATAGAAGCTGTTGCTATTGCAGAATCAATTCCGCAGGCCTCGCTGCCACAGGATGTGCAATTGCGTTGTTATGCTTTTTATAAACAAGCAACATCTGGTATAATAAATCCTCTAAAAATTTCAAACTTAGATCTTCGAAACGCTTTTAAAACCAATGCTTGGATGCAAATAAGCCATTTATCTATCGATGAAGCTAAAGAAAAATATATTGAAGCAATTCTGTCATTGACAAACAAATAAATTATGAAAAATATTATATTCATATTAATTCTACTAAATCTATTTTCTTGTAACGGAAAAAAATTAACCGAAGTTGTCGAGGTTCCACTACCAAACGAAAATCAGCAAATTTCAATTGGCAATCCTGAAGATGTCGAAGCTGATAAAGGAACATTTGAAATGATCAAATTACCCTATAAGTATGATGCTTTGCAACCATATATTAATGCGTTAACACTTGAAAATCATTACTCTAAACACTATTTAACTTATACTAATAACCTAAATAAAGCAATTGCAAATACCGATTTAATTGAAAGAACAATTGAACAAATTCTATCTAAATTAGATATGGAGAACGAGTTTTTACGAAATAATGCAGGAGGATATTACAATCATAATATTTACTGGGAATCAATTGGTGCCCGAAATGTTCAACAACCTAAAGACACATTATTAAGCACAATAAACCGTGATTTTGGTTCTTACGATAATTTTGTGGCGGCCTTCAAATCAAGTGCAGCCAAACAGTTTGGTTCAGGTTGGACTTGGTTAATTGTTGATAAAACAGGAAAATTAAAAGTTACAAATACGCCCAATCAAGACAATCCGCTTATGCCAAGACAAATCATAAAAGGAAAACCAATTTTGGCACTCGACCTTTGGGAACATGCTTATTATTTGGATTATCAATACAAAAGAAAAAAATATATTGATGCATTTTTTACTATCATTAATTGGAATGAAGTTGGTAAAAAATATGAAGCTACTTTATAATAAATATTGCAAATAAAAATGTTAATTAAATTGTTGACAATATAAAAAATTTAACATTTCATATCAGTTTAAAACTGTAAATTTATATCTGATTTCAAATCAATTAGTATGCAATTAAGCGAAGAAGAAGAAGACGATTATAACTTATCATTATCGAAGTTTGAATCAATGATGAAGACCAATAAAGTACTGTTTTTTGATTCAGAAGAATTCGAAGATATAATCCTGCATTATTTGGATATGGGTAAAACCAATTTGGCCAAAAAAGCATTAAAACTAGCACTAGACCAGCACCCAAAATCAGCAGGATTAAAACTGGTGCAGGTAGAAATTCTAGTATTTGAAGAAAAACTTGATGCGGCAGAAAAATTACTCAACGAATTATTTATTCTAGAACCAACAAACGAAGAAGTTTATATTCAAAAAGCAAATGTTCTATCTAAAAGAAACAACCATACAAAAGCAATCGAATTGCTAGAAATTGCGTTGAAATATACAGATGATCTAGCTGATGTTTACAACTTAATTGGCATGGAGTATTTGTTCATGGACGATTTTGAGAAAGCAAAAATTTATTTTACCAAATGTCTTGAAGTTGACATTGAAGAACAAACTGCTATATATAATGTCGTTTATTGTTATGAATTTTTAGATCAAAACGAAGAAGCATTAGTCTATTTGAACGACTACTTAGACCGAAATCCTTATGCCGAAATTGGCTGGCACCAAGCAGGTAGATTGTATTATCACATCAAAGATTATAACAATGCTATTCGAGCATTTGAATTTGCAACGTATATTGACGACGAGTTCTTAGGTGCATTTATGGAAATGGGAAAAGCTTTTGAAAAAGTAAAAGACTACCAACGTGCTATTGAAAGTTATGAAAAAACTATTGAACTAGACGATCCAACATCTTATGCCTTGTTGCGAATTGGCAAATGTCATGAGAAATTGGGAAACAAAAACACAGCTTTAAAATATTATAACAAAACAGTTCATGAAGATCCGTTACTTGACAAAGGTTGGATAGCAATAACTGATTTCTACGTACGCGAGAAAAACTATACAAAAGCACTCTATTTTGTTAACAAAGCACTAGGTATCGATAATGAAAATAAATTATATTGGAAAAGATATGCCACAATAAACAAGCAACTTAACTTTTTTGAAGAAGCAGAATTTGGCTATCGAAAAGCTGTTGAATTTGGCGATAATCAACTAGACACATGGCTGTTTTGGGTTGATGTGTTGCAGTTTCAAGGCGAATTTGATTTGGCAAAAAATACATTGCTTTTGGCTACCGAATTTTTTCCTGAGTCTTTTCAAATCGAATACCGATTGGCAGGTTTAAACTATATGACAGGCAAACTTCTTAAAGGCAAATTTCATTTATGCAATGGTTTAAGATTGAGTTATAAAAACCATACAATTATAAAAGAATTATTTCCAGTAGTTTGGGAGAGAAAAATTGTACAAACCGAAATATTAAAACATAAAAATTAATATAAATTAAATACTAATTATACGAATTTTAATTAATATAAAAATAAATTAATTAGTGTCAAAATATATTATGTCAAAAAAAAAATTTGGATTAATTGGTAAAAATATTGACTATTCTTTTTCTAAAAAATATTTTACGCAAAAATTCACAAAAGAACCATTTCAAGATTGTGAATATTACAACTTTGACATTACTTCAATAGAACAATTTACCTCAATTATTAAAGATAATCGTGACCTAAAAGGACTAAATATTACGATTCCATACAAAGAAAGTATAATTCCATATCTGAACAAATTATCGAAAAAAGCAGTCAAAATTGGAGCCGTAAACGTAATTCGTTTTACAAAAAAATCTAAATTAAAAGGTTATAATTCTGATAGTTATGGCTTTAAAAAAGCATTGGCTCCACTACTCCAACAACATCATAAAAAAGCGTTGATCTTGGGTACAGGTGGTGCTTCAAAAGCAATCGCTTATGCATTAGACGAATTAAATATTACTTATAGTTTTGTTTCAAGAAAATCAGATAGTAATAAAGTAATCGATTATACGTTAGTTAATGCTACAACATTTGATAATTATCAAATAATTATTAATTGTACACCAATCGGAACAAGTCC
This sequence comes from Bacteroidota bacterium, assembly GCA_043769905.1. Lineage (GTDB taxonomy): Bacteria > Bacteroidota > Bacteroidia > Flavobacteriales > Flavobacteriaceae > Flavobacterium. The sequence continues at coordinate 30,952 of JAYVIW010000023.1, forward strand.
AAATATAAATGAATTTCCTCCAGTGCCTTACGAATACTTTACCGAAAAACACATCGCTTTTGACTTAATTTATAATCCCGAAGAAACACAATTCCTTAAAAAAGCAAAAAAAAAAGGAGCAATTTGTAAAAATGGACTTGATATGCTAATTTTTCAAGCAGAAAAAAGTTGGGAAATTTGGAACAAATAAAAAAATCTTTGCCAGCAACAGTAGCCAGCAAAGATTTTTAAAAATTTTCAACTAAAACTATTTCACTTTTCGTAACTCTTTTTTCATTTCTGCTCTTTCCTCTTTCATTTGAGTATAAGTCATAAATTGCTCTGGAGTCAAAATGCCTTTCATTTCTTCAGTTTTTGCTGCTTTTAATTCTTTCATTTGCAACAATTTAGCTTTTTTTTCACCCTCACTGTTTTTTACAGCTCTCATTTTTTCGCCGTATTTCATTGATATTTCTTTGAATTTTGGCTCTTGTTCTGGTGTCAATGCCAATTTTTGTCTGGCTAACTTAATTTGTTGTTTCATTTCTAAGCTCATAGGTGCTTTATCAATTTTAGCTTCTTGAGCGTTGATGGTTCCCGCAACTACTGTAAACGATACTACTGCAATTAATGTTTTTAAATCTTTCATGTTTTTGTAATTTGTTAAATTGTTTATGGTAAGACTAAAATAAAATAAAAAGGTTTAAAATGAAAAGTAAAATTTTATACAAAATTTAAAGTCGTAGATCAGATTAAAAGCAAAATCTTTCAGCACTATGACTTGTTTAAACTAATTTAATATAAAAACATAAAAGTAGTAGCAGATTGTTTCAAAAAAACATAATGATTTTTTTTTCTTTGTAATTCTATTACACTTTAGTATATTAGCAACTTAATATAAACCCTAAACATTTTTGAAAATGTTAGAAGCAACGAATGATAACCTGTCAAATCAACACGAAAAGACAGATGGAAATGCAGTAAACCAATCGCAAGAAACGGTTTCTTTAGAAAATGAGTCAATAGAAAATACTGTTGAAGCAATAAGCCATTTAGAAGAATCTAATGAAGTTGTTGCAGATAAAATTACCAGTATAAAAGAAATTTCGCAAGTTGAATCGATTTCATTCGATGAAATGGTTTCAAATGAAACCGAAACTTTGGAAATTTTAGAAAAAGAAGTTTTAGAACGCAAAGTTGAACATGTTTTTGCGACTACTGAATCTGAAACCGAATCAGTATCTAAAATTCTGAACGAAGCTGACGTTGCATGGTCAAAACCAGACAATAAAACTGTTGATGCAATGGAATCTATTGCTAACGAAAATGCAGCCGAAAGCGAAGACGAATCTATAAAAGAACGCCACCAAATTGAAATGCTTGATTATGAAGCAATGACAATGGAAGATTTATTTGAAGAATTAGCAAAATTGACTGCGATTGAAAAAGTAATGTCGGTCAAAGACCATGTTGACGGCATAAAAAATGCTTTCCTCCAAAAATATTATCAATTCATTGATGAGAAAAAACAAATTTTTGAAGCTGAAAAACTAGACTCTGGTGCAGAAAATAATGAAGATTTTCAGTACAGTTTTCCTTTGAAAACAAAATTTGACCAGTTATATACTGATTATCGAAATAGAAAAAACACGCATTTTAAGAGTTTAGAAAACAACCTAAAATTCAACCTTGAAACTAGAAATGGTTTGGTAGATGAATTAAAAAACCTTTTGCATTCGCAAGAAAATATTGGCAATTCGTTGAAACATTTCAATGACATTCGTGACAGATGGAAAAATGCAGGTTCGATTCCCAAAGACAAATACAACCACGTTTGGAATACCTATCATTTTTATGTTGACCAATTTTATGATATTTTGCACTTAGATCGTGAAGCTAGAGATATAGATTTTAAAAACAATTTGGTTTTAAAACTTAATATTATAAAGCGTTGCGAAGAATTAGTTGAAATGCCAGACGTGAATCAAGCTTTTAGAGAATTGCAAGACTTGCACAAACTTTGGAAAGAAGATATTGGGCCCGTTTCTAGAGACCAGCGAGAAATTGTTTGGGACAGATTTAGCGATTTGACAAGACAAATGCACGACAAAAGAGAAGCAATTTTCGAAAAATTACGGAGTGCCGAAAATGAAAATCTTGAAAAGAAAAACGAAATAATTGCTCAATTGAAAGCCTTAGCTACCGAAAAAGTAGATACTCACAACAATTGGTCTGCACAAGTTGCAAAAGTAGAAGCTTTAAGAGAAACGTTTTTTGCCATTGGTAAAGTTCCAAACGAAGTAAACGAATTAACTTGGCAAGCATTTAAAGTTGTCGTTAAAGATTTTAACGTTTTGAAAAATTCTTTTTATAAAGATATTAAGAAAGACCAAAACGATAATCAACAAAAGAAACAAGCTCTAATTGATAAAGCAAAAGAGTTACAAGACAGCACAGATTTTATTGCTACTACTCCAATAATGAAGCAAATTCAAGAGGAATGGAAAACAATTGGACATGTGCCAAGAAATGTTTCAGATAAATTATGGAAACAATTTCGTGAGGCTTGCAACCATTATTTCGAGAAACTAAAAGAGTATAAAAACGAAGAAAACGAAGAAGAGGTTGCAGCGTTTGAACAAAAGAAAACGTACATGGAAACCATGAGGGAGTTTGAAATGACAGGTGACCACAAAACCGATCTTGATGCTATAAAATTACATATCGAAAAATGGAAAACGTTTGGTCGTGTTCCAACGCAACGGAGGCATATTGAAGGTAAATTCAACAAAATTCTAGATGCGCTTTTTGAAAAACTTAGTTTGAGTAAAAAAGATACAGAAATGATGCGTTTCTCGAACAGAATAGAACAATTTTCCGAAAGCAACGACACCAGAAAACTCGAAAATGAAAAAGTTTTCTTAATGCGAAAAATAGATGAAGTCCAAGGAGAAATTTTTCAATTAGAAAACAATATTCAATTTTTTACGAATACTAGAAATGCAAAAAAAGAAAATTCAATTGTACTTGAAGTTCGCAAGAACATCGAAAAACACCGAGAAGAATTGGTTATTTTGAGAGAAAAATTAAAACAATTGCGTAACGTAAAACAAGAATAATTATTTTTGATGAACTATAAAATCCCATAAAGAAAACAAATCTTTTATGGGATTTTTTATTTTATACAAGTTTGAGAAATTATGATCCAAGACCTTCGTGAAGTCTCTGTGCATAATATAAAGTCGATCTGCATTTATTATTAAATCTTGTGGTAATTAATAAATCAAAATAGCAAGGCGTTCCATTGGAATTGCTCCCTGCAATACATCATTATTTCTTAATAAAACCATTGACTTATACTTTTTTATTAATAAGTATAAATGATTATAGTTACCAAAAAAAAGACATGGAAAATATAGGCAATGCGCTAACTGAACTTAGTTTATTTGAAACACTTATCCTCGATAAAATGGGCGTTTCTATGCAAAAGCTATTGACAACTCAGCTGTTTTAAAATTAGGCAGTTTTATGGAGCAGAAAATAGCAAAAGACGCCAATATAACAACAGATAAATAGACCGGTTATAAGTAATTAGATGAAGTTTTTCCTAATATGATACATAGTACATCAGAGAAAAAAGGCGAAAACTTTCCAAAAATGTACCAAGTTGTGATGAATTTTAAAGACTGGTTAAGACGAATGCATCATTATGTTGAAGCTCTTCAAAATTATATAAATGAATTTACTTAGAGATTTAATTGCAGCTTTATGAAAGAAAATATCTTCAATAATGCCAGATAGAATGCTAAAAAAAGGATCGTAGACGTCCAAAATGAATATTAATTAAACGGATAAGTCAATAAACTTAAATACTAATTTACAAAAAATGGAAGATTTTCAAAACGAAAGAATTTCTTTTTAGTTTCAAAACGAGAATTTAATTAATGCTAATCCATTTGCAAGTATTGCTTTTGGAGGTATTATTTTGAAAATTCATAAAAACGATTTCACTATTGTGCAATCTATTTTGGATGATTTAAATTCAGAACTAAGAATTGTAAAATAATAATTTTAATATTAAGAAAATTATCAATTTAAAGAGTTTTTAAAATAAAAAAAGATGTCTAAATTTTTTTTAGACATCTTTTTTATAAATAAATTTTATTTAGCTA
>JAYVIW010000024.1:0-20757 GCA_043769905.1 Bacteroidota bacterium
CTAATGTTGCTTTAAAAATCATTCTATTTCCGTTATATTGTTAAACTTCATTTTTTTTGAGTTGTGCGGTCAACTGACGGCTAACGTCTCGTGGCTTGCAGAAGTTGGGGATTTGGTTAGCCTAAACTTCGATTAATCACTGACCACAAAAGTACAAAACAATGTGTAAAATCAAGACCAAAACCCCAATTTTTGCAAACCGCTGTTAGCAGAAGCCCATTTATTCGTGATGTTGTTTTTACTACTCGTTATTTTAGTTTTATTATTCAATATTTGTTTTTTACTTTTTAGTAATAGTATTTTACCATTCGTTAAAAGTATTTTACTATACGTTAAAAGTAATTTACTACGCCTTAAAATTAATTTACTATTTATTAAAAGTATTTTACTATGTCTTAAAAGTGTTTTGCTATTTATTATTTGTAATTGATTATTTAATAATAGTATTTTACTACTCAATAAAACAAATTACACAATGAATAAAAGTAAAGTTCGGTAGCACTTTACTTTTATTTTTTGCTTTTATTTTGGTAAATCTTTGAATTTTAGTTTTACAAGTGCTTTGTAATATGGTTCGCCTGCTGTCCCTAATGATTTTAGGTAGGCTTTTATTTCTTTGATTATTTGTATTACGTTTTTCGGATTGTTATATAGTATGTCGTTTCGATTTTTTCGTGCTGTGATTAGTGCATTTCCTGCCGAGTTTACATCGGCACTTAATGTTTTAAGGCGTTGGTGATAGGCTCTTAAACTTACTATTTGTATATCTGTTTCGTTTGGCACATATTCAGGGTGCGATTCTAATTGACTTGTGTATGTGTCAAGATTTGCAATTCGGCTATCGTAAGACATTTGTGATGTTGATATTGCATCGCCTTCGACGGTGTCAGGATTTACAACTTTTGCTTTTGCATCGCCACGAATTTTTTTTGCTTGACTTTGTAAATTTTCTTTGTCTGTTACTGAAATATCTAATGACTTAGCAAAGTTTAATGCTCTAGTAGATATTTTGCCAAGCGGTGCAATTTCTATTTCTCTATCTGCTACCGCATTTTTATAAACTGGTTTTTTAGTATTTAAAACGCTAATAACTCCCGATAGGTCGGTTTTGATTGGGTCAAGAGTTGCCAATTTTAAATTTGCGTTTGATGGGTTGTATAAACCGCCCATTTCTTCTAAAATTTGAATTGCTGAACTGTAATTTGCAACATTTTTGTTGTGTCCTGTTTCTGATGTTGAAGCCATTTATTTGATTTTTAAGGGTTATATGACAAATATATTTAATTTTTCAATTCAGAGGATAAATTTTGAAAATAAAAAAAAGTAGTTTTTGGTGAATCCAAAAACTACTTTTAAATATGTTTTTTTTTTGAACTTATTCTATTGCAACTTGATGACTTTCTATGATACCATCAATATTGATTTTTAGAACATAAATTCCTTTTGGTAAACTAGCAACGTTTATTGTTGCAATATTATTTCTAACAGATACATTGCTTTTGACTTCTCCCATCATATTAAAAAGTTCTGCAATTATTACCGCATTTTGATTTGGTTTTTGTTCTATATTTTTCAATTCTACATTTACCAAATTACTTGAGGGATTTGGATATACTTTATAAAAATTTGTATTTGTATTTGCAATTCGTGCGGGTTGAATAAATTGACAATCTTGAATACCACCTATAGAAAAAGTATATTTAAATTTACCACAACTGTTGTTTGTTGCTAATACTTCAAAACTTGCTCCGCCAACATAATTGTATGGTGTTCTTAAAATAACATTGTTGCTTCCGTTTATTGGACTTGTAAAAATGCCAGATGTTGGATAAAAATTTGAAATACCATTGATTTGATCTGGAATGTTACTACTTGGTTGTAAAACAAAATAATGAAAAGGACTTTCGCAATAACTATCAATATTTGTTAAGCTATAGTTGTAAATGTTGTTACCAATTGAAATTGTTTTAGTTATCGTTCTATTACCACAGATACCATTACCGAAAGAAACAGCTAGTGTTATTGTACCACTATAATTATCAGAGGTTAATGTTATAGAACCATTACCGTTATTTATTAATGTAACCAAATTTGCTCCTTGAGTTATTGACCAAGTAGGAGTTAAAAAACTAGGTAAATTAACCGAATAAGTTTCGCCATTTGTACACATACTATTCGATCCTGTTATCTGAACAACATTATCGCAAATAAATGAACAATCAGTAACTTGATCTGGAGTTGTTACATTTAATTCAGTTTGTAACCAATTTCCGTTTCTAGTATTAAAACTAATATGTCGAGAATTACTCGCTGTCGGATTATTTTGAACAAAACCTGTTACAAAATTTTGGAATGGAGAATTTTTTGGTGCAATTGGTGGTTGTGCTCCAACAAATGTCCGTCTGTAATCAGAATCATTTATTGGAGTTACATATTTTCCAATATCTAATGAACTTGCTGTTGGAATAAAACCAAATGTATTTGAAACTATTCCGCTTAAAGGCAATTGATTAGGATTTGTTCGTTGCTGACCACCTCCATATATGTCAAATGGAAATTTGCCAGTTGGTTGGGTAATATTGACGTCTGTGACTGCAATTGAAACTGGAATAAACCAAAACACTTTTTTCTTGTATCCAATATATCCGTTATAAATGCTTTTATTTTGATTTAGTGAAGTCATATATTTACATTGAAAATCAATTTTCCAATAAGAGCTTCCAGGCAGTAAAGCTACTCCAACAATAACTGGATTAAGTAATAAAGTTCCATAGACAGCATCAAGTAAACCAATGTAGTTAGACAGAAATGTATCTCGTCCTGCATCTTTAACATAACTCATTATGTTTCCATTATCAGTTTGAGTGATTCCACATTCGCTACCATTAGCAATGGCAATGCTTCGAACTGGTTTTGCAACTGTTCCAGCTGGATAACCTATTGATGCTAAATCTTGTTGCCAAGCATCGTGGATAACATTATTAATACCACCTGAAGTATTTACCCAATTGTAAGTCATTTGTCTTGTTGCAGGTGTGTCTGCTAATGAAAATGCTTGCAATGGCGTTATATTTGGTGGTACTGATGTATTACCACCAAACAAGTTTATGATTGATGAAAATCCTTCGGCAAAATTATAAGCTAATGGTATAATTATTTCGGCTGTTGCAAGTGCAACAGGTGTGTTAACATATAGATTGCGCAAATGTCTTGCGGATAATTGTACACTTAAAGGTGTATTTGCTCCCAAATGTGGTGCATCGTGTGAAACGTATAATCTTGTATCGTGTGGCAAATTACGGTTTTCCATATCTTTCAAAGCATAACGAGCAATAAGTCCGCCCATACTTTGCCCTAAAACTACGTTTTGGGTTGTTGTGGTTTTGTTTTGATTTACCCATTTTATAACTTCTTGCAAAACATAGGCGTTGCGTTGTAAAAATGTTACGCCATTGTTCCAATCAACGTAAATAATATCGTAAGTGTTCATTTCTGCTGGTAAATTTGATGATGATAATATTACTGAATTTAAAAATACGTTAATATTATTACTACCTGCTTCTTGTTCAGGTTTCAAAATAATTCCATCGTCAAATCCTTCGGCAACTATTAATGGTTTTCTGATTGTACTGCCACCATTTGCATATCGAATATATATCGTTGCACTAGCGTTAAATCCTAAATATTGAGTAGTAGAAGTTATTGTTCTTTTAAAATATGGAGCTAGTGCTGGGTCGGGTGGAAGCGCAACCGCTTGGGATGTTGCTGTTGATGACTGTGAAGATAATAATGCAGGACTGCCTATTTCGGTAGCATTCAAACCATTTTCTATAACTACTTTTGAATGTGACAACATAGTTTGTCCGTTGGTTAACGTGATTTTGTATTTCCAAGTATATGTGTTTTCTTGGGTATAATTGACATTTACTAATTGATCATAAGCAACGATTCTATAACCTAAACCATCTGAAAAATCGATTTGGATATTCTGAATTGTTGTTGGATAGTTTGACATAAATAAATTGGTTGGCAGTTTTACATTTAATTGCAAACCTTTATATGTTGAAATGGCTGGAGTCATTGCAAAAAGTTGTCTTTCTTCGTAAGGATTTTGCCAAGTTGCGCCAATAAATTTATCTGAAAATTGATTGTTGCTGTAATTAAGTTTGCTAGGATAGGCATTGTCTGCAAAGCGACTGTATTTGAAATATTGTCCGCTTAAAATCATTACGCCACTCGTTCGCTGTGTGTACCACCGAGTTGCATATTCTTGTGGAGTTATGAAACCTGTTGTTACATTGCTACGCACTCTGCACATTAACAATGTTTTGTAAATATCGGACATTGATTGTGAGGTTGTAAATGTAGAATCAGTAAGTGTTCCATTGAATGCTTTTAGGTTTGTAAATTCCATTCCAAAATCTAATAAAATACCGTGCGGCACTTTATTTTTATCAAGATTTTGATAAACTTGCAATGTTTTGGTTTTAAACTCGGTGTTGTTGACTTGTTGGCTGTAACTTGTTGCTGTTAAAAAACAAGCAAATAACAGTTTGAAGAAATAATTTTTCATACTTTTGATTTGAATTAATAAATTTTTGAAGGTTTTTTAATTTAGCTGTGGAGGATTTCTATTTATTAGAAGTCCTTCCTTTTTTTTTAGAGTTTACATATTTCTTTTGTTTAAATTAATATCTCCAGTCAAATCTCCCTTGTCTAATTTCTACTACTTCTCCTGATGAATTAATTGCATCGAACCAAAATATTCCTGAAACAATAAAATTTATTTGGTCAAGTTTTGTTATCTTTAATTCGCCTGTTTTAATATTGTTTGTTCTGTAAATATTACTTGGGTTTGGAAAATATATTCCTCCTCCACCAGAAAAATCCCCATTGTCATCAATATTTTTGTTTAAAATATATGTTTGACCAACAATCAATTCTGATTTTCTATTTTGAACTGAAACAGCAGGACTTGAACTGTTTGTTAAATCAGAAAATGCCATATTAAAAAAATATTCGCCATTAATTAATTGATAAAAACAATTAACTTCTGGGTTAATACCTTGCGCTTTTGGTAAAAAAACTTTACCGTTAACTAAACAGCCAACTGTGTTTGCTCCAATTTGGGTTTCAGGCGGAAGTTGGTCGCTAGCTGGGTTGCCAATAACGTTTGAATCTTTTGAGCAACAACTTAAAATTGTGCTAATTATTAGTATTGAGATTAGGTTTTTCATTGTATTAAATTTTTAGTAAAGCTAATTATTTGATATTAAATAATGTAATTTTATTATTAACAATTTGTATATTCTATTGTGTTTTTGCGTTTCGTGTCGCTCGTGGGTTTCTGCTAACGTTTCGCAGCTTGCAGAAGTGGCGGATTAAGGAAGCCTAAACTTTCGGTTAAACACTGACTTTGCAAGTACAAAACCAACTTAAAATTAAGCCCAAAACCCGCCATTTTTGCAAACTGCTGTTGTAGGCAGTTATTGTTTTTCATTTATCAATTTTAGAGCGTATTCTAAATTAACATTTTCTCTATTTATATATTGGTTTATTGTCGGGATTAATTCATAATGTGGTTTTACTCCACTTCCAAATGGTAATTTTGGTTCAACGTTCATTACAAATTGTATTGCTGGTATATCAATAATAATTTTAGAATTTGGTAAAGTTAATGATCTTACATATCCGCTTGTGTTGCCAAAATATCCACCGCCTGTTTCTTGCCCTATAAATGTTGCTAAACCTTTTGAATACATCATATTTGAAAACTCACTACCACCAGAATACGTTATCGGACTAATTAATACATAAACTTTTCCATTAAATTTATTTTTTGGTGATTTTTTATAAGCCATAAGTCCAAAACCAATTCCATTTTTTCGTTCAAGACTGCCATCATCCATTTTCTTGTTTGTAAAAATTCTCTCCAAAAAGCCAAATGTTTTAAGTTGTATTGGTTTATCTATTCCATTGTCAAGAATGACTTTTTGAGCTTTTACCCTAACTTTTTTATATTTTTGATAGTTGTCGCCAAAATAAGAATATAGTAACCCTTCATTTCCTTCTGTGCCACCACCATTTTCGGCAATATCAATTATTAGATTTTCAATGCCTTTTTCTTTTATTTCATAAAAACTAAAAGCCAAAAACTTTCTCAATGTCTTGTATTTACTTTTCTTTTTAATTTCAGGATTGTGAAATGTATTAATAGTTATTAAAGCTGTTTTTGAATTAATTATTTCAAATTGTAAAGGTTCTTTTTCGACTTTTTCTTTAACAATATTTGTACTTTTTTTTAAGTTGATATTGATTTGGTTAATCGATAATGATTTGAAGTTCATTGGTTCTGCAATTCCTTTAAATTTAACTTTGTAATTTTCAAGAATACCATAATAATAATAGTAATATCTTGAAAAGCCAAACCCACTTAAATCATCATATTTCAAAGTTTTGATATAACCATCAGAAGCAAATAAATTTCCAATTTTTGATGCTATCTCAATCGGCGTTTCTCCATTTATTTCTTCTATTTCGAAAGTTTCAATTTTTTCAGTATTATCGGAACCATTACGAATGCAATAAAGTTTTGTGTCTAAAAACCTTACTATTAATGGTAGATATTTAATGTTTTCATTTATAAATATTTCTTCTTTGATATCTTTAGGCAAAAAGATATCTGTATGGTCTTCTTTTGAAAGTGCTACCAATGGTGCGATTATTTTATGAAATTCAAGAACATTTAAGTCGCTATTAATTTTATTCTTTGCAATATTAAAAGCAAAATCAACACTATCTTTTGGGGTATACCAATACATTCCAGAATGAAACTTATCCAAGCCTTGATGTAATAAATCTAAATCTCTTTGAAGTTTTTCTTTTTCAATTTTCGGAAATTCTCCAAAGTTTTGAGAATAGATATTTTGTGTAATTAAAATTAATATTGATAGTATTGGTATTTTCTTCATTTGCGTTAGTTTCTTCATTCTGCGGTATAATTGCCTACAACAGGCGGGAGCTTTGCGAAGGGGTTTGCTTTTGCAAAGCTCGAGTTAGGCGAAGTTCCCGCCTGTTAGGCGGAGGAATTTCCGCCTAACGTTTCGCGGCTTGCAGAAGTTGGGGAAAAGTACAAATAAAACTTTCAATTAAACCTGAACTTTTCGAGTACAAAACTAACTTTCTGAAAGCCTGAAACCGAATTTCAGCAAACCGCTGTTAGCTGTTGTACCTTCTATTTAGTTGCTAATTTCAACCTTCTTTCTTCGTAATATTTTTTTAATTCCGCAAAGTTCATATCTTTTATTTCGCTACTTATTTGGTCACGAACTTCACGCATAAAATTTACAGCTTTAAATCCTTTGATTGCTTTTTCTTTAGTTTTCATAATTTATAATTTCTTTAGGTGAACGAATGTCAATGTTTGAATATCCTAATTTTAAATTTACAGCATTATAACCTCTTATTCTCATTACGTTGACAATATGTTTAAAATTCCAACTTACTAAAATATCTGCTTTATGTATTGTTGCTAAAGCAATATGAAAACAATCTTCACGACTTGTTTTACCAACTACATTTTCTGCTATATATGTGTCGCCAAGCATTACGGCTTCTTCGGTCAATTCAATTCTTGTTTTATTTTCGTTTGGAATTAAGTTCAATAATTCTTTAACTTTTTCGGGTGCATTTATTAATTCGTCTTCTGTTACAGTAGAGTAAATAACGTGAAACTCATTATTTAAAATACTTTGGAATAAGATTTTTGTTTCATCTTCAAATTCGACGTCAAAAAATCCTCCAATTACTGAAGTATCAATATATAAGTTTAATTTTTTAGTTTTCATATTACAAAACTAATCAATTTTCTTTAAACTTTCCTTTTATGATTTCGTTTCCGGGATTTTTTTTGGTATAACAGTTAACGTTTTGTGGCTTGCAGAAGTTGGGGATTTGGTTAGCCCGAACTTTCAGTAAATCACTGACCTCAAAAGTACAAAACAATGTGTAAATTCAAGACCAAAACCCCAATTTTTGCAAACCGCTGTTAACTGTCGTTCTTTTTTTCTTTTTTATTTGTTTTTTTATTCCAATTTTTCTTTTAAATTTGTAACCATTGTGTAAGGTTAAACAATTTGGTTATGAATGATTATTTGACACTTTCGGAAACTTCCGAATATATTGGTAAAAGTAAAGAAACTTTACGTCGTTGGGACAAAGAAGGCAAACTATCTGCGGTTCGTGAACCGATGAGCAATTATCGAGTTTATCGAAAATCCGATGTAGATACTTTGTTTGCTGACTTTTTGGATACTGATATTCAAGAAACTGTTTCAAATTATATTGAACCACATAATGATTACACCGTTCTAGAATTGTTCGCTGGTGCTGGTGGTTTGGCGGTTGGAATGGAAAAGGCTGGTTTAAAATGTGTTGCGTTAAATGAAATTGATAAATGGGCTTGTCAAACTTTGCGAAATAATCGTCCAAACTGGAATGTTTTGGAAGGTGATATAAAATCGTTTGATTTCTCTGAATATCAAAATAAAGTTGATGTTGTAACTGGTGGTTTTCCTTGCCAAGCATTTAGTTATGCTGGTAAAAAACTTGGTTTAGCTGATGCTCGTGGAACTTTGTTTTACGAATTTGCTAGAGCCGTAAAAGAAGTAAATCCGCCAATTTGTATTGGCGAAAATGTTCGTGGTTTGTTAAGTCACGAAAATGGAAAAACTTTGCAAGGAATGATTTCAATTCTTGATGAAATTGGTTATAATGTGGTTCCTGTTCAAGTTTTGAAAGCAATAAATTTCAATGTTCCGCAAAAGCGTGAACGTTTAATCGTTGTTGGAATTAGAAAAGATATTGATTTGCAATATGAATATCCCAAACCATACAAAAAAATCTATAATTTAAAAGATGCTCTTAAAAAAGGCGAATTGTTTGATTGCAACGTTCCAAAATCTGAAGGTTCAAAGTACCCGAAAAGTAAAATTTATGTTTTAGATTTAGTTCCACAAAAAGGTTATTGGCGTGATTTACCTTTAGAAATTCAAAAAGAATTTATGGGCGGAAGTTTTCATCTTGGTGGTGGAAAAACTGGAATAGCAAGGCGAATAGGTTGGGACGAACCTTGTTTAACTCTAACTTGCAGTCCAGCGCAAAAGCAAACGGAAAGATGTCATCCCGAAGAAACTCGACCGTTTACGGTTCGAGAATATGCGAGAATTCAAACTTTTCCAGATGCTTGGAAATTTGAAGGTTCGATTGCGCAACAATACAAACAAATTGGAAACGCCGTTCCAGTAAACCTTGGGAAAGAAGTTGGTTACTCGATTATTAAGTTTTTGAATAAATATTACAATTTGTCAAAACCAAGATAATAACTATAATTTTCAAAAGTAATTTGGTCTAAAATTGTTCTTTTCGAAGATTTAGTTTCTGATTTTATTTCGTCCAAAGCAGAATTTGCTTTAATTTTATCGCCTTTTTCAATCGAATTCAAATAGTCGTTTATTGCCGAAGGCAATACTTTGTAAAATTGAAAAAGTGCGTTTTCTTTTCCCGAAAGCAAAGCATAAAATTGGTCGCCAGAAATTTTGTAAACTCTACTGTGACTATATTCTTTTCCGTTTATTTCTCCTTTCCATAATTCACAGAAACTTCCTTTTGCAAGAATTTGAACCCAGTAACATTTGGCTTGCTTATAATTGTCAGCATAAGTTTTCAATTTTTGAAATAAACTTTCTGCCGAACTGCTGTTCATTGTATTATGTTTGTTTTTTATGTCTGCAAACAAAGTATCATCGTTTGCTTTTATGTCAAATCCGCTTAAATTTCCAACTTGAAAACCTTTAATTCCTCCCAAAATTTGCTCGTGAAAAGTTCCGATAGAATTGTTTATAGATTTATCGATTTGGCGTAATATTTCGGCTTGAATTAAACTTTCTTGATTGATATCGTTGAATTGAGCGTCGAAAGTCAATTTAATAGTATCAACTTTGTTGCTGTAAAAGTTCTTTTTCGTGATATTGTTCTTCGCTTTTAAATACGCTTTATGAAGATTTGCAATGCAATTGATCAAATGTTCGTCAGAAATAAAGTCAACATATTTATTTTTCATCTAATTCTCATCGTTATAATTCAATCGCAAAACTAATACTTTTTATTGAATTTTTTTCTACATTTCTATTTTCCGGAATTTTGAGCGAGAATGACAGTTAACAGGCGGGAGCTTTGCGAAGGGGTTTGCTTTTGCAAAGCTCGAGTTAGGCGAAGTTCCCGCCTGTTAGGCGGAGGAATTTCCGCCTAACGTTCTCGTGGCTTTAAGAAGTGGCGAATGATTTAAGACCCAAACACTCCAAGTACACACTGATTAATAAATTTTAGCCTTTACTTTGTGGCACAGACTAATGTCGCCATTTCTTAAAACCGCTGTTGTGCGAGGTTATTTTTCAGTTTCTTTTATTTCTGAGTTATTAAATCTATCAAAAATTTCTGGTATAAATTTTGAAACCATTACAATTTCTACGATTGGAATGATAACTCCCATTTTTTTATCGATTAACTTCTGTTCTCCATTATTAATGTAGTGTTCTAAAACATTTAAATAATCTGTTGTTACATTAAATTGTTGTGTTTCTTTATCTCTGTAACCGCTAAAATTAGGTATTATTGTTATATGTGAGTTATCAATTGGTTCTGAAATTTTATTTACATAACCTACATAGACTTTATTGCTTTTAGTTGTAACCTTAAGTAATTTATCTTCGTCATTTTTTGATTTTAAGGAATTCCAAAATAATTTCTCAAAATCATTTCCCCACTTATTAACTACATAAGATAATGCTCTTTTTTTAGTTCCTATAAAGTTTAAAATTTTTGCTACGGGATACGCTGATAAAAAGATTAGTATTGATTCGTTTAAACCTTCATATTCAATTGGGTTTAATTTTCCAAAAAACTCTCTACAATTTAAGAGGTATGTTTTAAAAATATATTTATCTAAACTTAATATTAAAAGAGATAAAAGTACTGCTAATATAGAAGAATTGAAAATCAATCTTTGTCTTTCAATTCTTTGATGATAAAACTTCGTTAGAAAAAATGTTATTAAAAAAATATAACCTCCAAGTAATGGTAAAAGTAATAAATCAAATTTAGGCATTTTTATTTTGTTTTTGAAATACTAACCACACTTCTAGCACTATAGATTTCAACAGACTGCCTTAACTTAGCTATTAATTTTAACGAACTATCTTTATCATCAAAAATATCACTACTTTTCATAAAGAAAGTTCCGTTTGATGTTACTTTAATTTTATCAAAGTCATTTTCTTTTTGCGATTTATTTCTAAAAAAGGTTTTCATAACATAGTTTTTTACAATAACAAATATACAATTATTTTTATCATTCACAATCTTTACCATATTTTTTTAATTACAACAAAACCAAAAATTAATAACGTGTACACTATGAATTCAGTTGTATCATAGTATGCAAAAATTCCTTTAAAGAAAAATCCTTCAGGATAATTATTGCTTGTAAAATCAACTAATGGGTAGAAATGATTTGAATTGTTACTGTAACCTACATCATAAGGATAATGATAATAATTACCTTTAATTCCAGTTGAATTAGTAAACAAATCAGCAGTTTTGTCAATTCTGTAGGAAAGACCAAAATAATTTACGAATAGCGCAAAACTATTTATTAACATTAAAACTATTACAGTTCTTTTTTCTGCTTTTGAAAATATAAATTTATGACTCATATTACTATTGTTATTTAACAAATTATTTGTTTCGATAATTGGTGTTTTAATATTTTGGTTTTTTATTTCGATTTTCTTTAATTTGTTTGATTTTAAATAGTTTGAAAACACAATAGATTGATTAGGTATTCTGTTAAAAACAATATATATAAAAAATAAAATAGTTGTCGAAAATGATATAATTGAGTAGAATAGTTTGTCATCACTTTTAAAATCATATAAATGCCTTAAACCACTAATTATACCAATTAACATAAATAAAATAAAAATTTTTAAACCACCTAATGAAAGGGATATTATTAGTTGTGTAAAATTCGTATCAATATTTTTTTCTACTTTATTAAAAAAGAAATTCTTCATTCGTTATTTTTTATGGTTATTTTTTATAATCTCGCACAACGTCCCGTGGCTTGGCGTCAGTTGGGGATTTGGTTAGCCAAATGTATCGATTAAAAAACCAACTTCCAAGTACAAAACCAACTTTAAAATTTGCCTAAAACCCCAATTGCGCCAAACCGCTGTTAACTGATGGCTTTTTTTTTGTTTCTACTTGGCGGTTGTTATTATTCTGTTTGCGGAAGCTATATTTCTAATTGCGGAAGGCATAATTCTAAATGCGGAAGCCATATTTCTTTCCGTGGTTTGAATAATTCTAAACGCAGAGAAGATAATTCTTATTGCGGTAGAAATAAGTTTGTTTGCGAAGCAAACAAACCTTTCTGCGTTTAGTATATTTCTTTTAGCCCTTTGCATAATCTTAAAAGTGGGTGGTACTTTTCTGTTTAGCGTTATATTAATTTTTCCCTTTCTTAAATTCTATTCCTTTTACTTGCGCAAATTATGGACTTGATGCTCCGTATAATGATTTGATGTATTTCTTTACTTCGGTTGCTATTTCAACTAATCCTGTGTCTGTTCCGTATAATGTAGTGTTTCTTGCAATTCTTGAATTGCTTATGTTTGTGTATGCCGTTGCTACTTCGTTATTTTTGTTGGTTAAATTGGCTTACAATGCTGTGAGCGTTGCAGTTGTTAATTCGGTTTCGTTTGGTGAATAACTTGGCTCTGAAATTAAAACAGAGGTTAGGCCTGCAAGATGTTGTATTTGTTGGTCGTAAGATTGTTGGCTTGTTGAAATGGTTGTCGGTGCTGGTGTGTTTGGGTCTATTGGTGTTGCGTTTGTTAATGCTTTTTTGCCCTGCAATTTGCGATTAAAACCTTTAGCTCCTTTTATAACTTGTGCTGTTGCATCGGTAATTTCTAATGCGTTTACTAAACGGGTTGAAAGAACTTTTAAACCGCTGAAAGCGTTTACTCTTTCGTTGACTTTATTATTATATGCTGTGTTTTTTGTAACAACATCGGCTAAACTTGTTTTTGAAGCTGTTGCTAATGCCGTAAGCTGTGCCAATTTCAATGCGTTTTTGGTTGGGTTTAGGTTACACCGTAACCTGTTACGAATGAAATTAAATCTTGTAGATTTGCAACATTTTTTGCGTGTCCTGTTTCTGATGTAGAAGCCATATTTTTGGTTTTTAGAGGGTTAATTAAAATTCAAAAATAGATAATAGTTTTTATCTATTATTTGTTTTTTGTGCTAAATTTAAACTTTATTGCAAAAAATTTTCCATTACATTCCTTTTTTTAATATTTGATGAAACTATTATATTTTCATAATCTAATTTAAGTTGTTCCATTTGTTCAATTCGCTTTACAAGTTGTAATTGGGTTTTCATATCAGGTAATTTAATTTTAATAGCTTTTATTTTATCTTGTGAGAGGTTATCTCTTGCTATTCCTGTTCTTAAACTTAATAGGTATTCATACATATTACGCAATTGATAAAACAAAAATTTAGAATTAAATTTCTCATTTGGCAAAATTCCGCAAACTGCTTGATTTGATGAAGCCTCTATTTTTAATACTCCAACCTTTCCTGCTGTTGCACCATACATCGCAAGTAGAACAGTTTCTAAAGGCATAATTTTAGCACTAGAATTTTCTAGTCCTAATTTTGTAATAAATTTTTTAGTATTGTAAATATTACCTTGAGCTACTTCGCCACTGTTTACCCAAGGAATGTCACCTTGATAATAATAATCATTAATTGTTGA
This sequence comes from Bacteroidota bacterium, assembly GCA_043769905.1. Taxonomy (GTDB): domain Bacteria; phylum Bacteroidota; class Bacteroidia; order Flavobacteriales; family Flavobacteriaceae; genus Flavobacterium. The sequence goes on from JAYVIW010000024.1 coordinate 13,886, forward strand.
TAATGGTGTTCCGCCTGATGTGGTTTTTGTAAGATTGCCAATTTTGATTTCAGGATAATTTGAATTAATTATATTGTCATTTATAAAATTCCATACATTTTGATCAATGTCTAAAATTCCTTTTTCAGCAATAATTACATCTTCATCTATTTTACAGCATTCAAGAACTATTTTCTCTTGAATTTTTTTTGGTGGTAATGGAATTAAAGTTGTCTTTACTCGGTCAGTATTTAAATTTTTAACCACCCCACCAAGTGCGCTTTCATTAAATTGGTTTTGTGTGTCTTCTGAAGATAATATGTAATACAAATAATCTGTATTTATACGAATATCAATTTTAGAAAGTAGTAACCAACCGTCATGTATGCAACCATCAATTTTAAGAATATAAGGTCTGCCAAAGCTCATGGAATTTGATAAAATAAAATCGCCTTTATTGACTTTTCTAGATTTCTCAGCACCTTCAAGTGTGATTTTCTCTTCGGTTTTTGTTATATACTTAGCACCGACTTCTACATCTCCGATTTTTATCCAATTAACGCCGTTTTTATTTTTGGTTATGAATTGTTCAATTGGTCTAGGTGATGCGCCTCTTCCAATATCCATTAAGTTTTCAAGTTTAATTAAGTCCCATTTGCTCTTAATTATAATTGGTATATTTTTTCTAGGTGTTAAAACAATCTGCTTGTTAAAATCCGTTCTTTCAAAATCTAACATATTGGTTAAATTGTGAAATGAAACATATTTTTTTAAATCATCTGGTACATTAAAATTTGGCAAATTATTAAAGTTATCTAGAATATATTTATTAATTTTATTTTCGTCATTAGTATTTTGTGAATTATATAAAGGTGTATTTACACTTTGAAGTCCATAAAGTTTTTCAAGCATTTCTTTAGCTTCTTCATCCTCAGCATCTATAGAAGTTAAATTTTGATTTATATATTTTATACCCTCATTACCTTTTGCACTACTCCATTTATATCCTAAAAATTCTTGTTGCTCTTTTGTAGATATTCCATACTTAACCACTAATACTGGCTGTTTGTTTTCAGAAGCAATTACAAAAAAATAAAGTTTATCTTTTTCTATGCTTTGTAAAAACAATGTAAACCTTTTATTTATTTCTTTAACTTGTTCAACAATTGTTTTTAATTTGTACGTTCTTTGCTTCAATAGGTTTTTAATTTCACTCTGATTCTCAAAAGTTTTTTTGTAATCTAAAAACATATTAGTTGCGAGTAATTTTTCATTAGGATTACCATCCAATATAGTTTTATAGTCTGCTTCGTCAATGCCAATATGTTTGCAGTATTCAATAATTTTATAATTATCTTCATATATTTTTTCAGATTCATTATTATTAAACCAACTTTCCACTCTATATTTCCAATGATTTGATGGTGCTGGATTATCAATTTTTTTTCTCAAAAACAATGTAACAGTGTTTGTTCCTGTTTTGCCAAAAGTTTGTGAACCAAATTCTACAATTGAAACTATGTCAAAATATTCTAAAATTATTTCTCTAGTTTTCACATAAATATTACTCTCGTTAGATAATATTGAAGATGGTAAAATAATTCCTGCAACACCTCCTGGTTTAAGAAGTTGTTTTGCTCTTTCAATGAAAAAAGCTTCAATACAATTATTATTTATTATGCTTTTATTATCAATAGTGCTTGTTAACTCGTATCTTTTTCTTTCTTCATCAGAGAGCGTTAGCAAAAAACCTTTAACGCTGTAAGGTGGATTAGCAACTAAAACTGAAAAACTTTCATCATCAACTTTTGTGTCTTTCCCCAATGCGTCAGCATATGTTATTTTAATATCATCTTGACCGTACATAAAAGCGGAAACTTTTGATACTTTTGACAATCTATATTCTTTTTCGATTCCAATAATTTGTTTGTAGTATTCTTCTATTGGAAGTTCTTTTTTTACTTCAACATGTTGTTTAATTTCTAAAGCTAATTCATTTAAAAAATGTCCAGCACCACAAGCGTAATCTATCGCTTTTGGTGGCATTTCATTATTGATTATCAGTTGTTCGAGTGGAAGTGATTTTACTACAAATTTCACGATTGGCATTGGTGTAAAAAATTGTCCTTCTGATTGTTTTACACCATTATCCAAAAATCCTTCGAACATATCTCCTAAAAATTGATTTTGTGTGTCTGATGTTAGACGTATATCTTGTAGCATTTTAACAACATCCAACAATACTATAGAATTTTGATAAAATAACCCTTCGTTATGAACATCAATAAATGAAAAATCACTGTTTTTAAAATATTTTAGTTGTCTAAAATATTTTAGTATGGTTTCTTGTGTTGAATCAGGATCTTTTCTTACATACCTAAATGCATTGACTATTTCTGAACGGTTTACGTTTGTTATTTTTTCTTCTAAAAATTTATCCATTCCTACCTGATACAAAACTTGCAATCTGTCTTGTAATTCAAAATAACTGTCATTTGCAATTCCTTTCCAATAAAATTTTAAATCATCAGGATTCTCGTATTCATCAACAACTTTACACAAGAATAGATTAACCAGTTTATCAAAAGCATTTTCACGTCCTGAAACATTATAACGTCTCATTATATTGGCAAATTCATGGTATTTACTTTGAATGTCTTTACTGCCAATTTCATTTAAATCTTTTAATTTGTGTTTTTGTTTACCTACTTTATAAGGTTCTATGTCACTTTCAAAGATACCCTTAGTTTCAAAGTATAAATTGTAGGTGTTTTTCCAAGCATTATAAACGTCTTCAACCTCAAGTGCTTTTGCTTCGGCAAAAGACATTGGTTTTTTATCAATTAAACTTTCTAATAAATTAATGTTATCTTTTAAAGATATAATATTTGATTTATAACTTATTTTTTGTGCTTCAAAGTCAGAAGAGTATAAACAAACATATTGAGTAGAACCTGCTTGTTTTGCATAAGTTAACATCTGTCCACCGTTTAATTTTGTATTTTCCCATTCTTTTTTAAATTCATATCCATCAGTTTTACATTCGATAATAAGCAATGATTTTCCTGAATTATCTTTTATTAAAATATCTGCACGACCACCGCTAGCACCATGTCCAACTTTCCATTTTGGTTCTAATTCAATATGTTCTGGTTTATATCCTTTTTCAAAAAGTCTATTAATACATTCAAAAACTACAAAATTTTCGTCAGATGTGAAGTTACAAGTAAACTCACCATTTACAGTAAATCCTTTATCTATTGGATAAATAAGTATATTTTTCTTAAAATTTACTTTAAGATAGGCGTTCGGGTTTTCGTGATAAACTTTACTAAAAACATCGTCTTTCTCGTCAAAGTTTAAAACTTTGAGTAATTCTTTTAAGTTGTCTTTATTTATCATTTTATCATTTTAAATTTGTCAATCAGCAAATTTAGTTTTTTTATGTGATTTTTTTTTAATATATATCATAAAAAAGAAGAAATAAAAAGGTTTTTTTGCGGTAGCAAAAAAACCTTTTTATTTCTTCTTTACTTTATTATTTATTTTTTTTTAGTTCGTTTTGTTTGCGTTTCGTGTAGCTCGGAAGCTATCAGTTAACGTTTTGCAGCTTGCAGAAGTGGCGGATTTCTAGCACCAAAGTTACTAAAAATTCCTGAAGTTTCAACAAGCACAAAAGTTTCTAAAAAAGCACTAAACCCGCCATTTTTGCAAACTGCTGTTAACTGATGGTTTTATTCTTTTTCGTATTGTTTGAGCGTTTTTTTTAACTTCTCTTTAACTTCATTTTGTAATTCTTTTGGTTCTAAAACTTTAACTTCTTCACCAAACGAAAGTAGTTCCATAGTGAAATCATAGGTTATGTTAAGAAACAATTCAATTCTATATTCGTCAATTGTATTGATAATTTCTTTTTGTGAATGATGCAATGGCAAAGATTTTATGTATTTACCTTGTTCGTAAGAAAACGATAATATAATTTTTTTAGGATTATCTTCTTCTAAAATAATTCCAAAACTGCTTTTATATAAACGCTCAAAATCAATTGAATTAGCTATTTCAAATTTTTTATTTGAAACTTCAACTTTTGAAATTCGGTCTAAGCAATATCTTTGAACTGCATTTTTTGAATTATTTGCAATAAGATACCAACGATTTTTGAACTCTTTTAGTGCTAATGGCTGAACGAGTTGTGTAATTTTATCCTCGCAATCCTCCCAAAATTGTTCTTCTAAAAATTTAATTTCAAAATTATTTTTTATTGCGAATAAAAGTGTTTGGAAATTTTCTACTCCAAATGGTTTTCTGTTTTCAAATAGAATATGTTTGGATATACTTTCTTTCATACTCAAAGCATAATATATTTCTAAAGTTTCCATTATTCTCACATTTCTACTTTCGTTAAATTCGTGTTGAATTTCATATAGGTTTTCCGAACGATTATAGGCAATTTCTATATCAAAAATAGATTTAATTTCTTTAATATCTCGCTGAAATGTTCTTAATGTTATTGCATAATTTTCTTCATCATTTTGAGATTGAATTTTTAGAAATTCTTGAATTTCGGCAAAAGAACATCGTTTGCTTTTCAATTTACTAATGATAAGAAAATATCTTTTTATAAACTGTTGTTTAGCCATTTGTTCTCTTTTGTTTTGCTAAATATTCAACCGCAATATTTCTTGCCCACCAATTGCTCATTGTTTCTTTTTTTCTTTCGGGCAAAGCATTTACCTTATACCATTTTTTATTAATTTCATTGTAAAGTTCTTCAAATTGAATATCCGATTTTGCATACATACCAGCAACTTGTGCAATGATTTTGTTTTCCGAATTTTGAATTTGCAACTCAAATTTTGGATTTTCAATAACTTCGGGTATGCTTTTTATAACTGAATTGAATATTTCGTCTTCCATCATAAATCATTTTTACTAAAATATGGTCGAATTATCTCTGCAAATCCTTTTATATTCTTGATATTGTTATGCTTATTAAGATTTCTTGAATAACCAAAATAAATTAAATCAGAATCTTTAATTTTTAGCATTCCAACATCTTCACTCCAAATTTCTTCATAATCACTTTTATTATCATAAAACGATTTTATAGCATTAAAGACCGTTTTGCCTTCACAAATCACATATTTTGGTTTAATAATTTTTATTAATTCGCTTGTAAAAGCAAAAGATTTGTTCCCAAATTCCGCTTTTTTTCCAATTTTGGAAAGGCAGTTTTCTATTTTACCCATATTTGAGGTTATAATATAATACAAATTAGTTTTTACCGAATGATTATCTAATAATTCTCTAATTTCGTTTTCATTAAAACCTAAATGACTAAATACTTCAACAGTTTCTTTTGCTAACGTGTAAGTTTGGTTATTTCCGTCTAAATATTGCAAAAAAGACATTTCTTCTTCAGGTATAGTTTTAATACTTCCGTCATTATTCTCATCGCCGTCTCCAGGATTTATGCCAATGAACATTATTTTAGGATTATAAATAAGTTTACTATCCCAAATATAAAATCCGTTATAAAGTTTCCTAGCCTCTTCATTTTGGTCTAATAATTCTTTAATGTTTTCAAGATAATGTTTTACCTCTTTTGTCCAGTTTTCGATTGTATTCATATTTTACGTATTTAAGTTTTTTAAGCGGTTAAGTTTTTTCGCAAAACTGTTTTCAGATTTTGCTATGATGGTATTCATTAAAGCTAATTTGTCAATAAATTTTACATTTAAGTCTTTAAATTCTATCATTTCAGGAATTACATCACAAAGAGCTACAACATAAAAATTTTTATGCTTTTTCAAATTTTCATATTCTCCATTTTCAAAACCTACATATAAAATTATTGAAATTGCAATTTCATCATTTGATAATTCAATTGAATATTCGTGTGGCGTTATATTTAGGTTAGTATGATTTTTATATTCAATCATATAAGCTAAACTGTTTGCAAACTCAATATCTTCAAGTAATTCAAGAAGTAAATTGTGTTCAATTCTTTGGTATTTAAATGTCATAAATTTGTATTTAAAATTTTCGATACAAATTTAAAAAACAATAACGACACAACGTGTCGTTATTGTTTTTTATTTTTTCTGCGGTTTTTTTGGTAAACTATCAGTTAACGTCTCGTGGCTTGCTGAAGTTGGGGATTTGGTTAGCCCGAACTTTCAGTAAATCACTGACCACAAAAGTACAAAACAAAGTGTAAAGTTAAGACCAAAACCCCAATTTTTGCAAACCGCTGTTGTCGGATGTTTTTTTTATTTAATCACAATTATCTTTTATTGATTTGACTTTATCTTCATATTGTTGTTTTATTTGGTTTACCGCAGCAACACTACCTCCAGTATTTCCTAGTGCTTTATTATATTGTATTAAAGCATCTGCTAGTTGCTCATCACAGGTATTTTTTGTACATGATAATATTAAAAAAAGTATAATTATGGCTAAATATTTCATTTTATTTTATTTAATTATAATATGGTTTTAATCCTTGGAATTTAAAAAATTATTTTTGTTCAGATTGCATTATTTTTATTGTTTCTATTATTCCGTGTAATACTTCAGAATATTTTTTTTGTGATTCGTGTGTAAGAATTACAATTTTATTCATTTCATTAACTGAATCCAAAATTTCAGAACAAAATCTGTCAATTTCTTTATCTTTCTCAACTAGTAAATTTACAATTTTTTCAAGTGTTGAAATTCTTTTTTCAATAGTCATTATTTTTAAATTTTAGTGTAGAATATTTAAATTTTCTTTCATTTACGATTTTTTCTCAAAATTCTAACTAACGTTTTTTTAAGTAATTAAAAATCAAGTGGTTGAAAAATTGAAATCATCTACTGAAAAATTATAATTTTCTACTTGTTTTTGCAAT
>JAYVIW010000025.1:0-70744 GCA_043769905.1 Bacteroidota bacterium
AATGAGTACAATTAATATAAGAAATAAATAATTAATCCGTTAACAACTTGCAACTATTGTGTTAAGCATATATAACAATAACTTAAACCTACCTTCGCATTTACTTACTCCACTTCATAATACTAACTATAAACAAAATTTGTTAAAATAATCATATTTACATGAAGATTAATTCATAATATTGTCAAATGTAAGAATTTTATTTAAAAAAAAACAAATTATTTATATTTTTTTTCGATTGTCAAGTTTCATAACAATGTTGATGAAAGTTGATTTAGACTTGATTCAAAGTTAGTATTTTAATTTTAAGTTCTTTCGGCGTTATTTTAAATATTTTGGGTTTTAATTAGTACCATTTTTGAAAAGCGTTTATTGATGATTTTACATTTAATTCTTTTCTCAATGATTCATGTCGTTGCGGGTTACAAAATTTTGGACATGCTAACTTAGCGGTCACACAAAGTTAAGAAACATTCTTTAAGTGCTGTAATAAGACAGATATGACTGACATGAACAAATTATTGCTTTAAGGCTTTTCGATATTATGTATTTTAAACATGAATTACAAATTAAAGCTACTTGCTTTAATTCTAAAATCGTGGTCAATTTTTTAATTAAATCAAACAAATAAAAATTTGAAATAAGAAAAGCAGCTTATAAATTATTGATTTTTCAATATTTGCTTTTTGAGTTAGGATTTATTAAAAAAATAATTTTAATTTGTAACTAATTATTTAACAATTTTAATATCAAACAAAATGGGTTTATTATCATTTATCAAAGGAGCGGGAGCAAAACTTTTCGGAAAAAAAGAAGAAGAAGCGCCGGAATCTGAAAAAGCACAATTAAAAGCAAGCGCATTATTGGCACATGTGCAGGCACACAAATTGCCTTTTAATACTTTAAAAATAGTATTAAATAGCGATAATTCTGTATCAATTTCAGGTGAGGTTGATGCTCAAGCAGATGTAGAAAAAATTGCATTGACCGTAGGAAATGTTGAAGGCGTTGAAACGGTTGACAATAATATGACAGTTGCAGTTCCTGAACCTGACTCACGTTATCACACCGTAGTTTCAGGTGATTGGTTATCTAAAATTGCAAAAACTTATTATGATGATGCATCAAAGTATGATGTTATTTTTGAAGCAAACAAACCTATGCTTGCTGATCCAGATAAAATTTATCCTGGACAATTATTAAGAATTCCAAATTTGTAAAATTTCCAATTTAATATAATTTCAAAAAAATCCGTTCCAATTATCTTGGAACGGATTTTTTATAATCATAAATCTTAATTTTAGTATCGCAAATTCTAAAATTATTTTATAAGTGTCATTTCATCAACTATATGTTTAGAATCAGAAAAGTTTTCTATAACCCATAAGACATATCTAATGTCAACATTTATTGTTCTTTGCAATTTATCGTCAAAAATTACATCACCAGCCATAGCCTCAATGTTGCCGTCAAATGCGAGACCAATTAGTTCGCCCTTTCCATTCAAAACTGGCGAGCCTGAATTTCCGCCAGTAATGTCGTTATCTGACAAGAAATTTACGTGTAATGAACCATCTTTATCTGCAAAACGACCATAACTTTTGGTTTTGTTCATGTCGATAAGTTTTACAGGCAAATCAAATTCTGCGTCTCCTTTTTTATATTTTTTAACCATACCGTCCATGGTAGTATAGTTATTTATTGTAGCGTCATTTCTTTTATCTGAAGGTAAGGCACGTACTTTACCATAAGACAATCTCAATGTTGAGTTAGCGTCTGGATATTTAATCGTAGCAATTTTCGATTCACGTAAACCTTCAACTAGTAATCTAAATGACGATCCAAAATCATTCTGAGCTTTTGCTATTTCGTCTGATTTAGTGCCCATGTGCGTCACCATATCATTGGACAATTGATATAATTGGTCACTTGTCAAAATATCTGTAGTTGGTTTTTCAAGAAATGTAGTTATTTTTTCTACTGATGTCAAAATGCTTACATCAACAATATCGTTTACATATTTAATAAAATCGTTGTTATTTTCAGAACCAATTTTTGCAACCATTGGTGCTATTTTATATCCACTTGCTTTTGTTGCATAAACTTTTAGTTGTGCTGCCAATAAATCTTTTTCGGCAGGAACGTGCAATTCTTTGAACATTTCTGCAGCCATTTCTGCAATACCTGCTTTCATTTGTGATTGTTTAGTAGCGTCAGCTTTGGCATAATTCTCTAGCTGCTTACCCATCGTTCTGCCAATTGTACCAAAAGCTGTGGTTCTAAATAATTGTTGTAAATAATTGTCATGACGAGATTTTTCGTTCGTTAAGGCGTAATACTTATTAATAGTGGTTATTACATTACCATATTTTTCTTTATTCGCGGGCTTATTAGCCCATTTGTTGAACTTGTTTTCTTGTTTAGCTTTTGATTTTGCAGTTCCAAATTTAGATAGTGCATCGATCATACCTTGTCTGTTTTTCCAATAGTTGGCTGTCGACGCAAATTTTGAAGCATAAACCAAATTCAAGGCATCAGATTGGTTCATGTATTTTTTCATGTTATCCATTCCGGTTTTGGCACCTTCAACCCAAGCAGGGTATCCAAATTTAACGTTTTGTTCAATACCACCTGCTGGCATCCAACGGTTAGTTCGACCAGGATAACCCAAAATCATTGCAAAATCATTTTCTTTTACGCCTCCCAAATTTACTGGCAAATGGTGTTTTGGTTGTAACGGAACATTATCTGCTGAATAGTCAGCTGGATTTCCGTTTTTGTCTGCATAGATTCTAAACATAGAAAAATCGGCTGTATGGCGAGGCCATTCCCAATTGTCCGTATCGCCGCCAAATTTGCCTAAACTTTCTGGTGGTGTTCCAACCAAGCGAACATCTTTATAATCTTGGTACACAAAATAATAAAACTCATTTCCTTGAAAAAATGGGCGAACCGAAACAGTATATTTTCCTGATTCGTTATTTTCTTTTTCTATTAAGGCTATTTCTTTATTGATAGCTGCTTCTCGCTCAAGTTCAGTCATTTTTGGATTTACAACCGCCAGAACTCTTTTTGAACAATCATCCATTCTTACAAAAAATCTAACAAATAGACTTGAAGGCTTCATCTCAGCTTTTCTATTTGCTGCCCAGTAACCATCTTTTAAATAATTTTTTTCGGCCGATGATAATTCTGCAATCGCGTCATATCCGCAGTGGTGATTCGTCAAAACCAAACCGTCTTTTGAAATCAATTCGGCGGTGCAACCACCATTAAATTGTACAATGGCATCTTTTAAAGAATGATTATTAATGCTGTAAATTTCTTCACTAGTTAATTGCAGTCCCATTTTTTGCATATCTCGATGGTTCAATCTTTCAATAAACATTAGGAACCACATTCCTTCATCAGCTTTCATACTTGAAGGGACAAGCAAGATTGAAGCCATAATTGTTAAAAATATTCTTTTCATTTTCGTTGATTTTTTTAGTGTTGCGAAGTTAATTCTTTTTTTTATTCAAGCAATTTTTTAACAATAGTTTAAATTAAATGCAATAAAAAACCGTCTATCTATAATCATTATCTCTTAGATTAAGAATTATTTATTTTAAAAAAATGGGTGTTATTCCAAAATATTTTTTTATAAACTACATTCATTATTTTTAATGTTCAACAAAATTATACGATGCCGTCTTGGTGCAACAATTGAATAAACCCCTTCAATATTGGCATTGGGTCTTTCGGATATAACTTTCTCGTAAATATCAATTATCGAAATATTTGCGTTGGAAATTATTTTTTTTGCACAATAATTGTTTTGTCGCTAAAACTTGATTTACAATTTAGTTGTGTGCAAACAGAACATTTTTGACTATTCAGCCCAACATGTTTTTCATTAACTGTTGATGTTCTATCAAATGGGGTAATTGTGCGAGCAACATGTAAATTTGGAGTGTTTGATAAGGAAAGTGAACTCCAATTTGAAATAAAATTAAAGTATTGAATCAATAAATCATCAATTAATTGGCTCAAAAGTCGACTAGAATCACGCGCTCCTGCAATCGAACTGATGCCAAATCGACCACCTAGCGCAGAATCTAAACCAGCAGTAAATATAGGGGAATTTGAATTAGCAAGACTTTCATAAGCTGTGGCGCAAAACCCAAAAAATTGCGTTTGACCTTTAAAATGGCTAACTTACTTGGTGTAATAACATTTGGAATAAAATTGGCAGATTTATTTTTTGCTATAACTTCATTTTCAGTTAATAAATTGATTGATAAGTTTTTGAACCGTCAGTAAAAGTTATTTCAATTTATTTTCATAGTTATAATTTCACATTGAATCTCAAACTTACAAAAAAAGTCCAAAAAACTAATTTAGGACTTTTTTTGATAAATTTATTTGTTTAAAAATTTGCAACTTCAACCTCTTTATTAATCTTATTGACCAAACCAGTGAGTACTTTTCCTGGACCAATTTCGGCAAATAATGTGGCACCATCGGCAATCATTTGCTGCACAGATTGTGTCCACTTTACAGGAGCTGTCAATTGCGTGATAAGATTTTTTTTGATGTCGTTGGCATTATCTATAGCACTTGCAGTGACGTTTTGATAAATTGGGCAAATCGGTTCACTAAAATGAGTCGCTTCTATTGCGGCAGCTAATTCTTCGCAAGCTGGTTCCATCATAGGCGAATGAAATGCACCACCAACTGGCAGCATCAAAGCACGTTTTGCACCAGCAATTTTCATTGCTTCACAAGCTTTTTCTACCGCTGAAAATTCGCCCGAAATAACTAATTGTCCGGGGCAATTGTAGTTGGCAGCGACCACAATTCCATCAATCGATGCACAAACATCTTCAACAATATTATCCGCTAAACCCAAAACTGCCGCCATTGTCGATGGTTTTATTTCACATGCTTTTTGCATGGCTTGGGCTCTTTTTGCAACCAATTTCAATCCATCTTCAAATGATAAAACGTTGTTGGCAACTAATGCTGAAAATTCGCCTAACGAATGTCCAGCCACCATGTCGGGTTTGAAATTTTCAATCGTTTTGGCCAATATTACTGAATGTAAAAAAACTGCTGGCTGGGTTACTTTGGTTGCTTTAAGTTGCTCGGCAGTACCTTCAAACATAATGTCTGTTATTCTAAAACCTAGAATATTGTTAGCTTTCTCAAATAATTCTTTTGCAATTTTTGATGTTTCGTACAATTCTTTGCCCATTCCTGAAAATTGCGCACCTTGTCCCGGAAATATGTATGCTTTCATTTTTTTTTAGATTTGTTTAAAAAACAAAAATATCTTTTTTTATTGATTCATCGGTATTTCAATTAATAAAAATGAAGCAGCACTTGGAACATTTATTTCTAATTCTTCAGTGTTCCAAATTCCAAAACCGTCCCTAGTTTCTAAATCTTGTCCATTAATATTGATGTTTCCTGACAAAATAAATGCGTAAACGCCGTTGCCTTCTTTCTTCAAATGATAAGTGGTTGTTGCCGATTTATCAAATTTTGCCAAATGAAACCAAGCATCTTGATGTATCCAAGTGCCAGCATCATCGGGGTTTGGAGAGACTATTTGTTCTAATTTATTTTTAGAATCATCAGGATTTAAAGTTATTTGTTGGTACCTTGGTGCAACATTTTGTTGGTTAGGATAAACCCAAATTTGTAACAATTTTGTTCGTTGGTCAGCGTTTGGATTGAATTCACTGTGCTTGATTCCTGTTCCCGCACTCATAACCTGGATGTCACCAGTTTTGATGGTTTCGGCATTGCCCATGCTGTCTTTGTGTGCCAAATCACCTTCGAGCGGAATAGTAATAATTTCCATATTGTCGTGCGGATGTGTGCCAAAACCCATTCCTGCAGCAACCGTATCATCGTTCAAAACCCTTAAAGCCCCAAACTGAATTCGGTCTGGATTGTGCCAACTTGCAAAACTAAAACTGTGGTATGCATTGAGCCAACCATGATCGGCGTGACCTCGGGTGTTGGCTTTGTGTAAAACTGTATTTTCCATGTCATTAATTTTTCAAGACAAAATTAATAAATAATTTTAGAAAAGAATTTTTTATAGAAATTTTATAATGCTTAATTTTGATAAATATAAAATTGAAATGAAAACCGAAAAAGAAAAAATGCTGGCTCGTGAAAACTATTTTAGCAATGACAAAGAGTTGACATCGGAACGCCATAATGTCAAAAAAATATTACACAAATTAAATGTTGTTGAATATTTGATGAACAGCAATACTAGGCAAATTCTCAAAACATTATTACCCAATGCCAATAAAAGAATTTATATAGAACCGCCTTTTCATTGTGATTATGGTTACAATATTCACTTAGGCGAAAATGTTTTTTTTAACGTGAATTGTGTTATTCTTGATGTCATGAAAGTAACCATTGGCAATAATGTTTTGTTTGGACCCAATGTACATATTTATACAGCAACACACCCAACTGATGCCATCGAAAGACGTAAAATGGAGTTTGCAAAACCTGTAACTATTGGCAATGATTGTTGGATTGGTGGCAATGTTATTATTTTGCCTGGAGTAACAATTGGAGATGGCTGCACAATTGGAGCTGGAAGTGTGGTAACAAAAAACATTCTAGACAATTGTTTGGCGGTTGGAAATCCAGCAAGGACTATTAGGAAATTGATTTAAATAAAAAATATTATATAAATAAATGGATTCTTAATTACGAGAATTTTTGCGTTAGGGACGGTAGCGGAGCTCTTTTTTAGAATGTCACGATTTTTTCGGGACATTCTAAAAAAAGCGGGAGTGGACTGCCCGACCCCAAGACCGTTTTTTTGGGCTTGGGGAAACGCGCAACTAATATAGAATTTGCTGTTGAAAAAAATTATCAAATTATCAGATAATGATTTGTACTTTTGTGTACAATTATTAAAATGGTATTTTTATACCACAAGAAAGTATTTTTTCTAATTATAAAATATAAAACATGTTAAAAGGATTTTTTCAAGTACCCAAAGCAGTAAATGAACCCGTAAAATCTTACGCTCCCAATTCGGTAGAGAAAACAGCTGTTCTTGCTGAATATAAAAAAATGTGGAATGCCACAATCGATGTGCCCTTATATATTGGTAGCGAAGAAATAAAAACTGGCAACACTAGAAAGATGACTGCGCCACACGACCACAAACACGTGGTTGGAACTTATCATTTAGCTGAAAAACAGCATGTTGAAAAAGCGATTGCTAATTGTTTGGTAACAAGAACGAAATGGTCAAGCATGGCTTGGGAACAACGAGCGGCCATTTTCTTGAAAGCTGCCGAACTGATTGCTGGACCTTACAGAGCCAAAATTAATGCGGCAACCATGATTGCACAATCCAAAAATATTTATCAAGCCGAAATTGATGCGTCTTGTGAATTGATTGACTTTTTGAGGTTCAATGTGGAGTTCATGACTCAAATTTATAGCGACCAACCAAAATCAAACTCTGATGTTTGGAACCGATTGGAATACAGACCTCTGGAAGGATTTGTATATGCCATAACACCGTTTAACTTTACAGCAATCGCTGCCAACTTGCCAGCAAGTGCAGCCATGATGGGAAATGTTGTAGTATGGAAACCTAGCGACAGTCAAGTTTTTTCGGCCAAAGTTATTATTGATGTTTTTAAAGAAGCAGGTTTGCCAGATGGTGTTATCAATGTGGTTTTTGGAGATGCAGCCATGATTAGTGGTACTGTTTTTGCAAGTCGTGATTTTGCTGGCGTACATTTTACGGGTTCGACGCATGTTTTTAAAGATATTTGGAAAACAATTGGAAATAACATTAATCATTATAAAACATATCCAAGAATTGTGGGCGAAACTGGCGGAAAAGATTTTATAATTGCCCACCCAAGTGCTAATGTAAAACAAGTTGTAACCGGAATTGTGCGTGGTGCATTTGAGTTTCAAGGTCAAAAATGTTCGGCAGCATCTAGAGCTTATGTGCCTAGAAGTTTATGGAATGATATAAAATTGCAATTGGTAGAAGATGTAAAATCTTTAAAAATGGGTTCGCCAGAAGATTTTGGCAATTTTGTTACGGCAGTTATCCATGAAGGTTCATTTGATAAGTTGGTTAGTTTTATTGAACAAGCCAAAAAAGACAATGATGCCGAAATTATTGTTGGCGGCAATTATGACAAAACTGTAGGTTATTTTATAGAACCAACAGTGATTGTAACGACCAATCCAAAATATTCGACTATGGAAACCGAACTTTTTGGTCCAGTAATTACGATTTATGTTTATGAAGATGCCGAATGGGCAACAACATTGAAACTCGTTGATGAAACATCAGAATATGCATTGACCGGTGCCGTTTTTAGTCAAGATCGTTATGCAATTGAAGAAGCTACAACAGCCTTGCAAAACACTGCAGGTAATTTTTATATCAACGACAAGCCGACTGGAGCAGTTGTAGGAATGCAGCCATTTGGCGGTGCCCGAAGTTCTGGAACCAACGACAAAGCAGGTTCTATGGTCAACTTGTTGCGCTGGACATCGATGCGAACAATAAAAGAAACATTTGTTACACCCGAGGATTATCGTTATCCGTTTTTGGGATATTAATTAATATTTTAAAAAAAACACTTCAAAATATTTTTAGAAGTGTTTTTTTATTAAAGCCATAAAAATTTGTAAAAACGAGTTTTTAAGTTGTAATTTGTATTTTAAAAATTCAATTCTTTATAATGAAAAATTTGTTCTTATATATTTTGTCGTTTTTTTTCTATTTGACTGCATTTACTCAAGAAACAAAAATTATTGGCGACCAATTCCCTAAATTTAAAAGCTGCGACAAACTGCAAAGCACCGCTTTAGAAAATTGTTTCTACAACAATGTTCAAGATTTTGTTTACAATAATTTCAAAGTTCCTCAAAGTCTAAATGCTTATACGGGCACCATAATTGTTTTGTTCGAGGTCGATGCAACTGGCAAATTCAAAACTATTTATGTCGACGCTAACGAAAAATTAATGATTGAAGAAAGCAAAAGAGTTTTTGAGAACATGCCAATAATTGCTCCTGCAACTTACAACGGCAATCCGACTTATGCAAAATATACTTATAAAATTGCAATTCCACTAAAATCGGTTGCACAAACAAATGCTGATGTTATTGCCGAAAAAAACAAACTAGAAGCCAGCCCAATTTATAAGCGAGATTTAGAATTGAAGGAATTTGAAAATATAGTATATCAAAAATTCAACAATCCGCAATTCAAAAGCAATTTGAATGTACCATTTTCGCATGCGGTTTATGCACAATTTGACGAAGCTTTGAACCAAGTTGGCAGCAACAACCATTCGGGTGTGAAACCATATGTCTATGCAGATGTCGCCAAATACCACGATTTTAATACCGCTAATGAAAAAATTAAAAAAACTGTCACAGGTTGGTGGAGTCGAAAATTTTGGAACGAGAATTTGGTCGAAATTCAAGGTGAAAATTATTGGTTTACGTTTAACCCAATTGTCGATTTGCAACTTGGTAAAAGTGTTGCTAAAAACAGCAATTCTACATTCATTAATACAAGAGGTATTCAGTTTCAAGGCGGATTGGGCAAGCAAGTTAGTTTCACTACAACTATTTTCGAAAGTCAGGGTCAATTTGCTGATTATTTCAATCTATATGCTAACTCTTTACGACCAGCAGGTGGTGGCCCCGCAATAATTCCAGGCATTGGTATTGCCAAAGATTTCAAGACAAATAGCTATGACTTTCCGTCTGCTGAAGCTAATATTTCTTTCACGCCCAACCAATTTTTTAATGCCCAATTGGGTTATGGTCGAAATTTTATTGGTGATGGTTACCGATCTCTTTTTCAGACAGATGGAGCAAGCCCACATCCGTTTTTTAAACTAAATACTAGTTTTTGGAAAATAAAATATACCAATACATATATGTTCCTTAAAGACGTTCGAAGTGACGTAACTAGCGAGCGGACGTATGCAACAAAATATATTGCCAATCATTATTTAAGTTGGAATTTGAGTAAAAGATTTAATATTGGTTTGTTCGAGTCGGTTATTTGGGGTAATAACAACGGTCGTGGCTTTGATTTCAATTTTTTGAACCCCATTGTTTTTTATAGAACAGTCGAGTTTTCATCATCTGCCAGAAGCGGAAATGCAGTTTTAGGCTTATCAGGCAAATACAAATACAACAACCAGATTAATTTTTACGGTCAGTTTTTGCTAGATGAATTTTCATTAGATGAGATTAAATCAGTAACTGGAAGTTGGAAAAACAAATTTGGTTATCAGTTAGGCGTAAAATATTACAACGCATTTAATATTGACAACTTGAATCTACAATTAGAATATAATTATGTTAGGCCTTATGTATATGCCCACCTTGATGCAACGACCAATTATGGACACAACAATCAAAATATTGGTCACCAATGGGGTGGTAATTTCAATGAATTAATAGGTATTGCAAGATACACAAAAGGACGTTATTATGCCAATGTAAAACTCACAACGGGTCGCCGCGGATTGGACTTTGACCCAGCGATTGACAACAATAATTACGGCGGCAATATTTATAGATCTTACAACGAATTGCGGCCGTTTGACAAAAATGTTGTTGTTGGTCAAGGCAATAAAACCAATGTTTTTATAGCCGATTTACAAGCAGGATATTTGATAAACCCAACAGCCAACCTTAAATTTTTTGGAAGTGTAATTTACCGAAATTTTAATCTAATGCAAGACACACCAACAAGTTTTAAAGATAACACAACTTGGTTTTCAGTTGGTTTGCGTAGTGATGTTTTCAATTGGTATTTTGATTATTAGAAAACTAATAAAATAAGTTTTAACAAAAATATCTAAAATGTCCAACCCCAAAAACGCAATGTTATTCGTATATTTGCAAAAAATTAAGGAAGCATAATTCATTGGACAATTCAATAAACACCATTTCGGCAAAATCAATTTTTATAGATTTCAAATCAATTACCAAAGCTGGCTTGGCGATAAGTGTTGTTTTTTCTTCTATTGCGGGTTATTTGTTAGGTTTTTCTGAACAGAATCCGTTCAATTGGCAGGTGCTCATTACTTTGGTTATTGGGGGGTACTGCATGGTTGGTGCCTCAAACGCCTTTAATCAAATCATTGAGAAAGATCTCGATGCTTTAATGGACAGAACTAAAAACCGTCCGGTTGCTTCAGGAAAAATGTCAATAAAAATTGCTCTTGCAGTAGCAACTGTACTTACAATTATTGGCATAGTTTTGCTTTATACCATCAACGAAAAATCTGCAATGTTTGGAGCAATCTCCATTTTTTTATACGTTAGTATTTATACACCACTCAAAACAGTTACACCATTATCAGTTTTTGTGGGTGCATTTCCTGGAGCTATTCCTTTTATGTTGGGCTGGGTTGCGGCAACCGGCAACTTTGGAATTGAAGCTGGAACATTATTTTTGATTCAATTTTTTTGGCAATTCCCCCATTTTTGGGCTATAGGTTGGTTTTTATATGACGATTATGAAAAAGGTGGTTTTTTTATGCTTCCAACAGGTCGTAAAGACAAGTCAACAGCGCTACAAATAATTCTTTATACAGTTTGGCTTATTGTTGCATCGATTTTGCCGGTGTTTGGTTATACGGGACAATTAATTTTGTCACCAATTGCTGCTTTTTTAATTCTATTATTAGGCGTAATGATGTTATTTTTTGCCATGAAATTATACCAAACTCGCACCACAATTGCAGCAAGAAAATTATTACTGGCCAGTATTTTTTATATTACCGCTTTACAGTTAGTATATATTATTGATAAATTTATTTAGAATATTATGGAAAAAATGACCGCTCTAGAACACAAAGCTCGAACTGACCGCTCTTATAAATTATTATTATTAGTGGCAATGGTCAGCATGATTATGATTTTTGCAGGATTAACAAGTGCATTTGTAGTCAGTAAATCACGAGGTGATTGGTTGCAAGATTTCAAGTTGCCAAGTGCCTTTTTTTGGAGTACTTTGGTAATAATCATTAGCAGTTTGACTTTTCATATGAGTAAATTGACTATTAGAAAAGACGATAGAAAACAGACCTCTATATACTTATTAGTAACCTTGTTTTTAGGTCTGCTTTTTGTTTATTTGCAGTTCAAGGGCTTTGGACAAATTGTTGAAGAAGGGCACTATTTTACTGGAAAAGAAAGCAACGTAACAACTACATTTTTGTTCGTTTTGGCAATCGTACACCTTTTTCATTTGTTTGCAGGGTTGTTTTCTTTATTAATTATTATTTTTAAACATTTTAAATTAAAGTATAATTCATTGCAATATCTTGGTATTGAGCTAGGTGTAATGTTTTGGCATTTCTTAGATTTACTTTGGTTGTATTTATTTTTGTTTTTATATTTCTTTAAATAAAATAAAAATGTAAATTTGTGAACTTTTTAACGATTAATATTTATGTCAAATACAGTAACTTCAAATTATAACGAAGAAAAAACTTGGGGCGGTGGAAACGAACCAATGGGAGTTGATTATGGAAAAATGATGATGTGGTTTTTCATTGTCTCTGATGCATTGACTTTTTCTGGATTTCTAGCTGCTTACGGCTTTTCTAGATTCAAGTTTATTGAGACCTGGCCACTTGCCGATGAGGTTTTTAACCACTTTCCGTTTATGCACGGTCAAAATATGCCAATGCTTTATGTTGCATTAATGACCTTTATTTTGATATTTTCGTCTGTAACAATGGTACTTGCTGTCGATGCTGGTCATCAAATGAATAAAGCAAAAGTTACATTTTATATGTTCCTAACTATCATTGGAGGTATAATATTCGTAGGTTCACAAGCTTGGGAATGGAAAAATTTCATTAAAGGTGAATATGGAGCTATTGAAACACATGGTGGTAGCATACTTCAATTTATGGATATCAAAGGAAATCGTGTAAAATTAGAAGATTTTGTTGTACAATTACCAACAGATGAGCGGGTTCAACTAACCCCCGGAAAGGGAAGATGGTTTATGAATGAAGGTTCGTTGCCTACTTATTCAGTTGCAGAAGTGCAAGCCGCTTTTAAATCTCACCCAAATTTATTGGTAAGAACTGAATTAATCAATGCAGAAAAGAAGAAAACGGTTTTAAACAGAAAAGAATCTGAAAAATTGATGAGCAATGCAGCCTATGTTGTAGAAGGAGCTAACTTAATTCGAAATGAATACGGAAGCAAATTGTTTGCTGATTTCTTCTTTTTCATTACAGGTTTTCACGGTTTTCACGTATTTACAGGAGTAGTAATCAATATTATTATATTTTTTAATGTAATTTTAGGAACTTATGAAAAAAGAAGAAGTTATGAAATGGTCGAAAAAGTAGGTTTGTACTGGCACTTTGTTGATTTAGTTTGGGTTTTCGTTTTCACATTCTTCTATTTAGTTTAATAATATTATATTTAAAATAAAATGTCACACGCACACGCACACGTATCGAACACCAAAAGAATTTGGTTTGTATTTGGTTTATTGTCAGTAATCACAATAGTCGAAGTAATTTTTGGTTTATTAAAACCAGAATCATTATATTTTAACAGTTTGTTGCACATGAACTTGTTGAACTGGATATTTATAATCTTAACATTAGTAAAAGCCTATTATATTGTTTGGGCATTTATGCACATGGAAGGCGAAACTGCAAGCTTGCGTTGGTCAGTTGTTGCACCTTTAATTTTTTTGGTTTTGTATTTGATTTTAATTATTCTTATTGAAGGTAATTATATATTTGGAGTATTCAAAAATTCAACAATAAAGTGGAATTTTTAACACAATATTAAATGAAATTAAAGCTACGTTTTGCGTAGCTTTTTTTATTTTTGTAAATAATGTTTGGTTGAATTTAAAGCATTTTCTAAATTTACATTAAATGAATAGTTTTGATATATTTATTATAAGAAATTCTTGAATTCGTGGCATAAAAAAATATCCAATGAAAAAATTTGCTGTTCTATTTGTTCTTTTCGTTTTGCCGATTGTTGCCTATTTGTTCTTCGCATCTGGAGTTAATAACTTTGGTAAATTGCCGACAATTACTAAAACAGTTCCTGATTTATCACATTTTAAATCAATGAATGGCGAGAAGGTAACTCTAAATGACAAAATAACCATACTTTCTTTTTCAGGTACACAACCTATTTTAAATCAAGGTAATTATTTCAATTTTACGAAACAAATTTATGATCGTAACAAAACATTCACTGATTTTCAAGTAGTGTTGCTGGCGCCAATTCAAAGCGAAACAAAAACTCGAGAATTAATAAAAAGATTATCCCAACTAACTGATGTTTCTGGTTGGCACGTTTTGTTTGGAACAGATGATGAAATTCAGAATTATTACAATAGTTTAAAATTGAAAGGACAATTAAACAAAGATTTAGGAAGTCAATTTGTACATATTATCGACAAAAAGCGAAATTTGAGAGGTCGCAATGAAGTTGAAAAATACAAAGAAGGTTACAACACTTTCTCGCCATCAGATTTGCACAACGAAATGACAGATGATGTAAAAATTATTTTAGCAGAATATCGTTTCGCTTTAAAACGCAACAATACTAAGCGAAAAATTTAATTCCATAAGTTGGAAAAAAATATGCACTGTAAGTTCATTTCTATTCCACGAAAGTATTAATAATCTTATTTTTAAGAACTAATTTTAAATTTTTTAATTAATGTTAATCTCTTTGTAATGAAAAATAAATCTTATATAGGTATCTCATTTATCATATTGTTATTTGGAATTTATGCAGTTCCAAAAATTATGGCTAGACTCAAAAACGGCGGTGTGATTCAAGGTAATCGATTGGATAATGTTTCAAATAAAAACCGTGTTTCTGATTTGGTTATAATTGGTCCTGCTCCGAAATTTGAACTGACAGACCAAAACAATAACAAAATTAATAATGCCAGTTATTCAGGAAAAGTTTTTGTTGTAGAATTTTTCTTTTCAACTTGTCCATCTATTTGCAAAGTAATGAATAAGAACATGATCGAAATTCAAAATAAATTTTTTGGAAATCCCAATTTTGGCATTGCATCAATATCAATAAATCCAGAATACGATACAACAGAAGTTTTAAAAAATCATGCAAAAGAATTAGGTGCAACTGCCGATAATTGGCATTTTTTAACTGGTGATAAAAAATATATTTTTGACATTTCCAACAAAGGTTTTAATCTGTATACTGGCGAAAACCCTAAAATAAATGGTGTTTTCGAACATTCAGGCTTATTTGCATTAATTGATAAAAAAGGAAATATCAGATGTAGAAAAGATGAATTTGGTAACCCAACCGTTTATTACGATGGTTTAGAAAAAACCGGAATTAAAGCAATAATGCAAGACATAACAATTTTATTAGAAGAATAATGAACACAAACAATTCAACTTTGGAAAAAAATACAATTGAAAAAAAATACAATATTTGGATAGTATTATTATCTATAATTATTCCGCTTGCAGTAGCGGTTTTATTGTCGGTTAGACTAAAAGATTTTGGAATTGCAACTACTCCGCTACGTTTTTTGCCGCCAATTTATGCCACAATAAATGGCATTACGGGCATAATTTTAATTGCAGCTGTTATCGCAATTAAAAACAAAAAAAGAAAATTGCATGAAAGTTTAATGAAAGTTGCAATTGCACTTTCTGTTGTTTTTTTACTAATGTACATTGCCTATCATTTAACTACAGAAGCAACAAAATATGGTGGCGAAGGCATTTCTAGAACCATTTATTTTATTTTATTGATTTCACATATTGGATTATCAATTGTTACTATTCCAATGGTTTTAATAAGTTATGTGCGTGCATTGGCCGAAAAGTTTGACAAACACAAACAGTTAACGAGATATACTTTTCCTATTTGGTTATATGTAACTATCACTGGTGTAATAGTTTACTTGATGATTTCGCCTTATTATCCAGTATAAAACAATCCCTTAAAACTTGTATGTTTTATAATTGATGCTGATTACCATTATTTTTTAAAAATTAGTATTTTTTAAAAACTTAAATCATTACAAATAACTAAAAGTACTTATGTTATTATTAAAAAATATTAAATTAGTAATTCTTTTATTTTTTCTTGCTTATATTCCATGCTATTCACAATGTGCAATGTGTCGTGCAAGTTTAGAAGGCGAGGGAAATGTGGCAAAAGCACAAGCTGTTAATGACGGAATCGTTTATTTGATGGTTATTCCCTACGTTTTGGCAGGATTTGTAGCCATTATTATTTATAAAATGTACACCAAACGAAAATTAAATTAATTTTAAAATTTTTTTCACAACTACTTTATAACCAATAGAATAACTAGGTGCATCTTTTTCTAGAATTGGTTTTATTTCGTTGTGAATCCAACTATTTTTTTTGCCAATTTCATAAAGTGTATAAATCGCGTGGTGTTTTACTGCAACCCGATAATCAGCAATTAACCAATCAAAATTAACTTCAATTATTTTTTTTATTTGAAAATCAGATAAATATGATTTTTTGGAATTGTCTTTTGATAACAGCATAATAAACCTGGACATAGATCGAATAGCACTATCGTTTTTTAATAAATGCAAATGGTTGCAAATAAAATCTAAATAAGGCAAACACAAACCCAAATCCATTTCAAATACTTTTTCAAGAACACAACAAGCTCTAATGTGCTGTTTGTCATGTGTATTAAAACAATAATTCAATAATTCTGGAATCAAATTTAGATTTTGCAAAACAAAATTAGCATTGTCTATCCGATTTTGAGTATGTGCTGAACTGTTTTTTATTTGGTTATAAAATGAAGTATTCATTGTTCAAAAATACTAATAAATTCTAAACCACAACAAGATTTAAAATGATTACTTTTGTAAAAAATTTCTGAAAAAATGATGCTTCGTTTACAACTTCCAACCGATCCGAGATGGGTCAATATTGTAGAAACTAATATTGCTGATATTCTTACCGATCATGCTTGGTGCGAACAAAAAGCAGCAACAAATGCAATAACAATTATTACAATAAACTCAGAATATCCAGATTTGGTAACCGATATGTTGGCACTTGCAAAAGAAGAAATTGAACATTTCGAAATGGTTCATGAAATAATCAAAAAACGAGGTTTAACTCTTGGTCGCGAGAAAAAAGACGAGTATGTGGGTGAGTTGGCTCAATATATGAAACGCAGTAATAATGGCAGTCGTGTTTCAGGATTTGTAGAAAGAATGCTGTTTTCAGCAATGATTGAAGCAAGAAGTTGCGAGAGATTTAAAGTACTATCGGAGAATATTCAAGATCAAGAATTATCAGATTTTTACTGGAAATTAATGGAATCGGAAGCGGGTCATTACACTACTTTTATTACTTATGCAAGAAAATATGGACAAGGAATCGATGTAGAAAAACGTTGGAGAGAGTGGCTAGAATTTGAAGCTACGGTAATAGCCCGATATGGAAAAGAGCAGTCTATTCACGGATAGCATTTTTTGCCTCGATCCATTTACTCATATATTTGGTGCTTTTCAGGGTTTGGATTTGCAATACAGCACCAATAAAATTGTTGGTGCGATGATTGGTTAGATTATTCTTGGTTTCTAAAATATTTTTTATAAATGTGGTTCCATGATTTTTTTTATTAAAACGATTGTTGATTATCTTGACACCGTTTTTTTGAGCATTTTTCCATAATGTTTCATTATTATAAAATGTTATAGCTGCATTTGCGAAATCGGTTGGATCGTTTAGTATTGCACCATTCCACTCGAGATTTCCAAACATCGACTCTGCACCAATTTCGGTTGTAATGCTCGGCGTTCCGCATTGCATAGCATCAGTCAATTTTCCTTTTATTCCAGCGCCAAACCTTATTGGAGCCAATAAAACCCTACTATTTTTAATTACTTCAAATGCGTTTTCCGCCCTACCTTTAACTAAAAAACCATCTTTTAGGTTGTGCAATTGCATTACTTTTGCTGAACAATAACTGCCGTAAATATGCAATTCTGCGTTTGAAAGTTGGTTTTTTATCAATGGCCAAATCGTTTCTTTTAAATAAAGAACAGTATTATAATTGGGTTTATGCCGAAAATTTCCTATGCTAATAAAATGTTGTCTTTCTGAAAATGATGGAAGATTATCCATCTCAACTTCTGTTATTTCATCTAACAAAAACGGTAAATAATGAAGGATATTTTCGTCGATTTTAAAAACATTCGTTAAAATATTCATTTCGATTTCAGAAATTATTAACGAAATATCACACCTATAAATTGATGCAATTTCTCGTTTAGCCAATTCAGAATTCAAATAATCATTTGAAGTTGAAATTTGATTTTTTTTGAGATTCATAAATCGTATATCTCTTAAAAAATGTAAATCTTCAGTATCTAAAATTCGCAAGCAATTTGGACAATTTTCTGCAATTCGCCAGCCAAATTGTTCTTCAATCATAAACCGGTCAAAAAGTACAACATCAGGATTTAGAGCCAAAACATAATCATCAAAACTAGAATTATTCAATTCAATTTCAATCATTTCGACATTAATAGATATTAAACTAAATGAAAATTCTCCGATTTGTGCGGCTGATGCAAAAACAATTTTAAAACAATTGTCTTGAAATTGCTCAATAATTTGAAGCATTCGTTTGCCTGTTGCGGTCGAGTTTGGTTCAGGCCAAACCGTGCCTATAATTAATATTTTTGACATATTTTTAAACAAACATAATCATTAAAATTTTGAACTGTAAAAATACCAATTATCAAATGCTAATGCATTATATTTGTCAATTATTTTAATATATCCAAATGATACAACTTCATGACAAGCATTTTGTGCCGTTTATTTCTGAAAAAGAAATTAAATTTGCTATAAAAAATATGGCAAAGCAAATGGATGATGATTTTTTTGAAGAAACGCCAGTGTTTATTGGTGTCTTGAATGGTTCTTTTATGGTTTTGTCAGATTTGATGAAAAAATATCGTGGCATGTGCGAGGTAAGTTTTGTGAAAATGGCGTCTTATCAGGGTACAACTTCAACAAATGAGGTTCAAGAATTAATAGGATTAAATCAAAATCTCGAAGGAAGAACAGTCGTGATTGTGGAGGATATTGTTGACACTGGTAATACAATCGAGGTTTTGAAAGAAATGATAAAAGCGCAAAATGTTAAACATTTAAAAATTGCAACCTTGTTTTTTAAGCCTGATGCTTATAAAAAAGACATCAAACTAGATTACATCGGAATAAGAATTCCAGATAAATTTATTGTTGGTTACGGCCTTGATTATAATGGTTTGGGCAGAAATCTTCAAGATGTTTATCAATTAGCCGAAAATTAAAAGACCTAACCTATAAAGTTTAAACGATTACTTATTAATTTATATTTAACATTATATAATTTACAATTTTTACAAGATGATTAACATAGTTTTATTTGGAAAACCGGGTGCAGGAAAAGGTACACAAGCCGAATTTTTAAAAACAAAATACAATTTAACCCATCTTTCGACAGGAGATATTTTTAGATTTAACATAAAAAACGAAACTGAATTAGGCAAATTGGCTAAAACGTTTATGGATCAGGGAGATTTGGTCCCAGATGAAGTAACAATTAAAATGTTGAATGCAGAAGTTGATAATAACAAAGATTCAGCAGGTTTTTTGTTTGACGGTTTCCCTAGAACTTTGGCTCAAGCTGAAGCTTTAGATGCTTTTTTATCGACCAAAAATCAAATAATAACAGCAACTATTGCACTCGAAGCTGATGATGAAATATTGGTGCAAAGACTTTTAGAACGTGGAAAAACATCAGGTAGACCAGATGATCAAGACGAAGAAAAAATTAGAAACCGATATGATGAATACAATCAAAAAACAGCTCCTTTGATGAATTTTTATATCAAGCAAAATAAGTTTTATGCTGTTAACGGCATTGGAACTGTTGAAGAAATAACTATCAGACTTAGTCATGTAATAGATGGATTATAAAAAAAAGCGTTTTAATAAAACGAAGTAGTAACCAAACAAACAAAAATTGGAAATAATTATAATTTTCTTTTTAATTCTTTTAAACGGTGTATTTTCGATGTCAGAAATCGCATTGATTTCTGCTAGAAAGAACAGACTTGAATCGGCTGCAAAAAAAGGAAACACAAGTGCAAAAACAGCACTGGATTTGGCGAATTCTCCAAATAAATTTTTATCAACAGTTCAAATCGGAATTACCTTAATTGGAATTTTAACTGGCTTGTATTCAGGCAATAAAGTAACAGATGATGTTAAATTTTTTCTAGACGGATTTTTATTTTTGCAACCCTATTCTGCTAACTTATCAGTTGGAATTGTTGTTGTTGTTTTAACGTTCTTCTCCTTAGTTTTGGGTGAATTATTACCCAAACGTATTGGTTTGAACCACCCAGAAACCATTGCGAAAGCAGTTGCAGTGCCAATGAAAATGGTATCTATAATTACAGCACCGTTCATTTGGTTATTAACAACATCTACGGATGCTATTCTTAATTTATTGAATATCAAACCAACAGCAGACGGCAAAGTTACTGAGGAAGAAATAAAAGCCATAATCAAAGAAGGAACCGAAGGCGGAGAGGTACAAGAAATTGAACAAGATATTGTGGAGCGTGTTTTTCATATTGGTGATCGAAAGGTAAATTCGCTAATGACGCACAGAAAATCGGTGGTTTTTATTCCTTTGAATTCCAATAAAAATCAAATTAAAGAATTGATGTTAAAAGAGTTACATTCAATATATCCTGTTTTTGGCGATAATTTTAATGATATTGTTGGTGTTGTCAATCTAAAAAATATTTTTGCAAATATTGATAATGATAATTTTAATTTAAAAGATATATTGACCGAAGCGCCATATATTATGGAGCAAACTACGGCCTACAAAGCATTAGAAAATTTCAAAAAAAGTGGAATTCATTATTCCTTTATTTCAGATGAGTACGGTGATTTTCAAGGGATTTTAACGCTAAATGATATTTTGGAAGCACTTGTTGGCGATGCATCTGATTTTTATAAAGACGATTTTATTCTTCAAGAAAGAGAAGATGGCACATGGTTAGTTGACGGTCATTATTCATTGCATGATTTTTTAACTTTCTTTGAATTAGATGATTTAATAAATGATTATGAAGTAACAACAGTTTCAGGGCTAATAATGACTGAGTTATCGCACATACCGAAGCAAGGAGAAAAACTGGTTTGGCAAAAATTCGAACTTGAGGTTATTGATATGGACGGCGTAATGATTGATAAAGTGATGGTAAAAAGTTTAAAAGTTTAAAGTTTTTTAAAAAAAGTTGCTTTTTTAGCGCGTTCATAATTTCTAAAAATTAAATCTAACTTAAATAAAATATATAACAAAATGATTGAAGATTTGAAATCTAGATTGGCTTCATATGGAAATCCGAATTTTAAATTTTCTTAAATAAATGAAATTATGACTGAAGGTAACTTCGTAGATTATGTAAAGATATATGTTTCGTCTGGCAAAGGAGGAAAAGGTTCTACGCATTTACACAGAGAAAAATTTATAGAAAAAGGTGGTCCCGATGGAGGTGACGGTGGTCGTGGAGGTCACGTATATTTAGTTGGAAATAAAGGTCTTTGGACACTTTTTCATTTAAAATTTGCCCGACACGTCAAAGCTGGTCACGGGGGTGATGGCGGTGGCGACAGAAGTACAGGAGCCGATGGAGATGATAAATTTATTGAAGTCCCACTTGGAACAGTTGTTAGAGATAAGGATACCGACGAAATTTTGTTTGAAATTACCGAAGATGGCGAAAAGCAAATTCTTTCAAAAGGAGGAAAAGGTGGACTTGGTAATTGGCATTTTCGTTCATCAACAAATCAAACACCAAGGTACTCGCAACCTGGTTTACCAGGAATTGAAATGGATGTTATCTTGGAGTTAAAAGTACTTGCTGACGTTGGATTGGTTGGTTTTCCAAATGCTGGAAAATCTACTTTGCTTTCAGTTTTAACATCGGCCAAACCCAAAATAGCCGATTATCCTTTCACAACCTTAAAACCCAACCTTGGAATTGTTTCTTATAGAGATTTTCAATCATTTGTAATTGCAGACATTCCAGGAATTATCGAAGGTGCTGCAGAAGGTAAAGGTCTTGGACATTATTTTTTGAGACATATTGAACGCAACTCAACTTTATTGTTTTTGGTCCCTGTTGACACCACCGATATTAAAGCTGAATATGATATTTTGGTAAATGAATTGACAAAATATAATCCAGAAATGTTAGATAAAGAACGAATGTTGGTCATTTCAAAATGTGACATGCTTGATGATGAGCTCAAAATTGAACTAAAAATTCAATTGGATAAAGATTTTAAAGACATTCCTTATATGCTAATTTCTTCCGTTTCTCAGCAAGGATTAATCGAGTTGAAAGACAAATTGTGGTCAATGTTGAATTCTGAAAATTAGAGTTCTTAATTTGTATAAAAAAAGGATTTCAATTTTATTGAAATCCTTTTTTGTTTATTGTCAATAAAAATATTATCGTAAAGATTCTTTTATTCTCTTCATAGCTTCGGTTAAAATGTCTTCGCTAGTTGCATAAGATATTCTGATGCAGTTTGGGTTTCCAAATGCATCTCCAGTTACTGTTGCTACATTAGCTTCGGCTAACAAATACATAGAGAAATCATCAGCATTATTGATGGTTTGACCTCTTAAAGTTTTTCCGAAATAATATGATATATCAGGAAAAACATAAAATGCACCTTCAGGAATATTCAATTTCACACCTGTAATTTCTTTTGCTAATCGAACCACTAAATCCCTACGGCTGTGAAACGCTTTTACCATATCATTCAATACGCTTGGGTCAGCATCAACAGCAGTTATTGTAGCTCTTTGGGCGATAGAATTGGCACCTGATGTGACTTGCCCTTGAAGTTTGGTACAGGCTTTTGCAATATATTCTGGACCACCAATATAACCAATTCGCCAACCTGTCATGGCAAATGCTTTTGCAACACCATTTACTGTTACTGTGCGATCATACATGCCGGGAATTGATGCTATGCTACAAAATGTACCTGAAAAATTAATATGCTCATAAATTTCATCTGAAATCACTAAAATATTTGGGTGTTTTAAAATAACTTCGGAAAGCGCAGTCAATTCTTCACGATTGTAAACAGATCCGCTTGGGTTGCAAGGCGAACTGTACCAAATCATTTTTGTTTTTGGAGTTATCGCTGCTTCTAGTTGTGCTGGAGTTATTTTAAAATCATTATCAACAGTTGTAGGAACTTCTACCGGAATTCCGCCCGACATTTTGATTATTTCTGAATAAGAAACCCAAAACGGAGCAGGTAAAACGACTTCATCACCATCGTTCAATAAAACTTGAGCTAGATTATATAATGATTGTTTGGCTCCAGTGGAAACCACAATTTGCGATGGTTTGTAGTCAAGATTATTGTCTCGTTTGAATTTTCTACAAATGGCTTCCCTCAATTCTAGATAACCTTCAACTGGAGTGTATTGCGAATAATTTTCGTCAATGGCTTTTTTAGCTGCTTCTTTAACAAAATCGGGTGTGTTAAAATCGGGTTCGCCAAGACTTAAACTGATAATATCTTTGCCTTGTGATTTTAATTCTCTTGCCAATGCTGCCATTGCTAAAGTTTGTGAAGTCGATAAATTATTAATTCTGTCAGATAAAAGATGTTCCATTTTTGTTTATTTGTATATATTATTTTTATAATTCAATTGGCTATTATAGAAAAATTTAGCATCAAAGAACCTTTCTTTAAGATTTGTAAAGATAATTTTAAATTGATTTGAAACAAAAAAAAGATGAGTTTATGACTCATCTTTTATTTATATTACGCTGCAACCAGCGCTGGTTTTTGACCTAAATCTTTTAAATGTTTGAAATGTGCAATTACAGCACTTGTCATAGTTTCGTACTCAAAATAAGG
The DNA here is from genome assembly GCA_043769905.1 of Bacteroidota bacterium. GTDB lineage: Bacteria > Bacteroidota > Bacteroidia > Flavobacteriales > Flavobacteriaceae > Flavobacterium. Next base: position 24,046 of record JAYVIW010000025.1, read on the forward strand.
TAAGTTGCATTCCTCTGCAGTTTGCTTGACAATTTTGGCAATTTTTCCGTAATGAATATGGCTAATGTGCGGAAACAAATGGTGCTCAACTTGGTGGTTCAATCCACCAGTGTACCAATTTACAAACCAACTTCTTGGTGCGAAGTTTACGGTTGTAAACAATTGGTGAATAGCCCAAGTATTGTCAATTTCTCCAGCTTCGTCAGGGTGCGGATTGGTTGTATCATCAGTAATGTGTGCCAATTGAAAAACCACACTCAATATCAAACCAGCAATATAATGCATTGCGAAAAAACCGACTAATACTTTCCACCAAGTTACTCCCAAAATCATTGGTAATGCAATCCAAGTTCCAAAATAAATAAATTTGGTAATCCAAAGTGTTGTCCACAATGTTTTTGGACTTTTAACTTCGCCGTAAGATAAATCTCTGTCAAGATAACGTTTCATTTGGCTAAAATCGGTTGTAAAGCACCAATTAAAAGTTAATAATCCATACAGAATAATGGAATAGTATTGCTGAAAAGCATGAAATTTTTCCCATTTTGCTTCTTTAGTAAAACGAATAACGCGACCAGCATCTAAATCTTCATCATGTCCAGGAATATTGGTGTATGTATGGTGCAAAACATTATGTTGTACTTGCCAGTTGTAAACATTTCCCGCAAGAATATAAATACTTCCACCCATAATTTTATTCACCCATGGTTTATTTGAATAAGATCCATGATTACCGTCATGCATAACATTCATACCAATTCCGGCCATTCCGATACCAATTATTAGAGATAATAAAATAAAAAGTCCGAAATGAATTTCAGGAGTTGACACAATAATAATGTAGGGAGCAGTAAAAAGCGTAAAAAGAATAATTGTTTTTAAATCCAATTTCCAATTCCCGTTTTTAGAAATATTATTTTCTTTAAAATAGTTGTTAACTCTTGAGTTTAAAGTCCTAAAAAATTTCAAACTGTCTTGTTTGGCAAACGTTGGTGGGGTGGTAGTCATTTGTAATTAATTATTAATTGCAATTGTAAATAAGTATTATTTCTAAAGTGCCAAAATTCGGCTAAAAAAATTAAAACTAATGTATTACATTTGTTAAAAAAAACTAAATGGAAGAAATTCTAAAGCATTTTCCTAATTTAACGGAGCTTCAGGTTGCTCAATTTCAAAATTTAGAGCATTTATATCAGGATTGGAATGCTAAAATAAATGTTATTTCGAGAAAAGATATTGACGAATTATACACTAAACATGTATTACATTCGTTAGCAATTGCAAAAATTCAGAAGTTTGAACCAGGTTCTTATATCTTAGATGTAGGTACTGGAGGTGGTTTTCCGGGCATTCCATTGGCAATATTATTTCCCGAAACACGATTTTATTTAATAGATATTATTCTCAAAAAAATAAATGTTGTCAATGCAGTGATAGAAGGTTTAGGTTTAAAAAATGTAAAGGCCGAACAATTGCGTGCCGAAAACGTCAAAGGAGATTTTGATTTTATTGTTAGTCGTGCCGTAACAAATATGCCAGATTTTGTTTCTTGGATAAAAGACAAAATAAAAAAAATCAATAAACACCATTTACAAAATGGAATTTTATATTTAAAAGGTGGCGATTTAACCGAAGAATTAGCATCTTTTCCAAAAACAACTCAATATAATATTGCTGATTTTTTTGATAATGAATTTTTCGAAACTAAAAAAGTAGTGCATTTGCCTTTGAAATTTAAGGCTTAAATTTTTATTCCAAAAATAAATTTAACTTACATTTGCAAGAAATAATTTAAATATGAATTTTTTTTCATCAGATTTTAAACTCGGAATACTTGGTGGTGGGCAACTTGGCAAAATGTTATTGACCGATACCCGCAAATTTGACATTCAGACTTACGTACTCGATCCAAGCGCGGATGCACCTTCCAATATTGCTTGTAACCATTTTTTTCAAGGCAGTTTAACAGATTTTGAAACCGTGTATAATTTCGGTAAAAAAGTAGATTTATTGACGTTTGAAATTGAACTAGTAAATATCGAAGCGCTAGAAAAGCTAGAAAATGAGGGATTAAAAATCTATCCGTCTCCAAAAACTTTAAGATTAATTCAAAATAAAGGTGTGCAGAAAAATTTTTATTTAGAAAATGGTATTCCTACTTCTAAATTTAATGTCTACAAAAACTTAGAGTTTTTAAAATCTGACATCAAAAATCTTAAGTTTCCTTTTGTCTGGAAAAGTACCGAATTTGGTTATGATGGTAATGGTGTCAAAATTGTAAAAAGCATCAATGATTTAGAATTATTACCTAATGTTGAATGTATTGCAGAAGAAATGATAATTTTTAAAAATGAATTATCAGTTATAATAGTTCGCAATCCATCAGGTCAAGTAAGACATTACCCAGTTGTAGAAATGGAATTTCACCCCGAAGCCAATCAAGTTGAATATGTGATTTGTCCAGCAAGAATCGATGAGAAAATTGCTCAAAAAGCTATTGAAATTGCTTTGCAAGTGTCAAATAAATTCAATCACGTTGGCCTTTTGGCAGTAGAAATGTTTCAAACACAAAGCGATGAAATATTAGTCAATGAAGTGGCACCAAGACCACATAATTCTGGACATCAAACCATTGAATCGAGTTATACGTCACAATTCGAGAATCATTTGCGGGCAATTCTTGATTTGCCTTTGGGAAATTGCGACAATAAAGTAGCTGGAATTATGGTCAATTTGGTCGGCGAAGAGGGTTTTACGGGTAATGTAATTTATGAAAATATAGAAAAAATAATGGCAATAGAAGGCGTAACTCCGCACATTTACGGAAAACGAGAAACTCGACCATTCCGAAAAATGGGACATGTAACAATTGTTAATGAAAATTTGATTAAAGCCCGAGAAATTGCAGAAGAAGTGAAGGGATTAATAAGGGTTATTTGTTAAATTTGATCTGTCTTTAAAATAAGTAACAATCAAATCTATTACTACTTACGCACTAAGTATAATATTCGAAAAAAAATTAATAAAACATTGATGATTGTATTTTTTTACGAAATTGTAAATTTGATTAAATCTATAAAACACAATAATCAATTTGAAGTTTCGTGTGCCGATTTGAGTTCACAAATTGGAGTCGCACCGGAAAAGTAATAACTGTTTAAATAGTTCAAACAAATTTTTTGATTGAAATTAAGCAACATATCTCTATTGTAAAATAATTATTTTGTACATACTGGCTTTTAATAATTATAGTTTAATAAAAAAAATTACAATAACTACCAGCGTTATTAAATCAAGATTGAAAGAAAATTAAATCAATATTTAAGATTTTTAAAATAAACCTTATGAAAATAGCAATAATAATGGGCAGTATTTCCGACATGTTAATCATGCAGGAAGCAATCGATATTCTGAAAACTTTTGAAATAGAAACAGAAGTTGACATAGTCTCTGCACATCGAACACCAGAAAAACTTTTCGACTTTAGCAAAAATGCTCATCTTCGTGGCTTTTCTGTAATAATTGCAGGAGCTGGTGGTGCGGCACATTTGCCAGGAATGGTGGCATCAATGAGTCCATTACCAGTAATTGGAGTTCCAATAAAATCTAGTAATTCTATTGATGGCTGGGATTCTGTTTTGTCAATTCTTCAAATGCCTGGTGGTGTTCCTGTGGCAACTGTGGCTTTGAATGGTGCAAAAAATGCTGGTATTCTCGCAGCTCAAATCATAGGAAGTGGTAATAAATCTGTTTTAGATAAAATAATTTCGTACAAACAAGAATTGAAGGAAGCGGTCATTAAATCATCACAAAATCTAAAAAAGTAATTAAATTTGTTTTAGTTTTAAACAATTTTAATGCTATTTTTTCGTTTCTAATAAAAATTATTTTAATGATAATTCCAGTAGGACTTATAGCTCGACAAGTTGATAAATTTGTAAATTCATCTTATTCCGATAGAAGAAAATCAATAGTATTATCAGTTTTATTATACGGATTGATGTTGCTTATTTTGTTTTTTATTCGTTTTTGGCCTCCATCAAATCTTGCTGAATTAGCAGGCGGTGGAGGAGGAGGAGGTGTTTCAGTTAATTTCGGAGATGCTGATGCTGGAATGGGAAACAATTTTGAAAATGAAGATAAAATTGTAGAATCCAAAGTAAAACTAATTGAAAATAAAGTTGTTGTAGAAGAACAAGATGTAATTTCGGAAGAAAATTCAAAAGACGAAGGTGTAGTTATTCCTAAAAAAACCAATACCAAAAAAATAAAAGAAGTTCTCATCAAAGAAACCAAACCAGTAGTTGTTACCAAAACAAGCGAAGTAAAACCAGCAATTACCAAACCTAACAATGATGCACTTTCTAATATTTTAAAAGGTTCAAAATCGGGCGATGGAAATACGAAATCATCTGGAAATCAAGGAAGTGACAATGGTGGATTGAATAATTCTGGTTATGGAGTTGGTGGATCTGGTGGAGGTTCTGGCGGAGGATCTGGTTCAGGCAATGGATCAGGTAACGGAGCAGGCTCCGGGTCAGGTAGTGGTGGAGGTTCTGGATCAGGCAACGGAAAAGGTTCTGGCTCAGGTTACGCTTTAGGCAATCGAAAAGCACTTTCAAAGCCATCGCCTGCCTACAATTGTGATGAGGTTGGTAAAGTTGTAGTTCAGATAACTGTTGACAAATACGGAAAAACGATTTCTGCTACTGCCGGAATAAAAGGCACAACTAACACAGCAAAATGTTTGTTAGAACAAGCTAAAATCGCAGCCATGAACACCAAATGGGATGCCAGCGAAGAAGCTCCGGAGCAACAAGTTGGTAAAATTGAATATAATTTTAAATTGAATTAGAGTATTGAACCTGAATAAGGTAAAGTTTTTATAAAATTTTCCATAAACTCAAAATCAGGAATTATATTTTCATTTACTTTCTTGAATGGTAAGTAAATTGTTTCTTCCTCAAATCTTTTTAGTCGAACTTGACGGCCATAATCAAATTTTGTTGTCAATTCTTTTAAGACGGTCACCAAAAATAAATTTACGTATTTATTGTCATAATAAACATCGAAATTTTTGTTTAAAAATGATAATGTGTGAATGTTGTCATCACTAAAATAAGAGTAATCATGATAAAAAACGCTACAAAACATGTCTACGGTAATTCTATTTTCAAATATTTTTTTTGATTTTTTGAATGATTCATAATCAATATAATTAGAAATTCCATTATTATATGCGGAAGCTGTTAACAATGGCGTTTCGCCAAGTTCTCTTTCTAATTTTACTAATCTTTCGCCTTTCTCTATTTTAAAAAGTTTATTTAGTGTGAAAGGTTTCCAATTTTTGGTATCCAGTTCAATTTTTAAATCTTTAAAAGATTCGTTAGAAACTTTATTGTCATTTAAAATCTCAATAAAAGTCAATTCGTCAATATCAACATTTAATAAATTTAATTTGAATTTTATAGAAAATATAATTGATTTTTTGATAGTATCGACAAACTTTTTAGTGATTATATTTCTATAATCTATTTTAGAATGGGCTTGAATTATCCATTCATCATTTTCTTGAATATTAGCGATAACTAAATTTGTATTATCTAAATATTGTGTTGGGTTATTTAATTTTTTTAATAAATCTTTTTTAATATTTGACCATCTATTTAAAACATCTGTTCTGCCTTTGTTCTTCGAAAGTACAAAACCATCATCTGACAAATCATAAAAAACAACCTCACTATTGTGGTGTGGTTGGTGTGTTTCGAATACAGCAATTGCTGTATGAGTCGATGCGTTTGGCTGAAACAATTCGCTAGGCATATTAATAACATATTTTAGTTTATGCTTTGATAAAATTCTGTTTCTTTCAATTTCATCCTTAAAAAATGTGGACAATGGAGTAATTATTACACCATACCTTCCAACAATATCTAGCGTTTTTTCTAAAAACTGAACTTCTTTTTTAGTAGGGTCGGTTTTACTATCTTTGCCACTATATGGTGGGTTGATAAAACCAATTGTAGGAACAATGCCCTCTTTAGCAAGATTTTCTAAAATAATATTAGTGTCATTCGAAAAGAAATCCTCGTTAAAAATTCTTGATTTTCCGTCGCCTCTAAAAAGCATATTTGATATTGCTAACGAATACATTGTACTGCTTTTTTCAAAACCAATTAATTGGTTTTGTTTCAATTTTTTAATTCTTTCTTCTTTATTCGAAATTGTTGAATCTTCAATTTCAGAAATTAATCTATTCATCCCCGAAATTAAAAATGCTCCTGTTCCACAGCAAGAATCAAAAATCACATCATTGGTTTTTATCGGAATTAACTCAGTAAACAGTTTTGTTATGTGGTTTGGTGTTAATACAATTCCCTTTTTTACGTTAGTTACGCCAGCATAACTAAGAAATTCTTCGTAAAATTTGCCAATAATATCGTAGTTAGTTTTTTTGTTGAAAAGTGGCAGAACATTATTTTCTAATTCTATTAATATTTTTCTTAAAATCTCAGAATTTGTTAAATCATTGTCGGTTTTCAAAAATGCAAGTTCGTTTGTAAGAACGTCAATTTTTGAATTATCAATTCCTTCACTCTTTAAAATGTCATAAATTGTCGTAGGAATATTTCTAATGATAAATGATGTATTCCAAATTTGATAACTTTGCTTAAAATCGTTTGGAAAATTGTCTCTCTCATACAAACAAATCATCAAAGCACTCAACAATATTGGTCTTTTTTGAGAATCAATTGCTCTCAAATATCGGTTTATTATTGATGATGATTTTGAAATATTTGTAGCGATTTTTTCTAAATCAACGTTTTCAAAAAAGGCTAAATAATCCTCTTCATCAAGAATTTCTTTTGTATTGATATCGATGATTTTGTTTTCATTAATAATAAATGTACTTATCAAATGATTGTATTGGTCATGAATATCTCCTGAAAATGCAATACCTATAATTTTCCAATCGTTTAGATATTTCTGTGTAGTTTCTTTTCTAAGTTTTAATCTGTCTTTAGTAAAATTTGATAAATAATGTTTAATGCCATCAACTGCATATAATTTTGGTCTTTTACCGTCTTTAGATTTATGGTCTTTTATTAAATCTTTATTTTCTACTAATATTAATAATCTTTTATTTTCATTCAAATAAATTAAATCTGGCTCGCCTCTTTCTTCATTTTCTGACTTACTAGACTTATCTAAACATTCTTGAATAGCGTCATTTGCTGGGATTTTTTTGACCGTCCAATTTTTAGAAAAAACTTTATTTTCTTTCAAGAAAGTTAAAAGTGTAAAATCGGTTAGGGTTTCGTTTTTTCTTGTTGACATGATTAAAATTAAAGGTTAGCAAAAATACAAAATAATTTTATAAAATACTAAAATCTAAAAAACCTGATTCGACAATTTCAAATCAGGTTTTTTTATTTATTGTAAGAAAAAAATTAAGCCAACATTGTAACTGGATTTTCTAAATAAGTTCGTAAGGTTTGTAAAAATTGTGCACCAATTGCGCCATCTACAGTACGATGATCACATGCCAATGTTATTTTCATGGTGTTTCCAACTACAATTTGACCATCTTTAACAACTGGTTTTTCAACAATTGCACCTACAGATAAAATGGCAGAATTTGGTTGATTAATGATTGATGTAAATTCAGTAATACCAAACATTCCAAGATTTGAAACTGTGAATGTGCTTCCGTCCATTTCTGCTGGATTTAGTTTTTTAGATTTTGCTCTACCAGCTAAATCTTTTACATTTCCGCCAATTTCCGACAAACTCATTTGGTCTGCAAATTTCAAAACGGGCACAACCAATCCGTCTTCAACTGCAACCGCAACCCCAATATTTACATGATGATTAATTATGGTTGCAGCCTCAGTCCATTGAGAATTGACTTTTGGATGTTTCTTTAATGCCATTGCACAAGCTTTAATAACCATATCGTTAAAAGAAACTTTTGTGTCTGGAATTGTATTAATTGTTGCACGAGATTTTATTGCTTCGTCCATTGCAACTTCTATTGTCAAATAAAAATGTGGTGCTGTAAATATTGATTCTGACAAACGTTTTGCAATAATTTTGCGCATTTGCGAGTTCTTAATTTCTTCCGAAAATTGCTCGCCAGATGAAATAAAAACTTTTACTGGCGTAGTCGAAGCTTCAATTGTATTTGCTGCAGCTACACTATTTTGAGCTTGAGAAACAATATTATCTGTTTTAAAATTCTCAACATCAGATTTTATAATTCTTCCATTTTCTCCAGAACCTTTTAATTGAGCCAGATTTATTCCCTTGTCTTGAGCAATTTTTTTGGCTAAAGGAGAAATAAATACTCTTTCATTTGAGTTAGTTGCAATTTCTATTTTGTTTGTTGTTGGTTGCTCAATATTTGAACTTGAAGTTGAGTCAGTAGTTTTGCTTCCAACGTTATTCCCATTTTTATAATTTTCTGCTATTTCTGTTATATCGGTTCCTTCTGGACCAATAATTGCTAAAACACTATCAACTGGAGCTGTTTGACCTTCTTGAACACCAATAAATAATAATGTTCCAGAATTAAAAGATTCAAACTCCATAGTAGCTTTATCGGTTTCAATTTCAGCAATAATATCGCCTTCTGCAATTTTGTCACCTATTGATTTCAACCAAGTAGCGACCGTTCCATCAGTCATTGTGTCCGATAAACGGGGCATTGTTACAACGATTACGCCTTTTGGCATTGTCGCTTTAGACTGAGAGCTTTGGTTTGTGGGTTCCACGCTAGATTCAGTAGGTCGTACCTCACTTATACTTTCAACTTTAGTAGTTGTAGGATTAATCAAACTAGAAATATCTTCTCCTTCTTTGCCAATAATAGCTAAAAGAGAATCAATTGCTGCTGTTTCCCCTTCGGGAATTCCAATATGCAATAGTATTCCTGAATTGAAAGATTCGAACTCCATTGTGGCTTTGTCGGTTTCAATTTCGGCGAGAATATCACCTTCGGAAATTTTATCTCCTACTTTTTTGAGCCATGTAGCTACTGTTCCTTCTGTCATAGTGTCGCTTAATCGCGGCATTGTTATTACTGTTGCCATAATTATAATCTATGAGGAATGAATGGATAATTTTCTTGTTCGTAAACCACATCATACAATTGTTGTATTTCTGGAAAAGCAGATTCTTCTGCAAATGTTACACATTCTTCGACTAAATCTTTTACTCTCTCATCGATAGCTTCAATTTCGGCTTCGGTGGCATATTTATTTTCCATAATTACATCAAGAACCTGCGTAATTGGGTCTATTTTTTTGTACTCTTCAACTTCATCTTTTGTTCTATAAAGCTGAGCGTCAGACATTGAATGTCCTCTGTACCGATATGTTTTCATTTCCAAAAAAGTTGGGCCATCACCACGACGTGCTCTGTCAATTGCTTCGTGCATTGCTTCGGCAACTTTCACTGGGTTCATTCCATCAACTGGACCACAAGGCATTTCATAACCTAAACCAAGCTTCCAAATATCTGTATGATTTGCGGTTCTTTCTACAGAAGTTCCCATTGCATAACCATTGTTTTCTACGATAAAAACTACTGGAAGTTTCCACAACATCGCCATATTAAAGGCTTCGTGAAGTGATCCTTGTCGTGCAGCTCCATCTCCAAAATAGGTCAATGTAACCCCGTCACGACCAAAATATTGATCTGCAAACGCCATTCCGGCTCCAACAGGAATTTGAGCTCCAACTATACCATGACCTCCAAAAAAACCTTTTTCTTTAGAAAAAATGTGCATTGATCCTCCCATTCCTTTTGATGTACCGGTTACTTTTCCTAGCAATTCTGCCATTACTCTTTTTGGATCAACTCCCATACCAATTGGCTGTACATGATTTCTATAAGCAGTAATCATTTTGTCTTTGCCTAGTTCCATTGCGTGAAGTGCACCAGCCAAAACTGCTTCTTGGCCGTTATATAAGTGCAAGAAACCTCTAACTTTTTGTTGGATGTAAAGGGCTGCTAGTTTGTCTTCGAATTTTCTCCAAAGCAACATGTCTTCATACCATTTCAAATAAACTTCTTTTGTAACTTCTTTCATTTTTTCTTCGAATAATTTTTTTTGGAATATAATTTATTTGACGTAAAAAATTGACTTCACACAATTTCACGATTTGCAAAAATAGGAAATTCCGATTGACTACTGAAATTTTAATTCTAATTTTTATGATTTTTACAAGAAATGTTTATCGAATGTAAAAGGCAATAAATTTTTCAATGAATCAGATTGGTATATTTCTCCACATTCGCCCATAAAATATAATTCAATTGGAGATTCTTGTTGTTGCTCATACTCTGCAATTGATTGGCGACAAGCGCCACATGGCGGAATAGGTGAGGTGTTTACTTTAATATCTGAAGTTGCAGTTACGGCAATTTTCAATATTTTTGCTTCGGGATAATTAGCTCCAGCATAGAATATTGCGACTCTTTCTGCGCACAAACCTGATGGATAAGCAGCATTTTCTTGATTGGAACCTTGAATAATTTTTCCATTATCTAGTAAAATTGCTGCCCCTACTCGAAACTTTGAGTATGGTGCATAAGCTTTTTTTCTTATTTCAACAGCCTTATTCATCAATTCCTGAAGATTGATAGGCATTTCGTCAAAACTTTCAAATACGCTAAATTTGGTATTGATGTTTATTTCTTTCATGTTATTTGCAAAAAAAATCCAAATTACAACTTGCTTATCAAGTGTAATTTGGATTTTTATTTTTCATTATAAAGTATTAATAATTCTCGTAGTCATCTCCAAAACCTATGGTTAATGAAAATCTTAAAGTGTTTTCGAGTGGACTTTTTATATTTGATGCGTTGAACAAATAAGAAACGTCAACTTTTACTGCCGTGTATTTGAAACCGGCGCCTAATGAGAAAAATTGTCTTGCTCCTTTCACTTCGCTTTCATGAAAGTAACCTAATCTAACGGCAAACGAATCTTGATAAGCATATTCCGTTCCTATGGAGTAAGTTACTTCTCTCATTTCTTCTGCCAATCCGCCTGGTGCATCGTTAAACGATTTGAAAATTCCCTCTGTCCAATTTATATTTCTGTAATCTCTAATTGAGTCGGAAAAATCTTGGCCGTCAATTATTCCGTCGCTGTTGTAATCAAAATTATCATCAGCATTTGAAATTTGAGGTGTTGGGACCAATAATTTTGCAAATTCTACACTCAAAGTAAACTTGCTATATTCGTCAAAAGCAAAATCATAGCCTGCACCAATTTTTAAATTTGCTGGCAAAAAGTTAGAATTTTTATCAGCAATAGTAGAGTCATAATTAATCTTTGGACCTAAATTTTGAAAATTGAATCCAAAACGCAATCGACCATTAAAATCGTTATAGGCTACTTCTTCTCCTTGAAAAAAACCTGAAACATCGACCGCAAATGTTCTTGCTGCACTAGCATCATTGTTAACATCAGGAATTCTAAGGGCAGAATTGATGAATCTTGCACCTATACCCATCGAGAATTTTTCACTTAATTTTAATGAATAAGAACCGTCTATTGCAAATTCGTTGGGAGCAACAGCACCTGTTGAAGTACCGTTGGCATCTGTAAGATTTATTTCTCCAAGACTAAAATACCTCAATGAACCTGCAAATGCACTTCTCTCATTTAATCTGTTGTAATATGTTAATTGTCCCAATGAAATGTCATTGACCAATCCTGTTAGATAAGGGGTATAACTAAGAGAAACTGCTTGTTGTTTTTCTGCAAATGCAAATTTTGCGGCATTCCATTGCTGCGAGAAACCATCGGCAGAAGTAGCAACACCTTGGTCTCCTAAACCTGCAGATCGGGCATCGGCGGCAACCATCAAAAATGGCACTCCAGTAGTGATGACTCTCTCAGGTAAAGCTTGCTGCGCTTGTGTAATTTGTATAAAAAACGAACAAATAAGTACTAATGATATTTTTTTCATATTAAATTTTGGTAATTTTAATCTCAATAGATAATAAAAGAAAACGAATAAAAAATGATTTTATTTTGTCTAGATTATTATTTATAGGCGCAAATATAGCAAATTATTAAAGGATAACAAGTTTCTCGTATTTTTCTGTGGTCGAATCGGTCAAAACTGATTTTACTGTCAACTTATAAACATAGACTCCCTTACCGATTTTATCGCCAAAATCGTCTCGACCGTCCCAAGAAATATCTCTTGATAAAAATCCTGTCGTGTTGACAGTTTCATTTTTAGTCCAAATAATTTTTCCTGTAATTGTCAGTATTTGAACTTGAACTTCTAGTGGTTCGAATGGTCGATTGTGTGTGAACCAAAATTGTGTATAATTAACAAATGGGTTTGGATAATTCAATACGTTGGTCAATGTTAATGTTTCGTCGCCAACCACAATAAACTGTATTTCGGCTGTAACCAAGTTGTTGTAAACATCCCAAGCTTTGAATGTTAAGGTATGTAATCCTAAAGGTAAGTTTTTGAAATTGAAACGTATTTTACCTTTTTTGTAATTGTCAAGTTCGGTTTCGTAATAATCATTTAAAATGTAAGGTGATGTGATTTTGCCATCAAGAATAGCCACAATATCGTGACCAATTCCTGATGCAGTATTGATGCCATTTTCATCATCAAGAAAAGCAAGAAATATAGGCGATTCATTGGTTATTCCGCCGTTTACAAACGTTTCATCATTCATATACAATCTTGCTGTGGGTGGTGTGTTATCGGTAGGGGCCAATAAATTTACACCACCAATTTTTATGTTGGTATCTACTCCAGTTTGGTCCAAAAGAGCTTGATTTTTTTTTGCATAAAAGCTAATTCTACCGTTGCCCACTGGAATACGAATATCTCTTGGGACAACAAATCCAAATTCGAATTTACCAGCATTTACTGATGCATTTCCTCTAAAAATTGTTTCGCCAAGTGTAATAAACGGCATATTAGTTCCTGACGGATAGGCATCATAAAAATCGTTTCTTAAAGTTGTTCTTGGCATATTTTTGTCAAATATATTTATACTCAAATCTCCATCATAATTGGTGATCGGAATGCTGTTTTCGTCTTGAATTTCACCAGATATTTTTACAAAACCTAACGATTTTAAATCATCAATTTGGCCACTTATTGGCATATCATTTATTTTGGTTAATACTACTTTTGGTTTAGGAATTGCCAGCATTAGTGCTGGATCGCCAATACAAAAAATAACTTTTCCCGAACCTATAGAAACATTTTTAGCTAGTCTCAAAGCCTCGCCAATCGAAGGATAATTTGTTGAACCGTAAGCCAACAATTTTGATGCAAAAGTATCATTAAAAATTTGCGCAGTCCCTTGACCAATTTCTCTAACGGTTGTAATCATTGCAATTGCACCTCCTGATGGATTCCAATACGTAAATTCGCCTGCAGTTTGTCTCAACGGATTGTCAAAACGTGAAAAATCACAAGTTAATGTTACAAAAAGAGGGTATTTATAACGATTTGCTAATGTTTGTCCATCAGATTTTTCCCAAACACGTTCTTGGGTTAGTCCATCTTCGCCACCATGACCTAAATAATTGACTACAAGTGCACCTTTTGCAAATGCGTTAAAAAAATCTTCGCGTGCTTGTGGATAACGAAATCCGCCAGCTGAAGCTTCTTGAACATAAGAATCTAGTAAGATTTTATCAGTATTTAAAAATGGTTTCTCAGCCAAAACTTTATCTGCCAGTCGGTTTTGAAAAAACTGCAATTGGTTATCGCCCGTGGCAAAAGGGCTTGGGTCATCAGCTACAAAAACATAGTTATTACGCCAATTTCCATAGGCTTTTATGTCGTGATATTCTATTACCTTGTTGACCATTTGTTCGGCTTGTTGCGCGGTACTTACAATCATCCGTCCAACGGCAATGTCGGCTCGACCATAGTTTCCGTTCAAATTTCCCTCGTTGTCGTCCATCATGCCAAAATAATCATCGGATGCAAATGAGGTTTCTGCTAATGAATTACTATCAATAGAATGATAAATGGGAACGATATTGGTGTTGTTTCTTATTCGATTTTTAAAATCATAAGACGCATCGCCAAAAAGATTCAAGTATTTTACTTTATTTGAAGGTGTTGAGGCATTATTATAAACATATTTTACAAAATTTCTAATAGCGCCAATGTCTTGTTTTCCTGCTGAAAATTCTTGATAAATGGACTCTAAAAATACAGTTTTAACATTCATGCCAGAATGATTTCTATGGAAATTTGCTAATGATTCTGCTTGACTATATAACGATGTAGGCGTTATAATCAAATAATCAATATCTTTGAAATTTCCTTGGCTATCGTTAAAAATTGTTCCTTTTAAATCTTGGTTGCCTATTTTTGTATTATTGTCTTTTAAGGGTGCATATAAATTATTGAAATCGATGGCAATGTATTTTTGTAAACTACCTAAATTGGCAGTAAACGAAAAATTGGCCGTATTTGAATTGACGATATTTGATACATTATATATATCAGTAATATTCCAAACTTGATTTATGTTATTAGCATTAGAAAATTGGTAGGTAACAACGCCAGAACCAGTCGCTGATAAATTATTTTGAAAACGAAATTGTTTGCCATAACCAGCCAAATTTCTCTTACTTCTAATGGAAATATAATCCAAATATCCTTCTGAGGTTGGAACGCCACCATTGTTGTAGGTTATTTTCAATGCAATGTTATCATTTGCAGGTAAAACACCATTGAAAATTGATTCATAAAATAAATTTGAATCATTCGATCCAATTATTGATGGATTTAAAGTACCAATTTCGGTTCCATTTACATTGACTTTAAAATTTGTTGCAACAAATGATCTGGCTGCCCCAAAAACTTCAATATTCATTTGCGAAGCGGCAACAACATTAGGGATATTAAAATTAAAAGTTTGTTCGTTTTTGATATTGAAACTTTCTCCAAACCAACGGCGACCTAATCTACCAATGTTAACTTGGTCGGTTTCATAAAAAGTGGTATCGTCAAAATCTGTAAAAGTAATGCTCGAACTTGGGGTTGGTTGTGGCATTGGATTGATTCTTTTTCCAGCATTTCCTTGAATATTAATGTAATAATATGATTTGTCATCGTAGAGATTGCCAAAAGTTTTATTTTCAGTGTTCCAATTGTCTAGACCTTCTGCATAAAAAATGATATTATCGTTATCATTAAAAACACCATCATTTTCTCCATTAACCAAAATTGCATTTTCGGTCAAATCATCGGGATAATACTCGCTGTTTAATAATGGAAGCATTCGGCCACCATTACCATATATTTTTAAGTTTCTGGGGTCAAAACTGCTTGTGTTAATTCCTAATTGTTGTAAAAAACTTTTGTTAATAATATAAGCCCCTGAGCTTTTTACAAAAAATCGGTACCAATCGCCAGTTGCCAAAACCGAACTTGAAATTGAAGCTCTATTAACGGATCTTCTATCAAGATTTCCTAATGTAAAACTATAATCAAAAGAAATTAGTTTTCGATAGCTAGTACCATCCTTTATAACAGGCGAAACAATTATCAATGCGGATACTTCTTCACGATCTTGAGAGTTGAGGAGTTTTGCATTGATTTCGGTCGAAATATTATTTAAATTTAGGTCTCCTATTTCGTTCAATGAGATGTTTTCGTATTCTAAATTTGATATTACTAATGAATTTTCGTTTACAAATCCAGTATTATTTATTTGAACTTGGCAAAATATTTGTTTTTTTGATAGGTCAAATTGAAAATTTTCTTGCTGAAAGTGTGGAGCTGAAAATTCAAATGTTTCATAAGAAATTTTAGAATTAACAACCCAATTTAGTTTTATTTGCCCACTATTTTGAGACAAACAAATAAAGAAACTGAATAAATATAATATAGTTAGACTTTTTTTCATACTTTATTTAACGAGAACGGACAAAAAATATTGTGTTTTTTTTGATATTTTTATAATAATGAAACAAAATTAGCGTTATAGAATGAAACTTTTACATCAAAGAAAATATTTTTTATTTATTTTAAAAAAATTATTGTGATTTAAAGGTTAATTGCTATATTGCACCACAAAATTATTACCTACTATATTATGAAAGTAAATAAAATTATGACTTTAAATATATTGATAGTTTTATCAATAGCATTCGGTTTTACTAGTTGTAGTAAAAAGTCAAGTTCTAAAGGAACATCAACAGCAACTGGCTGGAAAATCAATGACAAAAAAGGTGGTTTTCAGTACAATTCTAAATTTAAGAAGCAAGAAACTGCTCCAGGACTTATTGCAGTTGAAGGAGGAACTTTTACTATGGGGAAAGTTCAAGATGACGTAATTCATGATTGGAACAATTCTCCAAATCAACAACATGTTCAATCTTTTTTTATGGATGAAACAGAAGTTACCAATTTCATGTATTTGGAATATTTGGATTGGGTAAAAAGAGTTTATCCACCAGAGGATGAAAACTATAAAAATATTTATTCAGGTGCAGTTCCAGATACCTTAGTTTGGAGAAACCGTTTAGGATATAATGAAACTATGACAAATAACTATCTGCGTCATCCTGGTTATGCGTCTTATCCAGTAGTAGGGGTTAATTGGATTCAAGCTACTGAATTTGCAAAATGGAGAACCAATCGCGTTAATGAAGCGGTTCTTGAAAGAGAAAAATTTTTAAAGAAAGATGCAAAATTGCTTGATGAAAAGGGAGAAACTACCTTTAATACTGATACTTACCTTGCTGCACCTACAAAAACATTTGGTGGCGATGAAAAAATTGTATTGAAGAAAGGTGTTAAATCATCTGGTAAGAAAGGGAAAAGTGGTGATACTGCCTCTGGATCTGGTGAGGCTAAAAATGTATATGCCCAAAGATCTTCTGGATTAATATTGCCTGAATACAGACTACCAACAGAAGCAGAATGGGAATATGCGGCAGCAGCAGATGTTGGTCAAAGAGAATATAATATATATAAAGGACAGAAAAAATATCCGTGGTCAGGGAGCTACACTAGATCTGGAAAACGTAAAGTTAAAGGTGATCAATTAGCTAATTTTAAACAAGGAAAAGGTGACTACGGTGGAATAGCTGGTTGGTCAGATGATGGTGCTGATATTACTCAGTATGTAAAATCTTATCCTCCAAATGATTTTGGTTTATATGACATGGCCGGTAACGTTGCAGAATGGGTTGCCGATGTTTACAGACCAGTTGTTGATGATGAAGGAAATGACTTCAATTACTATAGAGGTAACGTTTACACCAAAGACAAAATTGGTGATGATGGTAAGGTAGAGATAGTAACTGGAACAACTCAAAAATTTGATACGCTTTCAAACGGTAAAATTATTGCTAGAAATTTCCCAGGAGATATAGCAAGAATTCCGGTTGATGAAAATGAAACTTATTTGAGACAAAATTTTGATAAGTCTAATAATATAAATTATAGAGACGGAGACAAACAATCAACTCGTTTCTTTAAATTTGGCGGATCAGACGAAGGTGCGGATAAAAAAGTTGATGATAAACAAAAAATGTATAATTCTCCAGAACACAATGTCAGCGTTGATAGTTTGGGTGTAATGGTTAGAAAATATGATAAAACATCAACTAGAACAACTCTTGTTGATGATAATGTAAGAGTTTATAAAGGTGGTTCTTGGAAAGATAGAGCTTACTGGTTAGACCCTGCGCAAAGAAGATATTTCCCTCAAGATATGGCAACTGATTATATTGGTTTTAGATGTGCAATGTCTAAAATTGGTCCTAAATCAAACAGAAAGACACCTAGAGGCAAGCCTAAAAACTAACTTTGTTATAATTATATAAAAAAAAGCCCTGATTTTAAGGGCTTTTTTTATATTTGTTGTTTAAAGATTTAATTTTTTATCTTATGAGTATCGAACAAATTCATAGTCTTTTTTTAAATTGCAGTTCTATAGTAATTGATACTAGAAAAATCATAAGAGATTCAATGTTTTTAGCTATCAAAGGAGCAAATTTTGACGGAAATACTTTCGCGAAGGAAGCTTTAAATAAAGGAGCAAAATATGTTGTTATTGATAATGATGATTATTTTATAAATGAAAGAACAATTTTAGTTAAAGATTGTTTATTACTGCTGCAAGCATTATCAAAGTTTCATAGACAATATCTTAATATACCTATCATTGCTTTGACAGGAAGCAACGGTAAGACAACAACCAAAGAGCTAATTAACGTAGTATTGTCCAAAAAGTATAAAGTTACAGCTACTTTTGGCAATTTGAATAATCATATCGGTGTGCCATTGACATTACTTTCTTTTACCAAAGAGACTGAAGTTGGAATTGTGGAAATGGGAGCCAATCATCAAAAGGAAATTGAATTTCTTTGCCAAATTGCACAGCCTGATTATGGCTACATTACAAATTTTGGAAAAGCACATCTTGAAGGTTTCGGCGGTATGACAGGTGTTATTATAGGTAAAAGTGAAATGTATGGTTATTTAAGAGCTAATCATAAAACAGCTTTTATTAATATTGATGATCAAAAGCAGATTGAAAAATCAGCTGGCATTAAAGTATTATCTTTTGGTATTAACAAAACTGAAGCAAATTTGAACATTAATGAAATAACAGCCAATCCATTTGTAAAAATAAGTTATAATAATACTTTTATTCAATCAAATCTGATTGGATTTTATAATGCTACAAACGTAAATATTGCAATTTTAATTGGTCAATATTTTGAGGTAAACCCTAACGAAATAAAGCAAGCAATTGAAGACTATGTTCCTGAGAATAATAGATCACAATTAATTAGTAAAAACACTAACGAAATAATTCTAGATGCTTACAATGCCAATCCAAGTAGTATGAAAGCAGCTTTAGAAAATTTTATACAACTAGAAAAAAACAATAAAATGATTATTATCGGTGATATGTTCGAACTTGGAGATGAAACCTTGTCAGAACACAAAATAATTGTGAATTATTTGAAAATCAATAAGGATTGTAAATGTTTGTTTGTTGGTAATGATTTTTTTGAAAATAAAATTGATAAAGAAAATTTTTATTTCTTTGAAAATTTTGAGAATCTTTCTTTCTATTTGAAAAATCAAAAAATTGAAAACGCTACAATTTTAATCAAAGGCTCACGAGGTATGGCTTTAGAGCGAGTTTTGGAGATTATTTAAAAAATTATTTAGGACTAGTTGCTATTACAAATTTCAAATTATTCTTAACGCCAATCTGGAGTAAATCGACCAAATCTTGAACCTGGAGGTTAAAAGGAATTCTAACGATTACAGTTTGATCTTTGCTATTTCCGATTTTTGACATTAATTCTGTTTCAAGTTCTTCGAATGCAACTAATTGCTTGTCGATATAAAACTTTTTGTCTTCTGTAACTGATAAACTTATGTATTGTTTATTTGTTTTCTCGTTTGTTTTTGACTTTGGCAATGTCATTTTGATTACATTAGGATTTGCCAATGTTGATATAATTAGAAAAAACAGTAACAAAAAAAACATGATGTCGCTTAATGATGAAGTAGCAACTTCGGCATGGAATCTTTTATTTCTTTTTATCATCTGGACGTTGAATTATGTTTACAAATTCTAATACTTGTTTTTGAATATTTAATGAAAACGTATCAATTTTCCCATTAAATAAATGATACGCGCTATAAGCAACAATTCCGACAACGAGACCTGAACCAGAACTTATCATTTTTTCGTATAATCCGCCAGAAATATTTCCAATACTGATATTTTCCGTTACCGATATGCTGTAAAATATTTTTATTACTCCTGATATTGTTCCGATAAAACCCAAAGTAGGGGCTATTCCAGCAATCAAACCAAGCGTTCCAAGTTTGTGTTCCATTTGCCCAATTTCAATATTGGCGGCACGTTCCATATTTGATTCTATCTCTGATATAGGTCTTCCAATGGTTAAAATTCCTTCGCGAAGAATATTTCCTGAGGCCGAATTCGCTCTTTCTGCATTGGATTGTGCCTGTGCTAAATTGCCAAAATTAAGATTATCTTTGATGTCTCGAAGTAAATTAGCATCTATTTTTGATGTTTTATGAATGTATAAATACCTTTCGATAATTACATAAATTGTATAAAATAACAAAATCGCAATCGGAATTAAGAAAAAGCCGCCTTTGAAAATAAATTCAAGAACAGATATTTCCGTATTTGGTGCAATTTCTGCAATTTGAAGCCCATTTGCAGCTGTGTTTGCAAGTGAATCTACCTGTAAAAAAAAGAAATTAAGCATATATTTTTTAAATTTTGGGTATTATTTGATAAAATTATTCCAATTTTGTTTTTTGAAAATTTTTCACTACAATATTAAACTAAAAAAAGTGAAAATTATTTTATTTTGGATTAATTTTATTTTTTATGAATTATCAAGAAACTTTAAATTGGATGTTCAATCAATTACCAATGTATCAAAATATTGGTCAATCTGCCTATAAGAAAGATTTGACAAATACTATTTTGCTAGCTGATTTTTTAGGTAATCCAGAACGAAATATAAAATGTATTCACGTTGCTGGAACCAATGGAAAAGGATCAACATCGCACATGTTGGCTTCAGTTTTGCAAGAGGCGGGCTATAAAGTTGGGTTATATACTTCACCTCATTTAAAAGATTATAGAGAACGAATTAAAATTAATGGAGTCGAAATTTCAGAAGGGTTTGTGATAGACTTTATTAAAAAGCACAAAAAATTCTTTGAGCAGCATGATTTTAGTTTTTTTGAAATGACTGTCGGTTTAGCATTTGATTATTTTAATAAATCAAATATCGAAATTGCAATTATTGAAGTTGGAATGGGCGGAAGGTTAGATTCTACAAATATTATAACGCCATTAATTTCAGTAATTACTAATATTGGATTAGATCACACACAATTTTTAGGTAGTACTTTAGAACTAATTGCAAATGAAAAAGCTGGAATTATCAAGCCAAATGTTCCCGTTGTTATTGGAGAATATTTACCTGAAACCAAACATGTTTTTGTGAAAAAAGCAAATGAAAATAATTCAAATATTTATTTTGCATCAGAAGAGGTGAAAGAAAATTATCCTTCAGTTCTGATTGGTGACTATCAAGTTTCAAATATTAAAACTGTGTTGCAAACGCTTAGGGTTCTGCAATTACAGGATGAGTTTGTAATCTCAGAAAATAATCTCAGACTAGGATTGAAAAATGTTTTAACAAACACCGGACTTCAAGGAAGATGGCAAATTTTGAACAATAAACCCCTAATAATTTGTGATACGGCACACAATAAGCATGGTCTTGAGATTGTATTAAAACAAATTCAAAAACAAAATTTCGAAGAGTTACATTTTGTATTCGGTGTGGTAAATGACAAAGATTTAGATTCAATTTTGGGTTTATTCCCAAAAAATGCTATTTATTATTTTTGCAAACCAAACATTCCACGTGGTTTAGAAGCAATAATTTTACAAGAAAAATGCAAAGATTTTGAATTGTTTGGCGAAGTATATCCATCAGTAACAAAGGCTTATGAGAAAGCAAAAGAGTTTATAAACTACAACGATATGATCTTTATTGGAGGAAGTACTTTTGTAGTTGCAGAAATTTTATAAATTATTAGTTTTTTATTTGTAGAATCAAAAAACAACACTATATTTGCACTCACTAATTCACAAAGCAATTTGTGTTCATTAGGGCGATTAGCTCAGCTGGTTCAGAGCACCTCGTTTACACCGAGGGGGTCGGGGGTTCGAACCCCTCATCGCCCACATAATGTTTCTCGAAGACATTCAAAATAATTTCGGGCGATTAGCTCAGCTGGTTCAGAGCACCTCGTTTACACCGAGGGGGTCGGGGGTTCGAACCCCTCATCGCCCACAAAACTTCAACAGGTATGTTGGAGTTTTTTTATTTTATAAATAGTCATAATTTTACTTTAAATAAATCATTAAATATCTCGTATTTTATTATTTTTGAAAAATGAAATATTTTTTAATTTTATTTTTATCAATATCAATGCTTGCACAAACCAAACTTGAAAAAGCCGAGACTTATTTCAAAGCAGGAAAATTAGCACAAGCCTTGCCATTATTTGTTGAGTTATTGTCCGATAATCCAAGTAATTTGGAAACTTTGGAATATTTGGGAGATATTCACGGTAGTTTGCAAAATTGGGACAAGTCAATTGCATATTATAAAAAATTAAAAACCTTAAAACCAACCGAAGCCAATTATCACTTTAAATATGGTGGTGTTCTCGGCATGAAAGCTAAAAATGCGAATAAATTTTCAGCTTTAGCTGTGATTCCTGAAGTTAAAAAATCATTTGAAACAGCTATTGACCTCGACCCGAAGCATATTCAAGCACGTTGGGCATTAATAGAATTGTATATCCAATTACCAGGAATAGTTGGTGGTAGCGAACGAAAAGCGCGTAAATATTCAGATGAATTATTAGCGATATCAAAAGTAGACGGTTATTTATCAAAAGGTAGAATCGAGGTTTATTTTGAAAATTATGACAAAGCTGAAATCCAATTGTTAAAAGCATATGAAATTGGTAATTCAAAAACAACTTATTTAAAATTATACGATTTATATTTAAATAAATTAAAGAATATTAAAAAAGCATTAGATTTAAAAAAAGAATTTGAAAAATAAGGTTATTTTATTTAGAGTTTAGCTTGAAAATCAGTTTAAAATTTTAATATTTCGGAACCTTTTAAACCAAAAAAATGAAAACACACTTCATCGCAATAGGCGGGTCGGCAATGCATAATCTTGCTCTTGCCTTGCACAATAAAGGCTATAAAGTTACAGGTAGTGACGATGCCATATTTGAACCATCGAAATCGCGATTGGAAAACAAAGGAATTTTGCCAGCAGAATTGGGTTGGTTTCCTGAGAAAATAACTTCTGATATTGAAGCTGTAATTCTTGGAATGCACGCAAAAGCAGACAATCCTGAATTGTTAAAAGCACAAGATTTGGGAATCAAAATTTATTCTTATCCAGAGTTTTTATTTGAACAATCTAAGTTTAAAACCCGAGTTGTTATTGGCGGATCACATGGAAAAACAACTATAACATCAATGATTTTGCATGTTATGCATTACCACAATATTGCTGTTGATTATATGGTAGGGGCACAGCTCGAAGGTTTTGAAACAATGGTTCATTTAACTGATGAAAATGATTTTATTGTTCTAGAAGGCGACGAATATTTGAGTTCGCCTATAGATCGTAGACCAAAATTTCATTTGTACCAGCCTAATATTGCTTTAATTTCTGGAATAGCTTGGGATCATATTAATGTTTTTCCAACTTATGAAAATTATGTCGAACAATTTGATATTTTTATTCAGAAAATAACAAATGGAGGAATATTGATTTATAATGAAGACGATGCTGAAGTAAAAAGAGTCGCTGAAGCTGCAACAAATCCAATAAGAAAATTACCTTATTCGACACCAAAATACAAAGTTGAAAACGGAATAACCTTATTAGAAACTCCTGAGGGCGCTATGCCTATTGAAGTTTTTGGCGCACATAATCTAAATAATTTGGCAGGTGCAAAATGGGTTTGTCAGAATATGGGGGTTGATGAAGCTGCTTTCTATGAAGCAATTGGCAGTTTTAAAGGTGCAAGTAAACGTCTTGAAAAAATTGCCGAAAGCAAGACAAGGGTTGCATATAAAGATTTTGCACATTCGCCAAGTAAAGTTGCTGCAACAACTAAAGCGGTAAAAGAACAATTTCCAGAAAGAACGTTGGTTGCTTGTTTAGAATTACATACATACAGCAGTTTGAATGCAGAATTTTTGAAAGAATATGACGGTGCATTAGAATTTGCAGACAGTGCTATAGTTTTTTATTCACCCGATGCAGTCAAAATTAAGCAGTTAAGTGAAGTTAATTACGAGCAGATTGCAAAAGCATTCAATCGTTTAGATTTGATCATCTATACCAAACCGCAAGATTTCAAAGAGTATCTATTTAATTTAAATCTTGAAAATTCGGCGCTTTTGTTAATGAGCTCGGGGAATTATGGCGGATTAAATTTTGATGAAGTTAAAGAACTAATTGGCAGTTAGCAGTTTTCAAATGACAAGATTTGAAAAAAAATATTAAAGTCTCAATACTGAATATTAAATTTTAATAATGGAAAATTTAAATTTAAAAACTTTTTTAAACAATATAGCTGCAAGCAAATTAAAGCAAAGTTCTAAAGTTATTATTCGTGATGTCGACGAAGAATCAAAAAATAGTTTTGTAGCCTATGCAGATGATAAAAATGAGAGTTATGACGTTGCCATCGAAATCGATGAACACGAAAATATAATCGAAAATAATTGCGATTGCGAAATTAAAGGTCTGTGCATTCATCGAATAGCTTTTTTGATATATTTATCCGAACGAAAGGGGAAAACAAAAGTTGTTCGTACCAAAAAAGAAACTTCAACCGAAATATTGGTTAATAGTCTTGATGAAAACACTTTAAAAATTTGGGTAAATAATTTGTTGAAAAAAAATAAAGATTTAGAGTTTTTATTCACAACCGAATTTTCAATAAATATTGAAGTATATACCAAACCAAAAGTAAAAACATTAATTCAAAGCTCTATAAAATCGGTCATAAAAACCCGAAAAAATGTAGAGACCAATGAGCTTAAAAAAATCATTGATTTATTAGAAATTACAGTAAAACCAGTTGTTGATTTTTGTATTGATGATTTAGCCAATTTAGAAAAGTTAGAAATTATTTTATTGATTTTCGATGAATTAGCAGCGTTCGATGAGAAAATTTATTCATCAAGCGTAAAAGTTAATCGATTTATCGAAAAAGTATCCAAACAAGTAATTGTGTCATTTTCGGATAAAAATGACGATTTGAATTGGCAAAAAATTACCGATTTATATTTTGATTTGATTTTAAATGATAAATTAGATACAATTTGTCAACTTCATTTTAATCATATTAAACTATTGTATGACAGTAATTTAGATAATAAATTTAGATTAAATTATTTTGCAAAAAATCTTGAAAAATTTGCAACCAAAATAAATACAATGAAATTTAGTTTTGGTTCCGAAATCAGTATTTTTGTGCTTAGAGTTTTATTTGAGAATGGTTTATTTGAAAAAAACTACTCGACTTTTAAAGCACATCGCTATGAAAATGAATATAATTTATCATTAATTGAGAAACTTATAGCAATTAACAAATTCAAAGAAGCCGAAGAAATGGCGTTGGCACAAGTTGCAAGTAATTATTATGTAGATTATAATTTTCCGTATTGGTCTATATTGGCGAGACTATACATTTCTCAAAATAAAATCGAAAGTTTGACTAAAATTTTAATCCAAACTGTCGGAATCGAAATGAATTTTGAGCATTTTTTAATCATTAAACAGAATCTTCCAGAAGTTGATTTCAAGAAATTCAAATCAAATTTACTGGGTCGAACAAAAAATAAGTTCAGTTCTTATAATGATGCACCACAATTTTATTTCAAGATTTTGAATGAAGACATGAATTACAAAAAAATGATCGATTCAATATCAGAATATACGGATTATGATGTTGTTTTCGAACATCGAGATGTAATGTTTTTAACAGATAAAATGTCTTTTTTACAAAAAATATTCACAATTGAATCTGGAAGTTATTATTATCGGAATAAAGAATATAATCTTGAATATCGAAATAAACTGGCCGATTGGGTATTGGAATCATATGATGAAGTTGTTTTAAAAAATGTAAAGAAAATTGTAAGGCATTCAAATGGGTCTAAATTTATAAATTTATTGATAGAAAAATCTGAAAAATGATAAACTTATGGATGACAATTTTTCGATAAAAAACTGGGCAGAAGACGATAAGCCGCGCGAAAAATTAATGTTAAAAGGTAAAGTTTCATTAAGTGATGCCGAACTTTTGGCGATATTGATTGGTTCAGGAAATCGAGAAGAATCTGCTGTTGGATTGTGCCAAAGAATATTAATGTCAGTAGAAAATAATCTTAATTCGTTGGGGAAATTATCAATCGCGCAATTGTTAAATTTTAAAGGAATTGGTGAAGCAAAAGCAATTTCAATAATTGCTGCGCTGGAAATTGGTCGAAGAAGAAGGGTCGAAGATTCGCAAGAATTAATAAAGATCACATCGAGCAAGATGGTTTTTGAAATCATGCAGCCGATTATTGGCGAGTTAATTCACGAAGAGTTTTGGGTTTTACACCTCAGTAGTGCCAATAAAGTTATTTGCAAAACATTAATTTCAAGAGGCGGTATTACGGGCACAATTGTAGATAAAAGGTTGGTTTTTAAAGCTGCATTTGAAAACAATGCGACTGCAATTATATTGGTGCATAATCATCCGTCGGGCAAGTTAGCGCCAAGCAATCAAGATAAAATTATTACACAAGAATTAAAAGTAGCGGGTAAATTGCTAGACATTCAAGTTTTAGATCATATAATTATTGCGGAAAACGGTTATTATAGTTTTGCCGATGACAATAATTTTTAATTTTTTTGTAAAATAAATAAAACATTTAGCTGATCGAATATATGAAAAATTACAGCCATATCAAACATATTTTCTTTGATTTAGACCATACTTTATGGGATTTTGATAAAAATTCTGAGCATGCATTTAAAATTATTTTGCAAAATAAATATCCTGAAATCGATATTTTGAAGTTTATAAAAATATATGTTCCCATCAATCAAGCCGTTTGGAAGCTGTATCAAAAAGATGAAATCACTAGTGATGAGTTGCGTTACATGCGCTTAAAACAAACATTTGATGCTTTGAAAATTGAAATATCAGATTCTAAAATTGATATAATTGCAAATGAATATATTCACTTGTTGCCAGAAAACAATTATTTATTTGAGGGAGCAATCGATGTTTTAGAATACTTGAAACCTAATTATTCATTACATATAATTACAAATGGTTTTGCTGATGTTCAAAACAAAAAATTGGAAAACTCAGGAATTCGTAAATATTTCGATACTATAACAAATTCTGAAAGTGCTGGTGCCAAAAAACCAAATCCAATAATTTACAACCATGCTTTATTAATAGCCAATGCTAAAAAGGAATCTTCAATAATGATCGGAGATTGCATCGATGCTGATGTTAATGGAGCTCTAGATTTTGGAATTGATGCTATTTATTGTAATCGTCATCATGCCGAAGTTATCGATAATGTATATCAAATCAATCATTTATTAACGCTCAAAAATTATTTTTAAATAAAAAAAACAATGAAAAATTTATTCCTATTTACCATTTTAGTGCTCTCGAATTTATCATTTTCTCAAAACTTAAACAGTTATAAATATGCAATAGTTCCAGAAAGATTTTTATTTCAAAAAGAAAACAATCAATTTTTATTTAACAACTTGGTCAAGGCAGCAATGACCAAATATGGTTTTGTAACTTTTTTTAATAGCGACGAATTGCCCGATGATGCAACAAACAAAAACAAATTGATTGTTGATGTTATAGAAACAAACACCATGTTTTATGCTAAGTTAACAATCGTTTTGAAAGATTATCGCAACAATGTCTTGTTCACTTCGCAAGAGGGTAGAAGTAAAGAAAAAGATTATGAAGCGGCTTATAACGATGCTTTTCGTCAAGCAGCAAAATCATTGCAAACGCTCAATCATCAATATCAAGATTCTCAAGAAATTGATTTAATTAAGCCAGTAAATGCTTCAATAAATCAAACTTTTAACAATGCATTTACAGCAAAAGAAATTAAGAATGGATACAATTTATTGTCAAATAACACTTTTGTTTTTCAAATATTCAATACTTCAAAAAAAGATGTATTTATTGCCAAAAAGGATTCAGTTTCAGGAATTTTATTAAAAATTGAAGACAATTGGTTTTTTGAATATTACAAAAATGAAGAGTTAATTCTTGAAAAAGTAAACATAACTTTTTAATAATTATATTTCGATTTCCATCGATTTTTTAAAAATTCTCTTGTACTATTTTCACGTGAATTATTGCTTGGATTGTATAACACTGTTTCAGAAATTTCGACTGGCAAAAATTCTTGTTCCGTAAAATTGTTGTCAAAGTCGTGTGCATATTTGTAATCCTCGCCATAACCTAATTCTTTCATTAATTTAGTCGGGGCATTTCGTAAATGAATTGGTATCGACAAGTCACCAGTCTGTTTTACAAGCTTTTGGGCATTACTTATAGCCGTATAACTGGCATTACTTTTTGGTGATGTTGCTAAATAAATAGCACATTGACTTAAAATAATACGGCTTTCGGGGTAACCAATTGTTGCAACAGCCTGAAAACAATTATTGGCCATAATAAATGCTGTCGGATTAGCATTTCCAATATCTTCACTGCTCAAAATCAGCATTCTACGGGCAATAAATTTCACATCTTCGCCACCTTCAATCATTCTAGCTAACCAATAAACGGCTCCGTTTGGATCGCTTCCACGAATAGATTTAATAAATGCCGAAACAATATCATAATGTTGTTCGCCAGTTTTGTCATACAAAACTGTATTTTTTTGAACCAATTGCAACACTATGCTGTTAGTAATTACAATTTTTTCGCTTGCCGATGCGTTTATTACCAGTTCAAAAATGTTTAATAATTTTCGGCCATCTCCGCCCGAAAGTCTCAATAACGCTTCAGTTTCTTTTAATTTTATACTTTTTGTTTGTAAAAATTTATCTGTTTTTATAGCACGATTTAACAAATCAAGCAAATCATTTTTTGAAAAAGCATTTAAAACATAAACCTGACAACGTGACAAAAGTGCGGGAATTACTTCAAAACTCGGATTTTCGGTAGTGGCGCCAATCAACGTTATCCAACCTTTCTCGACAGCAGCCAAAAGTGAATCTTGTTGAGATTTGCTAAATCTGTGAATCTCATCTATAAACAAAATCGGGTTTTTAGAAGTAAACATGCCGCCACTTTGCTTTGCTTTGTCAATCACATCGCGAATGTCTTTAACACCCGAATTAATAGCACTTAAAACAAAAAATGGTCTGTTGCTTGACTGGGCAATTAGCTGCGCAAGTGTTGTTTTGCCTGTTCCTGGCGGCCCCCAAAAAATTAAACTCGGAATTAATCCTTTAAAAATCTGTTGTGTTAATGAGCCGTTCGGACCAACCAAGTGCAGTTGCGAAATATAATCTTCAAGTTGTTGCGGGCGAATTCTTTCTGCTAGTGGCGTTTCCATTTCGTAAAATTACGATTATTTTCGAAGCAATTTCCAGCTATCATTCCAAATTTTCGAGATTGAAATGGTTTTGTCTAAGCAAAAAACGAACTTCCGCTGGTCGTTGTTTTTAGCCAACACAAAAATCCAGTTCAATCCCGAAAGATTTTCCTTTTTATCTGGGCTAGGGCATAATCTTAAAAACAAACTTTTTTCCTATCTGACATTATATCACATTTGTTAGAAACGGTTAAGTTTTTGATTAAAAAAAAGTAGAAATTACCTTAGAACTCAAAACTGCAAATTAAACGCAACAATAAAAAATGAACAATAACTTTAAATTTACGCCATCTGTAATTGGAATTCCGCTTTATTTTGTGGTCTCTATTTGGATTGTCTATTGGGTTAATATTCGGTTTCATATTGATTTTACTGAATTTGGTATTTATCCAAGAGATTTTTCAGGATTAAAGGGTGTATTTTTTAGTTCATTTATTCACGGAAGTTTAGAACATTTGTATAATAATTCCATTCCATTGTTGTGTTTACTAGCAGCTTTGCGTTTTTTTTATAGAAAACAAACTTATCAAATAATTGTTTTTGGAATATTACTTTCAGGGTTTTTAACTTGGCTAATTGGTCGTGAAAATTATCACATTGGTGCGAGTGGATTGATTTATGTATTAGTAAGTTTTATGTTTTTCAAAGGTTTGCAAACCAAATATTATCGTTTGGTTGCATTGTCTTTTACTTTAATACTGCTTTATGGAGGAATGATATGGTTTATTTTTCCTTCTCCGAACGAAACTATTTCCTGGGAAGGACATTTGGCTGGTTTTATCACAGGAATAATATTTACTTATATTTATAAGACGCCTCAATACCAAAAGCCAATTTTTTTTGAATGGGAACATCCTGATTTTGACAAATCTCAAGATCCATTTATGAAATATTTTGACGAAAAAGGAAATTTTGTACCAACTCCAAAAGTTGAGGAGACTTGGGAATATTTCACTTCTAATGTTCCAGTTATTTACGATTTTAAGGAAAATATTTAGTAAATTTGTAAATTATATTTTAAACAATGAGTACTATTATAAACAATATCAATCAGTTAGATTTAGATGGCAACTATACTTATGCGGATTATTTGCTTTGGCATTTCAACGAGAGAGTAGAAATCATTAAAGGAAAAATTTTCAAAATGAGTCCTGCACCAAGTCGGATGCATCAAGATACATCATGGTTGTTAGCGCGTCAAATTGATAAAATTTTTGCAAAAACCAAATGCAACATGTACACTGCTCCCTTTGATGTTAGGCTTATTGATTTTAAAAAAAGTACAGAAGATAATCAAATAACTTCCGTTGTTCAGCCAGACTTATGTGTTGTTTGCGATAGTAATAAATTGGACGATAAAGGTTGTATTGGTGCACCAGATTTAATCATAGAAATACTTTCTCCTGGAAATTCTAAAAGGGAAATGACTTTAAAATTTGATTTATATGAAGAGAATAGCGTTTTAGAATATTGGATTGTAAATCAATATGATAAAACCATTTTGATTTATGTTTTGCAAAACGGAAAATATATAGGACTAAAGCCATTTACAGAAGATTGTATATTAGAGAGTCCAACATTTCCAAAATTGAAATTTTTAATTAACAATATTTTTAGACAATAATTTTTAATTATAAACTTCTTTGTCTTAAGGCTTCATATAAAAAAGCGCCACAAGCCACAGAAACATTTAATGAGCCAATTGTTCCAAACATTGGTAATTTGGCTTTTTCATCAATAATTTTTAAAACAGATGGGTTTATTCCGCGTTCTTCCGAACCCATAATTATTGCTATTCCATCTTTTAGATTAATATCATAAATGGTAGAGTCGGTTTTTTCGGTTGCAGCAACTGTCTTTATTCCAGAGCCTTGAAGATAAAAAATAGCATCTTTAATGTGTTCTACTTTACAAATCGGAATATTAAATACTGCACCAGCCGAAGTTTTTACGGTATCACCGTTTACTGGTGCTGACCCAGCTTTTTGGACAATAATTCCGTTAACGCCCGTACATTCTGCAGTACGAATTATTGCACCAAAATTTCGAGCATCAGAAATTTGATCTAGAATTAAAAACAAAGGTTTTTTTCCAGATTCAATTGTGCTTTCCACTAAATGTTCTAAATCTATAAAACCAATTGGCGAAATACTTGCCACAGCACCTTGATGGTTATTTGGAGTTAAACGATTTAGTTTTTCTACAGGAACATAAGAAAAATTAATGTTACCACGTTTCATAACTTTCATGAGGTCTTTCATCAATTCGCCAGAAATTTCTTTCTGAATGAATACTTTGTCTACTTCTTTTCCAGCTTGAATCGCTTCAACAATTGCTCGAATACCAAAAATTAAATGTTCTTTTTCCATATTGCAAAGGTAAGAATTTTTTTGTTGGTTTTTGGGTATAAAAAAACCACCAAGTTTTTTAGGTTTGGTGGTTTTAAAGTTTGTTATAATTTTTCAATTTGACCTTTTGTAAGTCTAGTAGAAGAAATTATTATTTCAATTGGAATGTTGTTTTTTAAAAGTTGTTTTGCTATTTCTAATTTCTCTTCTAGTTTGCCTTTTTCCATTCCTTGTTCCATTCCTTGTTCCAATCCTTTTTCCAATCCTTTTTCCAATCCCTCTTGAAGTCCCTTTTCAGATGCTTTTTTGGTAGCTAATTCTAATCTTCCTAAATCATCTCTTTCACGAATAAAAATATTGTTATACTCGCTCAATTCTTGTTTAGTCCAAGTGTGTTTGTCAGCTTCGAGATAGGCTACTTTTAATCCTGAATCTTGGATACTGTCAGGAATTATTTCTAAATTTTCAGCATTTTTTATAAAGTACACCCATTGTTCAATATCTGTTTTTAAATCTTTTAATTCTAAATTAAATTTGGGTAATTCTATAAAATTAAATTCAATATCTCTAATAATATTTTCGCCTGTCTCTACATCTAAAACACGATGTCTGGTTAAGTATTTTTTGTTTTTGGAGATTTCAAAATCTAGAATACCTATAAAATAGGCTGGATTTAATTTGTCGTAATTATCTCCACGACTAATTTGCTCAGAATAATTTTGCGAAGTGTAGTATAAAACTCTTTTACTAAAATGCACTGGTTCTGCAACCTGCATCTCAACAATAAACACATTCTCATTTTGATCTTTTGCTTTTACATCTACAATTGTAGTTTTGCCACCACCCAAATTTGGCAATTGGTACGGATTTACAATCGTAACTTCAATAATTTTGTTATTTTTAGGCAAAACGATAACCGCATTTAAAAAAGAAATAAGTACTTCTTTTTTGTTCTCGTTTCCGAAAATTTTTCTGAAAGCCAAGTCGTTGGTTACATCTACAAACTTCATTTTTATTTTTTTGTAAAATTACGATTAATTATTAATGTAAAAATATTTTTGAATCTTTTTGTTTTTTTAAGTTTTGATAATTTAAGATTACCCAGTTTTATTCTCAATAAGCATTCCAGCTTTTATGTTATGAATATAAGTTATTGCTTTTCTCATAATTTCTGTTTTAAAGGACTTTCAAAATGAATTTTAATATTCAAAACATTAATTATTGATTTTATTTTATTCCAACTTACTGTATCTTTATTTTTTTCTAAGTCAAAAATAGTTGTTTTACCTACACCAGAAAGATTAGCTAATTCAAGTTGAGAAAGATTAGCTATTTTGCGATGAGATTTAATTATTTCGCCTAAATTCGGATTATTCATTATTACTGATATTTCGGTAAATATAAGTTTTTTTTTTAAAAAAATTAGTATTTTAGAAATTTATTTAAAAAATTACTGTTTTATCGGTAAATATAAATATTTGGTTATTAATTTTTTTGCCCGAATACCAAAAATTAAATGTTCTTTTTCCATATTGCAAAGGTAAGATTTTTTTGTTGGTTTTTGGGTATAAAAAAACCACCAAGTTTTTTATGTTTGGTGGTTTAAATTATTTTTTATAGAAATAACGGTGGCCAATTTCCATTAGGATTTGTTAGAACCGTATCACCATATTCTCCGTAATCATTTTCCCAATGAAATGACATTTGATTACCTGTAATAACTAAATTGGAAAATAAAAAAACTTCATTGTATTGATCCACTCCGGAATAAGAAATTTTATTGCAAACATCTTTTAATTTAACTCCTGTGGCAATATTTCCTGGACCATATAAACCAATCCAACCTCCAAAAGATGCATCAGAAATAGCATATGTTCCTCCTGTTCCCGTTAGTGTTACTGTTCCAGTAAATGGACCCGCAGCATTTCCAGCTGGTGGGCCAGGGGTATAGCAATTTGTTGTAACATAAGCATAAGTTCCAGCTAAACTAGAAGGACAAGAAACATCATAAACTTGTTTTGTTACAAATTTTGATTGGAAAATATTATCTACACCACCTCCAACGCTAGCTGTTCCATCGTCTTTAAGTACTTTTACTACCCGTCCATCTGTTAGAGTTATTTCTGTTGAAATAGTTAAACTATTACCCAACCCAAAATCCGAAGCATTATTTAATGTTGAAAATGCATTAATAAGGTCTGTTTGAGTAAAATTTACGTTTGTTGGAAATTCTGTAATATTACTTTTTAATACTGCTTTTTCAGTTGAATTTCCTTTTTTATAAAATCCTATTACATTCATCGAAGCAATATCTCCAAGACCTTTATCTATTTTCAATCCTAAATTGATTGTGGCACCAGAATTAACATTTACTAAATTAATAAAAGAATCTGTGGTTGAAATTTTTGTTAAGTTTGGAATTGCACCATCTTGCAGTTCTAATTTTGATTCTCCTCCGTCATTTTCACACGAAGCAATTGATATTGCCAATAGTGCTATTAAAATTTTTATTTTTTTCATTTTATACTATTTATTAGTTATCCCAAAATATTTTATATGTGGTTGGATTTTTTTGATTTGGTGCATTTTGGTTTGCATTCAATTCACTTTGAGGCCAAAAGAAAGAAAGTTGATAAAGTCCATTTAGAATAGTCGTTGAGTTTGATAAAGGATATGCATCAGCATTGTTTAATTGATATTCTAATGCAGAACTATTAGGATCTGCTAAAATAGGAAATCCAGTTCTTCTATAATCATTATATTGATCTAATGGATCTCCAAATGTAGCAACCCATTTTTGGGTCATAATCAATTCTAATTGTTTTAATGAATTTGCCGCATTAAATTCTGTTACTAAATTAGAAATAAAAGTAATTGTTGCTGCACTTGTCGCTAAAGTTGGAACTGTTTGGGATGTTCCGCTAGTCATAACTACCTCGTCAACTTTTTTCATACTTGCTTTTACTGCATCTTCAAATTTTGCAACAGCTGAACCAGAAAGTTTTCCTGAATTTATTAATTCTGCTTGAATAAATAACATTTCAGCATAAGTTAAAATTCTTCTTGGTGCCACTCCTTTTGCACCGCTTTCGCCTGTAATAACACCACCATTTCCATCGTCATATTTACCCCCACAAGGAAAAATACCGGGATAAGTATAATCGTTTTCTGCACTTCGATCTCTGTTTGGACCTGTACTTCCAAATCTAATACTAAAAAAGCCTGTACTTTTTTCCCAATAATCAGCATTAGGATCTGGCGCCAGTCCTACACCAGGTAAAACATTCGCCTTTAATTGATTACAAAAATAATAAGGAATTCGAGGATCCTTATTACCTGTATGAATATTTGGATTTACACCTTTTAGAACTTCATAAAACCATGGGCTTTGGTATGAACCAAATTGACTGCTTTCATATGACTCTTGGTAATATCTATTGCGCTCATTTGTAGGTGAAATTACATTTTGATGCTTTAATTGAAAATCGTCTGTTTCATTTGTAAAAAATTTGTTTTCAGCTATTAATGCATTAAAACCAGATGTATCAAAATCTGAAGTTAATCTTGTTTGATTGTACAATTTAAGTTTTAATGTATTTGCAAATCTAACCCATTTGTCACTATTTCCAGCATAAAATAAATCGTCTAACTTTGGTTTTGCTCCTTGATTTGCTAATATATTTACTTTTCCTTGATCAATTAACTTAAATACTTCTGAATAAATTAATTTTTGATTATCAAATTTTGGACTTACTATACCTTCAGTCAATTTTGACGCTTCTGAAAATGGAACATCTCCCCATAAGTCAACTGCAACTGACATTAAATATGCTTTTTCAATTTGTGCAATTCCCAAATATATTGAGCTATTTGAATTTGTTGCAGTTTGAATTAATGATTTTAAATTGTTTAATGTAAAATAAATTTCATCCCAATCATTTCTCATATTGATATTGTCAACTTTTACACCATATTGATCTTCTTCTTCTCTTGATGTTGCTGAATGAACATATGTAGCGAGAATACTTCCAGAATTTACATTATAATCTCCAACTTGTGCAAGACTTGATTGTGTTTCTGTTAATAGAAAATTTAATGATGCTGTTTTAGGATTATCTGTGTCTGTATCAACATCAAGATAATCAGTACAACTTATGAAACTTACAGTAATAGCAGTAAGTATATAAGTTAATCTATTTTTAAAGATTTTGCTAATCATGATTATTATATTTAGAATGTTAAATTAATTTTGAATCCGTATCTTTTGGCTGTTGGTGCTGCTGATAATTCAATACCTTGAATCCTAGATGAACCATAACTTGTTGTATCAGGATCAAAATTTGTATATTTTGGAACGTTAGGTGCTAAATACCATAAATTATTTCCAATAATACTAAAATTAATGTTGCTAAAAAAAGATCCTTTCAGATATTTTGATGGTACATCATAACCAAAACTCAATTCTCTCAATCTAAACAAAGTAGCGTCATAAATTTCAGCTTCATCTACTGAATTTATTCCAAAAGTATTATTATTTCTTCCAGCTGGCGAAAAATATAAGTCATTTGCTGTTAGCTGAATTGTATTTGGAATTTGGTTACCACTAGAGTCTAATAATGGCAATCCAGTATTAACATCACCATAAAAACCTGGAATTATATTAGTTTTTTCTCTGTCCTCAGTATCTTTTGTAACACCTCGACCTAACAAAGATTGAATAGTAACAGATGAAATATCCCCACCTTTGGTATAATCAAATTGAGACCTTAAATTAAAACCTTTGTAGTTAAATGTGTTTATAAAACTCATTTTGAAATCAGCATTAGGATCACCTATTACTCCAAGTTCTGGTGCTTGAATTATCCCACCACCTGATGGATTAATTAAAAAGTTTCCAGATGCGTCTCTTGCAAATTTAGTACCGTAGAATACTCCAAAAGATTCTCCAGGAATTACATAAGATGTTGTATTAGCTTGTAGGTTAAATCTTTCTAAACCAGCTGTTAATTCTGTTACAGTATTTTTATTTTTAGTAAAAGTTGTGAATAATGTCCAACTAAAGTTATTACTTTTAATTGGCACTAGTGTTAATCCTAATTCAATACCTTTATTTTCCATTGCACCAATATTTGTTCGAAGTGTATCGAAACCGCTAGACGCAGCTACAGTTACAGGCGTAATCAAGTTTGTTGTTGTTTTCATATACGAAGTAAAGTCTACAACAATTCTTTTTTTGAAGAATTCTAAATCAATTCCATATTCAAATTCTTTTGTAAACTCAGGTTCAATAAACTGATCTCCTATTTCATTATCATTTGATACTTGTGTTTGTCCTCCAAAAGTGTCATTATTTACAAAATAAATGCTTCTAAATTCCGCATCAGCATCGCGTCCAACTGTTGCATAACCAGCACGTAATTTTGCAAAGCTTAAAATAGAACTCTCAATTTTAAACAAATCCGTTAAAATCAAAGATGCACTTGTTGAATAATATTGGTAAGTGTTAGTTTCAGTAGGTAATGAGGAACTTAAATCATTTCTTAATGTACCATTTAAAAATAAATAATCTTTGAACGAAAGGGTTGCATCTGCAAAAAATCCAACATTCCTTTTTTGGTCTCTTTCATCAAAAACGTTTCTTATATTTTTAACATTGTTTAGTGTGAAAATATTTAGGTTTTTAAATTCTGTGCCATCTAATGTGACTCTTTGGGTCTTGTTTTGCAAAATATTGTTACCTAAAATTGCGCTAAGACCAAATTGATCATTTAACTTGTAATCAAAGTTTAGCAATAAAGTAGATTCAAGATCTTCATTTATAAAATCATCTCTCAAAATTTGCCCTTTTAAGTTTGCAGCACGTGAACCTAAATTTCTTATCTCATCTCTGTTTAAATCAAATTTATTATATCCTATCCTATAAGAAGCATTAATATTTTTGTTAAATATGTAATTTGCATTGAAACCAACTGCAATTCTATCAGTTCTTGTAACTATTCTATCATTCTCCCAAGACCAAATTGGATGATCAAATTGTCCTGCCAATGGAGCAACTGACCCAGGATTTGGATTACTTGTATCTGGGCTGACATTTGGGTTATTGTAAGGAAAAGTCATGTCCCAGTTACGAGCTAATATTAATGTTCTTGCGAATGAAGATGAAGCTCCGTTAAATTGATTTTCTCCAAAAAAAGCACCAACTTGATTATTTGTTGAATAACTCATATTTGCACCGAATGACAATTTCTCGCCTAACTTATATGTACCTCCTACAGCTATTGAAGTTCTATCAAACTCATTAAACGGTATATAACCGTCTTGATTTAATCGAGATATTGTTGCGTTAAAACTTCCTAGATCATTAGCATATGATAATCCTAATGTTTGGTCTAGAACCAAACCATCTCTGAATAAATTTTTAACATTGTCTGGTTCTGCTTTGTACTGAATTCTTGGTCCAACTAGATTTGGAAATGCTGCTAAAACTGGACCCCATGTTGGAACTGTTCCATCCGCTGCAATTCCTTGTGCACCTTTAGTGCCAAATTTAGGTCCCCATGAACCGTTTGAGTTTACACTAAAATTAAATTGAGAACCTTGTCCATAAGAATTTTGATATTCAGGTAAGTTTGCTATATTTTCGAAGTAAGCTCCGGAACCAAAATTTACTGTCATTTTGCCTTTCTTTGCATTTGCTCCACCAGATTTTGTAGTAATTACAATTACTCCATTTACAGCTCTTGATCCGTAAAGAGCAGAGGCAGCTGCACTTTTCAAAACGTTAAATGAAGCAATATCATTAGGATCTAGGTTAGATATACCTGAACCATAACCACCTCCACCTGTTGTTCTACTTGATGTGGTAACTTCATCGTTGCTATATGCTATACCATCTACAATAAATAGAGGTTGAACATTTCCATTAAATGTAGTTGTCCCACGAATTGTTATTAAATTTGATGCTCCTGCAACTCCTGAAGAAGTGTTTACATTCACTCCAGCAACTTTTCCTGCAAGTCCTCTGATCATATCTGGTTCTGAATTTTCAGTCAATTCCGATGCCTTAATTGTACTTACAGCATATCCTAATTTTTTTGGATTTCTTTTTATTCCGAATGCAGTTGTCACAACAACCCCTTCTAACTCTGTAGCTTTACTAGAAAGTCTTGTATTCATTTTTGTTCCAGAAACTTTCAATTCTTGCGAATTCATTCCTTGGAAACTAAAAACTAAAACATCACTTGATTTGGCTTTTATTTTATAGCCACCATCAAAATCTGATTGGGTACCTGTAGAAGTACCTTTAACTTTAACATTTACTCCTGGAATCGGCATGCCGTTCGAGTCAGTCACAACACCAGAGATGTTCATGTCTTGAGCAAAAGTAATTTGCGCTATTAACACCACTAAAAGTGTTAACAAACCATTAATTCTTTTTTTCATATTTTTAAATTGTTTGAATAGTTATTACAAATGTCATAATTATTTCTTAACACACCTAATAAAATAGGAACTATTTTTTTATTTTAACAATTAAAAGTTAAAAATTTGTTTTCAAACTAATTTGAACAATTGAATTACTCGTTTTAATAACTTGATTGCTAGTACTTCCGTTGGAATATATAAATCTTAACAACCCGTTTTTATTTATTAATCCAAATCCAAAACCTACGCCGAGTAGTTTGTCGGTAGAGGACGACGCTTTATCGTTAAAATAGCCGTAGTCTAGCACGGAATGAAAATATAATGAATTTGAAACCACATATTGATATTCAGTCATTAATCCTAAAAAAATATTTCCTTGCAAGCTATTTTCATTAAACCCTCTAATTGAATTGATACCACCAAATCTAAATAGTTCATTTGTCAAAAAATTGTTACTAGCCAAATAGAAATTTTGACTCCGCAGATTAATGGCATTATGTTTGTTTAAATAAAAATGGTGGTTAATAGTCAACTGACCAAAAAATTGCTTATCGTTTTGGGTTTTAGAATACCGCTGTCCAGAACCAATTTTAAAATTTATATTGGTTTTTTCGGGAAACAAAAAATCATTGTTGTTTAAATCTATAAACTCGAAAGCGGTCGTTAAAAATGAATTTTTAGAATCAGATAAATTTAATGTGTTCAAATTTCCTATATCGTTTGATTCGGTCTCTTGATAACCTAAATATATTTTTGAATTAAAATTAAGGTTATATCCAAAATCGATATTTGTTTTAGTATTCTGAAAAATAGAATCTTGTCTAAAAATATTCAATTGTGCTTTCAAACTTATTAGCGTTTTAAAAACAAATGGAATTTCGGTCCCAATATTAAAGGTTCTTTGGTTTTTGCCATCGCTTTTCCAATATAACTCTAGTTTTTCGCCTATATTCAAAGCATTATTCAAAGCAAGATCTACATAACCATTAAAAATCAGGTTTTTATTATCATCATTTGCAAAACCTATAAAACCATCAAAAGCACTTGTTTTGGCTTTTTCAACATAAACAAAAACTTTTGTTGAATCGATTGTAAATAATATTTCTGGATATTTTATTTGCTTTACAAACCGCATTTTGTTAAAATCATTGTAAATATTTTTTAAATTGTCTTTATTAAAAACTTTGCGATTGTGTTTTTTGTTAATTTGTTTTTTGAAGCCTTCGGGAAATTTATCATAACCATTAATTACGATTTCGTTCAAATTTCTTTCCTTGTCAAGACTTAAAA
The DNA here is from genome assembly GCA_043769905.1 of Bacteroidota bacterium. Taxonomy (GTDB): domain Bacteria; phylum Bacteroidota; class Bacteroidia; order Flavobacteriales; family Flavobacteriaceae; genus Flavobacterium. Next base: position 64,416 of record JAYVIW010000025.1, read on the forward strand.
AAAGTTCTGCTTGCAATAGGTCATTCTTGCGAATTATATTAGTTAATCTTAGTTTCGACAATGCAAAACCTTTTTGTTCTAATTTTTTTATACAATTTTGTAAAAAAATTTCTATTTCACGATACTTAATTTTTAGTGTATCTTTTTGGAAATCGTAAATCCCTAATTTTCGCAGTTCCGATTTTTCACCCGTATAAATATGTAGAAGATGAATTTTTTTTCCGAGATCAAATTCTTGCTGATATATTGAATCATTGATCTTTGTTTTGTTTGAAATTTGGCTATCAATAAACCCAAGTTTATTTAATTTATTTAATGTCAAATCGCTTTCATTATCAATTGACTTTAAATTTTTATGTTTTTTTTCAAATCCTACCGAATCAATTATCTTTAATTCAAATTCGCTTTTGCTATATATTTTCAAATAAAAATTTTGACCAGAAACATTCCAGCTTAAAAAAATTATCAATGTCAGAAATTGTTTCAATGTTTAATTATGAATTTGGTTCAAATATAAATAATATTCTTCATGATTACGGCGAGCCACCATTTTTTAAAAAGGGCTATTGGTGTTGTTGCCCAGTTTGCCCTTTTCAAAAAATGCTGTCGGGCTTTCACGAGCGCACGACGCCTTGCTCTATCCCTCTCGCGGGTAAATACTTTACAATACAATTTTAACTTTTAATATTACACTTTATTGGGCATAATTGTTCGTAAACTTTGAATGTTAAATTTTGAACAACAAGTTTTTATTATAGCAGCTATTAATATCATCGTTCATTATTTAATATTTTTTAAAATTTTGAATGTTGATTCTTAATAAATTTTATCTTGCGTTAAGGATAGCAGTAGAAATCTTTTTTCTTGACTTTTTTTTGTCAAGAAAAAAATTGGGAACGAATAGCCTGACCCCGATTTTTCTTCGGGGTAACGCCCAAACGAAAGTTTATTTATATAACGTTCAAATCTTTTAAATCTTACAATCTCTAAATATATTTTCAAAACTATTCAAAATTAATCGATTAACATTTTTTTTCTAAATATTTATTACTACATTTGCAACCCCTAAAAAGAGGGAAGATTTATAAACAAGTAATTTTTAGTATTAATTATGCCAACGATTCAACAATTAGTAAGAACAGGAAGAACTCAAATAACTAAGAAGAGTAAATCGGTTGCTTTAGATTCTTGTCCTCAACGTCGAGGTGTTTGTACACGTGTTTACACTACAACTCCAAAAAAACCAAACTCTGCAATGCGTAAAGTAGCGCGTGTACGTTTGACTAATGGAAATGAAGTAAATGCGTACATACCAGGCGAAGGACACAATCTACAAGAGCACTCGATAGTATTAGTTAGGGGTGGAAGGGTTAAAGATTTGCCAGGAGTAAGATACCACATTGTGCGTGGTGCGCTTGATACGTCAGGTGTAGCAGGAAGAACACAACGTAGATCTAAGTACGGTGCGAAAAGACCAAAGGAAGTAAAAAAGTAAATTAAAAAAAAGTTGAAAAGTTTAAAAGTTTAAGGTTAGTTATTTTAACCTAATAAACATTTGAAATCTTTATAACACTTTTTAAAAAAACAAAAAAATGAGAAAAAGAGCGGCAAAGAAAAGACCACTTTTACCAGATCCAAGGTTCAATGACCAACTGGTAACGCGTTTTGTGAACAACTTAATGTGGGACGGGAAAAAATCAACAGCTTTTAAAGTTTTTTATGATGCAATGGATATCGTAGAAAGCAAAAAGCAAACTGAAGAAAAATCATCAGTAGAAATCTGGAAAGATGCACTTACAAACGTTATGCCTCACGTAGAAGTACGTAGCCGTAGAGTAGGTGGAGCAACATTCCAAATTCCGATGCAAATTCGTCCTGATAGAAAAATCTCTATGGCGATGAAATGGATGATTCTTTATGCAAGAAGAAGAAACGAAAAATCGATGGCTCAAAAGCTGGCTTCAGAAGTTTTGGCGGCTGCTAAAGAAGAAGGTGCTGCTGTAAAAAAGAGAATGGATACTCACAAAATGGCAGAAGCTAACAAAGCTTTCTCTCACTTTAGATTTTAATTCCCAAGAAAATGGCTAGAGAACTTAAATATACAAGAAACATAGGGATTGCTGCTCATATTGATGCTGGTAAAACAACAACAACAGAGCGTATTTTATTCTACACAGGAAAATCACACAAAATTGGTGAAGTACACGATGGTGCTGCAACAATGGACTGGATGGCACAAGAGCAGGAAAGAGGTATCACAATTACTTCTGCTGCAACAACTTGTGAATGGAATTTTCCAACTACGCAAGGTAAAACTTTACCTGAAACATTGCCTTACCACTTTAATATTATCGATACTCCAGGACACGTTGACTTTACAGTTGAAGTAAACCGTTCCTTGCGTGTACTTGATGGATTAGTTTTCTTATTTTCTGCAGTTGATGGTGTTGAACCACAATCAGAAACTAACTGGAGATTGGCTGATCAATACAGAGTACCACGTATAGGTTTTGTTAACAAAATGGATAGACAAGGATCTAACTTTTTGATGGTTTGTCAACAAGTAAGAGATATGTTAAAATCAAACGCAGTTGCAATCACTTTGCCAATCGGTGAAGAAAATGATTTTAAAGGTGTTGTAGATTTAGTTAAAAATCAAGCTATTGTTTGGGATGATGCTGGAATGGGTGCGACTTACGAAGTTGTTGATATTCCTGCAGATATGCTTGATGAAGTAAAAGAATACAGAGACATTCTTATCGAAGCAGTTGCTGATTATGATGAGAATTTGCTTGATAAGTATATGGAGAACCCAGATTCTATTACAGAAGAGGAAATCAATATTGCTTTAAGAGCTGCTGTAATGGATATGGCAATTATTCCAATGATTGCAGGTTCATCTTTTAAAAACAAAGGAGTTCAATTCATGTTAGATGCAGTTTGTAAATACTTGCCATCGCCAATGGATAAAGAAGGTATCGAAGGAATTCACCCAGACGACGCTGAACTTTTAGAAGAAGATCAAACCAAAATTTTACGTAAACCAGACGTTAAAGAACCATTCGCAGCTTTAGCATTTAAAATTGCAACGGACCCATTCGTAGGTCGTTTAGCTTTCTTCCGAGCATATTCAGGAAGACTAGATGCTGGATCGTATGTTTTAAACACTCGTTCAGGTAATAAAGAAAGAATTTCTCGGATTTATCAAATGCACGCTAATAAACAAAATCCAATCGAGTACATCGAAGCGGGTGATATTGGAGCAGCAGTTGGATTTAAAGATATTAAAACTGGAGATACATTGTGTGATGAAAAACACCCAATTATTTTGGAGTCGATGAAATTTCCTGCGCCAGTAATTGGTATTGCTATCGAGCCAAAAACCAAGGCTGACGTTGATAAAATGGGTATGGCCTTAGCTAAATTAGCAGAAGAAGATCCAACATTTACAGTTAGAACTGATGAAGCTTCAGGACAAACAATTATTTCAGGAATGGGTGAGTTACACTTAGATATTCTTGTTGATAGAATGAAACGTGAATTTAAAGTTGAAGTAAACCAAGGTGAGCCTCAAGTTGAATATAAAGAAGCTTTTACAAAAGTTGCACAACACAGAGAAACGTACAAAAAGCAATCAGGTGGTCGTGGTAAATTCGGTGATATCGTATTTAAATTAGAACCAGCAGATTTAATTGACGGTAAAGCTCCTGTAGGATTACAATTTATAAATGCGGTAAAAGGTGGAAACGTTCCTAAAGAATATATTCCATCAGTAGAAAAAGGTTTCCGTGAAGCGATGAAACAAGGTCCTTTAGCAGGATACCAAGTAGATAGTTTAAAGGTAACATTGTTAGACGGTTCTTTCCATCCAGTCGATTCAGATGCACTTTCTTTTGAACTAGCAGCTAGAATGGGTTATAGAGAAGTAGCAAAAGCTGCTGGAGCAATCGTTCTAGAGCCAATCATGAAAATGGAGGTTATTACGCCAGAAGAAAACATGGGAGATATCGTTGGTGATATCAACCGTCGTAGAGGACAAGTTAATGACATGGGTGATAGAAATGGAGCAAAAACTATTAAAGCAGATGTTCCATTATCAGAAATGTTCGGTTATGTAACTACCTTAAGAACTTTATCTTCAGGTCGTGCAACTTCAACAATGGAGTTTTCACACTACGCCGAAACACCTTCTAATATTTCAGAAGCAGTTATCAAAAAAGCAAAAGGAAACGATTAATTCAGAAGAAAAATGAGTCAAAAAATCAGAATAAAATTGAAATCTTACGATCATATGTTAGTTGACAAGTCAGCTGAAAAAATCGTAAAAACAGTAAAAAGTACTGGAGCTGTTGTAACCGGACCTATTCCGTTACCTACACACAAAAAACTTTTCACAGTATTGCGTTCACCGCACGTAAACAAAAAAGCAAGAGAGCAATTTGAAGTTATGTCTTATAAAAGACTAATAGATATTTACTCTTCTTCATCAAAAACTATTGATGCGCTGATGAAGTTAGAGTTGCCAAGTGGTGTAGAAGTTGAAATAAAAGTATAAATAATTTGAAAATTGATTAATTAGAAAATTTAATATTTTTTTAAACATTTAATTATTCTATTTACTAATCAACCAATAATCTTATTTGAAATGATTTGCAAAATAATCTTGGATTAAGTTTTTTTTATGAAACTTAATCCTTACTTTTGCACTCTCAAAAAAATAGAGTAAGTAACAATTAAATAATAATTATGTCTGGGTTAATCGGAAGAAAAATTGGCATGACTAGCTTATTTGACGAGAATGGGAAGAATATTCCTTGCACCGTTATAGAAGCTGGACCGTGCATTGTTACCCAAGTCAGAACACAAGGTGTTGACGGGTACGAAGCGTTGCAACTGGGTTTCGATGACAAAAAAGAGAAACATTCCACTAAAGCGGCCGTTGGTCACTTTGCAAAAGCTGGAACTGTAGCTAAGAAAAAAGTCGTTGAATTCACAGATTTCGCAACAGAACAAAAATTAGGAGACGTTATAAACGTTTCTATATTTGCAGAAGGAGAATTTGTAGATGTACAAGGTGTATCTAAAGGTAAAGGTTTTCAGGGTGTTGTTAAACGTCACGGTTTTGGTGGTGTTGGACAAGCGACTCACGGACAACACAACCGATTGAGAGCCCCAGGATCTGTAGGAGCTTCATCTTATCCATCTAGAGTATTCAAAGGAATGAGAATGGCTGGAAGAATGGGTGGAGATAACGTGAAAGTACAAAACTTGAAAGTATTGAAAGTAGTGGCTGATAAGAACCTACTTGTAATAAAGGGTTGTATTCCAGGATGTAATAACTCTTATGTAATCATTCAGAAATAATGGAAGTAAAAGTTTTAGATAAAACCGGAAAAGATACTGGCAGAAAAGTTACACTTTCTGATTCAATATTCGCAATAGAGCCAAATAATCACGCAGTATATCTTGATGTTAAACAATATTTAGCCAATCAAAGACAAGGAACGCACAAAGCTAAAGAAAGAGCTGAAGTTGCAGGAAGTACTCGTAAGATTAAAAAGCAAAAAGGTACAGGAACAGCTCGTGCTGGTTCAGCAAAAAATCCATTATTCAAAGGTGGAGGAACTGTTTTTGGACCACGTCCAAGAAGTTACTCGTTCAAATTGAATAAAAGTTTAAAAAGATTAGCTAGAAAATCTGCATTTTCAATCAAAGCAAAAGAATCTAATTTAGTAGTAGTAGAAGATTTTTCTTTTGATGCGCCAAGTACTAAAAATATGATTGATGTTTTGAATAATTTAGGATTAGCAAATAAAAAATCTTTAATAGTGTTGGGTGATACAAATAAAAATGTATATTTGTCATCTCGCAATTTGAAGGCAACTAACGTAGTAAGTAACTTAGAATTAAGCACTTATGCTATTTTAAATGCAAATAATCTAGTGCTTTTGGAGAGCTCTCTAGAAGGAATTGAAGAAAATTTAAGCAAATAAGAGGTCATGAGTATTATAGTTAAGCCCATTATTACCGAAAAAGTAACCAAAGAAAGTGAAACATTAAATCGTTTTGGTTTTGTTGTTGACAGAAAAGCAAATAAAATACAAATTAAGAAAGCTGTTGAAGCTGCTTATGGAGTAACTATTATTTCTGTTAATACAATGAATGTTAGACCAGACAGATCTACTAAATACACAAAATCTGGTTTAATCAGTGGAAAGACAAATGCAATCAAAAAAGCAATTGTACAAGTACAAGAAGGAGAAACAATTGATTTTTACAACAATATCTAAGATAGAAAAATGTCAGTAAGAAAATTAAAACCTATTACC
>JAYVIW010000026.1:0-93048 GCA_043769905.1 Bacteroidota bacterium
TATCTTTTCCCTTCGGGGTTTTCTTTTTCGGCTACGCCTTCAAAGAAAACCCCGAAGGGAGCGAAATGCCATCAACAATGTAGTGAAACTTTACAATTAGCAATACTAATTTAACAAAATAATCATGGTACTAATTAGTTTTGATATCGAAGAATTTGACATGCCGATTGAATATGGAAAAGAAATTTCGTTTGAAGATCAAATAAATATTTCCATTTCTGGAACAAATATTATTTTGGATTTATTAAAAAAACACCACGCCAAAGCTACTTTTTTTAGTACCGCAGCATTTGCAATCAATGCACCAAATGAAATAAAAAGAATAATTGACGAAGGACACGAAATTGCATCTCACACTTTTTTTCATAGTAATTTTAAAAACGAAGATTTGAAATTGTCCAAGCAAAAACTAGAAGAAATAACTAAAACTGAAGTTAGTGGATTGCGCATGCCAAGAATGTATCCTGTTGACAATCAAGAAGTTTATAATGCTGGATATGTTTACAATTCATCAATAAACCCTACTTATTTGCCTGGACGGTATAATAATTTTGATAAACCAAGATCTTATTTTAAGGAAAATAATGTCATTCAAATTCCAGCATCTGTTAGTCCAATTATTCGTTTTCCGTTGTTTTGGTTGTCGTTTCATAACCTGCCGTTGTGGTTGTATAAATTGTTGTGCAGTTGGACTTTAAAGAAAGACAAATATTTGAATATTTATTTTCATCCATGGGAATTTACGGATTTGAATCAACCTGAACGATTTGGTTTTCCAGGTTATATTTCAAAAAATTCAGGAGAAAAAATGACTGAAAGATTAGATGGACTATTATCTTGGATAAATCTTAAAAAATATAAAACACATATTTTCAAAGACTTAATATCAAAAATTCAGACAAAATGAAAATTTTAGTTATTCAAAAAAAACGAATTGGAGATGTTCTGGTCAGCACCATAATTCTTGAAGCTTTGCGAGAGAAATTTCCAACTGCCAAATTGCATTATCTGGTTTATTCGATGAGTTTGGCAGTAGTTAATAATAGCCCGTTTATTGACAAAATAGTTGTTTTGGATAATCAAACCAAGAAATCATTTCTCGGAATGCTAAAATTCTTATTCCAATTAAGAAAAGAAAAATATGATATAATTGTTGATGCTTACGGCAAACCAAATAGCGTTTTCATGGGTTGGTTTTCGGGAGCCAAAAAAACAATTACATTTGATAAAAAATATTCAAAAGTTTTATATTCTAATGTAATAAATCGACGAGAAAAGTCTTTTACAAATGCCACTCTGGCTATTGAACACCGAATGCAATTACTTGAACCACTTGATGTTAAATTTAAAAACTATAAACCGAAAATTTTTTTAACAAATGCTGAAATCGATTTTGCAAAACAAACATTATTGCAAAGCGGAATCAATATAGATCAGCCGATTGTGATGATAAGTGCTATTGGCAGCAAAGAATTGAAAACTTATCCGTTGCCATATATGGCGAAAGTATTGGATAAAATTGCAACACAAAACAATGTACAAATTTTGATGAATTACATTCCAAATCAAAAACATTTGGCTTTAGAATTGTACAATCTCTGTAAAAAAACTACACAAGAAAAAATATATTTTGATGTTTATGAAAACGATTTGCGGAAATTCATAGCAATTACAAGTCTTTGCAAAGCATTAATTGGCAATGAAGGCGGAGCAACACACATGGCAAAAGCGGTTAATGTTCCCACATTTATAATTTTTGCACTTGGTGTCGAAAAAAATAGTTGGAGTATTTATGAAAACGAAACAACCGATGTTGCTGTTCATGTACACGATTTTATTGCCGAAAATAAATTCAACTTTGAAGAATTGACAACAAAATTTTCACCAGATTTATTTATGGATAAATTGACAAATTTTCTGAATTTTAATATCCAATAATAATGAAAATAGGATTTGAAGCCAAAAGAATTTTTCATAACAAAACAGGTTTGGGCAATTATAGCCGAGATTTGATAAGAATTTTGAGCAAATTTTATCCTGAGAATCAATATTTTTTATACAATCCAAAAAATTCTAATAAATATTTATTTAAAGCCAATAAAATAAATGTTTTTGAAAAAAATCCAAATTCTGATTTTTATAAAAGATTTCGTAATTTATGGCGACAATTTGGAGTTGTCAATGACTTAAAAAAAGATAAAATTGAAATCTATCACGGATTATCGGGCGAAATTCCACTGGGATTAAAACGAAAAAATATCAAAAGTGTCGTTACAATTCACGATTTGATATTTGTCAAATATCCTGAATTGTACTCGTTTTGGGACAGGAAAATTCATTTTTATAAATTCAAAAAAGCAGCACAACAAGCTGATGTAGTTGTTGCAATAAGTGAACAAACCAAACAAGATATTGTCAAATATTTAAAAATTAATCCAGATAAAATTAAGGTTATTTATCAAGGTTGCAATGATGTTTTCAAGAAAAAATACAGTGATTTTGAAAAAAATCTAATAAGAAAAAAATACATTTTGCCTGAAAAATTTATTTTGAATGTTGGCACCATCGAAACCCGAAAAAATGTATTGTTGGCAGTAATGGCAATCAAAAATATACAAACACAACTAGTAATTGTCGGCAAAGAAACCAATTATGCCGATGAAGTAAAACAGTATATTAAAGAAAATAATTTAGAAAATAAAGTCCTTTTCTTGAAATCAATGCCTTTAAACGAGTTGGCTGTTTTATACCAAATGTGCGAAATATTTGCATATCCGTCAATTTATGAAGGATTTGGAATTCCGATTATCGAGGCTTTATTTTCAAAAGTTCCAGTAATTACAACTGCGGGCGGTGTTTTTCCTGAAGCTGGTGGACCAAGTTCTATTTATGTAAGTTCTGATGATGTTCTTGAAATGGAAACAGCAATAAAATTATTATTAGAAAATGAAAATTTGAGAACCGAAACCGTCGAAAAAGGATTTGAATTTGTTCAAAAATTTAATGATCAGGCGATTGCTATGAATTATTGTGATGTTTATAAACATTTGGTTGAATAATTTTATTTTGAAGTTCATAAAGTTTGGCATATTTTAAGAAACTACCAAAACTAGAAAAAATGCTCCAAACAAAACCTTGATAACCATTCAAAAAATTAAGCTGTAGCAAGTAAACTCTAAGAAATTCGTAAGGAATTTTAATTATTGTTTTTGCTATTGTCGTTTTTTTACCTTTTTCAAATAAAAATTCGCCACTTAAATTGGCATAATTAATATTTTTTTTAATAGCAGTTTCTATATTATCAACAGTAAAATGTAACATTTCATTTTGTAAAATACCAACATTTCCTTTAACAATTATGGTTTCATGAACCTTGTTCGGTTCAAAATTTCCAAATTTTTTATTAAATAACCTTACAATTGGCTTTTTATTTTCGCTTCCATAATTAAATGTTTTATTCAAAAAAAAATGAGTTCTTGGGATTTTAAAACCTTGAAAATCAGATTTTAAATTCAAATTACCGATTTCAATAATTAGTTTATCGGATAAAACTTCGTCAGCATCAAGAGATAAAACCCAATCATTACTTGTTTCGTTTAAGGCAAATTGTTTTTGAATGCCAAAATTTTCAAATTTATTAAAAATTATCTTTGCTCCGAATTTTTTACAAATTTCAACTGTATTATCAGAACTGCCAGAATCAACGACAATTATTTCGTCGGCAAAACTTAATTTTTCTAAACATTTTGAAATTATATTTTCTTCGTTGAACGTAATTATAAAAACTGAAATTTTATTATTTATCATTTTTATTTAAAATTATTATTTATTTCCAGAAAATAAATTTCTTTTTTAATGATTTTTTTCTTTCAAATTTTTCATAAAATTTGTTGACTTCCATAAACATAGAATCATAAACATTTTCTTCAGTCAAACCTGATAATTTAGCATATTCGTTGGCAATAACACTAACCATATAATCGTTTGGAGTCAATTTGTTAAGATTTTTCATTCTTAATTCAATTGACATTGAATCGTGAAATTTCATTCTATTCAAATCAACCAAATAACAATTATAATTGCCATTTTCGTCAACTTTTATCAAAGTATTTCCAGGCGAATGATCTAGAAATTCGATTCCTGCTTCGTGCATTTTAAAGCTAAAATTGGCAATTGATCTTAATAATTTATCTAGTATGATGCTTTCTTGATTGTCAAAAATAACTCTAAACATAAAATCATAATCAAGATTTTCGCAGATGTAATAACTTTTTTTTAGAAATAAACCTTCAAATTCTTCAAAATAAGCTATTGGTTTTGGAGTTCCAATATTTTTACTAATCAGAAAATTAGCATTTTCAAAAGAACGTTTCGCTTTAGACTTTCTAAAATATTTATAAATAAACCCATTGATAAAAATTGGGGTTTTAAAAGATTTTATAGCAATAGATTGTCCATGATAATCAAATATTTTAATCAAATTTCGATTACCAGCGGCGAGAATTGTTCCAGAATTATCAAAATTATTAATAATTTTTAACAACTCTTCATTCATTCCATTATCAATAAAATTTTTACTCTTCATTTTCAATTATTTCAAATTTTTTGAACAACATTTGGTAGACAATTACAAGCCATATTACTAAACAAGGCAAAGCTTTTAAAGAATATTTACGAACATAATTATCCAACAAATATCGTGGAAACAAGTCAGTATGAGACAAACTGGTCAAAACTAAAGCAAATATTAACAATCCAATTGCCCAATTAGGTTTAGGAATTTCTTGAATAACAAACCAAATTGCAACTCCAACAAATGCAATAATATAAGTTGGAGATTCAGAGCCTGAACTAAATATTACTGTAAAAATCAACACTGATGACAACAAAAGAAGTTGAAATTTTTTATTAAAATAAGCTTTAACTCTCAAGTAAGGCAAACCAAAAAGCACCAATCCAACAATCAAAAATGGTGTGTTTGGAATTGAAATATCGCCAGTTAATCGTCTAACAATTCCCATAATTGAATAATCTTGATAAGTCCCAAGTTCAACATTTGTGCCGTTTTTGCTGACTAATTCATTGAACCATTCAACATAACGTTCTATTATATATTGTGGTGAAGAAATTAGCATTGGTAAAACAAAAAACAAAATACTCCAAAAAATTAATGATAAGACAAATTTTGGTTTGTTTTTACAAAAAAAGAAAAATGCCAATCCAACAATGCCATACAATTTTATGAAAATTCCAAGAGCAATTAGCATTGCTGCCCAAAAATCCATTTTTTTGTTTATAAAAACATAAGTGGTAACAATTACAAAAACTATCATGGCATTGACCTGAAAACTTTGAGCCGAAATTAAATATTCGTTCAAGCAAATCCAATAAACAACTACTTTCTGTAGCTCGCTAATTGGCAATTGATTGATGGTATAAATAACCAAACCAACCAAAAAAAGACTCCATAAAATCACGCCAATAAAATCTGGCAAAATCGCAAATGGAGCAATTATTAAACTAAAAATAGGTCCGTAATGGTTTCTGTCAAAAAATTCGTTAGGATATTCTGTGTATAATGCCGTTTGGTTGATAACATGATAATATACATATTTATAAATTTTATAATTATTATGGTTACCAAAAAATTTAGGAATAATCGAAGCAATTGTAGCAAAAATCCATAAAAAAATTATGTTTTTCTTGCTTTTGAAAAAAGGTTTATCAAAAAAAAATAAAATTTTTTTAAGCATTTACAAGATTTAAAAATTTGTTAAATATAAATTTTCTGTTTACAAATTTATTAATTATTTTTGTAAAATCAATATAAAAAAAGTTGGTTTTAATAAACTCAATTATTTTAAATCAATACTTAAATGAAATTATTACCATCTTGCTCATTAATTGCACCTACTTATAATTGGACTGATGCTCTTGAGTTGCTTCTAATTAGTATTTTACAACAAACCATTTTGCCCAATGAAGTTATTATTGCCGATGATGGTTCGGGTTTGGCAACCAAAAATTTAATTGAAAAATTTCAAGAAACATTTCCAGTTCCACTCATTCATATTTGGCACGATGACAATCAAAATCAAAAACCAAAAATAATGAACAAGGCAATAGCTAGAGCAAGTGGTTCCTATATAATTGAGATTGATGGCGATATTATTATGAATAAAAATTTCATAAAAAACCACTTAAATTTTGCCGAAAAAGGATTTTATTTGTTTGGTTCTAGAGTGAATATTCAAGAAAAAATATTACAATCTATATTTGATAAAAAAACAATCACATTTAACTTTTTTTCAAAAGGAATAAAAAAAAGGTTTAGAACACTTCACATGCCAATTTTTATGAAGTTTGCCCAAATTGTACACAAACGAAGTTCCAAATTACGAGGTTGCAATATGTCATTTTGGCGAGAAGATTTCATCAAAGTCAATGGTTTTAACGAAGATTTGGTCGGCTGGGGAATGGACGATTCTGAACTGATTGAACGTTTTCATAACATTAACATTAAAGGAAAAAGATTGAAGTTTGCCGGAATTGTTTATCATATATTTCATAAAGAACAAGATAAAAGTCAAACAGATATAAACGGAGTAATTGAAAAAAAAACAGTTCAAGAAAAGATAATTTTTATTAAAAACGGTATAAACCAATATTTATGATTGAACAAAAATATGATATTGCCGTAATATTAATAAACTATAACTCTAGTCAATTTACAATTAATTGTATAGAAAGTATAATTGAAAAAACAACACAAAACTCGAATTATCAAATAATTGTGGTTGATAACTGTTCAAAATCAAATGATTATTTGGTACTAAAAAAATATTTTGAATCAAATAGAAAAGATAATATACAATTGGTTCGCAACAATATCAATGCAGGATTTGGAGGTGGCAATATGTTGGGAGTACATCATTCGAATGCAAATTATTTGGCGTTTGTGAATAACGATTCGATATTAACAAACGATTGTTTATCGATAATGATTGCGACTATGAAAAAAAATCCTGAAATGGGAATTTCAGGACCATTGTGTTACAAGCAAAATGGCAATTTGTTGCCAACAATTGATCATTTTGGATCGCCTGCCAAAGAATTTTTTGGAAGAACTATTCTCGAAAAAATAAAGCCAGAGAAATATCCAAATAGAAAAATAATTTACAACAAACCTCAAAAAGCACAATTCGTTTCAGGAAGCTTTATGTTGATAAAAACAACTGATTTTGATGAAGTTGGCGGATTTGACACCAATATATTTTTGTATTACGAAGAAACCGATTTATGCAAACGACTTCAAAAAATCAATAAATTTGCTTATTTGATTCCCGAAGCACAATTTGTACATTTTCATGGCGGAAGCACTCCAAATAGTAAATTAATAAAAATTGAACTTAAAATATCTTACCTTTACATCATCAAAAAACATTATGGATTTATTTGGCATAGAATAATATTGACAAAAATGCAAATTCAATATTTTTTAAAATCATTTTTTAAACCCAAATATTGGACTTTATTTTGGGTTTTATTTCAAGGAGCATCACTAGATAAATCCTTAAAACACCAACAAAAAATTGTAAATTTAGCTAATAACACAAAGCAAATATGATCCAAAAAATAACTTTAGTTAGTTTTGATCATTGGAATTACGATCAATTTATTGTCAAAGAATTGAACAAAAAAGGAATAATTGCCAATCATATAAAAATCGGTGCTTTTAAACATAAAAACATTTTAGAAAAAGTAAAAAATACTTTGTCAAAAATATTTTTAGATAAAAATCCGAAATTAAAAAAACGACAAGAATATATCATAACAAGCTTGAAAAAATTAGGACTTCAAGACCAAATATTGATAATAAATCCTGAGCTTATAGATTTAGAATTCCATCTTGAAATAAAAAAATATACCAATAAATATATTGCCTATTTATATGATTCTGTGGCACGTTGTCCTGTAAATCATTTGTTAAACGGTGTTTTTGATTCCATTTATTCATTTGATAAAAATGACATAAATAAATATGGTTTTCGTTGCACAAATAATTACAATTATATTGACAATTTGATGATTGATAAGGATGTAACCATAAAAAATGATATTTTATATGTTGCATCGTTTGATAATAGAATGAAAATTGTTCAAGATTTTAAATATCTTTTTAAAGAAATTGATTTGAACTTTAGAGCGATCATTATAGGCAAAAAAACAATTTTGTTTAAACTAAAAAATCTTTTTTCGGATAAAATAAAAGGTTTAGAATTAAGGAAAAAACGCATTGATAATTCAGAATTATTGAAGTTATATTCAGAAACAAATGTTGTTTTAGATATTGTTCGCGACCATCAAGTTGGATTGAGTTTTAGGGTTTTTGAGGCAATGGCATTAGAAAAAAAACTTATTACAAACAACGCAACAATCTTGGAATTCGATTTTTATAACCCAAATAACATTTTGATTATTGATGAGAAAATGATTAATATTGAAAAAAAGTTTTTCGAAACTAAATATGAGCCAATAGATTCAAAAATTTTTGATAATTACACAATTAGCAGTTGGGTAGAAAATGTTTTTGAATTGAAGAAATAGAGAAATTTATGAAAATATCAGTCGCAATGTGTACGTATAACGGAGAAAAATTTATTAAAGAACAAATTGATTCAATATTATATCAAACTTTAAAAGTTAATGAAATAATTATCTGCGATGATGGTTCAGTAGATAATACAACTGGTATTTTAGAAAATTATTCTTATGAAAATCCTGATTTATTTAAAATTTACCACAATGAAATTAATCTTAGAAGTGTAAAAAATTTCGAAAAAGCAATAAGTTTATGCTCAGGTGATTTTATTTTTTTGTCGGATCAAGACGATATTTGGGTCGAAAACAAAGTTGAAAAAATGCTTGCCTATTTTAATCAAAATCCAAAAATTAACGCATTAGCTACCAACGGTTTTTGTATTAACGATAAATCCAAAATACTTGAAAAATACTCTATTTGGGATGTTCCTGAATTTTTAAGAACACATAAATTAGAAGTAGATTATTTTAAACTAATTTCTTATGTTGGAAATATTGCTACTGGAGCTTCAATGGCCATAAAAAAAAGTATAATAAAAGATATTTTGCCTTTTCCAATCGTCGAGGGTTTTCATCATGACGAATGGATTGCAATTATTACAGCAAATACCAAAAGTTTTGAATTATTAAATGAAAAATACTTTTACTACAGGGTACATGCCTTACAACAAGTTGGAGGAGTTTTTTATGATAGAAATAAATTTAATTTGTTATTATTTGACTTGAATATAAAAAATTTGAATTTTAAGATTTTAAAAAAAAGAATAAAAAAAACAATTAATTTTATAAAATTAAATGAATTAATTAAAACTATTGACCATAAAAACGTATTAGATTATAAAAAAAATATTGAAACCAGTCAACTATATTTGATTGATTCAAAAAAACAATTAAAAACAAAGTATCCTATTAAAAAAATTATTTTGGATATTATAGATAAGATTCAAAACAAGCGACAATTAAATTATTAATTTTTTAATTTAAATTTTTCTTTATTTTTGATTTTCGAATTTTTTTTTAATTCTATTTTTTTTTCTATTCCTAAAATACAATTTTACATTTAATATTATTCGAATTAATTTACTTTTTTTTATTGTTTTTAATTCATTTGTCAAAATTTCATTTTCACTCGTAATATAAATTAACTCTTCTTTATAAGGGTTTTGTTTATAATTTATGAAAATTTTTTCTAATTTAAATTTAATTTGACCACCTATTTTATCGAAAGAAAAATTTTGTAATATTGATTCTTTTGCTTCTATCCCAATTTTCTTAACTTGTACTGAATTTTCTTTTACAATTTTTAAAAGTTCAGAGGCGTGATTTATATTTGGATTTGACCAAATTGTGTTTTTATCATAATTTATAATATCTGAATCAACTTTACAAATATTATAATCAACTAAAAAACTATTACTATTACTCATAAATTCTGTATTTCCCGAATAACCCGTTGCAATAACTGGTTTTCCAAAATACATAGCTTCAGCCATAGTTAAACCAAATCCTTCAGACCGATGTAAAGAAACATAACTATCACATCCCCTTATTATTTTATGCAAAGTATTTTTGTCAAATATTTTTTCAACTATTTTAATATTTTCATATTCACCAATCTTTTCAATTAAAGATTTTTTTTCTTTTACAAATTTTGTAGATCTAGATGTTTTTATGGTTAAACAAACCGTATTATCATTTTTTTTGAAAGCATTTCTAAAAGCTTCTATTAAATTTAAAGTGTTTTTCCTCTCAAGTGTGCTGTTGTAATCAAATATAAATAAAAAATTAAATTTTTTAGAATCAAAAAAATTATTAAATTCTTCATCATCATTCTCAATTATTGTTGTTTCAATTGGATAACAAATAACATCTACTGGAATTAAACATGATTTTTCTACAACATTTTTACAATAATTTGCAGGAGTCCATACTTCATCATAAAAATTTAAATTTTTTATATATTCTTTGGGAAAATTCTCAGATTCCCAATTTAAAAAAAATATATTATATTTATTTTTAAATAAATCAATTCCAAAATAGTTTGTAACCCTTCTTGCTTCAGTTGGACCTAGGAGTACTAAATTAATTAAATAAGGTGACTCTTTAACAAAATTAATATAAGTTAAATCATTGTGTCTATGAGATGTAGATGTATCATAATTTAAAAGTACAAACGGTATTTTTGCTTTTTCAATTGATTTTATAATTAATCTTACAGCTTCTCCAAGACCAAATTCTCCATCAATATATCCAAATATATTAACACCAAATTTTTTTTCCATTTACAAAATATTTTATTTTGACAAATATATATTTTTTAAAATAAAAATGTTTACCAAAAACAAAAAATGTATTTTTGCAAAAAAATTTTTTTATGAAAAAAGCTATTATTACGGGAATAACAGGTCAAGATGGTGCCTATTTAACAGAATTACTTCTTAAAAAGGGATATGAAGTATTTGGAACTTACAGACGCTCAAGTTCAATGAATTTTTGGAGAATAGAGGAGTTAGGAATTCAAAATAATCCAAATTTACATCTTTTAGAATATGATTTGAATGATCAAACAAGCAATATAAGATTAATTGATAAAATTCAGCCTGATGAAATATATAATTTAGCCGCACAAAGTTTTGTTGGAGTTTCGTTTGATCAACCAATTTCAACAGCTCAAACAACTGGTATTGGGGCTTTGCATTTACTTGAAGCAATAAGAATCATTAATTCTAAAATTAAATTTTATCAAGCTAGTACATCTGAGATGTTTGGCAAAGTTCAACATGTTCCTCAGTCTGAAGACACACCTTTTTATCCAAGAAGTCCTTATGGATTTTCAAAACTTTTTGCACACTGGGCAACTATTAATTACAGAGAAAGTTATGATATTTTTGGAGTAAGTGGTATTCTATTTAATCACGAATCACCATTGAGAGGTAGAGAATTTGTTACACGAAAAATAACTGACACTGTTGCAAAGATATTCCTTAATAAACAATCAACCTTAGAACTAGGAAACCTAGATGCAAAAAGAGATTGGGGTTTTGCGAAGGAATATGTTGACGGTATGTATAAAATGTTGCAATATAAAACACCTGAAACTTTTGTACTTGCAACAAACAAAACTTTCACAGTTCGCTCATTTGTTGAATTATCATTTAAACAAATTGAAGTAGAATTAGTATGGAAAGGAATAGGTATAGATGAAAAAGGTTACGACAAAAAATCAAATAAATTACTTGTAACAATCAATCCAACATTTTTCAGACCATCAGAAGTGGAATTATTAATTGGTGATGCTACTAAAGCAAATAATTTATTAAATTGGATGCCTGAAACTACATTGGAAACTTTATGCTCAATAATGGTGGAAGCCGATATAAGAAGGAATAAAAATGGATTCTCATTCTAAAAAAATATTAATTACTGGAATAAATGGATTTACTGGAGTTTATCTATCAAAGTATTTTGAAGATAATCATTTTGAAGTATATGGTATTTCTAACCACGCCGATTTTAATGAAAAAAATATATTTAAATGTAATTTATTAAATGAAGATAATTTAAATTTAATAATAAAAAAAATTCAACCAAATATAGTTATTCATTTGGCTGCTATCTCATTCGTTGGACATAAAAATGTAAATGAAATTTATGAAACAAATGTTATTGGTACTAAAAATTTATTAGAAGCAATAAAAAATGAAGGTATAAAATCAATCAAAAAAGTAATTATTGCAAGTAGTGCAACTGTGTATGGTAATCAAATTGAAAATGAATTAAATGAAAATTTAGTTCCAAATCCAGTAAATCATTATGGTATAAGTAAATTAGCAATGGAATTTGTAGTCAAAATGTATTTTGATATTTTACCAATTATAATAACACGACCTTTTAATTATACAGCTCCTAAACAAAATAAAAACTTTGTTATACCAAAAATTACAGACGCATTTAATTCAAAATTAGAAGTATTAGAATTAGGAAATACTAATGTTTTCCGTGAATATAATTCAATAGAATTTATATGTGAAAGTTATTTTTTATTATCAATTTCTGTTCATCAATCAACAATTGTTAATCTTTGTTCAGGTACAACTCATTCGCTTGATGAAATAATCAAAATTTGTAAAAAAATTACAAATCATGATATTAAAATTAATATAAATGAAAATTTTGTTAGAAAAAATGAAATATCAAAATTATCTGGATCTCCATCAAAATTAAATCAATTAGTAAAATTAAAATCAAATAACAATATTATCAATACCCTTCAACAATTTTTTAAATAACAAACATATGATTTGTAAAATTTGTGATTCAAATTCTAAAGAAATTTTCAGAAAAATTGTATTACTTAAATATGATGTTGGCTATCATCAATGTGAACAATGTTTCTTCATTCAAACTGATGAACCATTTTGGCTCAGTGAAGCATATGGTTCTGCAATTACATCGCTTGATATTGGAATTTTAGTTAGAAATAATTATTTAGTAAACCAAATTTCCAAATTGATAGACAGCTGTTTTAGAGAATCTAATAAAATGTTAGATTTTGCTGGAGGTTACGGTATTTTTGTTCGTGAAATGAGAGATAGCGGTTATGATTTTTATAGACAAGACATTTATTGCGAAAATTTATTCTCGAAATATTTTGACATTGATGATTGTGAAGATAAAAAATTTGACTTAACAACAGCATTTGAAGTTTTGGAACATTTTAATATGCCTTTAGAAGAGATAGGTGAAATATTCAAATTTTCAGAAAATGTAATTTTTTCTACTGAATTAATTCCAAATAATATTAGTTTGGAAAACTGGGTTTATATTTCTCAAGAAACTGGTCAACATATTGCATTTTACTCTAAATTAACAATGGAAATAATTGCAAAAAAATTTAATAAAAACTACTATTGTAAAAATGATAATATCCACATATTTACTAATAAAATATTAAATAATGAACAATTAAATTTTTACGATAATTTAGTTTATTTTAAATCAAAATACTTCGGTTTAAAAAAGCGAAAATATATAAAACACAGAGTTGAAAGAGAATCTTATCAACAAAGAGATTATGAAAAAATTAAAAAAATACTAAATCAAAAATAATCAAAATAAACCCTCAAATCCCACTAAACTGCAAATTACTCAAATTTTTATACATGCCGTTTTCTAAATCTATCAATTCTTTGTGAGTGCCTTGTTCTATAATTTCGCCATTGTCCAGCACCAAAATTTGATCGGCACTTCGAATTGTTGACAATCTGTGGGCTATAATTATGCTTGTTCTTCCTTCCATTAAAATTTCTAATGCTTCTTGAACCAATTTTTCGCTTTCTGAATCTAATGATGATGTGGCTTCGTCAAGAATCAAAATACTTGGGTTTTTTAATAATGCTCTGGCAATTGCAATTCGTTGGCGTTGTCCTCCAGATAGTTTAATGCCACGTTCGCCAACAATAGTTTCAAATTTTTCGGGGAAACCTTCCACGAAATTAAAAGCATTGGCTTGTTTTGCTGCCAAGATAATTTCTTCATTGGTCGCATTGGGTTTGCCATAAGCAATATTTTCACGGATTGTTCCTCCAAAAAGAATTACATCTTGTGGCACAATACTCATATTGCCACGCAAAGTTTCTAAATCGTAATCGTAAATATTTTTATCATCAATTAAAATTTTTCCGCCCTCAATATCATAAAAACGCAAAAGCAATGAGGCAATTGTTGATTTACCAGTTCCTGATGGACCAACAATTGCAATTTTTTGTCCAAAATTTGCTTTGAAACTCACATTTTTTAAAACTTGAATTTCTTTTCTTGATGGATATGAAAAAGCGACATTTTGAAAGGTAACCTCTCCTTTAATTTTATCTATTTCAATTGCTGAATCTGAATTTATTTTTTCGGGCACTTCGTCTAATAATTCAAAAACCCTTTCGGTTGCTCCGATTGCTTTTTGCATTTGCGAATATAATTCTGCAATGCCACCCGATGATGCACCAACATAACTAGAATATAAAATAAATGTAAACAATTCGCCAACAGTTATTTCACCAGCAATTGCTAGCGTTACGCCGTACCAAACAACGGCAACAATTGTTCCGAACAAACAAACAATTATAAATGAAGCAAAATAACCCCGAAATTGTCCGCCTTTGATACCAATTTTTACAACTTCTTGAATTCGTGTTTTATAGCGTTGAATTTCATACCATTCGTTGGCAAAAGCTTTGACAATAGAAATTCCTTGCATGGTTTCTTCTACTACAACCTGGCTTTCGGCAACTTTGTCTTGAACAGTTTTGGAATATTTTCTTATGAATTTTCCGAAAATTACAGCAGCAATTCCGACTATTGGCACAACCGAAACCATCATGATTGTTAGTTTCCAATTGATACTGGCCAACATTACAAAACTTCCTATTATAAGTATAAACTGTCTTAGAAATTCAGCAATTGTTGTTGTTAAAGTATCTTGAATTTGACCTATATCATTGCTTATTCGACTGTTCAACTCCCCTACTCTTTTTTGAGAAAAAAATGACATTGGCAATTTTACTAAATTGGTGTAAAGAGCTAATCGAACATTTGCTAGAGTATTTTCAGTAAAATTGACAAACAGAGATAACCTAAAAAACGAAAAAACCGATTGCAAAACTAAAACCAACATTAACCCTAAAGCAATTTTATTGGCTAAATCTCCATCTTTTTTATTGACACAATCAACCAACATTCCCATAAATTTTGGAAAAGCTAATGCAGTCACACTTGTTAACAATAAAAAAACCAATCCAACATAAAACTTCCATCGGTTGTTGCCAGCATATTTAAAAATAATTTTGGCTTTGCTCAATGAACTGGCGGTAATTTTCGATTTTGGTAAATCGTTTTCAACGAATCTTGGCATTATTCGGGTTTTGTTTTGATGATGTCTTTCAAATAAGCTTTTTCTTCTCTGTTTATAACCTCAAGGGTTACTGGAATATTTGATAATGTTTCACCATTTACAACATATAATTTTCCGCCCAACATTGGTTTTTTGCTTAAATCGAAATCAACATCACCTTCGGTTAGAATATATTTTATATCGGCTTTGGAAATCCATTTTTCTGATAATTTTTTATTGGCAATTTCAGAATAATCAAATGGTTTGTTTCTGATGTTTTTAAGAACCCGAGCATTAGGCAAATAAGTAAAATCCATTCCTTTTCCGCCTGTATAATCAAGCACAAATTTCAAGAAAATGCCACCAATAAAAACTCCGAGAATGTAGTAAGCTAAGCGTGTTTTAAAATCCATTTTTTGGTTTTATTTTTTTGCAAAAATAAGAATTTTGAGAGTTTAATATGTTAATTTTATCGGAATAAAAAATTTAAAAAACAATCAAATTAATGTCACTAACTGGCAATCCGAACCAATCTCCAATTGCTTTATTTGTCAAAATTCCGTGGTATAAATAAACGCCATTTTTTAATCCTTTATCACAACGAATAGCACTTTCAATGCCACCATCTTCGGCAATTTGCAACAAATATGGTGTTATGATATTGCTTATTGACAACGATGCAGTTTTAGAATATCTCGACGGAATGTTAGGTACACAATAATGAACAACATTGTTTTTTACAAAAGTTGGTTTTTCATGTGTTGTTACCTCAGATGTCTCAAAACAGCCACCAGTATCAATACTAACATCAACAATTACGGCTCCTTTTTTCATGTGTTCCACCATTGTTTCAGTAACAACAACTGGGCAACGGTCTTTGCCACGCATAGCACCAATTGCTACATCGCAACGACGCAAAGCTTTTAATAAAGATTTTGGTTGAATGGTTGATGTGAAAATTCTTTGATTTAGATTGTTCTGTAATCTTCTTAATTTAGTAATCGAATTGTCAAATATTTTTACACTTGCTCCCAGTCCTAAAGCTGTTTTTGCAGCAAATTCGCCAACTGTTCCAGCTCCAATAATTACTACTTCGGTTGGTGGAACGCCTGTTATATTGCCAAATAACAATCCTTTTCCGATTTGATTGTTGATCATTAACTCGGCTGCAACCAAAATTGAGGCCGTTCCAGCAATTTCACTCAATGACTTCACGGCCGGATAACTGCCATCTTTGTCCTTGATATATTCAAATGCCAAAGCTGTAATTTTCTTTTTAGTTAATGCTTCGAAATAAGCTGCTTTTCGTGTTTTGATTTGCAAAGCAGAAATAATAATCGTGTTTTGATTAATCATTTCAATTTCTTCAATTGTTGCAGGTTCTACTTTTAGTAACATTGGGCAACCAAAAACCTTTTTAGTGTCTTGTGTTACTTCTGCTCCAGCATCTGAATATTCTTTGTCAGAATAACTAGAACTTTCGCCAGCGCCAGCCTCTATCATAACTCGATGTCCATGAAAAGTTAATGAGTTTACAGCATCTGGAGTTAAACAAATGCGGCGTTCTTGATAACAGGTTTCTTTTGGGATTCCAATAAAAAGTTCACTTTTGTGTCTAGCAATTTCAAGAGTTTCTTCTTGAGGCATCAATTGTGATTTCGAAAACGGAGAGTTTATTGGCATATTATATTAATTTGAGGCACAATTTACGAAAACAATTTTAAAAAATCTATTGCAAAAATCTATTTCAATTTCAATTTTTTTAATTCAAATTAGGACATATGATTTTCTCCATTTTAATATTTGAGCGTTTGTATATGCTTGAACCTAAATTTACTTCTATAAAACCATATTTCTCATACATTTTTATGGCTGGAACAAGGATTGTATTAGAATATAGAATCAATTTTTTTATACCTTTATCTCTGGCAAATGCCATGCAATATTCGATAAGAATTTTTCCGATTCCTAAACCTTGAACTTTTTCGGTAACAGCCATTTTTGATAATTCAAAAGTGGTATCATCAATTTTCATCAATGAAACTGTTCCTACAATTTGATTTTGATATTTGGCATAAAATATATTGCCGCCTTTGTCAATAATCTCAGACATTGGATTTGATAATGTTTTTTCATCAGATGGTTCAACTTCAAAATATTTTTCGAGCCATTCTGTATTTAAAAGTTTTATTGCTGATGCATATTGATCAGAAAATGGAATAATTTCAACAGCATTTTTAATCATTGTGTAAATGTTAATTTTCGATTTCCATTTTCTAATAATTCAATATTTATTACAGAATGTTGTTCGGGAATCAAATTCGGGATTTTTTCTGACCATTCAATAAAACACCAATTTTTTGAATAAAGATAATCATCAATTCCCATATCCAAAGCTTCTGTTTCTGTTTTTAATCTATAAACATCAAAATGATAAACAAACTGATTGTTAGCTATTTGATATTCATTAACTAAACTAAAAGTTGGACTGCTAGTTGCTTCTAGAACGCCTAGATTCTTGCACAATTGCTTGATCAATGTTGTTTTACCAACACCCATTTCTCCATTAAAAAGAATTATTTTCTGCGGATTTTGTGCTATTATTTTGTTTGTTACCTCGTTAATGTCGTCAAGTGAAAATTCTATAATCATCTTAAATCATGTAAAAACTAATATTTAAAATTCAATATTCTATTTAGGGTTAAAAACCAAAAACGGAATAATCATTTCTTCTAATGAAATACCGCCATGTTGATAAGTATTTCGATAATAGCTTGCGTAATGGTTGTAATTATTGACATAAGCCAAAAAAAGATCATTTTTTGCAAAAATATAAGAACTGCTCATGTTTATTGCTGGCAAACCTATTTTTTTGGGGTCTTTTACTGCATAAACATCTTTGTCTTCATAACTCAAACTTCTACCTGTTTTATAACGCAAATTAAGGCTAGTGTTTTTATCACCTATAACTTTTGATGGATGTTTTACGTTGATTGTTCCATGATCGGTTGTAATTATTAGTTTGAAACCCATTCGTTGTGCTTGTTGAATGATGTCTAACAAAGGTGAGTTTTTAAACCAACTCAAGGTCAATGATCGATATGCTTTATCATCAGATGCTAATTCTTTTACTACGTCCATTTCGGTTTTGGCATGCGACAACATATCGACAAAATTATAAACAATAGTTACCAAATCATTGTCTTTCATGGATTTGAAATTGTCGGCTAATTTTTTTCCACTATTTAAATTGGTAATTTTAAAATAATCTTGCTTGATAGCACTCAAACCCAATCGTTTTAAATGTGCTGTTAAAAATTCGGATTCATATAAGTTTTTTCCACCTTCTTCGACATCATTTTTCCAATATTGCGGAAATTGTTTTTCCATTTCAAGTGGTGTTAATCCTGAAAAAATAGCATTTCTAGCATATTGAGTTGCAGTTGGCAAAATAGCAAAATACGGCACTTCTTTTTCAAGTTTATAATGATTGCCAATAATGCTTTCAAATGATTTCCATTGGTCAAAACGTAAATTATCGATTACGACAAATAATACTGGCTTTTCTTTCTTGGTTAATTCTGGCACCACCAATTCTCTAAATAAATTGTGAGACAAAATGGGTTTATCAGCTTTTGCTTCAAACCAATCTTCGTAATTTCTTTCAATGAATTTTCCAAATTGTGAGTTGGCTTCAACTTTCTGAGATTCAAGAATTTCGACCATACTTTGGTCATTGATATTCTCGAGTTCCATTTCCCAAAAAATTAATTTTTTGTACATTTCTATCCAATCTTCATAGGTTCGAACAGCTGCCATTTCCATAGAAATTTTTCGAAATTCTTTCTGATAATCCAAAGTTGTTTTTTCGGAAATAAGTCTAGAATGATCCAAGTTTTTCTTCAAAGCCAATAAAATTTGGTTCGGATTGACCGGTTTTATCAAATAATCGGCAATTTTGGAACCAATAGCTTCTTCCATTATATATTCTTCCTCGCTTTTGGTAATCATAATCATTGGCGTGGCTGATTTTTTTTCTTTCATTTCGTGCAGCGTTTCCAAACCGCTCATTCCTGGCATATTTTCATCTAAAAAAACAATATCAAAATTGCCTTTTTCGAAAATTTCTATAGCATCAAGTCCATTATTACAAGTAGTAACATCATAATTTTTTTTTTCAAGAAACAAAATATGTGGTTTTAATAAATCAATTTCATCATCAACCCAAAGAATTTTTATATTGTCCATTTATTTAATTTAATTTTGTGCAAATTAGCTTAATTAGAACGAAACAATATTAAAAATAGCATAAATTTTGAAATAATTAATTTTTTTTTAACCAAAATCAAATTTTTAAAATTGATATTGATTTACAAAAATAATGTAGCAAAAATATCAAATAATTGTCAAATCATTTAAAAAACTCTAATTTTGAAAAAAACTGAAATGAAATTAAATATATTATTTTTTTCGCCTCAATCGCATTTTTATTATTATCAATAAGTTTTAAAAACGTGTCTAAATTTGAGTCATTACCAAAAAAATTCATAAACGGATCGGCAACACAAGGCGAGAATATTGCCGATTTAGGTGGCGTTGTGATGGGTTATGAAGCATTCAAAAAAACAAAACAATTCAAAGATAAAAAAAATATTGCAAAATTAAATCCTGACCAACGTTTCTTTTTGGCGTTTGGATATGCTTCGATGATTAATATCAAAAAAGAGACAAAATCAAACCAATTGATGACTGATGTGCATTCATCAGCTAAATAGCGAATAAATGATTCATTGGCAAATATTCCAGAATTTCACAAAACTTTTAATATCAAAAAAGGTAGTCCAATGTATCAAGATGAAAAAAATAAAATTGTGATTTGGTAAAAAAAATAGAGAATTAGATAATTTTGTTGTCAAATGAAATTAAATAAATACCAAAACAGCTATTCAAAATAATTATCTAACTGTGCCTTTTTCCAATTGACCAGTTATCTCAATAACAAAAATGATTAACAAAAGAAAAATTCTTAACGACCCAATTTACGGATTTATAACAATTCCAAACGAATTGATTTATGATTTAGTTCAACATCCTTACTTTCAAAGACTAAGACGCATTTCACAAATGGGATTGTCTTATTTGGTTTATCCAGGAGCCACTCACACTAGATTTCATCATGCTTTGGGGTGCATGCATTTGATGCAAAAAGTTATCGAAGTTTTGAGATTTAAAGAAGTTTTGATAAGTGCTGATGAAGAACATGCTTTGCTAATTGCAATTCTTTTACATGACATGGGTCACGGTCCATTTTCACATGCGATGGAACACAGCATTGTCGAAAAATTAAATCATGAGTCAATCTCTTTGCTGTTTATGAATAGATTAAATGCAGAGTTTGACAACAAATTAGCATTAGCAATAAAAATTTTTAAAGGTGATTATCATCGTAAATTTATGTTGCAGCTTATTTCTAGTCAACTAGATATGGACAGAATGGATTATTTAAAACGTGATAGTTTTTACTCAGGTGTTAATGAAGGAAATATCAATTCGGAACGTTTAATTCAAATGATGAATGTCGTTGAAGATGTGTTGGTTATCGAAGAAAAAGGCATTTATTCAGTTGAAAAATTCTTAATGGCAAGACGATTGATGTATTGGCAAGCTTATTTGCATAAAACCAGTTTAGTAGCCGAATTAATTTTGACTAAAGTGCTAAAAAGAGCCAAAGAATTAACTCAGAAAGGAATAGTTTTGACTTGCAGTGAACCACTATTGTTTTTTATGCAAAACAAAATAGAAATTGAAAATTTTGATGATTTTGTTTTAAATAAATTCGCTCAACTTGATGATTTTGATATAATTAGTGCATTAAAATCTTGGCAAATCAATGATGACTTTGTTTTGAGTTCATTATCCAAAATGATTATCAATAGAGATTTGTTAAAAATAAAACTGAGGACGGATAAAATACCCAGCGAAGAAAAAAATAATTTGTTAGAACAATTATCAAAACAAGAAAATATTTCTATTCATGATGCCAATTTTTTTATTTTCAAAGGAAAAATAATCAACCAAGCATACAGTGCGATTGCAGAACCAATTCGAATTTTAATGAAAAACAAAACAATTGAAGATGTCGTTCAAGCATCCGACCAATTGAATCTTAAAGCTTTATCAAAAACTGTTATCAAATATTATATTTGCTATCCGAAAAATTTGGTTTAAAACGATTCTTTAAATAAAAAATCAATTTTCATAACATTTCCGTATTAATTATTTTATTTGTGGATTAACGCATTTTTATATATTTTTGCGACTAATGAATTAGCTAAAATTATTGCTCAACTAGCTTTAAATTTTCGTTTCATTTTATTAAAATTGAAAACAAGGTATATTAAAAATGAAATTTAATGCAGCACAAATAGCGGAGATTCTTGAAGGCGAAGTTATTGGAAATCCAAATGCTGAAGTTTTTAAATTATCAAAAATCGAAGAAGGAGAAAATGGTTCTCTTACGTTTTTGAGCAATCCTAAATATTTGAGTTTTATTTACACGACCAATGCATCTGTAACTATTGTTAACAATACATTTGTTGCCGAAAACCAAATCAAAACCACATTAATACTGGTCGAAGATGCTTATGCAGCATTTGCCAAAATACTCGAATTTTATAATCAAGCCAAAAATAACAAATCAGGAATTGAGCCACACACTATTATTGGTGAGAACATAAAATATGGCGAAAATCTATATCTGGGTAGTTTTTCTTACATTGGCAATAATGTTGTTTTAGGTAATAATGTTATGATCTATCCCAATTGTTTTATAGGTGATAATGTAAAAATTGGTAATAATGTAACCCTCTTTGCAGGAGTAAAAATTCATTCTGAAACAGAAATTGGTAATAACTGTGCTATTTATTCCGGAGCAGTGATTGCAGCCGATGGTTTTGGTTTTGCCGCGCAACCAGATGGAACTTTCAAAAAAATTCCTCAAATAGGTAATGTAATTATAGAAGACAATGTTGATATTGGAGCCTGTACAACAATAGACAGAGCAACAATGGGCTCGACAATTATTAGAAATGGTGTCAAACTTGACAATCAAATTCAAATAGCACATAATGTAGAAATTGGCGAAAATACAGTTATAGCCGCCCAAACTGGAGTAGCAGGTACTACAAAAATTGGCAAAAATTGCATGATTGGCGGGCAAGTCGGAATAGCTGGACATTTAAAAATTGGAGACAACGTACGGATTCAAGCGCAATCAGGCGTTGCAAGAAACATACACGATAATGAGGTTTTACAAGGAAGTCCAACATTTGCTTACAATGATTTTGCAAAATCTTATGTACATTTCAAAAATTTGCCTAAAATTGTGGCAGAATTAGGTGATTTAAAAAAAATAATAAAAAATATATAAAGCTATGGTTAAACAAAAAACCATTAAAACAGAAATATCGTTATCAGGTGTTGGTTTACACACCGGACAAATTGTCAATATGACATTTAAAGCCGCACCCGTAAACAATGGTTTTTCGTTCGTAAGAATAGATTTAGAAGGAAATCCTATTGTTGAAGCTGATGCTAACTATGTTGTTAACACGCAACGAGGAACAAATCTTGAAAAATTAGGTGTCAAAATTCAAACTCCAGAGCACGTCTTAGCAGCTTTAATTGGTTGTGATTTTGATAACGTAATTATCGAATTAGACTCGTCAGAGTTGCCAATCATGGATGGTTCCTCATTACATTTTGTAAAAGCACTCGAGGAAGCGGGTATTTACGAACAAGATGCACCACGAAAATTTTATGTTGTCAAAGAAAATATTTCGTTTGTTGATGAAACAAATGGTAGTGAAATTTTGGTCATGCCAGCAGATGATTATCAAATTACAGCAATGGTCGATTTTGGAACAAAAGTACTTGGAACTCAAAATGCAACATTGAAAAATGTAAACGATTTCAAATCCGAAATTGCAAATGCAAGAACATTCAGTTTTTTGCATGAACTCGAAACCTTACTAGACAATGGTTTAATTAAAGGTGGAGATTTGAATAATGCAATAGTTTATGTAGACAAAGAAATTTCTGAAAAAACAATGACTAACCTAAAAGTTGCATTTGGCAAAGATAAAATTACCGTAAAAGAAAATGGCATTCTTGATAATTTAACTTTGCATTATCCAAATGAGGCCGCAAGACATAAATTGCTAGATGTAATTGGAGATTTGGCATTAATAGGAATAAGAATAAAAGGAAAAGTTATTGCCAATAAACCAGGACATTTTGTTAATACACAATTTGCAAAAAAATTATCTAAATTAATTAAAATAGAACAAAGAAATTATGTTCCTGCTTATGATTTAAATTTAGAACCATTAATGGATATTCACAAAATAATGAGTATCTTGCCACACCGACCACCATTTTTATTCATAGATAGAATACTTGAAATGTCTGAAAGTCATGTTGTTGGCATGAAAAATGTAACAATGAACGAAAGTTATTTTGTAGGTCATTTTCCCGAAGCACCTGTAATGCCCGGTGTAATAATTGTTGAAGCAATGGCACAGACTGGCGGAATATTGGTTTTGAGTACCGTTCCCGATCCAGAAAATTATTTAACATTTTTTATGAAAATAGACAATGTGAAATTCAAACATAAAGTACTACCTGGCGATACATTAACGTTTAAATGTGAACTGATTACACCGATAAGAAGAGGGATTTGTCACATGCAAGCCCATGCATATGCAAATGGAAAACTAGTTGCTGAAGCAGAACTGATGGCGCAAATTGCAAAAAAACAATAATTTATGTTTTAAATTTTAATTTACAAATTGAATAATTTGAAAATTAAAACCTGAAACTTTAAAAAAAAAATATGAATCAACCTTTAGCATATGTTCACCCCGGTGCAAAAATTGCAAAAAATGTTGTTATAGAACCATTTACAACTATTCATAACAATGTAGTTATAGGCGATGGAACTTGGATTGGCTCAAATGTAACCATAATGGAAGGCGCTAGAATTGGCAAAAATTGCAATATTTTTCCTGGAGCAGTAATATCGGCTGTGCCACAAGATTTGAAATTTGGCGGTGAAGATTCTCTAGCAGTAATTGGCGATAATACCACCATTCGTGAATGTGTAACCATTAATCGTGGAACTGTAGCGTCAGGTCAAACGACAATTGGCAACAATTGCTTAATTATGGCTACAGCACATATTGCGCACGACTGTCATGTTGGTGATTTTGCAATAATTGTTAATGGTGTTGCACTGGCAGGTCACGTAATTGTTGGTAAACACGCAATTATTGGCGGGTTGGCAGCTATTCATCAGTTTATTCATATTGGCGATCATGCCATGATTTCTGGCGGTTCACTGGTGAGAAAAGATGTTCCGCCGTTTACCAAAGCTGCAAAAGAACCCTTGTCCTATGTAGGAATAAATTCAGTTGGTTTAAGAAGACGTGGTTTTTCTACTGAAAAAATTAGCGAAATTCAAAATATTTACAGAATATTATACCAAAAAAATTATAACACTTCGCAAGCAGTCGGAATAATCGAAGCTGAAATGGAAGCAACTCCAGAACGTGACGAGATATTGGATTTTATTAGAAACTCTTCTCGAGGAATAATGAAAGGTTATACAGGAGGTTAGGATTACACAATATTGATTAACGACTTAAATTTGAGATTTCTCAAAATAAATTATAAATAATAAAATAACATGCCAATTCAATTCTTGGGTTGGACTTAAATTTAAACAATGGCATCTACATCAGATATTAAAAACGGTTTATGTATCAAATTCAACAATGATATATATAAAATAGTAGAATTTCTTCACGTTAAGCCGGGCAAAGGACCAGCTTTTGTGAGAACAAAATTAAGAAGTTTGTCTAATGGACGAGTTCTTGAAAATACATTTTCTGCTGGGCATAAAATAGATGAAATTCGTGTTGAAAATCATAAATTTCAATTTTTGTATCCAGAAGGTGATTTATTTCATTTTATGAATGTAGAATCTTATGAACAAATTTCTTTAAATAAAGCAATTCTCGATTCGCCAGAATTATTAAAAGAAGGAGAAAGCGTGATGGTCAGTATCAATACAGAAACTGATTTACCAATTTCTGTTGATATGCCTGCATCAGTAGTATTGCAGGTTACCTATGCCGAACCAGGAATTAAAGGCAATACAGCCACAAATGCAACAAAATCTGCAACTGTTGAAACGGGTGCAACAATAAATGTTCCACTATTTATAAACGAAGGAGACAAAATAAAAATTGATACAACTTCTGGAAATTATATGGAACGCGTTAAGGAATAAAGTTTAACCTACTTAGTAGGAAGCAATATAAAATGAAATTTAAAGAAAAACAAACATTAGAACAAATTGCCAAATTACTTGATTGCAAATTTGTTGGCGATAAAAACTTTGAAGTATTAGGTATGAATGAAATTCATGTTGTTACTTCAGGTGATATCGTTTTTGTTGATCACCCGAAATATTATGATAAAGCCTTGAAATCCAAGGCAACTATTATTTTAATAAATAAAAATGTAGATTGCCCATTTGGCAAAGCTTTGTTAATTTCTGATGATCCCTTTCGTGATTTTAATAAATTGACAAATCATTTTAAGCCTTTCCAGTTTTCTACTGTTGCCGTTTCAAAATTGGCTATTATTGGTGAAAATACAATCATTCAACCTAATACATTCATAGGTAATCATGTTGTTATAGGCAAAAATTGTTTAATTCATTCTAATGTTTCAATTTATGACCATACCATAATTGGCGATAACGTCACTATTCACTCAGGAACTATTCTTGGAGCCGATGCTTTTTATTATAAAAAACGAGCAGATGGTTTTGACCAATTAATTTCGGGCGGACGAGTTGTTATTGAAAATAATGTCGGAATTGGAGCTCTATGCACTATTGACAAAGGAGTTACTGGAGATACAACAATTGGTGAAGGCACAAAAATTGACAATCAAGTGCACGTTGGACATGATACCATAATAGGTAAAAGATGCTTAATAGCATCACAAACAGGAATAGCCGGTTGTGTAATTATTGAAGATGAAGTAACAATCTGGGGACAAGTTGGTACCACAAGCGGCGTAACTATTGGAGCAAAAGCTGTAATAATGGGTCAAACTGGTGTAACAAAATCTGTTGATGGTGGTAAATCTTATTTTGGAACCCCAATTCAAGAATCACGTGAAACTTTGAAGCAAATGGCAAATATCAAAAAAATTCCCGAAATACTTTCTAAATTAAAATAACAATGAATGCAAAAAAAATTGTTGAAGAATTTTATAAATCTGATGTTTTGATTAATATCGACATACTAAAGCCATTTCTGCATAAAGATATTATTCTTGAATGGAATAGTAGTACGGGATTTATAAAACTTGATTATCAAGGAATTATAAATTATAGCAATGAACTTTCAAAATCTTATCTTAGAACCAAAACAAGAGTTAGTCATTTAATTAAAAACAAAAATTTTGTTTCTGTTAAATATTCATTGTTTGTAAAAACAATAGAAAATCCGAGTGAAGAAATGAAACTTGCTAACTTTTTTGTAATTTGGGAAATAAAAGACCAAAAATTATATCGAGGTTACCAGATGAGTCAACTGTCATAATTTGAAACGTTTTTTTTCTAAATATCCAAAAGAAATTTTAATTCTAAAACTAGTTTCCTTTGTTTGGTTTTTCACTAAAATTTATTCTTACAAACTTTGGGTTTCGGATAGAATATTTCCAATAATTCCAGTTTTTTCTTCATTATCAGAGCTGTCCAACCACTTGCACCTGCTACTGTATATTTGTTCAATGTTTTTTTTGGGTTTAATTTTTTTTAAACCATTATCTAAAACATTAATTGCCTTTTTTATACTTTTCGAAATTTTATCTTGTTTGCTTGATTATAACCGTTGGCAACCATGGGAATATCAATATTTACTTACATTTTACATTTTTTTATTTTCAAATAATAAAACTCAGATTATCAAATTAATTTCAATTTTGATATGTTTTACCTATATTTTTAGTGGTTTGCACAAATTGAATGGAGGATTTATTTATTTAATCTGGGAAAGCATGATTCTAGGTAAGTTATTACATTTTAATTTTGATTCTCACAATATAATAATACATTATTTTGGGTTATTTATACCAATAATTGAAATAATTTTAGGTATTGGAATACTAATATTTACTAAAAAAAAATATTTTATATTAGGACTAATAATCATGCATTTGCTCATTATTTACTTTTTATGCCCAATTGGACTTAATTATAATTTAATTGTAATTCCATGGAATTTATTGATGTTGTTATTGATAATCATTCTATTTCATAATACAAACATGAATTTTATAAAAAATTTTCAACCATTCTATAAATTCGATTTTGTAATAATCATATTAGTTTGTTTGTTACCAATTTTAAATTTTTTTAGCCTTTGGGACGACTATTTGTCATTTAATTTATATTCAGGAAATAACCAAACAATGGTCGTTGAGGTAGAAAGAATCGAACAAATTCCTGAATTAAAAAAACATTCATCAAGCAACAAAATTTATAAAATATTAAAAAATAGTACTCCAATTTACATCAATTCTATGGCAATGAGCGAAATAAAGGTACCATTGTATAGCGAAAAACGAACTTTTAAAATTTTCAAAAAACAATGGGATAAAAAATATCCTCAATTAAAAAAACGATTTTTTGTTTTCAGATATCCCTATTCAAAACAAGCAGTTTATGAAATTCAATAAAAAAATATTTTTTTTCAATAAATATTTTAATTATCATACTTAAAATCTTATTTTTGCAAATATTATAAAAAATCAAAACAAAATTATATGAGCGTATTAGTCAATAAGGATTCTAAAATAATAGTTCAAGGATTTACAGGAAGTGAAGGAACTTTTCACGCTTCGCAAATGATTGAATACGGAACTAATGTTGTTGGTGGCGTAACACCAGGAAAAGGAGGGACAACACATCTAGATCGTCCAGTTTTTAATACTGTTAAAGATGCGGTAGATAAAGCAGCAGCCGATACAACAATTATTTTCGTTCCGCCAGCTTTTGCAGCCGATGCAATTATGGAAGCTGCTGACGCTGGCATCAAAGTAATTATTTGCATTACAGAAGGAATTCCTGTCTCTGACATGATTAAAGCTTACGAATATATAAAAGATAGAAACTGTAGATTAATAGGTCCAAACTGTCCAGGAGTAATAACTCCAGGTGAAGCAAAAGTTGGAATTATGCCAGGTTTTGTTTTCAAAAAAGGAACAGTAGGTATCGTTTCTAAATCAGGTACATTAACTTATGAAGCTGCAGACCAAGTGGTTAAACAAGGATTAGGAATTACAACCGCAATCGGAATTGGTGGAGATCCAATAATTGGAACAACAACCAAAGAAGCCGTTGAATTGTTAATGAATGACCCAGAAACCAACTGTATTGTTATGATTGGTGAGATTGGTGGTCAACTTGAAGCTGATGCAGCAAAATGGATAAAAGCTGATGGAAACCGTAAACCGGTTGTTGGTTTTATAGCTGGCGAAACCGCTCCAAAAGGAAGAACAATGGGTCACGCAGGTGCTATTGTAGGTGGCTCGGATGATACAGCCGAAGCTAAAAAGAGAATTATGAGAGAATGTGGCATTCACGTTGTCGATTCTCCAGCAGAAATTGGTAAAAAAGTAAAAGAAGTTTTAGGATAACATACATAATATTCTATATTATAAAAAGTCTCAATAATTTTGTTGAGACTTTTTTTACTTTAAATAATAATAAAATAATATTCACTTTGCGCATTTGTGCTTTTGTAACAAAAAATAAATATAATAATGTATAAAGAATTAAAAAAATTCAAAAATCAAAATAGTTTTTCATTTACACAAAATGACGATTTAGAAAAAGTTTGCAATGCATCAGAAAATATTTCAGGAGTTTTTTTGGTCTATGATGCAAAAGAAGAAATCAAAGAGTTGATAATGGTTGGTTCAACCGGAACAATTCAAAATGACGGAACTTTAAAAAATAAAAATGGAGGCATGTTCGACAAAATTGTAAATGGCCGTCAATTTGCAAAAACGGGCAGAAAATATTCTTGGCCAGCACAAATGAAAATTGAAAATATTGATAGATTAGAAGTTTATTGGTATGATACTTTTAACGATAAAAATAAAGTAATCCCAACATTTGTTGAAGGTCAAGTTTTACAATTGTTTCTTGATGAAAAAGGCAAACTACCACGATGGAATGTTGCATTTTAGGCAGAAAAGTAACTAATTAAATTTCAAAAAAAATCCAATTTCTTGTTGAAATTGGATTTTTTTATTAATGGACTTTACTATTTAACCTTTTCGTCTATCTCGTTCTGTTTTCAATAAATTCAATTCACGACTTGTTTGACCTGCTACAGAAGTGTTTTCTTGGGCACGACGAATCAAGTAGGGCATTACATCTCTAATTGGGCCAAAGGGCAAATATTTAGAAACATTATTCCCATTTTCAGCTAAATTAAAACTAATATTATCCGACATTCCATATAATTGACCAAACCAAATTCTTGGGTCATTTTTGTCAATTCCGTTTTTTTGCATCAGTTCAAGCATTTTATAAGAACTTTCTTCGTTATGAGTTCCTAAATAAATTGACATTTCATCAATATTATTCATCATATAATCGAGCGTGTCATTATAATTTTGGTCTGTGGCTTCTTTTGATATGCAAATTGGTGATTTATAACCTTTTTCTTCTGCGCGTTTGTGTTCTTTCTCCATGTATGCACCACGCACGAGTTTCATTCCGATATAAAATCCTTCAGTTTTGGCTCTTTCATGCAATTTTTTCAAATAATCTAATCTATCCCATCGGTACAATTGTAGTGTGTTGAATATAATACACTTTTCTTTGTTGTATTTTTTCATCATCGATTCAACCAAGTCATCGGCTGCGTTTTGCATCCAACTTTCTTCACCATCGATTAAAATCAATATATCTTTTTTATAAGCCAGACTACAAACGTTATCAAAACGTGCCACTACCCTATTCCATTCGGCTTGTTCATCAGAATTTAAAATTTTTCCTTCGCCTAATTTTTCATATAATTCAAATCGACCAAAACCTGTTGGCTTGAAAACTACAAATGGAATTGATTTTTTTTCTTTTGCAAATTCTATGATCTTCAATGCCATTTTCATTGCATCATCGAAATGCGCTTCGTCTTCCTTTCCTTCAACAGAGTAATCAAGTACAGATGAAACGCCTTTTGTAAACATTTTATCAACAACTTTCAAGCAATCTTGCTCATTTATACCGCCACAAAAATGGTCGAAAACAGTAACTTTAATCAATCCTTCGACTGGCAAATGTAGTTTTAAAGCAAAATTGGTTAATGAAGTTCCTATTTTGACTAATGTTGGATTGGAAATCATTTTAAACAGGTAATATGCCCTGTTTAACTCGTTATTATTTTTTAAAGAAAAAGCAACTTTAGTATTATTAAAAATTGTACTCATAGATTAATTTTATCCTGCAAATATAGTTACAGTTTGTCAAAAATCAAATGCTAAAAATTAATAAAATTGTACAATTTTAATTTTATTTAAAAAAAGTCTAGAATATTACAAATTCTAATTTAATCTTATTAAACTTACAATAATGCATAAAAAAAACTATTAGCTTTAACAAAGTTACTTGCTCAATTAACGAGAATACTGTCAGAAAATGTTTCGATAAAATTATCAAGAAAATTTCTGCTTAAACAAATTTAAATATCACCGATAATAAAGTTTCATATGAATTTAATTCTTTATTTTGCATAAATATTTTTAAATCTAATGAACCAATCCATACAAGCAAGTACTTACGCTATTTTTTTTAACAACAAAGGTTATGAAGCTTTAAATATTTATCTTCAAAAAAACAGATATTCAAATATTTTTGTGCTTGTTGACAGCAATTCGAACGACAAATGTTTGAATCATTTTCTACCTTATATCGTAACTGACTTAAAAATTGAAATCGTTGAATTTGAAAATGGCGAAATCAATAAAAATATTGAAACTTGTATAGAAATTTGGAAAGTACTAACGGAACTTGGTGGTGACCGCAAAACCCTGATAATCAATCTTGGTGGTGGCGTTGTGACAGATCTTGGCGGATTTGTAGCTTCGACTTTTAAACGTGGAATTGATTTTATAAATATACCAACAACTTTATTATCAATGGTTGACGCGTCAATTGGCGGAAAAAATGGCGTGGATTTAGGAAACTTAAAAAACCAAATTGGAACAATTACAAATCCAAAAATGGTCATTATCGATAAAGATTATCTACAAACACTTGAGCAACCCGAAATGCGTTCTGGATTAGCTGAAATGCTAAAACACGGACTAATTGCTGACAACAATTATTGGAAAAAGTTCCAAGATTTATCTGCAATAGATGCTGATCAACTTATTGAATTAATTTATGATTCAATTATTATCAAAAATAATGTTGTCACCCAAGATCCAACTGAAAACGGAATCAGAAAAGCATTAAACTTTGGACACACCCTTGGTCACGCGATAGAAAGTTATTTTCTTGAAAACGAAAATAAGAAAACATTGCTCCACGGAGAGGCAATTGCAATTGGAATGATTTTAGAAAGTTATATATCAATGCTTAAAAAGCTGATTTCAGAAATTGAATATCTAGAAATTAAAACAACTATCAATTCAATTTTCGAAAAAATAATATTTAATGAAGACGATATAGAACCAATACTCGAATTGTTAATTCATGATAAAAAAAACGAATACGGACAAATTCAATTTGCATTACTCGATGGAATCGGAAAAATAAAAATAAATCAATTTGTTGAAAATGAGTTGATTTATGCAGCTTTTGAAGATTATAAAAAATCATTGTTTTAAACTAACACAAATTTGTAGAGCCATTTAATGCAATTATTTAAAATTTAATAAATAATCAAGGTAACAACCTTTACTATATGCAGCATGAAAAATAATTACAAAATAATGATGTAAACTTTATTTTTCAAATAAATATTTTTTTACATTTGCATCAATGAAAAGAAACAAAACTAATCTTACCCTTGCAAATAGCTTAATTATTGCAAACCATTCATTATCAAAGGTTTGTAAAAATAACACTTTACAAAATGGTTTTATGGAATTTGATATATTTTTATTTTCTAATTCTTTTCAAGAAAAATTACCAATAGTTTATGCAAATATTCGAGTTTGAGATTTCGATTAAATCAAAAAATACTTTTTTTAATCTATTTCAAACCATACTAAATGAATACAAAATATTCTGATTTAATCAATCAAACCTATTATTTTCCTCAAGAAGAATTTGCTTTAAACAAAGACAATCTAAAATTTCATGATATCGATTTGATGAAATTGGTCGAACAATATGGAACACCTTTAAAATTTACTTATTTACCACAAATTTCCAAAAGCATCCAAAGAGCCAAAAATTGGTTCAGAAAATCAATGGAAAAAAACAAGTATGGTGGAAAATATTTTTATTGCTATTGCACCAAAAGTTCTCATTTTGAATACATTATGAATGAAGCATTTAAAAATGATATTCATATTGAAACATCATCAGCTTTTGACGTTAATATCGTAGAAAACTTAATGAAAACCGGCAAAATAACAAAAAATACTTATGTCATTTGTAACGGTTTTAAAAGGGACGAATACATTTCAAATATTGCAAGAATAATCAATAACGGGCATAAAAAAACAATTCCTATTATTGATAATTATGAAGAATTGGATTTATTAACAGCTGAAATTAAAGGAAAATTCCAAATAGGAATTAGAATTGCTGCCGAGGAAGAACCAAAATTCGAATT
Source organism: Bacteroidota bacterium (assembly GCA_043769905.1). GTDB lineage: Bacteria > Bacteroidota > Bacteroidia > Flavobacteriales > Flavobacteriaceae > Flavobacterium. Next base: position 33,424 of record JAYVIW010000026.1, read on the forward strand.
TTATACCTCGCGTTTAGGAATAGGATATAAAAATATTGTACCATTTTATAGAAAACAAATTCTTGAGAATAAAGATTTGGAGCTTAAAATGTTGCACTTTTTTATTAATACCGGAATAATGGACACCGCATATTATTGGAACGAACTGGTAAAATGTATTAAAGTTTATGTATCGCTTAAAAAAGAATGTGCAACTCTAGATTCTTTAAATATTGGTGGAGGTTTTCCTATAAAAAATTCTTTAGCATTTGAATACGATTACCAATATATGATTGACGAAATTATCAACCAAGTAAAAATTGCCTGTGAAGAAGCCGAAGTCGATGTTCCTCATATTTTTACTGAGTTTGGTTCATACACAGTAGGCGAAAGTGGTGGAGCAATTTACCAAGTTTTGTATCAAAAACAACAAAATGACCGTGAAAAATGGAATATGATAGATTCATCGTTTATCACGACATTACCAGATACTTGGGCAATAAACAAACGATTTATTATGTTGGCAGTCAACCGATGGAACGACACCTATGAGCGCGTTTTATTGGGAGGAATGACTTGCGATAGTGACGATTATTATAACTCCGAACAGAATATGAACGCTATTTATTTGCCAAAATACAGCAAAGAAAAACCATTATATATTGGTTTTTTCAATACTGGTGCCTATCAAGAAACTATCGGTGGCTATGGCGGATTGCATCACTGCTTGATTCCCCAACCAAAACATATTTTGATTGACAGAGACGAAAACGGAATTCTAGCAACCGAAGTTTTCTCAAAACAACAAACATCAAAACAAGTTCTGGATATTTTAGGCTACAAATAAGTTTTTTTGAAGCTAATTCCTGCTGTCATTCCAATCTTTTTTTCGGCAAAAAAAGCCTCAAAAAAGGATTTTCCCTTCCATCAGGGCTAGCAAAACCTTTAAATAACAACAATAATTTTAAATACTAACTCTCAAATATAAAATCCATCACCTTCCGAGTGGACTGGCGAAAGAAAAAAATACAACATGAAAGGACCAATATCTCAATTTATCGAGAAACACTATTTGCATTTTAATGCAGCAGCACTTGTTGATGCAGCAAAAGGCTACGAAGAACACCTTCTTGACAACGGAAAAATGATGATAACTCTTGCTGGAGCAATGAGTACTGCCGAACTTGGAAAATCATTAGCCGAAATGATTCGTCAAGACAAAGTGCATATTATTTCATGCACTGGAGCCAATTTAGAAGAAGATATTATGAACCTCGTGGCCCATAATTCCTATAAAAGAATTCCAAATTATCGAGATTTAACACCGCAAGAAGAAAGAGAATTACTTGATAATCATTTTAATAGAGTAACAGACACTTGTATCCCAGAAGAAGAAGCATTCCGAAGATTACAACAACATTTGTATGACATCTGGAACAATGCTGAAACTAAAGGCGAACGCTATTTTCCGCATGAATTTATGTATCAAATGTTAAATTCTGGAGTTTTAGAACAATATTATGAAATTGATCCCAAAGATTCTTGGATGATTGCTGCCGCTGAAAAAAATTTACCAATTGTAGTTCCTGGTTGGGAAGACAGTACAATGGGAAATATTTTCTCGTCATATTGTATCAAAGGTGAATTTACAGCAACCACAATGAAAAGCGGTATTGAATATATGATGTGGCTGGCAACCTGGTATCCTGAAAATTGTGCAGGAAAAGGAATTGGCTTTTTTCAAGTAGGCGGAGGAATAGCTGGTGATTTCCCAATTTGTGTTGTGCCAATGCTTTATCAAGATATGGAAATGCATGATGTTCCATTTTGGAGCTATTTCTGTCAAGTATCTGACTCAACGACCAGTTATGGATCATATTCAGGTGCAGTTCCCAACGAAAAAATTACTTGGGGAAAACTTGATATCAATACACCAAAATTCATAGTAGAATCTGATGCAACAATAGTAGTGCCATTGATATTTGCTTATGTTTTAGACATGTAAAAAAAATAATATTTTTTTATTTTTATTGTTTGAAATTAAAATAAAAAATTAAATTTGTATATGTGAACCCAAACTACAAATACAAAACTTTAAACAAAGCATGAAAAGAATTATTGTTGATTATTCAAAACTAACCAACGAAATTTTAAATCTTTTAGTAGATAAATTTCCAGATGGATATGACGATTCAAACATTATAAGGTTTAGAAATCATAAAGACGAAGCAATTGAAGCGGTGGAAGTTAAGACTGAAGACACCATTTATCTGGTTAAAATAAGTACTAAACTATCAGAAAGAATGGTCAATTATGATGAAGATGATGAAATCGAAGTACCTGAGATTGATGCAAAATCACTGGCAATTGATGACGATGATGTTATTGACGAAAATGAAGATGAAGAAGATGAAAAAGTAGATAAACCTGAATTTGATGACGATGACGACGAAGATATCGATTCAGATGATGTTTCAGACGACGACGAAGATGAAGATTAATTGTTACAATAAATTCAAAAGGAACTCACATTGAGTTCCTTTTTTTTAAAGCTATTTGTATAAAAATAAATTCAAAAATTTTAAATGAAAAACTAAAAGAAAATTTTGGTTTTGAACAATTTCGACCACATCAAGAAGAAATAATCAAATACATTTTTTTAGGTCGAGACATATTAGCAGTAATGCCGACTGGTGGCGGAAAATCAATTTGTTTTCGGTTACCAGCAGTTATTTTTAGATAAATTACAGTCATAATTTCGCCCTAAATTGCTTTAATGAAATGTCCAGGTCGCTAGTTTGAACATAAATGAAATCATTGCATGTTACATCAAGAGCAGTAAATCTTAAGAAGAATATCAGTTTCACATTCAGAATCTAAAACAAGGAAATGGAAAATTGGTTTATTTGACCACATACAGATTAAAATAATTAGATTCAAGTTTTGATTTCATCACAATAAGTTTAATTGCTATTGACAACGAACATTGCATTTCATCTTGTAGACACGATTTTCGTCCAGCAAATACAAATCTACGATAATAAAAAAACGCTTCACTTCTACTCCAACATCAGCTTTAACTGCAATTGCCGGTAAAGCTACTCATGAGGATATTAGCCAACAATTAAATTTAATAAGTCTCAGAATATTAATATCTTCATTTGATAGAAAAAACCTAAGTTTAGAAGTTTGCCCAACTTTAGACAGAGTCAAACAAATAATTGATTTTGTTAGAAATAAACCAAATCAATCAGAGATTATTTATTGTTTAAGTCGAAAAACAAAGGAAGCGTCAGCAAAAAAACTTCTAATAATTGATATAAAAGCGACAGCTAATCATACTGGATTAGACAATTTGGTTCGCTCAATAACTCAATACGACTTTATAAATGACCATTGTCGAGCAGTTTTTGTGACAATTGCTTTTGGAATGGAAATCGATAAATCAACTGTTATATTTTTATTTCATTATAATTCACCAAAAAAAATCTAAGGATACTACCAAGAAATTGGTCATGCTGGCCGAGATGGTCTACCATAAGCAACAATTCTATTTTAAAGTTATGGTAATGTAATTCAACTTCAAAAATTTGCTTCAGAAAATCTAAATTCTGATGTTCAATTGGCAAAACTAGAACGTATGATGCAATATGCCGATGCTTTAAGTTGTCACAGAAAAATTTTATTGTTTTACTTTGGCGAATTGGTCAATGAAAACTGCGGCAATTGTGATAGTTGGAAAAATCCACCTGCTTTTTTTGACTGAGCGATTATTGCTCAAAAAGCCTTAGCCGCCGTTGCACTATTAAAAGAATTAGAGCCAATGGTTGTCATAATTGATTTCTTTTCGTGGTTCCAAAAATGCAAGTATAGTCGATAACGGATATCAAAATTTAAAAACCTATAATATTGGCAACGATATTTCTTGGTACGACTGGAATCAGTACATCATTCAATTAATTAATCTTGGTTATTTAGAAATAGCATTTCACGAAAAAAATAGCTTAAAACTAACAAAATTTGCTAAAAAGGTACTTTTTGAAGCTGAAAAAGTCCAGTTAAATAGTGTTGTTAAATTAGAAATCGAAAAAAAAGACGTAAAAGAAAAATCGTTTACAGTTGTAAATTCATTATTTGAAACATTAAGAAAATTAGGTTCTAAGATTGCTATAAAAGAAGTTTCAGCATAAGCATTATTTAGAGCTGCAGCTTTGCGACAAATGAAAACAGACAGACCTAAAACAACAGAAGCATTAATAGCAATTGATGATTTTGAAAAGGCAATACTAGAAAAATTTGGCAATAAATTTATTCAAGCAATAGCTGACGTTCAAATGAATAAATCGTTAAACTCAAAACCAAAAGAACGAAAGATAAGTACTTTTAACACTACTTTAGAAATGTACAAAAAAGGACATTCTTTGCAAGAAATTGCAGAATTGAGAAGCATTTCGATCATAACTGTCGCATCTCATTTTACAAAATTATATTCCGATGGTTTTGATATTGATTTAAATCAGTTCGTTGAAAATGATGATAGAAAAAAAGTACAAAATGCAAAAGCTTACTTAAAAAGCCCAGCAGCTCTATAACCTTATTTTGATTATTTTAAAGAACAAATTAGATATGATAAAATTAGATTTGTAATCGCAATTATTAAAAAACAAGATGAAAAACTAGAAACCAATCAAGAAAAAGCATATTCCGTCCAAAAAATTAGGGAAACCTATATCGAAGCATGTAAAAAATGGTCAGTTGAAGAAGATATTATAATTAAAAAAATTGTTTGAAGAAGGGAAAAATATAGCAGAATTGACCATAATTTTTAGCAGAAACAAAGGCGCAATTTCATCACGAATTAAAAAACTAGAATGAAGATATTGCGTTTAAAGTACTTTTATAAATAACGCTCTTCAAAAATTTTCTGATGGTGTTTTTGGTGTCCAATTATAATAAATCCAATAGCTCGAACTGAAATTTGGTTGTTTGAAGCAGTTCCTGTTTTAAGTAATTGTTCGGTTGAAAAACTTTTATAAAGTGATAAGGTCGATTGGCGAACAACTGCCATTTCGGTCAATAAATCTTGAATTGTTCTTAAATTGCCGCTAGAATTGTCAACATAATTATTTTCATCAAAGCCAGATAATGGTGTTTTATCATTTCTTGAAATTCGCAATGCTCGATATTGAAAAATTCGCTCTGTATCAATAATATGCTGAATAATTTCTTTAATTGTCCATTTTCCTTCAGCATAACTATAATCAAATTTATCTAATGGAATATTTTGAACAAATCGAATAAAATCGTGTAAACATATTTCTAATTCTTCTTGCAAAATAGTATTTCCTGCAATATTTATATACGTTGAAAAGAAACCGGAGTATTCATTTTCAGTAAGTTGACTTGAAATCATAATTTTTTCATTTTTTTAAGCCGAATTTCGACTGGCATTTATATTTACGAAAAGAGAACGAGTTACAATTTTTTCATGATTTTCAATTAAATTTACAGCTGTAACTTAGCTTATTTTTAATTAATTCTTTGTAATTAGTAATCTTTAATAGCATTTTTTTCGATAATTCATATTGCTGTTAAATAAAAAAAAATCAACTGTTAATCCGAATTTCGTTTTGAAGGTCGGCTTCCAATATTCGATTTCTCAAAATATTTCAGCGTACTTATCTTTTTTTAATAAGTTTCAAATAAAGAATAATTTTTAAAATTTAAATATTTTTCATAACCAAATTGAACCTATTCGTCTAATATTTTTTTGTCTTAATCTAATAATAAATGATCAAATTTATTAAAAATTTCATCGTTGATTCTGGCACTCAAAAATTTTTGGAGGCTAAATTTTCAAGGTTTTAAAGTCCAAAATTAGAACTAATCGTTTGACCCCGAATGGTAACTTCAATTTTTTTATTGTCGAAATTTGAACCTAATGAAGCGTAAAAATTTTGGGTTTTGCCGCCTCTATGACCAGGTGGCCCAGCGCTACCATCAAATAAAACTACTTTAATTTCATGTTTTTTGAAATTGATATAATTGCTTGTTTAACTTTGTAAATTGACCAATTGTCTACTAAACATCTGCAATATTATGCACTATTCAACAAAAAAACAATAACAGATTGACGATTTGCTCTGTTTTTTTAATGTTTTCGATAAATATAATTGAGGTACAATTTCAATATAATTGACTTGGCTGTTTGCCAATCGTATATGATTTCAAAAATTACAATTTGACGATCACTGCATCGACTGAATTTAACAGTAAATCTTTATTTTGATTATCAGAATATTGTATCGGGAATTTATCAAAAAACTTATTGATAATAGCATCTATGAAAACCCATACCTCTAAGCAGTTTGACATATAGCATCAAATAAAGTCAGCATCACAACAGTATTGTAGCTGTCATCAAATGAAAAAGTAATAAAAACATTATTATCAATTTGACATTTTGACAATACATCTCAAATTGAATCTGTGCTAATATGAAAAAAACTTATGCAGAACATAAGGTGTTTCAAAATTATTTTAAAAAAAATTACATATTGTTAAAAATGGTATGCATCAACCTTTTTTTATCATTAATGCTTTCTTCTAGAGAAATCATCGTTTCTGTTCTATAAACACCGTCAATATCATCAATCATAAAAATTACATCTTTGGCATGTTTTGTATCTTTGGCTCTAATTTTACAAAAAATATTAAATTTTCCAGTAGTTACATGCGCAACAGTTACGTAAGGAATTTCTTGAATTCGTTCTAATACAAATTTAGTTTGTGATGTATTATTTAAAAAAACACCAACATAAGCAATAAAAGAATAACCTAATTTTTCATAATCTAATGCAAGTGTTGAGCCCGTAATAATTCCAGCGTCTTCCATTTTTTTTACTCTAACATGAACTGTTCCAGCAGATATAAGTAATTTTTTTGCTATATCGGTAAATGGTGCTCTTGTATTGTCGATTAACATGTCAAGAATTTGGTGGTCAACTTCGTCAAGTCTAAATTTACTCATTTTTTTTAAAATTTAATAGTGCGTTTTATTTGTTTTGCAAATTTATATATAATCTATAATTTATTAATAAATTTTCCATTGACAATAACATTATTATCAAGTTTAAAATTTGCCAAATCGTTCACTTTTGGACAGTTTGATAAATTATTTTTGAATAACATGCCGTTGGCATCAAATTCTTTATGAGCTTTGAAATTATCTAATCCATCAACTTTAACAATAATACCAACAAATTCTATTTTTGAATTTATAAGTTGCTCTTTGTACTGAATTGCAAAAGTAATTGTTTTTTCTAAATTATAATCTATAACTTTTACATTTTTATAGATATAATCATAAAAAATAGGAATATTATGAGACATTTTTAAATATTCAATATTTTCAAAATTATTTTCACTTTTATTTATTAAGAATTTTAATCCTGAAATTATAGCAATAAAGATATATTTTCGAGTTTCATCGCGACTATAATCTTCATAAAAATGACCAGCTTCAAATAGGATAGTTGGAACTCCCCTACTCTGAAAATAATCTCCAGCACAGTTGATGTTAAAACCGTCATCAAATAATGCTACCTGACCTGGAATGTATTGCTGTAATGTTTTATTCATCTCAACAATCACGTTAGCAGCTTTTAATCGGCAATTATTAAATGATCTACTTTCATTAAAAGATGGAGCTAAAAAAGCAATAGTTGTTGGTTTTTGCGTATCACTAACGCCAAATATAGTGCGTTGGTCATGCATATTATAACAATAATTTGGATTGAAATCATTAAAAATAGTTACTAAATAATTGCTCTCTGGTTGAGATAAATTCAAAAAGTCTCTATTCAAATCAATTTTATTTGCGTTTTCACGTGAATAAAGTGCCGCACCATCTGGATTAAGAATCGGAATGCAATAAAATGTGAATTCCTTTAAAAATTCATTGCTTAAATCACTCTTTGAGTTTAAAAAATTCAAAAAATCCATCAATGCTTTAGTTGTAGTACTTTCGTTACCATGCATTTGTGACCATAAAAGGATTTTAATTTTACCAGTTCCGATTTGATAACTGTAAATTGGTAATTTATTGACCGAAAAACCAATTCTTCTAAATTCCTGTTTGTTGCTAATTGAACTTAATAACGGTTCAATATCATTATTTGTTATGTAACGACCTGACAATTTTTGTTGCTGGCTACTGCTGTAAATATTTTTGAGATCCATTGCTACTTTATTAAGTTACAAATGTAAACAAAGTATAATTTACAATTGTAAACTCTTAAAAAACAATTTTTGTTTAAGATTGTAAATTCTCTAAAACGAATATTGCATCTCTAAAATTATCAATTTTCAGAATAATTTACATTTGTATATTTTACTAATTAAAATACACATAATCAGGCTTATAAGATGTATTAATTAAACTTAATTATTAATATATTTATTCAATATTTGCAAGTTTACAACTGTAAATTTGTATTTGTAGATTATAATGTTTACATTTGTAATTCTAAAATTAAAATAGAGAATTTACAATGGTAAACAGTGATGATTTTATAAAAAGATTAGAATATTTACTTGATTATTACTCATTATCAGCTTCAGGATTTGCTGATAAAATAGGTGTGCAACGTTCTAGCCTATCACATTTGTTATCTGGAAGAAACAAACCAAGTTTGGACTTTATTTTGAAAATTAATGATATTTTTCAAGAAGTTGATTTGTATTGGCTATTGAACGGAAAAGAAAATTTCTTGAAATCTGATAATAAAGCAAAATCAAATAGTAATTTAACGAATTCAAAAAAGGACACGTACAACTCACCTATTGAAGAATTCAAATCTCAAAATAATTTGTTTTCAAACGAAAATGAAGCAAATGTCAAAAATGAAGTATTTGAAAATAAAATAAATGAAAAAGAAAATACAACATTCTCGTCGAATGAAAAAAATAATAGTGAAATTGAAAAAATTGTAGTTTTTTATAAAAATGGTACTTTTCTGTCCTACAATCCAAAATAATTTATTGTTTAACTTTGTAACTTTTTTCAGGATTTTTTCCCTTAACTCCAATAAAATGACTTTCTAGAATTTTTAAATCGCTTTCTAAATTACCCGTTGGATAAAATGATTTTCCTATTTGTACAGATTTTTCGCCAAAATTAAATGCGACTGGAATTATCGGAACATTTGCTTTCAAAGCTATATAATAAAAGCCTGTTTTGAGTTCCGAAACTTTTTTTCGTGTGCCTTCGGGCAAAACTGCTAAACGGAAAATTTCTCTTTTTTTGAAAATTTCGGCTATGGCATCGACTTTGTTTTTTCCGCCCGTTCGGTCTAGTGGTTCACCACCCATGTATTTAAAATAAAAACCAAAAACAGAATCAAATAGTTCTTTTTTCGCAACATAACTCATTTCAATTTCAGTAATGCCACGCGTGAATAATCCTAAATAAAAATCATGCCAACTGGTGTGTGGTACAACCATCATAACACATTGTTTTAATTCTTGTAAAATTTCTCCCTCGATTTTCCAACCCATTAATTTAAAAAAAATTAATTTATAAAAACGCTTTTTCATTTTTGGCTAATTTGGTACAAACTTAATAATATTCTTTATTTTTGTAGAAAATTATTCAATGTTTAAGAAATATTTAAGTTACTTAATTCCTGTTAATATATTAAAACAAAAATCAACAACTAACAAAACGATTGAAGTGTCTTGGAATAATGGGCAATTGGTTCTAGATACTGAAAACACAAATTATTCATATGGAAGTTTGCAACGTATTCTCAGAAAAGGCCTGCTAAAAGTTGGTTTTGAGAAAATTCAAAAATTCAAAAACATTTTAGTTCTAGGTGTTGCTGGTGGCAGTGTAATAAAAACTTTGAAAGAAGAAATAAATTTTGAAGGAAAAATAGTTGGAATTGAAATCGACAGCGACATTATTGTTATTGCCAACAAATATTTTGAATTAAATAAAATTGAAAATTTAGAAATTAAAATTGAAAGTGCTGAGAATTTCGTAAAAAATCCCAGTTACATATATGACTTAATTATCATCGATATTTTTCAAGATAATTTTATGCCGAAATTTTTATTCGAACTTGAATTTATTGAGAATTGCAATAACAATTTATCTAAAAACGGTTTTATGATTTTCAACACAATGATTCTAAATGAAATTGATAGTAAACGAAACCTTGACTACATTTCGCTATTTGATAAAAATAATTTTAAAGTCACGAAAATATCAAACCTCGAGCAGTTTAACGAATTGATAATTATTGAAAAACTATAACATTAATCGGGCTTTTTGCAAATCTTCGATAGTGTCAATACCAATGCCAACATGATCGGTTTCGACCATCATAATTTTTTTTCCAAATTCGAGATACCGAAGTTGTTCTAGTTTTTCGGATGCTTCGAGATATTTCATCGGCAGTGCATAAAAATCTAGCAAAGCTTGTTTTCTAAAAGCATATATGCCAATATGTTGCATATATCTTACGCCTACATTTATTTCACGAGGAAACGGAATTACCGACCTTGAAAAGTATAAAGCAAAACCCAATTGGTCGGTTACAACTTTTACATTATTTGGATCATTAATCCCATCAATATCTGATATTTCTTTCATTAATGATGCTAAATCAATCTTCCGTTCCATATCATTCTCAAAAACTGACAAAACTTGTTTTAAAGGTTTTTCGTTTGTAAAAGGTTCGTCACCTTGAACATTTACCACAATATCGCAATCAATACTTTCGATCGCTTCAGCAATTCTATCGCTTCCTGATTCATGCTCTTTGATAGACATTATTGCTTTACCTGAATTGTTGACTATCTCATTAAAAATAAGTTCATTATCCGTAACTACAAAAACATCATCAAATAAATTAGTGGCAACTGTTGCTTGATAAGTTCTCAAAATTACCGTTTTGCCGCCCAAATCTTGCATTAATTTGGCTGGAAATCTAGTCGAAGCATATCTTGCTGGAATTACTGCAATTATTTTCATTAAATAAAAAATTAAAAATGCTGGATTTTGGATTTTGGTTTTACAGAATTTCTAAATTTTTTGTATAAAAAATAGACTATTCCAAGTAACAAAACGACACAAATTATAGCTATAATTGGAGTGAAAATTGCTAATGCACTCATTGTAGCGGCAGTGCCCGTCTCAACAGTGGTAACAATTGGGTTGCCCAATCCAGCAGTTTTTACTGATGATGCCAACCTAGTTACTGATGTCATTCCTTGCATTGCTGATGCGGTGCCGCCTCCGGCAATAAGTGCCAAAATCCAAGTCATTTCTGTTGGCAAATGCAATAATGTTGATGCCATGACAATAGTTCCTGCTGTTGCAGCAAGTGGCGTTGCAATTGTGTCTAACATATTATCTATAAACGGAAAATAATATCCAAAAATTTCAACGGAAGTAGCTATTCCAAGCGAAATTAATGCTGGTAAACCTGAAATAAACTGAAAACTTTCATTTAATGCAAAAATCTGAAAATAAGATGCCAAACTCAAAGCAAACAGAGGTAGAAAAACTCTAAAGCCAGTTGCTGATGCTAAACCGATTCCTAGAAAAATGCTTAAAATTGTTTCAGACATGGTTTGTGAATTTACTATTTGTGAATTTTTTTTCAAATATATTAAAATTAAAATAAGTTATTCCACAAAACAATCATCTTTAAAACCAATTAAATATAATTTATCTTTGGCTCGAGTAATTGCAGTGTACAACCACCGAATATAATCTCTATCTATACCATCGGGTAAATAAGGTTGTTCTATAAAAACTGTGTTCCATTGTCCGCCTTGTGACTTGTGGCAGGTAATTGCGTAAGAAAATTTGACTTGTAAAGCATTGAAAAATTCATTTTCCTTTACTTTCTGAAATTTAGCATATTTTGTATTCAAATGCTCGTAATCTTTCATTACTTCTTCATACAATTTATTGGACTGGCCATAGGTTAATGACGGTGACTCGCTTTTGATTGTGTCTAACAATAATACGGTTTCGAATGGAATTTGGTTTGGATAATCGACCATTCTGATTTTGACTTTAGCAAATTTAAAACCATATAAATCCTGAAAACTAAAAATTTCCAGCACTTCAATAATATCTCCATTGGCAATAAAACCAGCTTCGTCTTTTTCTTTTAACCAGAAATAATTATTTTTTACAACCATTAAATAGTCACCCGTCGATAAATCACTTTCTTTGTCAAGAATTTTAACTCTAATTTGCTCATTATATTGATTGGCTCTTTTATTAGAACGCACAATAAATGCAGTATCTTCAATAGAATAATTACTATAAGCTTGATTTATAGCGTCTTGAATATCATAACCATCAGTCAAACGGATTATGTCTTTGAAACCTTTGAGTTTAAATTCAAAATTGGTAATAAAACTTTCTTTTAAAACTTCGCGAAGTTCAGTTGCATTGAATAAAATTCCAGATTTTTCTTCTTGTCGCATGACTTCATCTAGTTCAATCCAATCGACATTTTTGTTATAATTGAGTGCTAAAGTATCTGTTTCTAAAGCTGGCGAAATATCGAGATTTACTGGCGGCAATTGAGCAGTATCGCCAAGTAAAATCATTTTGCAATTTTCACCACTATAAATATAGTTTATTAAATCGTCTAGCAAACTGCCAGTCTCATACATTTTATTATCATTGCTTTGATCAGAAATCATCGAAGCTTCATCGACAATAAAAATCGTATTCTTATGTTTGTTAGGTTGGCGAATAAAATTGACACCGCCTCCACCTGATTTTTTTGGATTGTATATTTTTTTATGAATTGTAAATGCTGGTTTCTGTGAATAATTGGCAATAACCTTAGCCGCACGACCCGTTGGAGCCAATAAAACATACTTTTTATTAATTTCTATTAAATTATTTACAATGGTAGAAATAACAGTTGTTTTTCCAGTTCCTGCATAACCTTTGAGCACAAAAATACTGTCATTTGAATAATCTGTAACGAACATTGAAATTTTCTGAAAGAAAATATCTTGTTTTTGAGTCGGTTGAAATGGAAATTTTCGCAATAATAAGCTGTAAAATTGTGCAGAAATCATTTAAAAGTTTTGTTTAAAATGGTTTAAAAGTTCAAAATGGTTTAAATGTTTTGACAATGCAACCAACTTTTAAACAAAATTAAACCATTTTAAACAACTATAAACAAAATTAAAGTTTTTAAACAAAATTAAAAATACGTAAGTTTGCACAAATGACAAATTTCGAAAATATAACCGACAAAAATTTCAGAAAACTGGCTATACAAGTTGCTGCCAATGGTTTGTCGTTTTGTGTTTTTGATACTTTGAACAATACTGTCAAATTATTTAAAACATTGCATTTCAACACATTTGATACTTCAATAAAAACCGAAGATTTATTTGCAAATGCATTTGAAGAAAATAAAGAATTGACTAGTAAATACGATGAAATTGTTGTTATTCACAACAATAATCTTTCGACTTTTGTTCCAAATGCTCTGTTTGACGAAGAATATTTAGGTAGTTATTTGCAATACAATACCAAAGTTTTCGAAACAGATTTTTTTGCATTTGATACTCTTGAAAATCATGAAATAAAAAATGTTTTTATTCCTTATGTCAATATCAACAACTTTTTTATTGACCAATTTGGCACATTTGATTACAAACATTCAAGTAGTATTTTGGTATCTAAATTATTAGATTTATCAAAAAATAATGACAACAAAAATATGTTTATCCACATCTATGACACTCATTTTGAGATCGTTATTGTTCAAAATAATCAATTGTTATTTTACAATTCTTTTGACTATAAAACACCAGAAGATTTTATTTATTACCTGCTTTTTACAGCAGAACAAATGAATATGAATCCAGAAATTTTTAATTTAGAATTGATTGGAAATATTGAAGAAAACGACGATTATTTCAAAATTGCCTATAAATATATTCGTAATGTTGCATTGATTGATGTTAAAAATTTGCGTTGGAACAACTATTTTACAGAAGCCGAAAATCGCCACCATTTTATACTTTTTAATTCATGAGAATCATTTCAGGAAAATTTAAAGGCCGCCGCATTTCGCCACCAAAAAACTTGCCAGTCCGACCAACGACCGATATGAGCAAGGAAGCATTGTTCAATGTTCTCAATAATCATTTTGATTTCGAAGGACTAAAAATATTGGATTTATTTTCAGGTACAGGCAACATAAGCTATGAGTTCGCATCGCGCGGCAGCAACAATATAACGAGTGTCGATGGTGATATGGGTTGTGTGAAATTTATTAAGCAAACGGCTAGCGAATACGATTTTAATATTGCTGCAATAAAAAGTGATGTTTTTGCATTTATTGAAAAGTGCAAGTCAAGTTATGACATTATTTTTGCCGATCCACCTTATGCATTAGACCAAAAAACATTTGATAAAATCGTAATTTCTATCTTTGATAAAGAGCTGTTGAATGACGCCGGAATGATGGTTATTGAACACTCAAAATACACCAAACTAGATCATTTGATTAATTTTTCTTTCAAAAAAATCTACGGTGGTTCTATTTTTTCATTCTTCGAAATCGATAATTTAGAAGATGAAGAAACCACAATCGAAGATGATGAGTTAGTGAGCTAGATTTACTTACTTTTAAATCCAAAATAACACACAACACCAAAACTAATTGCGTTCTTTGAGCTAAAATCATCGTTAAATCTAGGCAATTTCTTCAACGAATTTCCTAATTCGATATTGTTATAATTCAAATTAAAACTCAATCAATTTTTTGGATTTCCTTTAAAATCAAATCCAAAACCTACTCCTAATCCAGCAGAATGTATCGATTCTGAACCTTATCAGTACCATTTTCAGTTGAAATTCCAGTTTTAGGATTTACTACATAATATTCATTACTGGCATTTATTGTAGTAAAATTATAAATCGGATAAAGATTTACAAACCAATTTTCATCTTGCTCTCGGATATGAATTTTTGGTGCGATACTCATATTATAGACCCAAAGAGTAAAAAAATTTTTGGTCTTTTTCAAACCCCGAATTATCATAGTTTGTAACAACAGGAATCGAAGCATATATTAATTTAAACGCTACTTCGGGCTTCAAAAAACGTAGTGCATTAACCTCAATTCCAACTCCTAAATTAGCATAATTAGTTTTGGTAAACATACTTAAAAAACTTGCTCCTAAACTTCCAAAACCGCCAATTTCAAGAAAATAATTCTCAAACAAAAAACAAAATACATTTCTTCATAAATATAAAATAAAAAAAGCAGACCTATAAGCCGGATTCTGTCCCTGAAAAAATCAGAGCCTTATCATTTATCTAGCCTTGCAATTGCTCACAAGATCAATCTTTCTACCCTTCGGCAACGAACGAGACGCTCTTAACTACCGATATACTTGAAATTTCACCGCATAGAGTTTACCTGGTTTCACTACAGCATTACCTGTACATACTTTCTGTTGCACTTGTCCTATCCGAATTACGAATGACGGGGGTTACCCGCTATGCTTCTCTGTGGTGTCCGGACTTTCCTCCCTCTCAATAAATTGAAACGACGATAAGGCGGTCTGCTGCTGCAAAAGTAGTTTTTTTTGAAGCCAATCCCGCTATTCGTTGCAATCTTTTTTGAGGCAAAAAAAGCCTCAAAAAAGGATTTCCACTGCTATCGGGGCTAGGAAACTACTATTTAGATCAAATATTTCTTTCAAATCTAGCTTTCAAAAAAAAATAACCCATAAATATCAATATGTATATGGGTTAAACATATAAAATCTAACACCAAAAATTTAAAAAAATCCAAAATCTATTTTTCAATCAATAAATTAAAAACTATATTTGCTATCGAATTATTAACCATGGAACAATTTGTAGTATCGGCCAGAAAATATCGCCCACAAACATTTAAAGATGTTGTTGGGCAACAAGCCATTACTAACACATTGCTCAATGCTATAGAAACCAATCACTTGGCATCGGCTTTGTTATTCACAGGACCACGTGGAGTTGGCAAAACAACTTGTGCAAGAATTTTGGCACGAAAAATCAACCAACCTGGTTATGACGATCCCAACGAAGATTTTGCTTTCAATGTCTTTGAACTCGATGCTGCATCAAACAATTCAGTTGATGATATCCGCAGTTTGATAGACCAAGTCCGTATTCCGCCTCAAACAGGGCAATATAAAGTTTATATCATTGACGAGGTGCACATGTTGTCGTCCGCAGCTTTTAATGCTTTCTTGAAAACGCTTGAAGAACCGCCAAAACACGCCATTTTTATTTTAGCCACCACCGAAAAGCACAAAATTATTCCAACTATATTGTCCCGTTGTCAAATTTTTGATTTCAAAAGAATAACTGTTAAAGATGCCAAAGAACATTTAGCGGAAGTTGCAGCAAGTCAAGGTGTTATTTGCGAAGACGATGCTTTACACATTATTGCTCAAAAAGCTGATGGCGCCATGCGAGATGCTTTATCAATTTTCGATAGGGTAGTTTCTTTTTGCGGTAATAACCTTACTCGTCAAGCAGTTACTGAAAATTTGAATGTTTTAGATTATGAAACCTACATCAATATAACTGGTTTGATTCTCGATAACAAAATTCCAGATTTACTTTTAGCGTATAACGATATTTTATCAAAAGGATTTGATGGTCATCACTTTATATCAGGATTGGCCAGTCATTTTAGAGATTTATTGGTTTGCAAAACGCCAGCTACAATTACATTATTAGAAGTTGGTGATCAAGCGCAAAAATTATATACAATACAGTCACAAATTGCCCCGCAAGATTTTCTGTTAAAAGGAATTGACATGGCCAATGATTGTGATTTTAAATACAAACTATCTCAAAACCAACGACTTTTGGTAGAACTTTGTTTGATGCAACTGGCCTCTATCACTTTTGATGGAGAAAAAAAAAAGCTGACAAATTTATAATTCCGCCAACTAGTTTCAAAAATAATAATTATTCAATTGTAGAAAGTAAAACAATTGAAAAAATTGTTTCTGAACCCAAAATTGAAATCTCTATTCCAAAATTAGTTACAAGCGAAGTTTTACCTTCAGAGACTAATAAAACACAATTTACAAACGACTCACAACCAAAGGTTTCGGCATATTCATTGGCCGGAATAAAAGCCAAAAAAGATTTACAAGAAGCCAATAAATCATTAATAAAAGATGACATTCATTTACCAAATGAAGCTTTTTCGGAAAATGATATGCTGCTTTATTGGAATAAATACGCACAAAGATTGAGTGATAAAGGACACAAAATTATGAGTTCTTTGTTGCTAATGAATACGCCAAAAATGGCAGAAAACACAATCGTTCATGAATTACCAAACGAAGGTTCAAGATTGGATTTTGAAAATGAAAAATTCGATTTGATGGGTTTTCTTCGCAGTCATTTGAAAAACCACGATTTAGGGATACAAATTGTTGTAAATGAAACTGCTGCGACTCAAAAATTTGCATTTACAGATCAAGATAAATATGACAGATTACTGAATATCAATAGTAATCTTGAATTACTGAAGAAAACTTTTGATTTAGATTTTTAAATTTTGCTGTAATATAAAGCCTTTACAATACCATCTGCCAAACCAATTTTTGGCACATAAATATTTCTTGCATTGCTCCATTTCATAGCATTTAAATAAACCCTTAAGGCTGGAATAATTACATCTGCTCGGTCTGGGTTAAGTCCTAATTCTGCAATTCTTTGTTCGTAAGTTAATGAATTTAAGAAAGCATATTGACTATTTAAGTAAATGAATGACAGTGGCTTATCTAGTTGTTTACCAGACATTTTAAATATTTTGTTGATGTTGCCACCAGAACCAATCAAGGCAACATCGTCTAAATCGGCAGTATTGTTTTTTATCCATTTCTCGATTTCTTGCCACACAATATCATTTACAACATCGTTCAAAAGCCTAACTGTTCCTGCTTTAAACGATTTTGAGGCAATTATTTTTCCATCAGCAAATAACGAAAATTCTGTGCTTCCGCCACCTACATCTACAAATAAATAATTTTTGTCTTGTTTCAACAAATGATTAAAATCTGTCGATGCGATGATTGCTGCTTCTTTTTTTCCGTCAATAATTTCGATTTTTATATCTGCTTTTTCTTGAATAATATTTACAACTTCTTGACCATTATAGGCTTCTCTCATTGCCGAGGTGGCGCAACCAATATATTTTTCGACCTGATGCACTTTCATCAACAGCTTGAAAGCTTTCATGGCATCAATCATTCTGTCTATGTTTTCTTCAGAAATTTCGCCGACTGTAAAAGCATCTTGCCCCAAACGAATAGGAACACGAACTAAAGCACTTTTATTGAACTGGGTTTCTTTGTCTTTTTGTTCTACAATATTGGTAATCAGCAATCTCATGGCGTTGGAACCGATGTCAATTGCTGCATATTTTTTTATATTCATATTTTGATTGATGGCTAATGGTTGACAAATATACAAACTAATTTTTGAGCATTTACTGAAAATTCCATGTAGCAAAAAATTTTTATTTGAAACAAAAAAACCTGCCATGTTTAAAAAAAATTGTGGAAAGTGCCGATTTTGCTCTGGCTGAAGGCTTGTTTATTTTGGCGAAAGGCTTATTTATTTTGGAGGGTGTCTTGTTTAGTTTGGCGGGTGTCTTGTTTAGTTTGGCGAAAGGCTTATTTAGTTTGACGGGTGTCTTTCTTAGTTTGGCGAAAGGCTTATTTAGTTTGGCGGAAGGCTTATTTATTTGTGAAAAAGGCTTTTGCAGTTTTGCATAAGCCTTTGTTAGTTTTGTTTTGAATTATGGTTGAGACTGGACAATATTTTGTGTAAACTCTCTTTTATTGTTTAATGTTAAATTTTACATCTATCTCGAGACTGGACAATATTTTGTAAAAAAATAAATAACTTTTTTTTAAGGAATTTTTTTTGAATGAAAATTGAGTTGTATGAAAGCAGTTTTTGAGGAGATCAAAAACTGCTTTTTTAATTAATAATATTATTGAATTGAAACTTGGTGGCTTTCTATTTGTCCATCGATATTTATTTTGAGAATGTAAATGCCTTTGGGTAATGTTTCGACATTTATGGTTGCAATGTTGTTAATGACATCGACTTTATTTCTTGGTTGTCCCATCATGTCAAATAATTCAGCGGTTATCGTTGAAGTTGTTTAGGGTTTTAAGGTATCATCTAATAATGAAACATTTATAACCGTACTGCTTGGGTTTGGGTATATTTGATATAGATTATTGTTAATGCCTCTTGTATTAGGATTTTGTCCAAAACCGACTGTTGCAAGATATTCAAATGTACCACAATATTTCGTTATCGTTACCTTAATGTCACGCTTACATGAGTTTTCATAAGGACAATTTTCGTTAATTGGTGGACATACAAGGAAATTTGTAAAACTATTGCCAGGTGTGTACTGAAGTGAACCGCAACCACCACCAATTAAATTTTGCCAAGTAATTGATTCAATAAATTGTTCGTTAAAGGGTCTGCCAATTGGAGCGACAAGTTGTAAATAGTATCCATTTGTACCGACATGAGTATATTGCCTTATTGAAAATTGTGGTTTTCATAACATTCTAATTGTTCTTGTAACAGCTTGACCATTTGAAAAATTTGCTGTTATATTGAATAAACCTTCAGAGTTGCATTTAATTGTTACGGAAGTATCGGTTGAGCTTATCACACGGGCATTTACTGACACGTTCCATGATGTAACTGTGCCTGTAATTTTACAAGCGTCATCAAATGAATAAGTTACGGTTTCGTTTTCGCAAATAATGGCTGGACCTTTTAAAGCATTGGGGTCTATTGGAAATGATGGTTCTTGTGGGATGCCCTGTAATTCTTTTATTAACCAATCAGCATTTTCGGCTGAAACAAAAACGTGGTCTTGATTTGTGCTTGGTGCAAAATAACTATCAAAATAGATTTCTTTGTTTAATGGGTCACAAACTAAATTTCGGTTGATAGCACTTGACCAATCGAAATTTGGATTCTTGAATGCTAATGCACTAACTGATGGTATGAATGCGTGATTTGGTAAATATTGTCTCCATTCTTGGCTGTCAACTTGTGAATTTAAAACTTTAGTAAATTCATCTTTTATTATACCTTGTGTGTTAAATGTTCCGCCTTGAACAATATCCATACAACCTCTTGGATTTGAATTTGTTCTTGAAACTGAACCATTTTGAACTTCAATACCTCCAACTCTTTTTATTGTTACTTTCCCTGCAAATGTTTGACCGTAACCGCCAGTATTTTGTAAAAAATTATCTTCTATTGTGGCTACCTTAATCTTTGTTTCAATCGAAGTTCCAAATATTTGACCGTATTTAAATATTGTAAAGGCTGCTAACTCTAAAAATTTGTTGCCAGAATTATTAGTTTTGGTTCCGTTTGTTGTTCCGTTAATTAGGGCAATTTTTCTTAAATTTTGAGGATAACCATTTGAGCCAATTAATCCATTGGAATTTAAATTAGTTTGGAATTGTTGGCGGAATGGTGTATTATTATTTTGACCGATTTTTCCCCATACTCCCCATAAATCTGTTGGATAAGGTGCATTTTCTTGTTTACCATCTAATTGTTCTATTAGTATTTGTCTTGCTGCAGGCGATCGAAAATTTTCATCAAATTTTATTTTAGCATCGTCTTTTCTCCCTTTGTAACCATAAAAGGATAGATTTTCTTGAGCTGCAATCGGTATATTTGCTCCTAAATGTGGACTATCGAAACTTACCCAAAGTTTTGTGTTATGGTTCATCGAATTCTTTTCCATATAGGCTAATGCGTATCGAGAAACAAGACTACCCATACTTGGACCAATAATTGATACTTTTTCAGTGCTAGCATTGGCAATTAGTTTTGTGTTTTCTCTTTTTAGTAATGCCACAAGTGCCATTGCATTGCGTTCGACATAATCAGCACCGTTTGGAAAGTTGACTAATGTAACATCAAAACCATAAGGAGCAGAGCGTAGTTTTTCTACCAAACTAATTTTATCTGTTGATATATTGTTGTCGTGATCATAATACATTAAATCATACAAACTTGACTTAGGCTCGTCATACCCTGCACTTCCTCGATAAATCTTTCTCCCATCACCTGGGTCATAACCATCAAGAATAATTATTGGTTTATTAATTTTTGAAACAGCACTTCCGTTATTTGTAACTTTATTATAATAGGTACGATATTCTAAAATTCCTTTTGTTGCAGAAGTTTCATTGTATCCTTGAAAAGCAACATTACCAGTTGTTGATGCAGTTATACCAGCAGTTCCAACAAAATCTTGTTCCAATGGAAATGATAATGGATTTGCAATTGCCAAAGCCATTGCGGATGAATTTGAAACTATTATGTCCATAGTTGCATTTAAAGTTTCGGTTGTATTATTACTGAAAGTTACAGTAAATACAAACGTTTTCTTGCCACTTGTTGTAAATGTTACTAATGGATTTGTTGTCGATAAAACATAATTATTAATTAAATTGTAATTGCTTGCTGTTCCAAAATTTGCAACTAGTGTTTTAATTTGTAGTCCTGTAAGTTGTAATATAAGAGAAGATTTTAATCTGAATATAACAGTACCTGAATTCACTTTTTCTTTTAAAGGTGCAATAACGGTAATTTGTTTTTCAAGAAATGGATTAATACCAGCAATATTATAAAGATATCCTCCTGTTTGCGTTAAGCTTGGATTTGTTGGTGTGCCATAATCAATATAATTCATTTTTGTATTGATAATACCAATATCGACCAAACTTGCGTTTGTGTTGGAGTTGATGTTTTTAATGTTTCTAAAGATGGAAAAGTAGGTGTATAAGCAGATCTATATAATTCACTCCAGCTTTGAATAAAATGTTGAAAGTTGGATTTAGTAACTATTGCATTTTCTTTGAGCATATTTAAACTCGAAAATGACATAACCCTGTCGTATAATATGCCCGTTGTAATTGGAGTTTTGTTTACGTAGGTCATTATACTATCCATACTTTGCGTATAATCTTTTTTTAGACCTGTAAAAGTGGTTTGCGAGTTTGTTGTTATTGAAAATGTACAAATTACAAGTGACAGCAATTTTACGATGTTTTTTTTCATTACTTTTGTTTTAGTTATTTAAATTGTTTTGGTGAACATTTTTTTAGCTGTGAGAAGTCATTACGTTTTGTAATGGCTTTCTCTTTTTTTAGAAGTTTTTACATTTTTTATTGATTTAAAGTTGCAATACTGATGTCAAATCTTCCATCAGTAACTTGAATTTTTTCAGTTGGATTATCCTTGTTATATAATATGGCACTAAATGTTCCTGAATATATTCCGTTTGGGTAGTCAAAATAAGTTATTGTTATTGTTCCCGCATCCGCACCGGATAAAAATGTCTTACCTAAATTGACCCCATCGTAAATATGAGCAATTATTTGAGCATTATTAGGGCCATCAATATAATATTCATTATTGCTTTGACCTATGTTATAATTACCAACACCTAAAGTCATATCATTTAAATGAATATAAATACTATCACCACCCATATCCCGAAGGTTTGAAATTCTTACAAATTTATAATCGTCGCCAATTATTGGCGGGTGAAAATTTATACCTGCACCAGTTGTCAAACCATACGCAGGAGAGCCTCCAATGGCTTGAGTACCATTTTTAGGCAATAGTAATTCTCCGTTAATAATACAACCAGCAGTATTAGCTCCGACCTGCGTAGCAGGTGGGAGCTGTTCTGTTGGTATTTGACTTTGATTATCTTTTGAGCAAGATGCTAAAATTGATACGAGTAAGATAAAAATTGATGTTTTCATTTGTTACTTTTTAAAATTATATTTAATTCCAAGATTTAAAAGATTGTTTTCTGTGTAATAATTTTTACTTAAAATTTGACTTTGGCTATTACCTTTATACCCACCAAATTTATACGTTTCAATGTCAACATATATTATTGTTTTCTTTGAAAGAAAATAATTGAATCCAAATCCTGTATTAAAATTTACAAATGTTTTTGAAGTATTGGTTTCAATATTCTTTGGAAAATTATAATTTGATTTTGTTTCAAAATTATAAGCAACTCCAATTTTTAAATTTGCTTTTAGGTTTTTATAATTTCTAAATTCCCATTTTATATTTAATGGAATCGAAATAACGGCACCATCAAATGCACCAAAATTATTATTATTGACAAATGAAACTCCAGTTTTAAAGTTTTTTACTCTTCCTAAAACACTCCATTGTTCTGCAAAGTAATATTCAAAAACTAAACCTTCCTGTATTGATTTGATTGGTTCGTTGTTTGAAAAAGTTGTTATGGTATTTGTACCTATTTCTACACCTAAATACCATTTCCCATTTGGGTTAATGATTTTGGTTTTGGTTTGCGCCACTACTAAATTTGTAATTGGTACTAACAAAAGTAAATAGATTGTTTTGTTCATCTGTTTTTATTTAAAAATTATTGGACAAACCTACAACAGCTCCAAAAATAAATTGTCCCATTTTCTGCGAATTGCAGCAAATGGGACAAATTTGCAGAATATGGGACAGTTTTTAGTCCTTGTTTTCTCGGATGTATTGGGTGGGTGTCATGCGAACAAACTTTTCAAAAACTCGGTAAAATGTTGACTTTGAGTTGAAACCACATTCTAAACAAATGCTCACAATCGTATAATTGGCGTAGTGCGGGTCAATTAATATTTTTTTTGCTTTGTCGATTCTAATTTTGTTTATAAAGTCTGGAAAACCCAAATCTGAATTATTTTTTAGAATTTCGGTTACTTTTCTTGTTGTGAGTTGTACTTTATTTGCAAAAATATCAATAGTAATATTAGGGTCTAAATAAATTTTATTTTCGAGAATATAATTATTTATTCGGTCAAAATCTTTTTGGGTTGGTACTGTTTTTTGTTGTTCTGTTGAATTGGTAAATTTGGATTCATTTGAAGTGAATTCATAATTAAAATTGGTGTTTTCACGAATATCAATTCTTTGAAACAATAAGCTAGAATAGAAAAATCCTTGATAAGTTATCCAATATAAGGCAAAAGCAGCACTGAACCGCAATGGATAATAAATATTCAAATTTGGATTTAAGGCATTGTCAATATTATAGATAATGGCAATGACCCAACTGACAAGAATAACAAAACCAATAATTAAAAAATATTTGAGCCAAACCAGTTTGTCGAATGTGGCAACATATTGGTACAAATGTTTTTGTTTCAGCAACAAATAACCAATTTTGCCAAACAAAAAAAATGTAAATCCTGCATTGAAAATTTCTTCTATTTGAGCATATTTGGCAATATTTAGATTTTGGATGTCATGAAAATGATTTGGAATTAAAACAAGCCTTACAACTATTTGCAAAACAAAAATAGCAATGCAAACTTTCAAGAAATTAAAAACTTTGTTTTGGATTTGCAAATGGTGCAACAAAAACGTGTAAAAAAAAGGAATAATTAAAGCATACCAAGGCAATAAAAGTTTTCGTTCAAGAATGTTTATATCTATTTTATTGCCAAAATATACAATTTGAAGATTGTGTAAGGTCAAGAAAACTACAAACCAATTGAGGTAAACAATAGTTTTAGTATTTTTGATTTTTACATAAAAATTGGCATAGAACAAAAACAGTATTCCAAATAAAATACCCGCGGATAATGAAATATCAAAAAGCGAACTAATTTTCAAAATAATTACTTCAATAACATTCAAATCTAATACTATTTTTTAAAATAAAAAAATGCTAACAACTTAATAATAGGGTATTTCAGGTTATGATGTTAGTTGGCTTCTAACTTAGATTGGTAAAATTTATAAGTCTCAAATTGTGCTCTGAAAACTGGTTCGTTTTCTTTGCGAATTCTATATTTGTTATCTAATTTTTGTGAATGATACCTCACTTTGACGTTGCCTTTAAAACCTACATCAAAACTATCTATTAATTCTTGCTTAATAATTGGGTCATAAATTGGACAGGCAACTTCTACTCGACCATCGAGATTTCTAGTCATAAAATCGGCAGATGAAATATAAACTTCTGGCATTCCTGTATTTCCGAAAATAAATAACCTCGTGTGCTCCAGATAATTATCTACAATACTTATGGCTTCGATATTTTCGCTCATGCCTTTTATCCCTGGAATTAATGCACAAATGCCACGAATAATCAATTGAATTTTCACTCCCGCCCTACTCGCTTCATATAGTTTGTCAATCATTGCATAATCCGATAGACTGTTCATTTTTAGTTTTATAAACGATTCCTTACCGATAATTGCGTTAGCTATTTCCTTGTCAATCAATCTATTAATTCTTGAACGGGAATAGTGTGGCGAAACAATTAGATGTTTGTACCTATGAATTCTAAAATTAATTTCAAAGAAATCAAAAACTTTTGAAGCATCTTTCAAAATTTGTTGATGGCTTGTTAACAGTGTAACATCGGTATAAACTTTGGCAGTAGATTCATTGAAATTACCGGTCGAAATTAATCCGTAACGTTTTAGTTTTCCATCTTCAATTCGGTCAATTACGCAAATTTTGCTATGTACCTTAAGACCTTTTATACCAAAAATTAATTCAATTCCTTCGGTTTGCATTTGTTCAGCATACATAATATTGCTGGCTTCATCAAAGCGGGCTTGCAATTCTATTTGAACAACTACCTTTTTTCCGTTTTTGGCGGCATTAATGAGCGAACTTATTATTTGAGAATTTTTTGCCAATCGGTACAATGTTATTTTGATAGCAGTTACTTTTGGATCTAGCGCTGCTTCACGCAAAAATTTTATTACGTAAGAAAAAGATTGATATGGAGCATTAACTAAATAATCTTTAACAGCTATTTTCTGCATAATATTTTCATCAAGGCTTAATCCGGGTATTTGCAACGGTGGATTATTTTTATACAACAAATCAAATCTCCCGAGGTTTGGAAAATCCATATAATCTCTACGATTGTGGTACCTTCCACCTGGAATAATGGAATCTGAAGAATCAATTCCAATGTTTGATAGAAAATATTTCAATGTATCTTTTTCTATTTGTTGATCATAAATAAAACGTACTGGCTCACCAATTCGTCTGTCTTTGACACTTGTGGCTATTTTTTCGAGCATCGATTTGCTTACATCACTGTCGATGTCAAGCTGTGCATCTCGCGTAATTTTAATCATGTGTGCGGACACGCTTTCGAATTCAAAAATATTAAATATATTTGCTAAATTGTGTCGAATAACATCGTCAAGCATGATAACATATTGATTGTCATTGTCTGATGGCAACACTACAAACCTGTTTATTGATTTTGGAATTTCGATAACGGCATATCGAATCTCTTGCTTTGGTTTTAATAAACTTAACAGTTTTGGTTTGTCGGTTGGTTTCATCACCAATTTTACTGCCAAATATCCAGATGTATCTTTTAAAATTGGAAATTCAGCCAAGTCATTTAGAATAATTGTAACCAATGCTGGACTTACTTTTTGAACAAATAAATCTTTAATAAAAATTTCTTGCTCTATAGAGATTTGATTTTCATTAATCATGTAAATTTTTTGCTCTTGCAATTTTTGCTCAATAGTGCCCAATATTTTCAAACTTTCTGCTTGTTGCACTATGGCAATTTCAGTAATTTCTTTTACCAATTTCTTCGCAGAAACACCACCTAAAATTTTCTCGCCCGTTTCTTTAGTCAAACTCAATCGTCTGATTGCAGCAAATCTGACTCTAAAAAACTCGTCAAGATTATTAGAAAAAATTCCTAAAAAACGCATTCTGTCCAATAACGGAACATTTTCATCAGCTGCTTCTTGCAAAACTCTCGCATTAAAATTCAGCCAGCTTTTCTCTCGGTCTATATATAAATTTTGTTCTTTACTAACCATTATAATTCTTTTGGGAATATAGTTTTTATTGTTATTCCATTTTTAATTTTCGACCAATTATCTGATTCAAAATCAATTGAAACCAAACCAGAAGTCGGCACATTGTCTATGTTTATTGAACCAAATTTATTAACAAAATCGGTTATTCCTTCGTTGTGACCAAAAATTAATAAATTGGTAACATTGTCACTGGTTAGTTTAATAATTTTTTCTAATTCAAAACCATCAAAAGTATATAATTGATCATAATAAAAAATTTCTGATTCCCGAATTCCAAATATATTTGCAAAAATTATTGCTGTCATTTTGGCTCTTATTGCTGTACTTGAATGTATCGAAAACTGTTTCGGCAAGTGTTTCTTGAATTCATCTGCAACAATTCTGGATTTTTCAATTCCTGTTTTGTTCAACGTTCTTTGCTTGTCTGGTAAACCAATTTCATAGCCTGATTTTCCATGTCTAACGAAAGTTAAGTTTTTCATATTATGATATTTACAAAAAAATTAAGGCGAAAGTCTTTCTTTTTTCCACGATTTATCGTTTTGTAATTCATAACGAATTCGATCATGCAAACGATTTGGTCTGCCCTGCCAAAACTCAATCGAAATTGGTTTAACAATAAATCCGCCCCAAAAATCTGGTTTTGGAATGGTTTGATTTTGGTATTTTTTTTCTAAATCAATTAATTTTTGTTCTAAAAAATTCCTATCAGGAATTATACGACTTTGATTAGAAACAATTGCTCCGAGCTGGCTACCAATTGGCCTTGAATTGAAATATTTTATAGATTTTTCTTCAGATATTTTTTCTGTTTTTCCTTTGATAATAACTTGTCGCTCTGATTGATGCCAAAAAAAAGACAAACAAACATTTGGGTTTTCTTGGATTGCTATTCCTTTTTCTGATTCATAATTTGTAAAAAAAACAAATCCTTCATCAGATAAATTTTTAAGTAAAACAACTCTTGATTTCGGAAAACCGTCTTGTCCAATTGTCGCGATTGTCATGGCATTTACTTCTTCGTTTCCTTTTAAATTTTCTATTTCTTTGAACCAAATGTCAAATAATTCAACTGGATTATCAGGAATATTATTCTCTAGAAGTTCGTTTTGTTCGTAAGATTTTCTATAATTGCTTAGGTCATTCATTGCTTAAAAATATTTTATGCAAGTTAGTTTGTTTTTAGAAAATTACCAAAAATGCAACAAAACTTTATGAAATAACCCCGATTGAACGGAAAATCCTTTTTTTCGTTTTTCTCGAAAAAAAGATTGGAATGAAAGCGGGAATAACCATTCTGAAAAAGCCTTAAAACTCGTTACTAAAATTCAAATATTTTACCATCGTTGGCTAACAGTACGTTTTGAAAAATGGTTTCGGCTTCGGTTTTAAACAATTCAATATTTGCATATCGAGTAGAATAATGTCCAAGAATCAATTGTTTTGCATTAGCTTTTATTGCAATTTTCGCGGCTTGCTTAGCTGTTGAATGCATTGTTCGTTCGCACAAATGTTCTTCTGAATCTAAAAATGTACTTTCATGGTACAGAATATCAATATTTTTTAGGTGCTCAACAATGGTTTCGTCAAAAATTGTATCTGAACAAAAAGCATAATTTTTTGGAGCACTAGGATCAGAAGACAATTCTTGATTATTGATAATTATTCCATTGTCAAGCGTAATGTCTTTTCCGTTTTTGATGTTTTGAAAGTAACATTTTTCAATTTTATATTTGGAAACAGCATCGATATTAAGTTTTCTTTCGCTTATTTTTTCTTGAAAATGAAAACCGTTGGTGTATATTCTATGTTTTAATGGAATTGTTTTAACGATAACTTTGTCGTCTTCATAAATTATTTGACTTTCTAGAGATTCTAATTCATGAAAGTAAAGTCCATAGTTGGTGTAAGAATTTGACAATTTTAGCTGCAAAAGTATCAATTCTTTGATGCCTTTTGGTCCATATATATTTAAATCATTGACCCGATTTAATAACATAAACGTTGATACCAAACCAATCAATCCAAAGCAATGATCACCATGAAGGTGTGAAATAAAAATGTGATTTATTGCCGAAAATTTAACTTTATTTTTGCGAAGTTGTACTTGCGTTCCTTCGCCACAATCAATCAAAAAAAGTCGGTTCTTGATTTCTAAAACCTGTGCTGTTGGATTGGTTATTGTTCTTGGCGTTGCGGCATAACAGCCGAGAATTGTGAGTTTCATTATGGTGTTTAGTTTAAAAAGGTCGCAGTATTTATTATCAGTTTAAAATATTTTTGCACTTTAAACCTAAAACAGTTAAATACTCTAAACGTTATGTTTATTGATATTTTTAATGCTCAATCCTATAAAAACGATGTAGAAAACAATTCTTAAATAATCGAAATCTTGAGTTTTGAAACCATTTAATAATTTTGCTGTCAGCAGATAAGTAAGAACAAAAAGCAAAAAAACATTAAAATATAATTTGTGTTTATCTGTAAAATTCATTTAGTTTATTTTAATTATATGCTAAATCTCTTTCAATTTCCTCCATATCTATTAAATCATGTGCTTCTTGAATTGTTGGAACAGCGTTTATTTTTTCTGAAACTTTATTAAAATTGATATCGGAAACAACTATTATAAATGAATGTTTGTTGCTTGTATGTTGCTTGATTAACGGCAAAAAATTATCTAAATCCTTAATTTTGATATTTTTAAAATTTGAAATATTGATTATAATATTATCTTTTTCAAATGATTTATATTCTTGAGTAATTTTCATTACTAATGATACCAAGTCAATTTGCGTGTCTGATATTTCTACTAGACTATCTTTTTTTATAACATTCATTAGTTTTTGATTTTTGATGCTAATAAATAGGTTACTGCCATTCGAATCGCAACACCGTTTTCTACTTGATTCAATATTATTGATTGTCCTGAATCAGCGACATCTGATGTGATTTCTACACCCCGATTTATTGGTCCTGGATGCATAATTAGAATTTCTTTATTTAATGAATCTAGCAGGTTTTTATCTAATCCATACTGCTGTGCATATTCTCTAGTTGACGGAAAATAGTTTACGTCCATTCTTTCGTTTTGTACTCGTAGCATGTTGGCTACATCACACCATTCTAAGGCTTTACGTAGATTTGGTTCAATTGTGACGCCAAGACTTTCAATATATTTTGGAATCAATGTTTTTGGTCCGCACACTTTTACTTCTGCACCTTGCATTTGCAGTGCATAAATATTTGATAATGCAACTCTTGAGTGTAATATATCACCAACAATAACTATTTTTTTTCCTGATATCTCGCCTAATTTTTCACGAATTGAGTAGCTGTCCAACAATCCTTGAGTTGGATGTTCATGTGCACCATCTCCAGCATTAATAATACTTGCTCCTACATTTCGAGACAAAAAAAGTGCCGCACCTGGACTGGCATGTCGCATCACAACCATATCGACTTTCATTGCCAAAATATTGTTTACCGTATCAATTAATGTTTCACCTTTTTTAACAGATGATTGAGCGGCTGAAAAACTAATGACATCAGCCGATAAACGTTTTTGTGCTAACTCAAAAGATAATTTGGTTCGAGTTGAATTTTCAAAAAATATATTTGCTATGGTGATATCTCTTAAAGATGGTACTTTTTTGATGGGGCGGTTAATCACTTCCTTAAATTGATCGGCTGTTTCAAAAATTAAATCAATATCTTTTTTATTGATATATTTTATTCCAAGCAAATGATTTACAGATAATTCATTCATTACAACTCATTTTTATTTATTAAAAAAACCGCGTCAACACCATCATTTTCTATCCACGAAACTTTTACTTTTTCGTCATTAATGGCATCGACTTGACGACCGCGATAATCAGGTTGTATTGGCAAATGTCTGCTAAAACGCCTGTCTATCAAGACCAACAACTCAATTTCTGACGGTCTACCAAAAGATTGAATTGCCGTCAAAGCTGAGCGAATACTTCGACCTGTATATAAGACATCATCAATAAAAATAACTTTTTTATTTTCTACAATAAAATCAATTTGAGTTTTATTGGCTTCAAATGGTTTGTCGTTACGTCGAAAATCGTCTCGAAAAAAAGTTATATCTAAATAACCTAATGCAATATTTTTTATTTGATATTCATTTTCTAACAATGATTTAAGCCGGTCGGCCAAAAATATACCACGAGGTTGAATTCCTATCAAAATTGTATTTGAAAAATCAAGGTGATTCTCTATTAATTGGCAAGCCAAACGGTTTAGAATGATATTGACTTCAATAGATGTAAGCAATATTTTTGATGGCATAATTATTTGTTTGGTCTGTAAAGATAATATTTTTTTATTAAACTAAAAATCTGTATTTATTTTTGGTACTTAAATACCTTGTGAAAAAACATATAAATCAAATTAAGTTTATTATATTTGGTATATAAATACCAAAAAGTGTACAGAATAATTTATTTAAGTTCAGCTATTGATTCTGTTGATGAAACAGGTTTAGAATATTTATTAGTAAAATCAAGGGCAAAAAACATAGCAAATGATATTACTGGAATATTGTTGCATATTGATGGAGATTTTATTCAGGTTTTAGAGGGTGATAAAGAAAAAGTTATAAATCTTTACGAAAAAATCGGTAAAGATATTCGTCACAGGGGTTTGATTAATGTGTCTGAAGGCGAAGTCGAAAAACGTCAATTTAATGACTGGTCTATGAGTTATAAATCTACAAATTATTCAGAAATCAATAAAATAGAAGGATTGAAAGAATTTAATAGAGACGCACTCTTTAGTAATAACGATAAAATTGCTTTGACTTTTTTAAGAGTATTTTTAAAATCACATAAAAATCATATCAATATTTAAAAAAAAATAAATTTTTATAGCAATTGGTTTTTGTTTTTTAAAATTATTCAAAAAACTAAGAATACATCTTTATTCTCAATTCTTTTACTTTTTCATCGTCAAGATAATCATCAAAAGTCATGTAACGGTCAATGGCACCATTTGGCGTAAGTTCTATGACACGATTTCCAACGGTTTGAGCAAATTCATGGTCATGTGTTGTAAAAATTATAGATCCTTTATAATTTTTTAATGAATTATTAAAAGCCGTAATCGACTCTAAATCAAGGTGATTGGTTGGTTCGTCTATCATTAAAACATTGGCACGCTGCATCATCATTCGCGAAAGCATGCAACGCACTTTCTCACCTCCTGATAAAACCCTACAAGTTTTTAAGGCTTCTTCTCCCGAGAAAATCATTTTCCCCAAGAAACTTCTTATGTTTACTTCGTCACGTTCTTCTTCGGTTTTTACATATTGGCGCAACCAATCCACCAATGAATAATCACTTTCAAAAAACGAATGATTGTCAACTGGCAAATAGGCTTGATTGGTTGTAATTCCCCAATCGAAAGTGCCTGAATCTGGAGTTTGCAAACCATTTAAAATATCGTAAAATAAAGATGTAGCTCTTGAATCTTTTGAAAAAAGTACAATTTTGTCGCCTTTTGCCATATTCAAATCGACATCTTTAAAAAGTATTTCACCATCAATAGAACCTGATAAACCTTGAACATTCAAAATTTGATCACCAGCTTCGCGCTCCTGGTCAAAAATTATGGCTGGATAACGTCTTGAAGATGGTTTTATTTCAGATATATTTAGTTTAGAAATCATTTTTTTACGAGAAGTTGCTTGTTTAGATTTGGCAACATTCGCAGAAAAACGTCGAATAAATTCTTCTAATTCTTGTTTCTTTTCCTCAGCCTTTTTGTTTTGTTGTGCTCTTTGTTTTGCTGCCAATTGACTCGATTCATACCAAAAAGTATAATTTCCAGAATAATGATTTATTTTACTGTAATCTATATCAGATATATGCGTGCATACTGAGTCTAAAAAATGTCGGTCATGCGAAACAACAATGACAGTATTTTCATAATTGGCCAAGAAATTTTCTAACCATGCAATAGTTTCAAAATCTAAATCATTTGTTGGTTCATCCATTATCAATAAATCTGGATTGCCAAAAAGTGCTTGAGCCAACAAAACCCTCACTTTCAATTTATTATCCAAATCACCCATTTTAGTATAGTGGTGTTCTTCGGAAATTTCTAGATTTGAAAGCATTGCAGCTGCGTCAGAGTCAGCATTCCAACCGTTCATTTCTTCAAATTGAACTTGCAACTCGCCTATTCTATCTGCATTTTTATCGTTATAATCAGCATATAAATCGTCCATTTCTTTTTTAATATCGAACAAGACTTTGTTACCCATCAAAACAGTTTCAAGCACCGTGTTTTCATCAAACATGTTGTGGTTTTGGTTCAAAACCGACATACGTTTTCCGGGTTCCAAATGAATATGCCCTGATGTAGGATCCATATCTCCCGAAATAATTTTCAAAAAAGTCGATTTTCCTGCTCCATTAGCACCTATAACTCCGTAGATATTTCCGTGAGTAAAAACCGTATTTACTTCATCAAACAAAATTCGTTTGCCAAACTGCACAGATAAATTATTTACTGATAACATTTTATAATTATATTTAAATTTAGAAAAAAAACTGAAATTTATGTTTTTAATTTTTTTGCAAAAGTAATGATTTTTTTGATGTGATTTTTTAATATTTCTCGGCAAAAAAAATGAAAATTAAAATTTTAAAAAACAATTTTCAACAAATTTGCTTTTTCAACTTATAATATTCAATTTTGGACTTTTAAAAATCAAAAATGGACAATACTCATTACATATCATCATCAGTTTTAAGTTTAGATATTATCAAAGAAATTATATTTGAAAAAAAAAAACTAGATTTATCCGAAGAATCAAAAATAAATATTCAAAAATGTCGGGAATATTTAAATCAAAAAATGATAAAAACTGATGCACCAATTTACGGCATCAACACTGGCTTTGGGTCGCTTTGCAATATTAAAATAGAAGATGAGAATTTAACAAAATTACAAGAAAACTTAGTCAAATCGCATGCTTGCGGAACTGGAGACGAAGTGCCTAATGAAATTGTTAAGTTAATGCTTTTATTGAAAATCCAATCTTTAAGTTATGGACATTCAGGCGTTCAACTTGCAACCGTAAACCGTTTGATTGATTTTTATAATAATGATATATTTCCAATAATTTTCAATCAAGGATCATTGGGTGCAAGTGGCGATCTGGCTCCATTGGCACATTTATCGTTACCACTTTTAGGATTGGGCGAAGTTTGGTTTGATGGAAAAAAAATGCATTCCAATCAGGTTTTGAATCATTTTAATTGGCAACCAATTGTTCTGCAATCAAAAGAAGGATTAGCTTTACTAAACGGTACTCAATTTATGAGTGCGTACGGGATTTTTATTTTAATTAAATCAGTTAAATTAAATTATTTAGCAGATTTGATTGGTACAATTTCACTAGAAGGTTTTGATGGAAGAAAAGAACCATTTAATGAATTAATTCATTTTGTTAGACCTCATAAAGGACAAATTGTAACTGCCAATCGTATTAACGGCTTTCTAGATGGCAGCGAAATTATACATCAACAAAAAAACCATGTTCAAGATCCCTATTCATTTAGATGCATACCGCAGGTTCATGGCGCTACAAAGGATGCTGTTGAATATGTAAAAAAAGTTTTCAAAACAGAAATCAATTCCGTCACAGATAATCCAAATATTTTTATAGAAAGTGACCAAATTATTTCTGGAGGTAATTTTCACGGTCAACCATTAGCATTAGCGTTAGACTTTCTGGCTATAGCATTGTCCGAATTAGGAAGTATTTCTGAAAGAAGAACATATCAACTAATTTCTGGATTAAGAGGTTTGCCTGCTTTTTTAATTGATAATCCAGGGCTAAATTCTGGTTTAATGATACCTCAATATACGGCTGCCAGTATTGCAAGTCAAAACAAACAATTATCTACACCAGCGAGCGTTGACAGCATAGTTTCTAGCAATGGACAAGAAGATCATGTAAGCATGGGTGCCAATGCAGCTACTAAATGTTTAAAAGTTTTAGAAAATTTAGAACGTATTTTGGCAATCGAATTGATGACTGCTTCGCAGGCTATAAATTATAGAAAACCATTAAAATCAAGTAATTTTATTGAAATGTTTCTAAAATCTTATAGACAAGAGGTGCCTTTTATTGCAGAAGATCGAATTTTACATTACGACATTTCAAAATCCATAGCTTTTTTAGAAAGCTTCAAAATTGAAGATTTAGAATAATTTAAATAATTTTCATAAAAAAATCTTCAAAATGAAGATTAAAAAGTGGCAAGCGACCTACATCGCACCGCTCAACCGCTTACCCTTGCTATGTTCCCATCCTGGGGGAGTCTGCAGGAGCTGGTCGTGTAGGACTTGCCGATGCAAAAGTAAGCTGTTTTTATAGTTTATGCAAGTGGTTTTTTAAATTATTTATTTTATATATTTGAATATATTAAAATCATAAAAATGAAATATTATAACTTATTATCTGTCATTATTTTAGCAGCTATCTTGGTATCTTGTGGTGATGAAAAAAAAGATGAAAAAAGTTTTTTTAGCTTTGATGATACCAAATTAAAAGAACAATATTTGGCCAATGAATCAATAAATGTTTTTTTAAAAAACTTTGAATCAAAAAAAACTGACAGTATTGTTTATTATTTTAATGATAAAAAAATAGCTTCTAAAAAAGGATTTGAGCGATTCTCATTTAAATTGGCAAATGAAAAATTTGGTGAGCAAACCGTCAAAGCAATCGTTTATTTTGATGGAAAAATAGAAGAAGTCATCAATACTATCGAAATTATTTCATCGATTGAACCAAAATTAATTGGTTATAAAATCATAAATACTTACCCACACGACAGCGAAGCCTATACGCAGGGTCTTGAATTCTATCGAGATACACTTTTTGAAGGAACTGGAAACGGTGAAGGCCCAAGTGGAAAAAAAGGTATTTCAAGCCTTAGAAAAGTAAATTATAAAACTGGAAGTATATATAGCAAAATCGAGTATTCTGAAAATGTATTTGGCGAAGGAATCACTATTTTGAATAACAAAATTTATCAATTGACCTATAAAAACAATGAAACTTATATTTATGATGCAGATAAATTAACTAGAGAAAAAACAATACCTTATTTTCAACAAATGGAAGGCTGGGGTTTGACAACCGATGGTAAAAATTTATTTATGACAGATAGCACAGAAAAAATGCATATTTTGGAACCTAAAACTTTAAAACAAATCGATTTTATAAATATATACAGTGCATCAACCAAAGTTCCTGCGGTCAATGAACTAGAATGGGTTGATGGAAAAATATATGGAAACGTGTATCAAAAAGATGCAATTGCTATAATTGATCCTAAGAGCGGAGCAGTTGAAGCAATTGTAAATTTAATTGATTTACAGAATAAGATTAGTCATTTGCAAGACACCAATGTCTTGAACGGCATAGCTTATAACCCAAAAAGCAAAACATTTTTTGTTACTGGAAAAAATTGGGACAAAATGTTTGAAATCAAAATATTGAACTAATTTAAAAAAAAATCAATTTTTTAAGCATTTTTTGTCCAAAAGTCTAGAATTTAAATTCTATTAGATAACTGGAATGTCTATTTTCTCTTCTTTGCATCAATATATTTTTTGGCAACCAAATCAAAAGTCATTTTATTTTCTTGAGTTTTAGTTTTTAAAGACAAATCTCCATCGGGCAAAATCGTAACCACAAAACCTTCATTTCGGGTTCTTTCTTGTGTTTCGGAAGCATTTTTCAATTTATCTAAAAAAACTTGCTCTTTAATTTTTGTTGAAGTTTGAATATTTGAAAAAACTTTAGATTTTGAATTAGTATCAAAAATTTCAGAATAAGTAAGTGTTTTATCCTCTGTTTTAGTTGCTGTCTGTGTAGTATTTTTTTCAATCCAACTAACTAAATATAGTTTGTTTGTTTTGGCATTGAAAGGTATAATTTTACAATCAGTTTGTTTATTGCCAACTGTTTTCGATAAAGTATCCTTTGACAATCCATTATTGAAAAGAACATAAAAATTATTTTTAATAGCTTCTACAGAAATTCCATCAGTTTGAGTAATGACAGTTTTAGAAATAGAAGTAATAGTTTTTTTATTCTTTTTTTGAGCTAAAGAATTTATTGAATAGGATACAATAATAATAAATAAGAAAGTTTTTTTCATGGTAGGTTTTATTTTAGAGTGCCAAAATACAAAAACATTTGAATATTAATCATAAAAAAACCGTCTAAAATTTTTAGACGGTTTTCAAAATTAAATTTATATAAATTTAATCTTTTTGTGATTGTAATGCAAGGTTATAAATTACCAAACCAAAACCTATTTTGTTAATAGCATCGGCAATATTGTAAACAACATCTACGCTACCTTTTCCAAGGATTGATGTGTACCACCCATCAGTCCCAAGCATATATCCTAAAGGATAAATTGCCCAACCAACAAGTACAAACCAACACAAAATTTTGTGTGCTGATAAAACATTTCCACCTGCTGCCGCCGCTAATTTAGAAGCACTTCCTAACCAGATTTCATATACGATTACGAAATAAGCTAATCCTGAAATTCCACCCCACAATGCTGCCTGATCAGAGAATATTGTTTCTCCAACGTAACCGGTTACTAACATTACAATTGAAAGTCCAATCATTTTCCATAACAAATCAGTTTTTGCACCTGCAACTTTAAGAATCAAGTAAAACTCAACACACATTAATGGCACAGTTAAAATCCAATCTACGTATCGGAAAAATGTTGGTGATTCTCCAACTTCTGCCCAATACTCTTTCATGTAAAAATAATGAACTGCAGCAATAAAGGTTATCAACCCTGAAACCAGTACCGAAGTACGCCATTTTTTATCGAATTGACTTAACGATAAAAAGAAAAATGCTGATGCTGCCATCATAGCCATGCATCCAACGAAAAATGTGAATCCAACATAGTCAGTCGGTAACATCTTTGAAACTAAACTTGTAAACATCATAATGTTTGTCATAATAATTGATTTTTGTTAATTGAATTTTGTTTAAACAAATATAAGTAAAACTTAAACAGAAAAAAAAATTTATTTCATTATTTTTCTCTATTTTTACAAAAAAAATATTAATTTAACTGTTGTC
This sequence comes from Bacteroidota bacterium, assembly GCA_043769905.1. Taxonomy (GTDB): domain Bacteria; phylum Bacteroidota; class Bacteroidia; order Flavobacteriales; family Flavobacteriaceae; genus Flavobacterium. The sequence goes on from JAYVIW010000026.1 coordinate 71,558, forward strand.
TATGCCAAAATATATCAATATCGCAATCGTCGTAAGTTTTTTCTGTCTTTGGTTAAATTCATTTTTATCTAAAGAAATCGCTACAATTATTGGTTTTCTACTTATTTTTACTTTTGGAATTTTTCACGGTGCAAATGATTTAATATTAATAAAATCAATAAACATTTCTAAAAATAATTATTCTTTTGTTAGTATATTAACTTATTATTTAATAATAATATTGATAGGTGTGTCAATTTTTGTTTTTTTTCCTGTTTTTGCTTTGATTTTATTTATTTTAGTTAGTAGCTATCATTTTGGAGAACAACAATTGCAATACCTTGAAATTTTAGATAACTATTTACTGATGATAATTACTGATTTTTTTTACGGTATTTTAATTTTACTCCTGTTATTTAATTGTCATCAATTTGAAGTAAGCGAAATAATTTTTGAAATATCATCATTTCGGTTACCAACTAATATTATTTCATTGTCCCTGAATGTTTTTTTTGTCTCGTTATTTTTAGTGTTTTTATACCTATATATAAATAACAAAACAATTAGAACTAAATTGCTGCTTGAAGTCTTTTATTTATTGGTGTTTCAAATAATTTTTATGTCATCAGGATTGATTTGGGGTTTCGCAATTTTTTTTATAATTTGGCATAGTATTCCATCAATACTAGACCAAGTTACATTTCTTTACAAAGAAATTAGTTTTCGCAATTTTAAAAAATATTTCAAGTCCGCATTTTGGTATTGGATTATTTCTTTATTAGGTATTTTATTGCTGTTCTTATTTTTTAAAAATGAAAAAATTTTTAACGCATTATTTTTCTCTTTTTTAGCAGCAATTACTTTTCCTCACGCATTGGTTATTCTGAAAATGTTTCAAAAAAAATAATTTATACAAATAGTTTTATTGTGGATGTTTTTATTGGTATATTTCGCAACTGAATTTTATTTGAGATTTAAAATAATATTATGGAAGAATGTATCTCTGTTTTTGACATGCTAAAAATAGGAGTTGGACCATCGAGTTCGCACACTCTAGGTCCTTGGCGAGCTGCAGAAAAATTTTTATTAGAACTTAAAAATGAAAATATTTTATCGAATATAACAAGGATTAAAATCGATTTATATGGTTCGTTGTCATTAACAGGCAAAGGTCATGCGACAGATTTGGCAATCATGCTTGGGCTTTCTGGTCAAGATCCTGAAACCATTCCGATTCAAAATATTGATATTATAATTAAAAATATTGAAAACAAACAAGAAATCAATCTTGCTAATGAAACTTTAATTCCGTTTTATTTTTTGCAAGACATTGTTTTCAATAAAAACTTTTTGCCTTTTCATTCCAATGGTTTGACGTTTAGCGCTTTCCACGGGGATAATAAAGAATATATTTCTACCTTTTATTCCATCGGCGGCGGTTTTGTTGTCAAGGAAGAGCGAGTTAATTCTAAAAAGGAAGACCAAATTAAATGCACCTTTCCATTTCTGATTAAAAATGCGGCCGAACTTTTAGCACATACTATTCAAGAAAAAAAATCAATCTCAGAAATTGTTCTTGAAAACGAAAAATCAATGAGAACAGAGGCAGAAATTGATTCGGAATTGATGCGCATTTGGCATACCATGCTAGAATGTATGTATATTGGTTGTCATTCGGAAGGAATTTTACCAGGTGGGTTGAATGTGAGAAGAAGGGCCTTTGACATGCACCAAAACTTAATTGGACTAGCTAATTACACCAATCCACAAGAATGGCTGGCATGCATCAGAAATACAGAAGTAAAATTTCGACAGATTTTAAAATGGGTTTCTTGTTTTGCGTTAGCGGTCAATGAAGTAAATGCTGCGTTGGGTCGCGTTGTAACTGCCCCAACCAACGGCAGTGCTGGGGTTATTCCGGCTGTTTTAATGTATTATCTTTGTATAGAAAACCACAATGCTGGCAAAAAAGAAATAAAGCAATTTTTATTGGTGTCTGGCGAAATTGGAAGTATTTTCAAAAAAGGAGCAACGATATCAGCGGCTATGGGTGGTTGTCAAGCCGAAATTGGCGTTTCATCGGCAATGGCAGCGGCAGCTTTATGCGAGTTAATGGGTGGAACTCCAGATCAAGTTTTAGTCGCAGCCGAAATTGCAATGGAGCATCATTTAGGTTTGACATGTGATCCAATCGGCGGTTTGGTTCAAATTCCGTGCATAGAACGTAACACAATGGGGGCAATAAAAGCTATAAATGCAGCCGAACTCGCGCTGGAAACAGATGCCAAAAACGTGAAAGTGCCGTTAGACAAAGTTATTGCTACTATGTGGCAAACAGCCAAAGATATGAATTCAAAATATAAAGAAACATCACAAGGGGGTCTCGCTGTTGCTGTAAATATGGCTGATTGTTGATTTTTCTATAGACAATACTTTACGGCAAAATTAAGCATTTGAAATGTTTATTATTATTTAAACTTTCAAAATTAACTATATACGTACTGTTGTAACAAAATTAATTTCTACATCAAGAATCTACAAACAGTTTAATAATTGTTCTTGTTTTTGCATCCTTCGCTGTTGGTATTATTGGTGAACTCGCCAACATTCACAATTTAAGGTTGTAAACTAGTCATTGCTTGAACGCAGCACTCTACTCACTGTTTCGCTTTATAATAAAAACTCACCGACGAATTAGCGACAAATCATTTAATAATTAATTTGTTTTTTAGTATAGTTTGATTTCGATGTTCTCAATTTTCAAGCCAAGTAGTTTTTTTAACAAAGTTCATGTTTATTCTCGCAAATATTTTTTTTTAAACATAGCGGGAGTCATACCAATATATATATTAAACTGCTTTTGCGAGATCTTTGAATAAATATAACTTAATTTTGTGCGGTATTTTACTTTGCATATTCCATTATTTTTAGGACACAAGGTTTACTCGGCGTAAATTTCTTTGTCAATAATTGCTTAATTTTTAGATTTATGCAGCAAATCATATTGCACAAAAAACACTTAAAAAAAAGCCTCTCAACTATTTGTCTTTTAAGTAGGTATTAAAATGAAATGGCCATCGAAGTTGTTAAAAATGTGTTATTATCCTTTAGATTTCCTGTTTGGAAAAACACTTGATCTTTACTTTGTAAGTTTCTAGCTTCTACTCTAAACATTACATTATCAGATATTAAATAATCAAAATTAGTTGAAAAACCATAAGTTCGAAAACCATTTAAAGTTCCAGATGCAAAAATTACACCCATTGAATCTTCATAATATTCACCACGAATCGCCACCTGAATTTTGGTTGCAGGTTTGTGTTGCAAAATCACAACTGGTGAATACCAAATGTCATATTTAGCACTTTTGTTGACCGATTGTTGAGATCCAACATCAAAACCTGCTGTAATATTAGTTTTGTCAGAAAGTTTGAACTGCCCATAAAAACTATTGAAAAACCTCCACTTTCTATCAAAATCAGGTTGCTCATTTCCAACATAAGTGCTCCAATTTAAAGTCGTTTTACTACTTAGTTTATATGTAATTTGAGTTCCAAAAGCGGGTGTTTGATTACCATCAATTTTTTGAATGCGTTGCCATCCGTTTAGGTACATGGCTGCCAAATACCATTTTTGTAATGGTGATATATAACCAATTTTGACACCAGCTTCGTAGTAAGGAGAATTATCCGCAAGAATACTTCTGGTCAACGTTTGGCAATCTTTGCCAATCGCGCTTTCAAAACCAATGTGCGATGGCATAATTCCAGCATCAATCCACAAATTATGTTTCGAAGATATTTTTAAACCAATATTAGCTTCAAATACATTTTTCAGCAACCCTTGTTCAGCAGCCAAGTTATATTCAGCATACGTTCCGGTCATAATTGCAAAATTTCCACGTAAATTATCTTTTACATAATTTATCTTTACAACACCTAAATTCAAGTTTAGCTCATTGTGGCGGTTATGGTTATAGAAAAAAATAGGTCTTGTGTGGTTGTCTGGATTTTCAAAATCATAGCTATAATATGTTTCTAAATAACCTGAAAATGTCAAAGTATTTTTATCTTTTAAGGTTTCTTGTGCGATGCTGGTTAAAAATGCGCATGCAATAAGTACATTAGTAAAAAAATTTATCATTTTAGTAACAAATAATTTATTGTTTTATTGATTAATTGTAAAGTTTCATAACATTGTTGATGACATTTCTTCCCTTTCAGGGTTTTCTTTATAGGAACACCCGAAAAAGAAAACCCCGAATTGGAAAGACAAAAAAGTTAATTATTTTTGTTTTACCACAAACTTAAATAATTATCCAACAAGTCTATCATTCTAATGCCAGAACGAATTTAAACAATCGTTATCAATTACAAAACAATTCAGGAAGTAATTCTGAATTGGCTTCGAGATTTAACATTTCCGAGCAAACCGTTTCAAAATGGAAAAACCGTAATTTCCTCGCAGATTCCTCTTATAAACCCTTAAATATTTAATACGCTTTGCCCGATTTGGAAAAAACTTCGGCAATAAGCCTAAGAAGTTCATCGTGGGTTTCTATTGACGAAGTTTGGGAAACGCTTTTAGAAATAAATCCCAAAAATATCTAGAAGTTCGGTTTATCGTTGCTTTTTTAAAGAAAAAATTTATCAAATTTCGCAAGAGCAGAAGGATAAGGTAACAAAAATCAAAGAATACGAACCTAGATTCTTGAATATTGACGTTACTTATTTATCCAAAATTAGTGGTAAATCCAACTATCTTTTTGTCGCCATCGATTGATGTGCGAGAATAATGATTTATTGGGTTTATGAGAATAAAACGGCTGAAAACACCGAGGATTTTATGACTAAATGCTTCGCTTTTTTTCCATTCAAAATCACACCTATTTTGACCAATCACGGACTGGAATTTACCAACAGGTTAATGAAATCTAAAACGGGTAACTCTTGTAAAAAGCTTTCTAAAATGGACATAAAATGTATCCAAAACAATATTCAGCATCGCCTTACAGCCCCTTTTACCCACAAAACAAATGGAATGGTCGAACGCGTAAACGGAACTATTAAAAACAATACCATCCTCGAAATCCAATATCAATCACAAGAGGAAATGAAAAATGACTTATTTAGATGTCTATTTTTCTATAACATTAACAAAAGACACGGCTCAATACGAAAATAACTCAAAGTAAAAACAACTTTTAATACTTTAGAAAAATGGTATCAATTAAAACCTGAAATATTTATAAAAACACCAAATGAATTTAAAAATAATATCTAAATTTTAATCAAAATTAAATCAACTCACATCAACAACGTTGTGAAACCCGACAAATATTACTATCAGTTGGTATATTGCTCTTTAGAGGTGCAAAATCAGATTTATTTTTGCAAATCACTTTTATGCCTAACGCCAAATCGGCAGTAATTACTGCAATTTCTATATTAGGGAAATGATTTTAACGCAGGTTTTGCACTTACATCAAAAATGCTATGATTTAATAAATATGGCAAATAACCCTTATAATTTTTCTTGGTTTTCCATTATTAAAATAATTTTCAATTGGTAAAAACTTACTTTGCTACAAATTTTCATTTTATTTGATTTGAATTTTAAAATATTAAATTGTTACTTTTACAGCTTAATAAATTTAATATGTCAGTAGCCAAAAAAGAATACAAACGAATTACCGTAAAATCGTTAATAGAAATGAAAGCCAATGGCGAAAAAATTTCAATGCTTACAGCCTATGATTTTACGATGGCCAAAATTGTTGATACCGCAGGAATAGATATTATTTTGGTTGGAGATTCTGCAAGTAATGTCATGGCTGGTCATGAAACTACTTTACCTATAACTTTGGATCAAATGATTTATCATGCATCTGGAGTTGTTCGCGCTGTTGAACGTGCTTTGGTCGTAGTTGATTTGCCTTTCGGCAGTTACCAATCTGACCCAAAAGAAGCATTGCGATCATCAATCAGAATTATGAAAGAAAGTGGCGGACACGCCGTAAAAATGGAAGGTGGAAGCGAAATAAAAGACTCGATAAAAAAAATTTTAAATGCTGGAATTCCTGTAATGGGTCATTTGGGACTTACACCACAATCAATTTACAAATTTGGAACTTATACTGTTCGCGCAAAAGAAGAGGCCGAAGCCGAAAAGTTAATGGAAGATGCGAAATTACTAGAAAAAATTGGCTGTTTTGCATTGGTTTTAGAAAAAATTCCAGCACATTTAGCCGAAAAAGTTGCACAAAACATTTCGATTCCTGTAATCGGAATTGGAGCTGGTGGTGGCGTTGATGGTCAAGTTTTGGTTATTCATGACATGTTAGGTATGAATAATGAATTTAATCCAAGATTTTTGCGCCGTTATTTAAATTTATATGAGCAAATGACAACCGCAATTGGACACTATGTTAAAGATGTGAAGTCACAAGATTTTCCAAATTCATCTGAGCAATATTAATATTTCTCGACCCAGCCTAGATGGCGAACAGCGACATATGAAAATTTTATCAAATAAATCAAATTTAGATGTTTTATATGAAGATAATCATCTAATAATCATCAACAAAAGAGTTGGCGATATAGTTCAGGGCGACAAAACAGGAGACAAATCATTGTCGGAAATTGTCAAAGAATATATAAAGGATAAATATAACAAACCAGGCGACGTTTTTCTTGGCGTAGTGCATAGATTAGATAGACCAACAACAGGAATTGTAGTTTTTGCTAGAACAACAAAAGCTTTGACCAGAATGAATGAACTTTTTAGTAATCGAGAAACCCAAAAAACCTATTGGGCAGTTGTTAAAAATAAACCTTTAAAAAGTGAAGATGTTTTGATTCATTATATTAAAAGAAATGAAAAAAATAACACCTCGAAAGCACATATCAACGAAGTTCCAAATAGCAAATTAGCAAAACTAGATTATAAAATCATAAAAAATTTAGATAACTATACTGTACTTGAAATCAACCTTCACACTGGGCGGCACCATCAAATTCGGGCACAATTAGCTGCAATTGGAAGTCCTATAAAAGGAGATTTAAAATATGGTTTTGACAGAAGTAATCCTGATGGTGGCATTCATTTACATGCCAGAAAATTGTGCTTTTTGCATCCAGTAGCTAAAGCAAACTTAGAAATTATTGCGTCAACACCAAAAGATATAATTTGGAACGATTTTTAAGAAAAATTTAGTATGTTTGTGTCAAATATCTTAATTTTTAAGTAAACTAAACTCTAAAATAATGAAAAATTTAACTTTTTTGACATTTGTTTTTGTTAATTCTATAGTGTTTTCGCAAGAACACTTTTCAGGAATAAGTACTTCTCGCCGTGTAGGAATTATCAATTCAGGACTAAATCCAGCAGAATTAATGAACTTGAACGGCAAAATGGAATTTAATATTTTTAGTGCTAGTACCAATATTACCAACAATAAAATCGGTTTTAAAGATATTTTGGATGGAGGCGATATTGAAGAATTGTTATTTAAAGGCGATGCACCAGTAAACTTTAAAGCAGATGCAGAAATTTATGGTCCTAGTTTTGCAATAAATGTCAAAAAATGGGCGTTTGGAATTACAACCAAAGTTAATGCAAAAATAGCAGCGGTAGAAGTAAACGCAAAATTACTAGATGCTTTTGTAAATAATAACATTACTGGATTGCCAATATCTACTAATTTTAATAACGATTATAACCAAAGAATGACAGGTACAACTTGGGGCGAGTTAGGTTTAACAGCAGCAACAAATTTAGTTAATTCTGACAAACACAAGCTCAATGTTGGTGTTACTTTTAAATTATTATTTCCAGGATCTTATGCAAATTTTGGTGTTGATAAATTCAATGGAAATCTCAATATACTTGGAACAGATAATTATGTAAACAATGCAACAGCTGGATTAAATGTTGCTTATTCAGGAGATTTGGCAAATAGTTTTATAAGTTTTAACGATTATTACAGCTCGCTTATAGGTTGTTTGAATGGTTTTGCTGGAGATATTGGTGTTAATTATCAATTAATAGATAATGCTAGTAATGCCAAAAATGCTTACAAGTTAAATATTGGTGCATCGTTTAGAAACATTGGAACAATGACATTTGAAAACGATAATAATTATGCAACAAACTACAAGCTAAATATTCAGCCAACATTTTCTAATCCTTTTGGCCAAAACATTGAAGAATTTAGTGGAATAGATAACTTAAAAGATATTGAAAATATTTTGGTAAATAATGGATTCTTGAATATTACACCTGAACAAAATGAATTTGTAGTGAACTTGCCTACAGTTTTTTCAGGATTTGCAGATGTTAAAGTAATATCTAAATTTTTCTTGACTGGTTTTTTGCAACGAAGAATAAAAAGCAATAACAATAATGACCAAATAACCTCACAAAATTTATGGACAGTAACACCACGTTTTAGTACCAAATACTTCGAGTTTTGTTTGCCAATCTCTAACTCAGAAATTGCTGGATCAACAACTGGTTTCGGTATAAGATTAGGAGGATTTTTCTTAGGTTCAAGTTCCTTAATTTCTGCTCTGACAAGTGATACTAAACAAGCTGATTTTAACACAGGTTTTAGATGGAGTTTTTTATAAAAAACAATTATGACTTTTACAACAGATATAACATTTAGAAAAAAAACACTGCAAAATTTACTAGAAAATCTAATAAATTATGAAGATGACATTGTTGATGCATTATATAAAGATTTTAAAAAACCAGCATTTGAAGCCGTTTTGACCGAAACTAATTATGTTATTTCTGATTTAAAGCATACTTTAAAAAACATGGAATCTTGGGTTAAACCAAAAAAAGTTGGGGCATCCTTATTAAATTTTCCTTCTTCAGATTTTGTTTACAGCGAACCTTACGGGAATGTTCTAATACTCTCACCGTGGAATTATCCGTTTCAATTGGCGATGTGCCCTTTGATTGCAGCTGTAGCAGCAGGAAATTCGGTTACTTTGAAACCATCAGAGAATACTCCAAATACATCACTGATAATTGCTAAAATTGTTAGAGAAACATTTAATGAAAAACATGTTGTTGCAATTCTTGGCGATGCTGGAATGGCCGAGCAGTTATTGAAACAACGTTGGAACTATATTTTTTTTACTGGAAGTGTTGCTGTCGGAAGGATTATTGCTCAAAAAGCGGCTGAAAATCTAACTCCAATTACCTTAGAATTGGGCGGAAAAAGTCCCTGTATTGTTGACCAAACAGCTAATTTGAAATTAGCTGCAAAAAGAATTATTTGGGGTAAATTAATAAATGCTGGTCAAACCTGTGTGGCACCCGATTATATTTTGGTTAACAGAAAAGTAAAAGATGAACTTGTCGATAATTTAAAAAAAGAAATTCGAAATGCTTTGGGCGAAAACCCCGAAAAATCTGCTGATTTTGCTAGAATTATCAACCAAAAAAATTGGGAAAGGCAACTAAAATTAATTGAAAATCAGAAACTTATCGTTGGTGGAGAAAACAATAAACTTGATTACTACTTGGCACCTACTCTAGTTGATGAACCAAAAATTGAAAGTCAATTGATGCAAGAAGAAATTTTTGGACCAATTTTACCGATTATTTCATATGAATCTAAATCAGAATTAAAAAAAATAATTTTAGGTTATGAAAAACCGCTTTCAATGTATGTGTTTTCAGAAAATAAAACCTTTATTGATGACATTTTGTTAAATTTCTCTTTTGGTGGTGGCTGCGTAAATGATGTTATTATTCATCTTGTAAACAATAATTTACCTTTTGGCGGAGTAGGAAATTCAGGTATTGGTGCCTATCATGGGAAATTTAGTTTTGATACTTTTTCACACAAAAAAGCAATAGTCAAGCGTGGCACTTGGTTAGATATACCTTTGCGGTATGCTCCATACGGCAATAAATTAAAGTGGATAAAGAGATTGTTAAAATTAACTTAAATAAATCGCTTAAATTTTAAATAATGAATACAAAAATAGAAATTCAAACAATAATTGATAAAGGTTTCGAACTAAATTTCGGAGACATATTTAATAAATCATTCGAAAATTATAAAAAAATAGCCCTAATTTCAGGATTAGTATTTATTGTTTTGACAATAATATTTGCCATACTTGGTCTAGGAGTTGCGACAACTTTTTACGGAATAGCAAGTTTTACTGATGTTATGACCAATTTCAAAATTCAGAATTTTACAACATCTGCAATTATTGTTTACATAATTTCGGTTGTTATCATTTCTGGATTAATTGCACCTATTTACGCTGGATTAATCAAAATTGCAGATTGTGCACATCAAAATAAGGATTTTTCAATTGCAACTGCATTTACATATTATCAAAGTGCCTATTTCAAACCAATTTTTATCTCGAGTTTGATTATCACTTTAATAACTACAACAATAAGTACTTTAACACAATTAATTGGATATCAATTTATTGGAGTATTTGTTGTGTACATTATTTCTTTTTTTAGTTTTTTGCATATACCATTTATAATATTTGGAAATTTAACTGCAGTTGAATCAATTTTAGCAAGTTTTAATACTGTTAAACAGCAAATTCCCGTTTTATTAGGATTATTGATTGTTAGTGTTTTAGCTATTTGTTTAGGTTTTTTTGGATTGTGTATTGGAATATTTTTTACCATTCCATTTATGTTTTCTTTATACTATGTAATTTATTTCGAGATATTTGGAGTAAATAACTTGAATGAAATAGATGAAATAGGTAGTATAGAAATTTAATAAAAACAATTCATTGAAAAAGTCAACTTTTATTTTGATACTAAACAATATAAGTATAGATAACTTGTTTTCATTTATTGTTGATAAAAAATTTAATCATTTAGATTTAGTTTTTTTAGCAATATTAATTTATTTTTTGTACAAATTAATTGTAGATAAAACTAAAAATTATAATAAAAACTATGTTAACAATTATACTGAGATAAAGACTAACTTAGAGCAATTGCGTTTATATTTTCTTTATTTAGGCATAACTATACCTTTATTCGAGTTAATTGTAACTATTACTTGCACTAGAATTATTGATACTCGGCTTGTTAATTACGTAATTGGCATTTGTCTAATTGGCATCTATTTTGCTAGTTTTAAATTCCCATATCTTTATAAAAATTTGAAGTATGTGGTAATTCCATTTTTTGCATTTTATGGTTTTTATATATTTCAAAGATTAGTATTTAATTCTCAATATAGTTTTGCATCATCAGAATTAATTATTTACATCTTTATCTCATATAATCTTTTTAAATCCGTAAAACATTACTGGTTTTTTGTGCTATCAATCATTGTTTTATTAATTGTATTATATACTCAAGGTTTGACATCAAAATTTATAACGGTTCAAACAATTAATTACTGTTTTTTAGCAGCAATTTTAAATTTTGTTCGCCATTGGGCTGATACGGCAACAAAAGACAAATTCCAATTTGCAGATAGCATCATTAATAACGGTAATTCACTTGTAATAGCGGTAAACAATGTAGGCGAAATAGTTTATTGCAGTAAAACTGTTAAAGACATTTTAGGATATGAAGTTAATGAAGTCATGGGGTTTGGTTTTTGGGATTTGACGAAAGATCCCGATTTCAGTAAAAATTTTTATAAATTTAATGACGAATTGTATATTAGAACTTTGATATGTAAAAACAATGAATTAAAACAATTGCAATGGAAAGATTCGCAATTTTCTAAAGATATAATAGTCGCAATTGGACAAGATGTTACTTCTGTAAAAAAATTGGAAATACACTATAAAAAACTAATTGAAAATGCCAGTGATTTAATTTTAGAAACCAATAGTGCAGGTTATATAACTTTTGTCAATCAACTCACTTCAAACAAGTTAAAATATAGTAAAGATTATTTTCTAGGGAAATTATTTACCGATTTAATCAGAGAAGATTATAAAGAAAAAATTTATAATTATTATGCTTCATTAAATTCAAAATATGATTTAGATGAAGAAGTAGAGTTCCCTATCATGAAAAGCAATAATGAAGTAGTTTGGGTTTCACAAAAAGTTTCTATTATTCAAGATGAAAATAATAAGATTATTCAATATTTATCATATGCTAGAGACATAACAGAATTGAAAATTATTGAATTAAAAAAACTAGAACTTGATAAAAAACAAGATGTTTATAACGACACTCTAAAAAATTTAAGCAAAATAACCCTAAATCAAGACTTTGATTTAGACCAATCAATAAAACTTATACTCAAAAAAGCTGCTTTTTGTTTTAATCTTAATAGCGCAAGTTATTGGAATATTGGAGATGGAATCATAAACTTGACCTATGATCATGAAAATTTAGAAAATGAAATTTCACAAGTAAATTTTTTAAAAAAAGACATTCCGATTTATTTTGATGAACTAGAAAATAAAACGCAAATCATTATAAATGATGTTCAAAACAATCAATTTTTAGATTTAAATTTAAGAACAACTTTATTAAAAAACAATGTAAAATCAATCTTAGCCACTCCTGTTTTTAGTAACGGTCAATTGGTTGGCAAATTTTGTTTAACATCAAAAGCAGACAATAAATATTGGGATTTCGAGGATATCAATTTCGCTAATTCACTCGCAGATCAAATTGCACTTAACATAGAAACTTGTAAACGAATTAAAACTGAAAAAGAGCTAAAGCAAAAGACAGATATATTATCAGTAATATTTAACACTACCGAACAGTTCGTTACCAAAAAATCAAATGAAGAAATTTTTAGTGAAATTTTATCGGCTTTAGGAAAAGCAACCAATCTAGATTTTGTAACTTTTTTTGAAAATAATACAACTAATAATAATTTTCAACAAAAATACAAATGGTCTAAACAAAGTAATTCGATGGAAAGACCCAACGAAAAATTACAAAATGTACCATATAACGATCTATCTATTTTAACAAATTTTTTGCAAGATAGCAAATCTCATTATATTATACCAAGTAAATTTGAGGATTGCTCTTTAAAAGAAACTTTAATTGAATTTGACATAAAATCAATATTATTATTACCAATAATAATAAAGAAAGAAATATTTGGATTTATTACTTTAAATGATTTAACAACAGAAAAAAAATGGACAGATGGCGAAATGTCTATTTTGCAAACTTTAGCAAACAATATTTCTTATGCTATTGAAAGAAATCTAAACGAATCATTACTGGAAGAAAGTGAAGCACGATTTACGCTCTTAGCCAATAACATTCCTGGAACAGTTTATTTATCAAAAATAGATAAAAATTTTACCAAAGTTTATGTTAATAATGAAATAGAAAAACTAACTGGATATTCGAAAGAAGATTTTTTAGAAAACGAACTGTCCTATCCAAGCATTATTCATCCAGATGATAAAGAAAAGGTGCTAAAAGAACAACAAATTTCAATTGACAACAACCAACAAATACATTCAACCTACCGAATTATTAAAAAAAATAAAGAAATAGTTTGGATTGAAGAATTTGGTGAATCAATAAAAAAAGGAAACAAAAATGAATATATTGGTGGAATAATAATTGATATTACGACCAAAAAAAATGCTGAAAATGCCATTTTTGAAAAAGAATCTGCCGAGGCAGCAAATAGAGCAAAATCTGAATTTCTGGCTAATATGAGCCACGAAATACGCACACCTTTGAACGGAATTATTGGCTTTACTGACTTGTTAATGAACACAGCGTTAGAAAAAGTACAACTTCAGTACATGAACACAATTAGTAGTTCGGCCAATTCATTAATGGAAGTAATCAACAATGTTCTTGATTTTTCTAAAATTGAAGCAGGAAAACTTGAAATCGAAATAGAAAAAATAGATTTAGTGCAATTAACCAATCAAATTATAGATTTAATTAAATTTCAATCATCAAAAAAAGGAATAAATTTAATATTAGATATCGATGACGACACTCCAAAATTTATTTATTCTGATTCCGTTAGACTAAAACAAATAATTATTAACCTTTTAAGCAATGCTGTAAAATTTACTTCTCATGGATCGGTCGAGCTTAAAATATTTAAAATAAAAATCATAAATCAAGATTACAGCACATTAAGAATCTCGGTGAAAGATACTGGAATTGGAATTAAAAAAGTAAATCAAAACAAAATTTTTCAAGCCTTTGCACAAGAGGACGGATCGACAACTCGAAAATTTGGTGGTACTGGACTTGGACTTACAATTTCAAACAAACTACTTGAATTATTGGATAGCGAATTAAAAATAAACAGTAAATTTAATGTAGGAAGCGAATTTTACTTTGATATTGATGTGAAAACATCTGTTGCAAAATTAAAAAAAATTACGAACGAACATAAATCAAGAATAACAAACGAAAATATTGTTCGAAAAATAACTAAGTTTAGTCAAGAAAATTACAAAATTTTAATAGTCGAAGACAATAAAATAAACATGTTGTTGTCAAAAACTTTAGTAAAACAAATAATTCCAAACGTATCCGTTTTTGAAGTTTATGATGGTAAACAAGCTGTTGATAACTTTAAAATTATAAATCCAGATTTAATTTTTATGGATATTCAAATGCCAATAATGAATGGTTATGAAGCAACAATCGAACTAAGAAAATTAAACAAGCAAATACCAATTATTGCGCTAACAGCTGGAATTGTAATGGGCGAAAAACAGAAATGTATTGATGCTGGTATGAACGATTATTTATCAAAACCAATTATTAAAGAAGAACTACAAAAAATAATTAACAAATGGATTTGAATTTAAAATAAAATTCATTCATTTGTAATATAAAAAAAATTTTAAAATTATGAAATGGATAGGTAGAAGAGAATCCGACAACGTAGAAGATCGTCGTGGCATGTCTGGCGGAGGTAAAGCGATCGTTGGTGGTGGTACACTTGGCATAATTATTTTGTTATTACAACTTTTTGGTGGGGAAACAGGTCAAACTATTGGCAATGTCTTGCAACAAACACAAGGCCAACAAACCGAGCAAATTTCTGGCGAACCACTTACTGAAGCCGACAAAAAAGAAGCCAAATTTATAAAAGTGTTAGTTGCAGACAATGAAGATGTTTGGAGCAAAATTTTTCAAGAAAACAATATCATATTTGAACCAGCAGGAATGGTTCTTTTTCGCGGTCAAGTCGAAACTGCCTGCGGCGGAGCAACTTCTGCCTCGGGACCATTTTATTGCCCTGGAGATAAAAAAATATATATGGACATGGCTTTTTTCGAGGATCTAAGGACCAAGTTTGGAGCAAAAGGCGGCGATTTTGCAATAGCTTATGTAATGGCACATGAATATGGGCACCATATTCAAAATATTTTGGGAACATCAACCAAAATGCGACAAGCACAACAAGGCAAATCTGAAGCCCAGGCCAACAAATTGTCAGTAGCACTCGAATTACAAGCCGATTTTTATGCAGGAGTTTGGACCAATCATAACGAACAAAAACACCAAATGCTAGAACCTGGAGATATCGAAGAAGCTTTGAGCGCAGCCAACGCAGTTGGAGATGACACAATTCAATCAAAAATGCAAGGTCAAGTAGTACCCGATTCGTTTACACACGGCTCATCAGAACAACGGATGGAATGGTTTACAAAAGGTTTCAAAACTGGAGATATTCGTCAAGGAAATACTTTTGACGTTATGTAATGTTTGATGCTATTATCTTTTTTTTTTATTAATGTAAATGCGTTTTAAAAAAAAAATATTTCCATTCTAAGCTAAAAATTTTAAATACTAATAAAATTATAGTTTTACCAAGTTGGTAAAAATTATACATTAACCAAAACTAATTACATTCTTGATACTAAAATTGAAAAATCTGCCTATTAAAATTCTAATTCATCAAAAAAATTTAAAATAATAAAGTCTTACTTTTAAAAAATTAAATGCTAATAAATAATTTTAATGAAAACCGTTTTAATAACAGGCGCATCATCAGGAATCGGAAAATCAATAGGAGAGTATTTAACGCAAAAAGGTTTCAAAGTATATGGAACAAGCCGAAATCCTGAAAATTACACCAATTCAAAGTTCGAATTACTAATGCTTGATGTCCGATTAACAGAAACAATTGAGTTGGTAATTGCTCAAATAATTAAGCAATCAGGAAAAATAGATATCGTTATCAATAATGCTGGAGTCGGAATAACCGGCCCATTAGAAGAAATTCCGATTGAAGAAATCAAAAACAATTTTGAAACCAATTTTTTTGGTCCAATAGAAGTTATAAAGGCTGTTTTGCCACAAATGCGTAGTCAAAAATCAGGTCTAATTATAAATATTACTTCGATTGCTGGTTATATGGGTTTACCATATCGCAGCATTTATTCGGCTTCAAAAGCAGCTTTGGCACTTATTTCCGAAAGTTTAAGTATGGAAGTAAAATCATTCGGAATTAATATTTGCAACGTTGCACCTGGAGATTTTGCAACAAATATTTCATCTGGAAGATTTCATGCACCAATTATTTTGGGTTCAGATTATGAAATTTCTTATGCCAATAATCTCAAAACGATGAACAATGACGTTGATTCTGGCGGCAATCCAACGGAAATGGCTGTAGCAATTTATAGGATTATACAAAATCCCAATCCGAAAATTAATTACAAAGTGGGCGCATTTATGCAAAAATTTTCAATTTTTTTAAAAAGAATTTTACCTGACAAAGTTTACGAAAAAATTTTAATGAACCATTATAAATTGTAAATTTGCAAAAAGAAAACATAAAATTAAATATACATTATGAAATTTTTTATCGACACAGCAAATCTTGCACAAATTAAAGAAGCACAAGCACTTGGTGTTTTGGATGGCGTTACCACAAATCCATCTTTGATGGCAAAAGAAGGAATTACTGGTAAAAACAACATCTTAAAACATTATGTTGACATTTGCAACCTTGTTGATGGCGATGTTAGTGCCGAAGTGAACGCATTGGATTATGATGGAATGATAAAAGAAGGTGAGGAGTTGGCCGATTTGCACGAGCAAATTGTAGTAAAATTGCCAATGACCAAAGAAGGTGTAATGGCATGTAAATATTTTTCTGACCGAGAAATAAAGACCAATGTTACACTTGTTTTTTCTGCTGGGCAGGCTCTTTTGGCTGCAAAAGCTGGCGCTACTTATGTTTCTCCTTTCATAGGTCGTTTAGATGATGTTTCTACAGATGGACTAGCATTGATTGAAGAAATTAGATTGATATTTGATAACTATGGTTATGAAACGCAAATTCTTGCAGCATCAGTGCGTCACACCATGCATATTGTTAATTGTGCTAAAATTGGTGCTGATGTAATGACAGGGCCGCTATCAGCAATTTATGGTTTATTGAAACATCCATTAACTGACATCGGATTAGCACAATTTGTTGCCGATTTTGAGAAAGGAAACAAATAATTTGTTTTTTTTTTAAAATATTTTATTTATTTTACAAATTAAAAATAATTGTCCAACAAAAACCAAATAATACCCTGCTTGATTTTACTCGAGCAGGGTTTTTATTTTAAAAATTCGAAACCAATAACATGAATATTTTGTGAGCGCAACTATTGTTAATGTCGCTGTTCAAGAATTTTTATGAACTGAAAAAAAAAATCTAAACCCGCAAAAACAACAATTTCGAATACTATAAATAACTCAATAATTTTTTCGGATTTTGTTGTAGCAAAATCAAATTTTAAAATAAAAATCCCACAACAAACACAAAGTGTTCAACATTACGAAAAAATATCAAAAATAATTACATATTATATTGATTTGAAGTCATATTAGTTAAGTAAATAAAAGTTAGTATAAATAAAAGCGGACTGTCATTGATGAGCTAAATCAACAATTAATATGGCCTTTTTATCGAGATTAATATATTCGATCGAAACCCAAAAACAACTTCAAATAGAAGCAAAAAAAAGGTAATAACTTTGTTTATTAGGATTACTTTATTTAATTATCTTTGTATTTATAAGGATTAACAACTTTAAGGTAATTAACAAAAATAAATAGTATGCAAAACATTCCTAGTGTTGACTTGCGTGATTTCCTGTCGGATAACCCGACACGTAAACAAAAATTTGTAAATGAAATCGGAAAAGCATTCGAAGATATTGGCTTCGTAGCATTGAAAGGGCATTTTTTGAACGATGCTTTGGTAAGCGAATTGTACGGCGAAATTAGAAATTTCTTTGCTTTACCTCTTGACACAAAATATGGATATGAAATTCCAGGAATTGGTGGTCAACGTGGCTATGTATCTTTTGGAAAAGAACATGCAAAAGGCAGAAAGGAAGGTGATTTGAAAGAGTTTTGGCATTTTGGACAATATGTTGACAAGGATTCTAAATATGCGGCAGAATATCCTGATAACATTGAAGTTAAAGAATTACCAAGATTTAATGCTATAGGAAAAGAAGCCTATCAAATGCTCGAAAAAACAGGAGTTTCTGTATTACAAGCTTTAGCTTTGCATTTGGGCTTAGACGAACATTATTTTGATCAATACGGCCATCAAGGTAACTCTATTTTAAGACCAATTCATTATCCGCCAATTACTTCCGAGCCTAAAAATGCCATTCGTGCCGCCGCTCATGGAGACATCAACCTTATCACGCTGTTAATGGGTGCACAAGGCAAAGGTTTGCAAGTAAAAAATCACGATGGAGAATGGATTGATGCAATGGCAGAGCCAGACGAATTGGTAATTAATGTTGGAGATATGTTATCAAGACATACTAATAATAGATTGAAATCGACTATACATCAAGTAGTTAACCCACCAAGAGAGTTGTGGGGCACTTCGAGATATTCAATTCCGTTTTTTATGCACCCGGTTAGTGATATGCGACTTGATGTTCTAGAAAGTTGTGTTGATGCCGAAAATCCAAAATTATACGAAGACATTTCGGCTGGAGAATTTCTACACGAAAGATTGGTTGATTTAGGATTGATTAAAAAGTAATATTTTATTTCAATATATTTAAAAAAAAACCAGACATTTTATGGGTTTTTTGTTGGATTTTAATCATTATTTTTGACTTCAGAATCTCTTTCGGCAGCCTCATCTTCTTCAAGGATTTCTGCATTTTTATCTTCGTAAAGTTCGGTTAGTTCGACTAAATTTTCATTTACTTGTGGTGCATTGTTTGTTTTGCCGTCTGCAATTTTAAAATTTGATTTCTCTACATTCATAATATAACTTTTTTTAGATTGTAAAGTTAATCAGTTTGTATTGTTTTAGAGTTGTATTATTTTGGTGGAGATTTATATGATTATGATTAAATTAACTATTAAAAAAACCGAGCAATTGCTTACTCGGTTTTGTCTATTTATATAAAAAAGATTATTTCCCTGACTTTATTCGATTGTCGTGTTTGCAAAGCATTTGACAGTTTTCTGCATTTGTTTTTCCTCCTTCGTGCCAAGGTGTTATGTGGTCGGCTTCCATTTCGTTAAGTTCAAATTGAACATTACATTTTGTGCAAATTCCGTTTTGTCTTTCAAATGCTTCTCTTTTTTGCTTGTCTGTAAAAGAACGAATACTCAAATGTTTTTCTTTTCCAGTCAATACATATTCATAAATTCCAGACTTTTTTGAAACATCTTCGTCTTGCATTAATGCTGAAACTAGTCTTTCTAAATCTTTGGTGTTAAAAACCACATCTTTATAATTGTCATACAAAAAACCCCAATTAATGCCTTTCATTTCTTTTCGGTACACTACAAAAGTAGCTTCTGTCCACGAAATAACATCTTGAAAATAACGCCACAAAGCACTTGCATTAACATCTTTTTGATGATTGGACATATACAACACAATATTGCCTTTTGAAATCCAATCGATAGCCGTTTCAAAATATTCTTGTCTGTTGACTGCTCCAGTCAAATATTTATTACCAATTTGATAAGCCACACAACCCGTTTTGCTAAAATATTTTTTTGCATCAGATACCCAAGTTCCAGAATATACGGCATTTCGCAATTCTTGTTCGGTGAGTTTTTCGCCTGCTATATTGATAGTTCTAAACCATTCTAATTTCTCACTTTCGGTACCGCTACAAATGTAAACCATCAATTTGTAATCGAGAATTTGTTCTTGCTCGTTGTTTTGTAGGTTATGAAATGCACGTTGGCTAGGAATATTGCCTACCATAACTGAATAATCGCCTTTTATATATTGGCAAATAGAAATAGTGCGTTGTTGTCCATCAATAACTTCAAAATTACCATCTTGCCGAACTGCCCAATACATTACATTGAGCGGATAATCTTTTGTGAGCGTGTCAATAACAGCATCTCGTTGTTTGTCTTTGTATATAAACTCTCGTTGATAGGGCGGACGAATGTCGAGTTTGCCACCAAAACCCACAACTCCGTTTTCTGAATGGTCTTCAAAACCATTTGACAATTCTCGTACCGATATTTCTTTGAGTTCTATTTTCATTTTATAAGTTTTTATGTTTTATAACAATTCTAACATATATTGGTTTTCCGTTAACTTGTGATAAATATTTACCCCGCGTTTCATCAGTAGGACCATCAATAATACTATATCTATTAAGTCCATCAACAATTTCAAATTGTTCGGGATTAAATTTGTTTAAAAATGTAATAGGAACACCAATTTTTCCAAAATAATCAATAGGTATATCTTTTGTTTTATTTACATTTATGGCATTATAATTATCATAATTAGGATATTCCTCAAGATTATATTTTTTGTGAAGAATTAATTTTTCGTGTCTTTTTTTATGGTCTAAATTTGTAAACCAAATAGTACTTGCCACAAATGCATATTTATTTCCATTTTCTATTTTATGGTATTTCTCATAACTATTTGGAATTCGAAACCAAATATTTCTTCCATCTAATGAAGCACCTAACCAAACTTTATTTTCTTTAATTAAACTAAAAACCTCTTTATATGTAATTGCATTTAAATTTCCAATTATTATAAATTTTTTTTTATATTCAATTAACTGGGTTATATACTCTCTAAACAATGAAAATGGAGGATTGGTAACCACAATATCGGCTTGCTTTAAAAGTTCAATACTTTCAGGACTTCTAAAATCACCATCGCCTTTTAATTCTATAATACCAATTTCTTCAATATCGGGAATTTTGTTACCATTAATGTCTCCAGTATATTCTAAATAGACAGCTTTTTCTGAATTGTTTTCGCTAAATAGCTCAGCATTTTGATTTTTATAACAAATTGCAATTAGCTTTTTTAAGCCTAAATGTTCAAAATTGTAGGAAAAATAATGAAAAAAATTACTAACTCTTGGGTCATCACAATTACAAAGAACAACTTTGTCTTTAAAGTGAACTTTATAATGTCGTAATTCATTTTCAATATCAGAAAGTTGAGTATAAAATATGCTGCGACCTATTCTTTGGACAAATATCTTATAAATTAAGATAGGATTTAAATTATTTTTTTAGGTTTCTTGGCTAAAATCGGAGATAACTTT
>JAYVIW010000027.1:0-3314 GCA_043769905.1 Bacteroidota bacterium
ATGCAAGAAATAGGATTTGCACCTTACGATTATATGGCTTCAAATCCTAAATTCTTTCAACAAGACTACCTTTCATTTTTAGAAACATCAAATATTGAAATAATGGAAGACACACAGGAAGACTGTTATTTGTACTTTAAAAATTGTGCAGTTAAAATAACTGAGAATTTAGTTGAAAAAATTGACTACGTTGATATCAATGGAGTTGTTTGGAAGAAACAAATAATTGACAGAGATTTTGAAGAAGTTGATCACCATAAATCAGAATATCGTAAATTCATGTGGTTAATTTGCGGCAAAGACGCTGAAAAATACAACAGTCTAAAGTCTGTTATAGGCTATTTATTGCACTCGTTTAAAACATCAGCATCAAATAAAGCAATCATTTTAAATGATGAAACAATAAGCGAAAATCCTAATGGTGGAAGTGGCAAAGGTGTATTTTGCAATGCTATTTCTAAAATGAAAAAATTAAGTTCAATTGATGGCAAAAATTTTGAATTTAATAAATCTTTCCCATACCAAACTGTTAGCCAAGACACTCAAGTTTTAGTTTTTGATGACGTAAAGAAAAATTTTAGTTTTGAAAGTTTATTTAGTTTGATAACCGAGGGGTTAACATTGGAATACAAGGGACAAGATGCTATTCGTATACCAGTTAGAAAATCTCCTAAAATTATAATTAGTACTAATTACACAATTGGTGGTGTTGGGGGATCGCACGAACGAAGAAAATTTGAGGTTGAATTTAGCGATTATTTTAATTATAAATATACGCCACTTGAAGAGTTTGGGCATCTTTTATTTGATGATTGGAGCGATTTAGAATGGTCAATGTTTGATAATTATATGATTCAATGTGTGCAATATTTTTTAAAAAATGGTTTAAGTGCTCACGATTTCAAAAATTTAGAAGTTCGTAAATTTATTAAAAACACATCTTTTGAATTTTTTGAGTGGACAAAACAAGATAATGAAATTACAAACATTCCGTTTAATCAAAGGCTAGACAAGCAAATAATTTATAATGCATTTTTAGTTGATTACCCAGATTATAAAACTTATAAATTAAGTCAAAAAACATTTACAAAATGGGTTGATGCTTATTGTAAATTTTACAATTTTAAATATTTGGCTGGAAGTTCAAATGGACAAAGATGGTTTGAGATTTTAAAAGAAAATCAAACTGAAAGTAATGAAGATAACGATATATTATTTTAAAAATATGAAAAATTTTAGTTTAAGTCAAATCGAAAAACAAAACCCATACGAATCAATTTTTACAGAACTTGCAAACGGACTCTTAGAAACAGCTGAAATTAAACCAAATTATAAAGATTCAGCAATGCTTGATGTTACAATTATTTTTCAATCCGTATTAATGGATAAATTATTTGATACTCAAAATTATGATAAAATGCCACTAGACGAACGTTTAAAAATGGTTGCAAAATGTGGCGAAGATTTACGAAAATTTATTTACACTTACACAGGTTTAGATACTAACGAATTAGTACAAATATGATTTACAAACTTAGAGAACCTCAACAGATTATTTTTGACAAAATACGTCAAAATTTAGCATTAAATAATAAACGAATATTAGTAACCGCTCCCACAGGCTTTGGAAAAACTATTTTAGCAAAAGAAATAATCAAAAACGCAATAGCTAAAAATAATTCGGTAGTATTTACAAGTCATCGCATTACACTAGCTGAACAAACACGAGATAAATTTACAGGTATTGAGGTCGATTTTTTGCAAGGGCAAAACAAAAATTTTAACAAGGATTATAAATGCTTAGTAACTACTTTGCAAACTCTAATTAAAACAGAAATTAAAGTACCTAAAATAATTATAATCGATGAGGTTCATTATGGCTACAATAGTAAATTAATTCAAAATTTATTTACTAGATTCCCTGATGCAATAGTAATTGGTTTAAGCGCAACGCCAGTAGATGACAACGATTGCATTTTAGAGGGTTTTGATTCCATTATTGATGAATACCAAACAATCGATTTAATCAATTTAGGTTGGTTAGTTCCGATGAAATGTTTTGCACCGTTTAACGTGCCGATTTCAGAAGACGAAAACGTAACTGATGACATTAACCAATCAATTGTGGACCAGTATTTAAAGTTGGGAGAAAATCGTAAATTTATTTGTTTTGCAAGTTCTAAAAAACATTGTGAACAATTATTGGAAATATTTTTAATATATGATATTCCAATAGCAATTATAACAGCTGATACATCAAAATTAGATAGAGATAAGTATTTACAAGAATTAAAAAATGGTAAATTAAAAGGGCTTATTTCGATTGAAATATTAACGGCTGGTTTTGATGAGCCTAGTTTGAGTTGTGTTATTTTAGCAACAAAAATGAGTGCGTGGAAAAAATACATTCAATGCTGCGGTCGTGGACTTCGATTATTTGGGAATTCAATGCAAGAATCTATAGCCAACGGCAAATCCGATTGTATTATTTTAGATTTTTGCGGTAATATCGAAACGCATAATTTACCAGATGCTCGCAAAGATTTTAAGACAAAATTAAAATACAGCAAAGCAATTGATAAACACTTAGGATTAGATTTTTACGATAAAGAAACCAATTTTAAATATGAAAATATTACAATTGAAAAATCTATTTTTTTAAAGAAAATATCTAATATTTTAGATTTATACCACGGGAAAATTTACCAGTTAGAATCGGAATTGCAAACCGATGTAAATAATTTTCTAAAAAAAACAGGGTATTTCTGGTGGCGACAAAATAGCGGTAAGGCATTAATGAATGGTAATTGGGTGCATTTTGCGTCAAAAAGCGGACTTCCAGATTGCACCGTTTTTTATAAAAATACATCGATGTTTTTTGGATTGGAACTGAAACTACCAAAAGGAACATTTACTAAGCATCAAAAAGAAACGCTACCGGAGATGGATAAGCAGAAAGTATTATATTTTGTTTGTCAATCGGTATTTGATGTTTTCCGTGCAATATGCCACATTGAAAAAAACTTTATTGATAAAGAAAACTTTTTTGTAGTTAAAAAAACAATTTATAATTACCCAGATTGGCAAATGAATTTAAAGATAAAAATATGAATCAAATTAACATAAACGGATTTATTTTACAATTACATTTTGAGCCGCAATTATCTAAGTCAAGCAGGCTATTTAGATTATCAGGAACTGAAAAAAATCTACAACATCCATCCAAGTGGATTGACAAAGTAGAAAAATGGCATTGGATTTATACATTTATTTACCTAGACACAAAAGAAATTATTAAATTTGAATTTGATTAT
>JAYVIW010000028.1:0-2883 GCA_043769905.1 Bacteroidota bacterium
AATCAGAATTTAAAACTTGCTTTGATGTATAAAAATAATAACACAATTGTCAATTTTTATAGATTATTGGGCGATAATAATTACTACCAAGACTCTATAGCCAAATCGTTATTTTATTATAAAAAAGCAATACCTTATTTATCTAAAGAAAAGTCGATTTCAAAAAGCTATTTTTTTCAAAGAATTTCAGATCAATACACTAAATTGTGCCAAATTGAAAAAGCGCTCTATTATATTAATCTTTGTGTTGAAAACCAAGAAAATAATTATAAATTTTTAGTCGAAGCCAAAAAAGCTCTCATCATTAATGAACTGGGCAGATACAAAGAGGCCTTAGATTTAAGTTTTAAAAATTATAAATCTATTCAGAAATATAAAATGTGTAATGAATGGCAGTACAATTTAATTTTATACAACCTTGCCAATGCGTATTATAAATTAAAAAAATATAATGCAGCTGTTCCTTACATAAACAAAGTAATTGATTCTAAAAATACCATTCCAGAATATAAAATTGAATGCTTTGTAATATTAAGCAACATTTGTTTGGAAGAAAACAATAAAAAAGAAGCTCGATTTTTTAGTAACAAGGCATTTTCTTATCATGATTCGTTGTACAAGCAATTCGATAATTATGAATTTTATTCCAATATGTATAGATTAGAAGAAGATGCAAAAAATTACAAAAGAGCAAATTATTATTACCAAAAACAAATAAACTTTATAACCAAAAGAAGTTTACAAATAAACAATGAAACAAACATTTTGCTGCAAACCGATTTTGATGTAGCCATAAAAGACAATAATATAAAAACATTGGAAGAGCAAAAAACAATCAAAACAGTTGAAAATAAAAATCAAAAAGACCTTTTAACCTTCATATGTGTTTTGCTATCAATTGCTTTGGTATTTATATTTTTTTACATTAAAACAAATAAGACTATTAAAAATAAAAATAAAGTAATAGAGACCGAAAAAAAACGAACTCAGAAATCGCTTGTAAAAAAAGAAATATTGCTCAAAGAAATTCATCATAGAGTAAAAAACAATATGCAAATGGTTATCAGTTTACTGAAAATTCAAGCACTAGATGCCCAAAAACTTACCGTTGAAGATTTTATAAGCGTAAGCGAAGCCAGAATTAACTCTATGGTTTTAGTGCACGAAAACTTGTATCAAAGTCAAAATTTAAGCAAAGTTGATTTTAAAGAATACATGAACAATTTGATCTCATCTATTATAAGTTCCTATCAAGGTTTTAAAAAAATAGAATTGCAACTTGATGTACATGATATTTATTTCGATATTCAAACTGCCATACCTATTGGCTTAATTGTTAGCGAATTAATCAATAATGCGTACAAGCACGCATTTGTAAACAGATTATCAGGAATAATTAAAATTTCATTAAAAGAAAATAAGAAAAAATTTACGCTTACTATAACCGATAATGGTATTGGGTTTGAAAACAAACAAGAACAGCAAAACGGTTTAGGACTTGAACTAGTACGGCTTTTGGTGTCGCAAATAAAAGGTACGCTATTAATTGAAAATTCATTAGGTACGATTTTTACAATATAATTTAAAACAATAAAACTTTAATCTCATGAAATCAAAAATAATTGTTGTAGAAGATGAATTATTAATAGCACTTCATATTAAAAAAGTTTTAGAAAAAAACAATTACAAAGTTACTATCGATATTACATCGGTCGAAGATGCTATTCAATATATTGAAAAATCACCACCAGACTTGGTGCTTATTGATATTAACCTAAACAAAGATAAAGAAGGAACCGAATTAGGCAGTTATTTACTAAAAAAAGACACAATTCCTTATGTTTATCTCACCTCCTATTCTGACAAAAGCACCTTAGATAAAGTAAACATAACTAGGCCGCAAGGCTATATAGTTAAACCATTTAAAGATGAAGATTTATTATCGACCGTTTCGATTGTATTAAATAACTATTCGCACAAAAAAATAGATGCCAATCGTATAGAAAATGAAGAATTAAGCCCTATTCCATTTAAAGTAAAAGAAATTGTAAATTATATTAATAGCAATTTAGAAAAAAAACTAGATATTGAAGAATTAACTAAACTCACAAAATGGAAAAAGGACCATTTCTCCAGATTATTTTCTAAATATTTGGGTTTAACTCCGTACCAATATGTGCTTTCTAGAAAAATAGAGAAAGCAAAAATATTACTTTCAGATACCTTAATTCCTGTAAATGAAATTGCTTATGAACTGGGTTTTGATAGCAAAAGTAATTTTTATCATATTTTTAAAAAAATGACCGACGACACTCCTGAAAATTTCAGGAAAAGAAATCAAAATTTTGTGCCAGATTTATAAATAGAAATCGTCTAAAATTATATCTCTAAATTAAAATTATGAAAAATTTACTAGTACTATTTATAACTACATTCTCATTCGCGCAAAGCGTTACAAAAACGATGAATTTGTTGGCCGATACGGGACAAAATACTAGTTATACAGCAACTTTTGGTGAAGACAATGATTACAGTATTAATATGCCGTCGTTTACCAGTAATGCCAACGGAACCATAACCGATAATGTAACAGGATTGATGTGGCAACATGCCGATGGTGGCGAAATGACGATTGAATCCGCGTATACGTATGCAGATAATTTAGTACTTGGCGGGTTTGCGGACTGGAGATTGCCAACACCACGAGAAAGTTTTTCGATTTTGAATCATCAGAATACTAATCCTGCTCTAAATACTACCTATTTTACAAACACAAATGCGGGCTACTGGTGGACAAATACGTATCAAGCTGGCGATAATACCAAAGTTTGGGTTACAAATGCGGGTGGCGGAATTGGCAACAAACCAAAATCTGAAACTATC
>JAYVIW010000029.1:0-8272 GCA_043769905.1 Bacteroidota bacterium
GACTTGGGAGCTACCCGAAAATGCAATTAATAGAAATATTGATGCAATTAATTTTTTCATTGTGTTTTAATTTTAATTTTCTTGAATTTTGAATATTACCGTTTGTGCCGCAACATCTGCACCACCTACGTTTTGGAAACTATAATCTACTTTTGGGATACCATTTTCGACAATAAATACAGCGGTTTCAACAATTTCTGGAGGGTAGTTTGAAACTATATTAATTGTGTAATTCTTATTGATATCGACTGCTAAAACTATCTTACCGACTGCCGTCTGTCCTATACCTATTATAGGTACTGCCTCGCTAACTTGTATTACTGTTGGAGCATCATTATATGGCAACAGTCCGCTTGTACTTCCTGCATATGCCGAACCGCTCTGAGTTGTGAAAGTAACCGTACCATCGTCCAATATATTTTTCCAAACCAAAATGCCAGTAGCATCTACCATTGGTATTGATTGGATTATTTTTGGAGGTGGAGTATCTTCTATTTTTGGAATTTGAAATGCTAATGTTGTGTAACCCATTTGTCGTAATTTTTATAAATGTAAATGCCTAAACCTGTCAATATTAAAATGCCACCTATCCCGATGGCTACGGCTTTTTTTTTTTCGGTATAAGTAAAAGCTTTTAAACGGTTCACCCAGCTTTGGTAAAATGAACCGCCAATATTGTCATAATGTGCCAATCGTGATGATTTTATTTTATCAAACAATTGCAACTGATTAACAGAATTTATAGCAGCAACAGTATTGTTTCCTACAACTCCATCAACATTGATATTTTGGTTAAAATCATTTTTCAAAATTTTTTGAATCATAAATCTAGCGGTAGGAACTCCAGCGTTAACTCCATGATCAACCAATACATTTGCAATCGATTGATTGAGTATGTTGTCGCCTTTTAATTTGTCCCAGTACCACAATTTATAAATCTTATTTGCCGTTGCAATGGTCATGTTTTTCATATCTACAACCGTTGGTGGTCTTTTGATATACGATTCATAAGTTGTGGCAGCTATACCAAAATTTGTACCCACGTTTTGACCAAGCGAGTTATAATTGCCTCTGTCTTTTGCAAGATTTTGGTAACCTCCTTCAACTTTATGTAATAAGGGTAAATAACTGTTAAAATTTGCCATTACATTAATACTTTAATAGCCTTTTGGGCTGGTTTTCTGTTATAAGGTCTTTTTAATCCTGCTTTGCTTTTTGGGGTTGGTTTTTTGTTCATTTCATATACTCCATACAATATAACTGCACCAGCCAAAAGAATAAACAACGTGTTGTTATTTCCGTTTTTAGGTGTTTTTGGTTCGTAGGGGTTTCTGATTACAACTTCTGACAATTGTTCGGCACTTGGGTACAATTGTAAATAACTGTTTTGAGTAAAAAACTCAATATTTTCAGTTTCGGTGATGTAACCCATGTATGAAATTGTTATTGGTGTTTTTGGGCCAGGCAAATTGATTGAAAATTTCCCGTCTTTATCAGTTTGGGTGCTTATGGTGCCACCAAGTGCATTAACATTAACGTTTGCCAATGTTTTCATGTTTTCATCAAGTATTTGACCTGTATATTTCATGGTGGTTGGTTGTTGTGTTTCGTAAAATAATGGTAATTTTGAATTGTACCAATTTTCTGCTGGCCTAGCTAAAATCATAATTTTATAAATAATTAGGATATTTGTATTTTAATGTTCTGTAATCGTCTTCGCTTAATTCGCTTTTCAACCAACCTTGTAAACCTACTAATGGAAGTGTAAATACTCCGTATTGGTTGCCCGTGATGTCGTTGTATGATTTTCGACCAAAAGCCGTTACAATTTGCCCGAACTGTGATTGATTGATTCGCTGTAAAATAACCATGATATTTTTATGACCAAAATTGGCGGTTTTCATAGCATCGTATAATTCATTTGCTACTTTTGTAGGATTAAATATATAGTTGCCTGAATTTGTGCCACCATTTCCGTTGTTGGTTGGGTCAATGCCTGTGCCTTGATTATCGTCTTTTTTAAAAACAAAATAGGCTATAACTCCAGCTATCAAAACGCCTACGCCAATTTTTGAGTATTTTAGTTCTTGTGGTGTCATTGATTTTATTTTATAAAATTTCCGTTCATTAAAAAAGAAAGTTGTGCAATTTCGTCTTTATCAAACTGGTCGTAAATCCATTCTATTAATGTCAATTTGCCACTGGTTAAGTGTCCGTCTTGTTTGCCAAACTCGTTATAAAGCATAATGAAGCCGTTATAATTCAAGTCTGCAATTGATTGGCTCACAGTTTCAAACTCGTTGCCAAATCCATCAAAAAACGACATTGAACCAATAATTGAGTTAACTCTTGATCGTGCTTCGGCTTGAGATATATTTGAAATTGGATAATTGCTAACAAAATTCCATTTTTTGAAACGGTTTGTAATTTTATTATAAACAACAATACCAATAACGCCAACAACTGCCAATTTTAGCAACCAAACCGTAAAATCTGCACCTTTAGAAACAACTTCTTTTGTTATTTCAGCGTTGGGCGGAATACCTTTCAAACCAGCACCCCCAGAAGGAATGAGTTTGTTTGGTGCTGGTTTTCGGGTACTATGTTTTTTTGTTGTTGTCATTTTTTTATAATCCTACTAATAACTTTAATGTTTTCCATTTAGATACCAGCATTTCAATAGCTTTTTTGCTGTTGGCTAGTTGCTCTAATTTTTGCAATGTGTCAATGTCTAAATTGGCTAAAACTTGCAATGCTTTTGCTCGTGCGTTGTTTTCGAAAACATCGGCAAAAAGTGAAATTTTGACCTCTCCAGTTGGTGTGCTATTCGCCATAAAGATTGTATTTTTGCATTAGTTCAATTAATTCGTTACTAAAATCTTGATTTTTAAACCCGTTGTGAACGCAACCTAAAATGTTAATGTTGACATCTGGCATTTGTTCAACCATATTCAAAAACTGATTTTTAACTTCGCTGTTGTTTGGGTTTCCTAAACCTTGTACAACTGCTGCAACTGGTGCGGCACTTGGTGACATTGCACCCATTAATTTTTCAATTAATGGTGCGAGTAATGGCGTGGCAGTTTCTAACATTTTGTTGTTAGATTCTGCTTTTAGTTGGCGTTCTTCGTGAGAGTAACGGGCTTTCATTTCGTTTTCTCGATGCTCGGAATTTGCTTTTTCTAGCTCGGTGTTTCGAATTTCTAAATACTTGTTTCTTTCTTCAAGTCTTACTTTTTCGTTTAACGCTGTGTTATAATTTAATAATTCAGGTAAACCAAGACTAATTGCACCGTTTAACGATGTTGGTTGCGGGTAAACAATTGGTGCAATGGTTTGTGCTTGTTGTGTTGCAACGTTGTTTGGTTGTTGAATTTCTCCGTTTCTTGTATATTCAAGATATGGTTCTGGTCCATCTTTCCAATTTGAGCCGTTTTTTTTGCGAGTTCTAACTCCAATTTTGTTTACACCATTATCGAAAATGGTATCAAAAAAATTGTTAACGCTTCCGTAAGTATTATTTAGTTTTTCTGCTGTATTATTACAAACTATATTTTTGTGAGTATCTAAATTAATGACCGTAACGGCAAAAAATTTGTTTTGATTTAGTTTTGCAATAATATTGTCTAATTTTTCCTTCATTATTGACAATTATTATTTAAGGTTGCGAAGTCTATTATTATTTTTCCAGTATTTCTTATTGGGACTGTTTCGGGTGTTATTGTAAATTTAAATTCGATTTTTAGATCAAAACTATCTCCAC
Organism: Bacteroidota bacterium; assembly: GCA_043769905.1. Taxonomy (GTDB): domain Bacteria; phylum Bacteroidota; class Bacteroidia; order Flavobacteriales; family Flavobacteriaceae; genus Flavobacterium. Next base: position 3,764 of record JAYVIW010000029.1, read on the forward strand.
CAAAAAAAAACTCAAATTGTTCTGTTGGTAGTCCTGTATCTGGATTGGCAACTGGCAAAATTCGCTTTACTCCGTCACGAATAAAATACACAACGTTATTGCCGTAGTTGCCAATTATTGCACTGACTACATTTTCTTTTTCAAGAATATAATCCGATTCTATTTGTTGAGTTTGTAAATTAAGTTTTGACATTTTGTTTAAATTTTAATTATTGAGGGCAATAAGCCGAAGCGGTGGTTTGCTCGTAAACAAATACAAAATCAAATATTGTTGTTTTGATAAATGGAATGTCCGATTCAATATTAATTTCAATTGGTCGACCGCCATCGGTAGCTAATGGTTTGAATGATTTTGAATATTCAACATCTCTGTCTCTGAAATTTTCTAAAGCTGTTAACTTGGATAATTCAAAACCTGAATTGTCTTTTATTTGAACTCTAACAAATTCTGCTAGTTTTCCGTGCTGGTTGAAACATTTTACACCAATTATTTTGCCTGGTTCTAATGTTACTTTGTTTCTAGCTCTGGTTGTTCCTAAAGGAGCAATAACTTCAATTTTATCTTCTAATATGATATTCATTTTTTTTTAGTATTAAAAAAAGTCAATAGCCAGAAGCTATTGACTTTTTATGATTAAGATATTTTGAATTTTTTACTAAGCGTGTCCTACTTCTGTAAGTTCCAATACATCAAACTCTAGTCTGTATGCGTGGTTTGCAACTGGCGTTACTCCTTCAGGTAATCTGAAGTTATAATTCATTGGCACAGTTGGACGAATGTAGAACATATCAAATTCCTTAAAATCGTCTTGATTGCTGTTTGCAATTTTGTCATTTTTTAGTACAGAAAGAGTTACATCGCACAATGGAGTCCCTTGAACAACTGCAAATGATGTATTTCTCACATATCCTGGTGCTTCTGATTTGAAAGCTGCCGAAGCTAAAAAAGCATCTTTTGAAGAGGCGGTTGCAATATCAGTTGTTGTGTTGGCAGTTGTATCTATTGAAATTCTTCCACCTAAATAAAGGTGTAAAGTTCCCTCTGCTAATTTATTACCAATTAATGATCTTACACCGTCTTTTGGTAAGTCAGAACCTTTTAAAGCGTCTCCGTTTTGCAAATCGGCAAAGAAGCCAGATTTTACAACGATTTTGGTTTTTGTAACATAGTTCTTAGTACCTATTCTTACAATTCCGCTTGATTTTTCCATTCCAGTGTCGTTAATGAAACCTACTGCGGCTAATTTTTGAGCTGTTGTCATGATTGATTTTTTTTGAATTATTTTTTGATTGATGATTGATTTTTTTAGCTAACTGCTCTCCAGTTGTTAACTGCATTTTGATTTTGAGAACTTGCCATGTTGTTCATTGAGATTTGTACTGGCATAAACTCTAATTCGTTTGGTCCTTTCATGCCACGTCTTCTTTTTGGACGATTCAATGAATAGTCTGGAACGTAACCAAGATTGGTTTCGCTGCATGGACAACCTAGACCTAGAGCAGCCTTGAAAAAAGTGTTGGTTTTTGTATCGGCAACTAACTTGCTGGATAGTGTGCTACTTTTAGCACTTTCGTTGGCAATAAGGCTTGTGGCTTGTGCGGTGGCTATTCCAGCCAATACGCCAGTTACGGTATTTGTTGCAACATCAGTACCTTGAATGGCACATAATGCTAGTACAGAACCGCCAACCATAACGTATTGAACGACTTTCTTTTTCTTTAATTCTTCTGGGGTTGGCAAAACATCTTTTGGTTTGCAAATTGCAGATGTCAACCCGTTGCTGAGCATTGCACCGCCTATGGCACCAAGTGCTAACGGCACGCCTACTTTGGCACTTTTTTCTGTTGGTTTTTTAAATTCCATTTTATGATTTTTTGATTGATGATTGATTTTATTTTTTTGATTTTTTCATTGCAATTCCAATTCCTATTGCTCCGATTATTAATGCTGGTACTAATGGAAAACCTGCTTTGTCTGGCTCATTTGTTGGTGATTGTGAACCACCTGTGTTGGTGTTGCTTCCGCCTCCTGTTGGTGTTGTTGTTGGTTTCGGTTTGTTAACTACAATAGGTCTAGTTAAAACATTTGTAAAAGTTAAATCGGGAATATATTGAATTTCTAATAATGCATCAAGTGTGTACATTGTTGGCATTGTGTCTTTAATTTTCTGAGTAACTTCAAAAGCTTTAATGGTACCCATTTTTTCGGTAAGTTTTACTCTGTCTAATGTTACGCCATGAATACCAACCGAATTACCATAAGGAAATTGACCTGTAATTACAATATCATGAGTAGTGTAATCTTGTGTTCCAGTTTTTACATAACTATAACTAGCAACCATCCAATCATTCAAATGTTTTCCTATCCATTCGTAACAAAGGCATAAATGTTGCATTGCGTACAAACTTTCTCGAGAGCAAAAATTAAAACCTTCGCCCGTTTTGAAATAATAGCTTTTTTTGGCCGCAATGGCGTGTCCTTGATATCTTGCAATTAAATCTGAAACATCATCTAAACGACCATCGGCAGCTGCATCATTAATGGCAATTAATAATGACATAAAATAACTACCTACGGCTTCTTGTGTTGTTTTTAAATTACCAGCGTCCATCATCGAACCACCTATGCAAGAAAGTCTGTTTAACCAGTCTTTAATTTTGTTCATTACTTCCGCTGGTTTCAGCAAATCCATCAAACCAATTTTAGGCAACATTTCTCGAACTGTGGCAATTGCACCGCCTACATCTCCAGTTGCTATTGCTTCACCAACTGTAAAAACTGATTCTGTTGTTATTGAATCTTCTGGGTTGCCTAAGTTTGGGTTGTGTGGGCTTGCTAATGATGTGTGGTTTAACATGGGTTGGTCTTGTTTTTCAATGAAATCTAGTTCATTATTATTTTTTAATGTTGCATCGATTATATAATAACCGTTGTCTATGTTGTTGCTTTTTTGGTCTTGTGGCACAATCACGTAAACGTGGCTGTATGCGTTTGGGGTTGTTGTATAGTTTACTTTTCTGATGTAGTGGAAAATTCCTAACTCTGTGAGTGTGCATGAAACCCCAATACTGTAAGATTTGCAATCTATTCCATCGTGTCTTTGTTTCCATGAACATGCTGGACTTCGTAAAAATTGTTCGTCTCCATCTGCTTTATACTGAAAATGGTTGTACCAAAATTGGTGTATTGCTGCAATGGTTTCTTGCAACGTTGGTTTTTCTAATAGTGGTGCAATATTTGCCATTTGGTGGCTGTATTGTTCGACCATTTTAACCATTTCGTTAATACTGTGTGCTGTGTCGCCTGTTCCTGAATTGGTTGCTTTGCAATTGCTTTCGGGCATTAGGTGCTGGTATTGTTTACCATTGTGCAACGGTCTGTATAACGAATTGTCCAATTGTTGTTGTTTTACAGTACAAAGATTTGAAACAAAAAAAAATCCCAACTGGTTTAAGTCGAGATTGTTGGGTTTGCGTTGCAATTAATTGGTTTGCATTGCAATTAATCTATTTTATTGTCAAAATAATCAATGTCAACTCCGAATTTTATTAAGAATAAAATAATCTCTTCTCTAAAAATTGTCTTTTGTCTTTTTAGTCGAGCTTCTGAATAATCTGAATATTCTGGCATATCCTTACGGTTTTCAATAACTATTTTATTCAAGGCTGCAACTACATCTTTGGCGTTGCAATAGCTGAACTCTGCCAATAATTCTGATTTGTAAATTGTTATTTTTAATTTTGGTTTTGGTTTGGTTTCCATATTGCTATATTTTGAGTTGCGTTTTTTTTGGTTAGTTTTTTATAAATTATTGTATTTTAATATTTTAGGTTAAAAATATATTGATAAGTTCGTAAAGCTGGTGTTAGGCGGAAATTCCTCCGCCTAACAGGCGGGAACTTCGCCTAACTCGAGCTTTGCAAAAGCAAACCCCTTCGCAAAGCTCCCACCTGTTATGTGAGATTTTTGCGTTCACGTTTAAAAATAACCATCTTCTCGCGATTGGAGTAATTGTTAATCCAACCTTTATTTTCTTCGCACCAGCACATAAAATCTTCTGCAATTTCATCAGCATAGCTTTCTATTATTTCAGGAGCATAATTTTTGAAGTAAAAATCATCATCTTTCATTTTCGATAATACTTCGACTATTTTGTTTAGTTGTAGTTTCATAAGTTTAGTCTTTAGTCCATCTATAATAAATCCACGCCATACATAGAACTATTCCAATTACAATACCTAATAATATTTTCATAATAAAATCTATTTTAAAAACCCACAACCTCACATAACAGCAGTTACACGACAGTTGGGATTTGGTTTTTAATTTAAACATTAGGAATATCCCAATGTTTTGGTGTTCAATCGAGGGTTTAGGCTTTTTTGCCCCAACCGCTCGTGTAGATGCATAACGTTAGGCGGAAATTCCTCCGCCTAACAGGCGGGAACTTCGCCTAACTCGAGCTTTGCAAAAGCAAACCCCTTCGCAAAGCTCCCGCCTGTTAGTGG
>JAYVIW010000030.1:0-2422 GCA_043769905.1 Bacteroidota bacterium
TTTCATTTTTTTTATTTTTTTGGTATGTGTTTTTTTAGGATTCATCATTTTTAGTCTTTTGGCGGATTTAACTTGCTGATTTTCTTTGGTTTAACTGACTCAACTGTACTTGGGTCGATTTCGCTTAATGTCTTGATATACTGTATTTTAATCGGTTCGTATTTTGTATTCTCTTTTGGGTTTATGGGTCGGTTGATTTGGTCGATACACTTTGTTAAGGCATCATCTATAAGGCTTTCGAGTACTTTATATTCTGTTTTGTGGATTATTTCATACCAATAACTTTTGGTTTTTTTATCGGTTTGTTTTTTGATAATTTCTACATCTTGCCACTCTTGTAATCTGCGTTGCACACTCGATTTTGGTATGCGTAATTTTCGTCTGATGTAACCATTTGTAAAATTCACTTGATTGTCTTCTTGCATTTTTTGTTTGAGTAATTCTAACATATTTCTGCTTTTTCCTGTCAGAATATCGCTCTTTCTTAATAACACTTCTTTGATTAATTCGTTGGCTTCTTGTATGTCTTCTATTGATGTTTCTATATATTCTTCGCCTGTTTCCTTATCAATGTGATGGAACTTTTGGTATTGCTTATAAAAAGTAATAATCTCGATAAATTGCAAATAATGGGCGTTGGTTCTTCTTGGTTTAAACACGCTATTGGGTAAACTTAAATATTCTGCAAAAGGATTTTTAACTGTGATGGTTTTGAGTAATCGTTGGCAATTTTGCAATAATTGTTTGGTTCTAATTTCTTCTTCGTGGTTTACTTTTCCTGCCGATAATTGTCTTTGGTACTGCATTATTTTTTCGTCCTGTTCTTGGCTTTCATCAATGTAAAGTAAAAAACTGCGGTTAGAATTATCCTCATAAACGCTCTCTTGTGTCGTGCAACCGCTTACACTTACTGGACCTTCAACGGTTAAATGAATAGTTTTTGTTGTTCCTTTTTTGTCTTTATGCACTACTGTTTTTGTGATTCTTTTTTTGCTTTGCAGTTCTCGAAGTGGATACAATACGCTTTCTGCTCCGTCTAAATCTTCTATTAAAATCAATTTTCCTCTTAACTCTGTTCTGTTAAAATAATAAAATGCGTTTGCTGATAATACGGTCATTTCTATTTTGTCTTCTTCGGGAATCAAATCCGCTACGCTACTTTGCAAATGCGTTTTTCCTGTTCCCGAACTACCCAAAGAAATGCAATGCAACGGATTGTTGGTTTTTCTGCTCGTAAAAATCAAATACATTAACAGTCGGTTGATTTCTTCTCCGATAACGCCCGATTTTCCTATGAGGTTTTGGGTGTTGGGTATTAGGTTTTGGGTTTGCAAAAAGGTATTCGCTTCCCTAATCTCTTTCTCGGTTAATACTTTTACTTGCTTTTCGTAGATTTTGCTTTGGTTTTCTACTTCTTGCAGTCGGTAGTTTTCTAGTTCGTTTGTCAGTTGGTCTAAATCTCTTCTTACTATCGTTGTACCTATTTCTAATCTTTCCGCTATTTTTCTGGTTAGTTTTTCTATACTGGTGTCGTTGTATAAATCTATGTTTTGCCGTAATACTTGTTCCTTACCTTGTTTTTGGATTCCTAATGTTACTCGCATGGCTTCGAGATTATTAAACCGAATTCCGCCTAGAACTTGGATTTTTAAATACTTTGTCTCGAAAATGTAGTTGTTTGGGTTTTGGGTGTTGAGTGAGTTTTGCATAGCTTGAAATAATTGTGTTATTTTGATACGCAACAAATTTATAATAAATGCATCAATAAAACAACTTATATTTTATCAAAAAGATACATATTGCATTATATGTGTTTTTTAGATAACTTTGTAAATAAATTACACAGTATGCAACACATTGGTAAAAATATAAAACGAATAAGGGAAGAGAAAGGTCTAACCCAGCAAAATATAGCAACACTTATTGCAATGCACCGATCTAACTACTCAAGAGTAGAAACTGGCGATAGAGATTTATCTATTGATGCGATTGGTAAAATTGCCAAATATTTCAATATGACTATCGACCAATTGGTTAATTTTGAGGGTGATATTCCGCAAGAAGTAACCGTTGAAGATAAATCACTTGTAGAACAAGTTAAACTAATTCAAGGCTTGGAACTCGAAGAAAAAAACATGGTTTTTAAAATGGTAGATACTTTCCTAACTCAAAAGAAGTTTAAAGATTTCTTTCAGAAAAACATAGCAACGCTTTAAATCAAATCATTATGAATATACAACAACTGCAAAATGATAAATTAAATATTATCAACTGGATTAGTCAATTACAGGACTATTCTCTCGTAGAAAAAGTAAAATCTATAATGAGTTCGCCTGATGAATGTTTGTTGTCTAATGAGCAAAAAAAAGCCATAGACGAAGCTTTACAATCCATAGAAACCAAAGGAACTACGCCACACAAT
>JAYVIW010000031.1:0-88891 GCA_043769905.1 Bacteroidota bacterium
AAGGATAACATTTTTGACATACTAATAAACAAAATGATGAGTGCTCAAAGAGTTTTATATCAAGACATTATAATAAGTAAATAAGAGAACACCTCAATAAATTTAATTTGAAATTTAATTAAAACAAAAAATCCCATTGGCATGTACCAACGAGATTTTTCTAACAAAACCAACCAAAATCAAAATTAATTTTTCTGCTAACTATTCAAAAAAATTTATTTATTGCTATTTTTACTTTCTTTAATTTCATCATTACTTTCATCAAATTTAGATTTCGAACCGTCAGATTTGTAGTAATAAGGCTCATTCTCTACTTGGTTATAGTCTTCGACATTATATTGATGCGAGTTAATATTATTGTTGTAATTATAGTTACAATTATTGCTGTAATAATTATTTATAAACCCAGGATTTCTATTTGATTTCACAGAACCATAAGTGTTAATTAAGTTTCCGAATCGGTTATAAACCAATTGCAAACCACCAATTTGAATTAATGCAAATCTATTGTACCGCAAGAATACCGATCCAATTCTAGAAACCCTGTCTTGAAAATCATAATTAATGAATGTATTGCCAATTCTGCGAATTCTTCCAAAATTATCTCTTTCGATTCTAATACCATAATTTTCTATACCTTGACCGTTTGCCGCAACATTTCTTCGTCCAGCGGTTTTGAAATAATAATCGCCTTGACTATCATTAAGTCTTGTATTAAAATCGAAATCGCCGTTTGGAAAAACAAAAAAATCTATGCCACTTTCTAAAAACTGAATCGGCTCATCGTTGTTAAATCGAGCGTCGAAATTTAAATTACTATTAGAAAAATTGATTACTTCTGATGCTTTTGTTGCTGTTGCAACCAACATTAAAACTGTTACAAATGATGTAATTTTGTTCATAATCAAATAATTTAATTGTTAATATTACAATTTTAATTGAATATAATTTTAATTATATTAAACTATTCAAATCTCGTGCCAAACTTTAAAATTACTTTAACTATGAAATATTAATAGTATAATAATTAGATTTTTTGAATTATCAATATCCTACAAATTTGGAATTTGATTTTAATATTCACAAAAAAAGCTTCAAGATGACATTTCATTTGAAGCTTTTTAAAATATGTATTAAAAAGGAATTACAACTTCTCTATTAAATATTTTCCTGTAATCGATTTTTTGTTTTTAGCAACCTCTTCGGGAGTACCCACGGCCAAAATATGGCCACCGTTTTCGCCGCCTTCTGGTCCAAGATCAATAACCCAATCGGCACATTTGATCATATCCAGATTATGCTCAATAACAATTATAGAATGACCTTTTTCTATTAAAGCATCGAATGATGATAGCAATTTTTTGATATCGTGAAAATGTAAGCCTGTTGTAGGCTCATCAAAAACAAACAATGCTTTTTCTTTAGTTGTTCCTTTTACTAAGAATGATGCTAACTTTATACGTTGCGCTTCGCCACCCGAAAGTGTGCTTGATGATTGTCCCAATTGCACATAACCCAATCCTACATCTTGCAAAGGTTGTAGTTTTTGAACGATTTTAGTTTGATTATTTTCTTTAAAAAACGCCAAAGCATCGTCAACAGTTGACGTTAATAATTCGTAAATATTTTTTCCAGCGAACGAAATTTCTAAAACTTCTTTCTGAAAACGTTTACCATTACATGCATCGCAAGGTAAAGAAACATCTGCCATAAAAACCATTTCTACGTTTATGGAACCTTCGCCTTTGCAAACTTCACAACGACCAGCGTCGATATTGAACGAAAAATGTTTCGCTTGATAACCTCTAATTTTAGATAATTTTTCTTTGGCATATAATTCTCGAATATCATCATAAGCCTTGATGTAAGTTACCGGATTTGATCTAGAACTTCGTCCAATTGGGTTTTGATCGACATATTCAATATGTTTAATTTTATGATAATAACCTTGCATATCAGTAAATTGCCCTGCCTTCTCTCCTATTCCATCAATCTTTTTTTGCATTGCTGGAAACAAGATTTTTTTAACTAAAGTACTTTTTCCTGAACCCGAAACACCCGTAACTACTGTTAAAACTTCAAGAGGGAACTTTACATCAACATTTTGAAGATTGTTTTCTCTTGCACCCAAAATTTCGACATATTGTTTCCAAGTTCTTCGTTTTTTTGGAGTTGTAATTTCCATTTTACCATTTAAATATTGTGCTGTTAACGAATCTGATTTTAAGATTTCGTCAAATGTTCCTTGAGCAACCAACTCGCCGCCAAAAGTTCCTGCTTCTGGACCAATATCGATAATCATATCGGCTTGTTTCATAATATCTTCGTCATGTTCGACAACAATAACTGTGTTACCTAAATCACGCAAAGCAACTAAAACTTTAATTAGTTTTTCAGTATCTTTTGGATGCAAACCAATGCTTGGTTCGTCAAGAATGTACATTGAGCCAACCAACGAACTTCCAAGCGAAGTTGCCAAATTAATTCGTTGCGATTCACCGCCTGAAAGTGTTGCAGAATTTCTGTTTAATGTCAAATAATCCAAACCAACTTCGGATAAAAATGCCAATCTATTTTTAATTTCAAGTAATAATCTTTTGGCAACAACGGCGTCATAATCAGAAAGTTTTAAACTTTCAAAAAACGGAATCAATTTTTTTATTGGTAAATCGACCAAATCAGAAACTGTTTTTCCTTGAATTTTTATATAAGAAGCTTCAACTCGCAATCTTTTTCCTTTGCAAGAATGACATTTGGTTTTTCCACGATAGCGAGAAAGCATGACTCGATTTTGAATTTTATAATTCTTGGCTTCTAAATCTTTGAAAAAATCATTCAACCCTTGAAAAAAGGAATTTCCTGACCAAACTAAGTCTTTTTGAGCTTGGGTCAATTCGAAATAAGGTTTGTGAATCGGAAAATCAAATTTATAGGCTTTGTTTACCAATTCATCGCGGTACCACCCCATACTTTCGCCTCGCCACGGAAAAATAGCATTTTCGAAAATCGATAAAGCTGTGTTAGGAATGACCAATTCTTCGTCAATTCCAATCACATTTCCATAACCATCGCAAGCCAAGCAAGCACCATAAGGATTATTGAAACTAAACAAATGTACATTTGGCTCGGGAAAATTAATACCGTCTAACTCAAATTTATTACTAAACTGAAGGCGTTTATTATCATTCAAATCTTGCAGAAAACATTCGCCTTTACCTTCAAAAAAAGCAGTTTGAACAGCATCTGACAAGCGATTGTAAAAATCCTCTGATGAATCATCAATAACTGGAGCCACAATTCGATCAATAATCAGCAAAATTTCAGTTTTTTTATTTTTTGAAATAGTTGCATTTTTGATTGAATCGTCGTCCAAGCGAATCATTTCATTATCAATCAAAATTCTTGCAAAACCTTGCTGCAAAAGTACTTTTAATTTGTCTTCAAGTTTTCTACCTTCTTCTAGCTTAATTGGTGCAAGCAACAATAATTTTGTTCCAATGTTAAGCGTTTTTACTTTCAGGACAACATCTGTAACGGTATCTTTTTTAACTTCTTTTCCCGAAATCGGCGAATAAGTTTTACCAATTCTTGCGAAAAGTAATTTCAAATAATCATAAATTTCAGTAGATGTTCCAACGGTCGAACGGGCATTTGTAGTATTAACCTTCTGCTCTATTGCTATTGCTGGAGCAATTCCTTTTATATATTCGACTTTTGGTTTGTCTAATCGTCCTAAGAATTGTCGTGCATAAGACGACAAACTTTCTACGTAGCGGCGTTGACCTTCGGCATATAAAGTGTCAAATGCTAACGATGATTTTCCTGAACCCGAAAGTCCTGTAATTACAACCAATTTATTTCTTGGAATTGCAACATCAAGGTTTTTCAGATTATGAATCTGCGCACCTTTAATAATTATATTTTTTTTTGGTTCGAGTTTAGAAATATCTTGATGAATCATAACAATTTTTGAATATATGCAAAGATAATCAATTTGATAATGAATTAAAAGGTTGTAATGTAATCGATTTATAAAAAATGGTTATACGTTTTGAAAAGACGACTAAATGATGTTTTCATTTCTAATTAAAAAAAATATTTACTGCAAAACAAGTGTTAAATATTGATAACAATTTGGATTATTAAAATTTTATTAGCAATATTTGGAAAATTATTAACAACAAAATAACGACGCCTATACAATAAAATTACTTTAATAGAAAATTATACTCACTTAATTGTAATTATTATGGCTATTGTACAAACTCCCGATTCTTTGTTGGTTAAAGATTATATGGCAGGAAACGAAAATGCCTTGTCGCTTCTTATTTCAAAACACCAGTCCAAAATTTACGGATTTATATATTCAAAAATTCAAAATCGCGACGTATGTGATGATGTTTTTCAAGATACTTTCATTAAGGTTATTAAGACTTTAAAATCTAATTCATATAACGAAGAAGGGAAATTCTTACCATGGGTTATGCGAATTGCTCACAATTTAATCATTGACCATTTTCGAAAAAACAAAAAAATGCCAATGTTGAGAGAGACCGAAGAATTTTCTATTTTCTCAATTATGACTGATAATTGTGCAACTATCGAAAACCAGCTAATTAGCGAACAAGTCGAATTAGATTTAAAAAAACTCATTCTTGAGTTGCCAGAAGACCAACGCGAAGTTTTGATGATGCGTTATTATCAAGATTTAAGTTTTAAAGAAATTTCTGAAATAACGGGCGTTAGCATCAATACTGCACTTGGTAGAATGCGATATGCAATAATGAATATTCGAAAAATTATTGACAAGCACAAAATAATATTAACCAATTAACAATATTGTTATAATTTTTGCGTTTTGATTTAACTAACTAAACAAAACATAAGATGGCAAAAATTTACTCTAAACAAATTGTAACCACAATTAAATTGAATCCAAAAAAAGAAACGGTTTCTTTTTTATTAAACTACTCAAAAGCTTTGCGTATTATAAAAACGGGTAAGCAAAATATAGAAATTATTGCAAATTAATTTTAAATAAAAAAGCCTCTATTTAGAGGCTTTTTTATTATAATAATCTCTCAATATACTTGGTTTTCCAACAGTTTTTGTAATTATATCATTGTCGAGAATCCAGCCACGTGCAGGTGAGTATTCACGGCCATACCAAATAATTTGAAGGTGTAAATCGTTCCAAATCGATTCTGGAAACAACCTTTTGGCATCTTTTTCAGTTTGCATTACATTCTTTCCATTGGTTAATCCCCACCGAATCATGAGTCTATGAATGTGCGTATCAACTGGGAAAGCAGGTACTCCAAACGCTTGACTCATTACCACACTCGCAGTTTTGTGACCAACAGCAGGCATTGCTTCAAGGGCTTCAAAGCTTTTAGGAACTTCACCATTATGCTCATTGATAATCATTTGAGACAAACCATAAATTCCTTTAGATTTCATTGGCGACAAACCACAAGGACGGATTATTGACTTGATTTCTTCTATGGACATCTTGACCATATCATATGGATTATCGGCCTTCGCAAACAAAATCGGTGTAATTTGGTTGACCCGGACATCAGTGCATTGCGCAGATAATAAAACTGCAATTAACAAAGTATAAGGGTCTTTATGGTCAAGCGGAATCGGGATTGATGGATATAATTCTTTTAACGTATTTATAACAAATGCAACACGCTCTTTTTTATTCATTTTTTGGTATATTTGGATTGTAAAGAAACGATTTTTCAATTTTAAAATCAAATTATATATTCAATTATCTGACATCTAATTATCAGGAATCTAAAAACTAAAAAAATGACAACATTAAAAAAAGGCGATCAAGCACCCAATTTTTCTGCATTAGACCAAGATGGAAAAACGCATCAATTATCCGATTACTCAGGCAAAAAATTGGTAGTTTTCTTTTATCCAAAAGCCAGCACGCCTGGTTGCACTGCCGAAGCTTGTGATTTACGGGATAATTTTGAAAGATTCACGAGTAATAATTATGCGATTTTGGGCGTAAGTGCCGACCCCGCCAAAGCACAATTAAAATTCAAAGAAAAATATGATTTTCCATTTCCGTTGCTTGCTGACGAGGATAAATCAGTTATTCAAGCATTTGGCGTTTGGGGACCAAAAAAATTTATGGGAAAAGAATATAATGGCATTCACCGTACAACATTCATAATCAACGAAAACGGAATTATCGACGAAGTTATTACTGATGTAAAAACTAAGGCACATGCTGCACAGATTTTAGGTTAAGTTTTAGGTTTATTAGTTAAAAAAAAATCATTTGCTTTTGACAAATGATTTTTTTTTTAACTAAAAACTGAAAAATAATTTAAGCATCCATGTTAACAGTAGTTCTATCAGCAATTTCTCTATAGGTTCCATTAACCAATTTTTCTCTAATAGCTTCAAAAGCAGTCAAAGTTTCGTTAACATCATCGAGTGTATGTGTGGTTGTCGGAATCATTCTCAACAAAATTATCCCTTTTGGAATAACTGGATAAATTACTATCGATAAAAATATGCCGTAATTCTCTCGCAAATCATTCACCATAATCATTGCTTCTGGCACGCTACCTTCTAGGTAAACTGGAGTAACACAAGTGTTTGTGTCGCCAATATTGAAGTTACGTTCACGCAAACCATTTTGTAAAGCATTGACGTTTTCCCACAATTTGTCCTTCAATTCTGGGTGGTTACGCAATAATTCTAATCGTTTCAATGCTCCAAGAGTTTGAATCATGGGCAACGATTTAGCAAACATTTGAGAACGTAAATTGTATTTCAAATAATCTATAATTTCTTTGTCGGCAGCTATAAACGCTCCGATACTCGCCATTGATTTAGCAAATGTCGAAAAATAAACGTCAATATCATTTTGAACTCCTTGCTCCTCGCCTGCTCCTGCGCCTGTTTTTCCTAGTGTACCAAATCCATGTGCATCGTCAACTAAAAGCCTGAAGTTATATTTCTTTTTTAGTTCAACAACTTCACGTAATTTGCCTTGTTGTCCTCTCATTCCAAAAACACCCTCGGTAATAAAAAGTATGCCTCCTCCTGTTTCTGTTGCCATTTTAGTCGCACGTTGCAGGTTTTTTTCCATACTTTCAATATCGTTGTGCCGGTAAGTAAAACGTTTACCCATGTGTAATCTTACACCGTCGATGATGCAAGCATGCGCATCAACATCATAAACAATTATGTCATTTTTAGTCACCAATGCATCAATTGTTGACATTATTCCTTGGTATCCAAAATTCAATAAATAAGCAGCTTCTTTATTAACAAATGCTGCTAATTCGTTCTCTAACTGCTCATGAGCGTCTGTATGACCAGACATCATTCGCGCTCCCATTGGGTATGCGGCTCCATATTTCATGGCTGCATCAGTATCGGCTTTCCGAACTTCTGGGTGGTTTGCAAGTCCCAAATAATCATTAATAGACCAGTTCAATATATTCCTGCCATGAAACTTCATTCTTGGCCCTAACTCGCCTTCTAACTTCGGAAAGACAAAATATCCTTCGGCCTGACTAGCCCACTTGCCCAAAGGACCTTTATTGTTTTGAATTCTTTCGAATAAATCTTTTACCATTTTATCTCAATTTTAAAGATTTACAAAATTAATAATTCCTACCATAATATGAATGCAATTTTCGAAATATTTTTCAAAAGCTATTTTACGCTATCCACTAGTATATTTTTTTTTATCAAGATTTAAAAGCTAGTTAGAAAAAAAGATACTGCTGATACTGGGGCTAATAAATCAACTTTAATAAGAAAATTAAATTACCTTTGAAAATATTTTATACATCACATCAAATAACTTAAAAGGCAACTTTCTGAACTTGAGAAACTATTAAAAGCTAATATTATTGCGGCTGATGTTGCAGAAAATATAAAGGTTATAATATGACAGAAAAAACAACTACTTGCACAAAAAAATATTTGAAATTTACGAAGTCAGTAGTAAAAAAATAGCTAATAATTCAAATTAATTTGAATACTAATCACAAAATAAAATAACTTTGTACCGTTGCGTATTTGTGACTAGAAAAAAATAAATCATGTCAAATCAAAATATAGAATTAAAGCTAGCCGTGCTAATTGATGCTGACAACGTTCCCTATAGCAACGTAAAAGGCATGATGGAAGAGATTGCAAAGTTCGGCACACCAACAACCAAGCGCATTTACGCCGATTGGACCAAGCCAAATGCCAATGGTTGGAAATCGGTATTGCTGGAACACGCCATTACACCAATTCAACAGTACAGCTACACGGTTGGCAAAAACTCATCTGATTCTGCCATGATTATCGATGCTATGGACTTGCTTTATTCGGACAAAGTAGATGGTTTTTGTATTGTTTCCAGCGATTCAGATTTTACGAGATTGGCAATTCGTTTGAGAGAATCAGGAATGAAAGTCATCGGAATTGGAGAAAAGAAAACACCAAATTCTTTTATTGTGGCTTGTGACCGTTTTATTTATATTGAAGTTTTGGACGGAGCAATCAAAAAAAATAACAAAAAACCAACTGTTGTAACAGCTGATAATAAAAAAAATGTTGCAAAATCGACTAATGCAACTACCAAATCATTACCCGAAATTATTGATATTGAAACCAATAAACCTAAAACCTTAAACAAAATTGACAACCAAACAATTGAGTTAATTGAAGACACTCTAGAAGCAATTGGTGACGACGACGGCTGGGCATTTTTAGGAGATGTAGGTAACCTGATATCTAAGAAAAAACCAGAATTTGACCCCAGAAATTATGGTTTTTCAAAACTAACACCAATGCTAAAATCAATGAATGACATTCTCGAAATAGACGAACGAGACTCAGACAAAAAAGGAATTAAACACGTTTTTGTAAGACTGAGATTCAGTTAGTAATTATTAACCTAAATTTAACACAACTTTTGTAATAAAAAGCAAATCCAGCCGTCCTATATTTAACTAAATAAAACATATTTCATATGACAATGAAGCATACTATTTTTACATTATTATTATTTATTGGTTTTTCAAAGAGTTTTTCTCAAGAAAAATTCACACTTTCTGGAACCATTTCTGATTCAAAATCCAACGAAACATTAATAGGAGTCAATGTTGCAATTCCTGAACTAAAAACTGGAGTCTTAACCAATGAATACGGCTTTTTTTCGATAACAATTCCAAAAGGAAACTACAAAGTAAACATCAGTTCGCTGGGTTTTCAGTCCATTGAAGAAATAATTTTGTTGAATAAAAACACCAAAACCAACTTTAAACTTTTGAGTTCAGAAGAGGTTTTGCAGGAAGTTGTAGTTTCTGAAAAAAGTACCAAAACCAACATTCGCAAACCCGAAATGAGCGTCAACAAATTGTCTATTTCGACCATAAAAAGAATGCCAGTTGTATTGGGTGAGGTTGATGTTTTGAAATCAATTCTATTATTGCCAGGCGTAACCAATGCTGGCGAAGGGGCATCAGGATTTAATGTTCGCGGTGGCGGTGCTGACCAAAATTTGATTCTGTTGGACGAAGCAACTATCTTTAATTCATCGCACGTTTTTGGGTTTTTCTCGGTTTTTAACCCTGATGCAATAAAAGATTTGAAACTTTATAAAGGTGGTATTCCTGCTCGATACGGAGGCCGTGCATCTTCAGTTCTTGATATTTATCAAAAAGACGGAAATAGCAAAAAATTTGCTGTAAACGGCGGCATTGGACTAATTTCTAGTCGATTGCTTTTAGAAGGACCTATTGTAAAAGACAAAGGATCATTCTTGGTTGCTGGTCGCGGTTCTTACGCACATTTGTTTCTGAAGTTATCCGAGGAACAAAAAGACAATACAGCTTACTTTTATGATTTGAATGCCAAATTATCTTATAAATTAAACCCGAACAACAATATTTATATGTCAGGTTATTTTGGTCGTGATATATTTGGAATCAGCAAAAGTTTTGTAAATACCTACGGCAACGCAACATTAAATCTTCGTTGGAACCACTTGTTTTCTGACAAATTATTCTCAAATTTATCATTGATATATGCTGATTATTATTATGGATTGAGCCTCGATTTTGTTGGTTTCAAATGGGATTCTGGAATCAAAAATTACAACATCAAATATGATTTTAAAAATTATATTTCAGACAAGTTCAAGTTGAATTTCGGTGCCAATGCTATTTATTATGATTTCAATCCAGGAACAATTCGTCCAGACAAACCAGGGTCTAGTATTAATTTTGACCAATTGGATAGGAAATACGCATTTGAACCAGCATTATATATTGAAGCAGAACAAGAAATTTCTAAAAAAATAGCACTTTCTTATGGTTTACGTTCAAGTATGTTTTTTCGACTAGGACCATCAACAACAAATGTATATGCTAATAATGAAGCAGTAACTTTTAATCAAGATGCACAAATATACGAAAAAGGAGTTCCAATTGGCACCAAACAATATAATGGTAACAATTCGCTAAAAAGTTTCGATTTTTTGGAGCCTAGATTCTCAATTGCTTATCAATTATCCGATGAGCAATCCGTTAAAGCTAGTTACAACCGTATGATTCAATATTTGCAACTGGTCACCAATACTTCATCGCCAACGCCACTAGATGTTTGGACACCAAGCGACAATTTTATAAAACCACAAATTGCAGATCAAGTGGCACTTGGTTATTTCAAAAATTTAAAAGATGATATGTATTCGCTGGAAGTTGAAACTTATTACAAAAAAGTTCAAAATCGTATAGACTACATAGATGGCGCCAACCTAATTGCTAACAAAGCACTAGAGCAAGTAGTGCTTAATGGGCAATTACGTTCTTATGGATTAGAGGTTTTATTTCGCAAAAACGAGGGAAAACTAACAGGTTGGGTTGCTTATACTTTGTCAAAGTCAGAACAACAAACTCCGGGCAGAAACGCCAACGAAATAGGTATTAATAATGGACAATGGTACAGTTCGGCGTTTGACAAATTACATAATCTTGCCGTAACTTCATCATATAATTTAAACAAAAAATGGAGTTTTGGAGCCAATTTTATTCTACAAACAGGGCAACCAGCAACTTTTCCAAAAGGACAATATACTTATCAAGATTTGGTTATTCCTAGTTATGGATTACGTAATGAAAACCGTTTGCCTTATTTTCACCATCTTGATGTTTCAGCAACATTAACACCACGAAAAAACGACAAACGCAATTGGAAAGGCGAATGGGTTTTTAGTATTTACAACGTTTATAACCGCATGAATGCTGCCTCAATTAACTTTAGCCAAAACCAAGATACTGGTAATAATGAAGCTGTGCGAACATCAATTTTTGGAATTGTTCCCGCCGTAAGCTATAATTTTAAATTCTAATAAAAATGAAAAAAATACACTTTTTAATATTCGCTTTTTCAATATTTGTCTTATATTCTTGCCAAGATGTTGTAGATATTCCTCTCGACAATCAAGAACCAAAATTAGTTATTGATGCAGCAATAAATTGGGAAAAAGGCACAACTGGTGCTGTTCAAAAAATCAAATTATCTACGACAACCGATTTTTATACCAATACAATCCCGGTAGTTTCGGGCGCATCAGTAAGTGTTATTAGCAGTTCGAATGTAGTTTTTAATTTCATCGAAACACCAAATACTGGCGAGTACGTTTGTTCTAATTTTATACCTATAATCAATGAAGTTTATACTTTAAATATTCTAAACAAAGGACAAACATATACAGCAACTGAAAAAATGATGCCAGTAGCACCAATAATTAACATTGTACAAACAACTCAAACCGGATTTGGTGGCGATGTTTTAAAAATAAATGGCAACTTTTTAGATCCAGTAAACGAAGCAAATTATTATCTTTTTAAATTCAAATATGCAAAAGGACTTAGACCCGAATTTAAGGCTAATGAAGATTTATTCTATAACGGAAATCCTTACTTTAGCATCGATTTTAAAGACGATTTAATAGCAGGAGATCAATTAGATTTGACACATTTTGGCATTTCAAAAGAATATTTTAATTACATCAAAGTAATAATAGAATTATCTGGCACACAAGGTGGCGCACCATTCTCAACACCGCCTGCAACCGCCAAAGGAAATATTAAGAATACAACTGATTTTAATAATTTTCCATTAGGATATTTCAGATTGTGCGAAACAAGTTCTAAAATTTATACAATTCAATAATTTTTAGAAGCTATTCCAACTATCCACTTCAAAAAAATCGTCTGACAAACAGTTTTATTAGTTTCAAAAAGAGCTTCCGTTGGTCGCTTTTTTTAAACCAAAAAACTAAAGTTTGTCAGACAATTTTGTTTTACGTTGCTATTTGGGCTTGGACGATTGACTTTTTAGAAAACATTTTAAATCCTAATTACGCATTAAAACATTCTATTGTTGAGCACCTTTGTCAAAGGTTTATCATTATCGCAAGTCTTTCTGACGTTTAGTTTGGGTTAAAATGTAGCGTCTAATTTATTATGTCTAAAGTCTTATGTCGCGAAGTCTATTTTCTAAAATAAATTAGTTATCTTTGTTTGCAATTTAACAACAATCCTATAAATTGCAATGACAGCACACAATTCTAAAATTATTGGAGAAGGTCTCACTTATGATGACGTTTTACTAGTACCCAATTTCTCAGATGTTTTGCCACGAGAAGTCAACATTCAATCCAAATTTTCTAGAAACATAACACTCAATGTACCAATTGTTTCTGCCGCAATGGATACCGTCACAGAGTCCGCAATGGCAATAGCAATGGCACAAGAAGGTGGCATTGGAGTATTGCATAAAAACATGACTATTGACCAGCAAGCCGCCAAAGTTCGTAAAGTAAAACGTGCCGAATCGGGCATGATTATAGATCCAGTAACCCTGCCATTAACTGCTAACGTTGCCGATGCAAAATTGGTAATGAAAGAATTTGGAATAGGTGGCATACCAATTGTTGACCAAAATAAAGTTTTAAAAGGAATTGTAACCAATCGAGACCTGCGTTTCGAGAAAGACAATAACAGGCCAATTATTGAGGTCATGACAAGCGAAAAACTCGTTACAGTTGCAGAAGGAACATCGCTTGAAGAAGCCGAAGTTATCTTGCAAGGACACAAAATCGAAAAGTTGCCAGTTGTCAACAAAGATTACAAATTGGTAGGATTAATTACATTTAGAGACATTACTAAACTAACTCAAAAGCCAATTGCTAACAAAGATAATTTTGGACGTTTGAGGGTAGCGGCAGCAATCGGGGTTACAGCAGACGCATTATTAAGAACCGATGCACTTGTAAATGCTGGTGTCGATGCAGTAATTATTGATACCGCACATGGACATACACAAGGCGTTGTAAATGTTTTGAAAATTATAAAAGATAAATATCCAACTCTTGATGTTGTGGTAGGAAATATTGCTACAGCCGAAGCAGCAAAATTTCTCGTTGAAAACGGTGCCGATGGCGTAAAAGTCGGAATAGGTCCAGGTTCAATTTGCACAACTAGAATTGTTGCTGGAGTAGGATTTCCGCAATTTTCGGCAGTTTTAGAAGTTGCAGCCGCAATAAAAGGAACCGGAGTTCCGGTAATTGCAGATGGCGGAATACGTTATACAGGAGATATCCCAAAAGCTATTGCAGCTGGTGCAGATTGTGTTATGCTAGGTTCACTTTTGGCGGGCACAAAAGAATCTCCAGGAGAGACTATCATTTTTGAAGGCCGAAAATTTAAATCCTACCGAGGAATGGGTTCTGTCGAAGCCATGCAAGAAGGGTCAAAAGACCGCTATTTTCAAGACGTGGAAGACGATGTGAAAAAATTAGTTCCCGAAGGAATCGTCGGACGTGTTCCATACAAAGGCGAATTAAACGAAAGCATGCAGCAATTCATAGGTGGACTTCGTGCTGGTATGGGTTATTGCGGCTCAAAAGACATCAATACATTACAAGAAACTGGAAAATTTGTGAGAATTACAGCCAGCGGCATCAACGAAAGTCATCCGCATAATGTAACAATCACAAAAGAAGCGCCGAATTATTCAAGATAATAAAATTTCGATAATACTAAAAAAGCCAATATTTTAACAAATATTGGCTTTTTTTTTAATTTGTTTCAAAGACTAAATACCAACAAAATTACTTGGTGTTATTTGTAATAATTCGTCTTTAATCGCATCAGAAACAGTTAATGTTTTTATGAAATTATGAATTGCATTTTTATCAATAATTGTATTTGTTCTTGTTAACTCTTTCAAGGCTTCATATGGATTTGGATAATTCTCTCTGCGCAAAATAGTTTGAATAGCCTCAGCAACTACCGCCCAATTTTTGTCTAAATCTTCTGCAAATTTTGGTTCATTCAACAACAATTTATTTAAACCTTTTAGCGTAGATTCAAATGCTATTAAAGTGTGACCAATTGGAACACCAATATTTCTTAAAACAGTGCTATCAGTTAAGTCACGTTGTAATCTTGACAATGGCAATTTGGCTGATAAATGCTCAAAAATAGCATTGGCAATACCCAGATTTCCTTCAGAATTTTCAAAATCAATCGGGTTGACTTTATGAGGCATTGCAGAGCTACCTATTTCGCCAGCTTTAATTTTTTGTTTGAAATAATCCATTGAAACATAAGTCCAAATATCTCGATTTAAGTCTATAACAATTGTATTTATTCTTTTCAAACTATCAAAAAAAGCTGCAAAATGGTCGTAATGTTCTATTTGTGTCGTTGGAAACGAATGGTGCAATCCAAGATTATTTTCTACAAAATCAGTTCCAAATTTTTTCCAATCAATTTTAGGATAAGCAACATGATGCGCATTGTAATTGCCTGTTGCACCGCCAAATTTGGCAGCAAACGGAATATTAAACAATAACCGCATTTGTTCTTCTAATCGTTCTACGAAAACACCAATTTCTTTACCCAATCTTGTTGGCGACGCGGGTTGCCCGTGTGTTCTTGCCAACATCGGAATGTCTTTCCAATCGATACTTAAATCTTTTAATTTGGTAATCAATTCTATTAACGATTTCAAATAAACCTCTTGAAAAGCCTCTTTGGTTGACAACGGAATTGCGGTATTATTGATATCTTGCGATGTCAATCCAAAGTGAATAAATTCTTTAAATTGCGACAAATTTAATTCTTTGAATTTATCTTTTATGAAATATTCAACCGCTTTTACATCGTGGTTGGTAATTTTTTCGGTTTCTTTAATCCAAATAGCATCTTTAGTAGAAAAATTTTTATAAATATTTATCAAACTTTCGAAAACATCAGAATCAACTGATTTTAATTGTGGCAAAGGAATCTCGCAAAGCGCAATAAAATATTCTATTTCAACCAAAACTCGGTATTTAATCAAGGCCTCTTCGGAGAAATATTTAGACAAAGATTGCGTTTTACCTCTGTATCGACCATCAATTGGCGAGACTGCATTTAATTCGTTTAGAACTATCATTTTAAAAATTATTAAATGCAAATATAAAGAATAGTGTTGGGTTTAGCCATTTTTTATTTTGGTTATTTTATTTTAATAATCAAATTTGAAACATTTAAAAATTTATATATTTGTAAAAATAAAAATTATAAAATAAATGCAACATATTATAGACCGATTCATCAGCTATGTAACAATTGACACTGAATCTGATGCCGAATCGGCAACAACACCTAGCACTTTCAAGCAATTTGATTTGGCCAATTTGCTGGTCGAAGAATTGAAAAATATTGGCATGACCGATGTTACTATTGACCAGCACGGTTACGTAATGGGAACTTTAGAAAGTAATATTGACCACGATGTGCCAGTAATTGGGTTTGTATCTCATTATGATACAACGCCAGATTTTACTGGCAAAGATGTAAAACCACAAATCATTTATAATTATGATGGTGGCGATATTATCTTAAATACAGAGAAAAATATTGTTCTTTCACCTAATTATTTCCAAGATTTACTGCTTTACAAAGGGCAGACTATAATCACTACAAATGGTTTGACTTTGCTTGGTGCCGATGACAAGGCAGGATTGACCGAGATTGTCACGGCAATGGAATTTTTGGTAAATAATCCAGAAATAAAACATGGAAAAATACGAGTTGGTTTTACGCCAGATGAAGAAATTGGTCGTGGTGCAGATTTATTTGATGTAGAAAAATTTGGAGCAAAATGGGCATATACTATGGATGGCAGCCAAATTGGCGAATTAGAATATGAAAATTTTAATGCCGCAGGAGCCAAAATAGTTTTTAAAGGAAAAAGCGTTCACCCTGGCTATGCAAAAGGAAAAATGATTAATTCAATGTTGATTGCCAATGATTTTATAAACGATTTACCAAAAGGCGAAACACCGCAAGAGACAAAAGATTATGAAGGCTTTTTTCATATAACTGGATTAACAGGAAGTATTGAAGAAACGGTTTTGGAACTAATTATTCGCGATCATGACCGTGAAAAATTTGAATCTAGAAAAAAAATGATTTTGGAAATCACTACAAAATTCAATGGTAAGTTTGCCAAACAATGTGGCGAAGATATTGTCGTTACTGTCATAAAAGACCAATATTATAACATGAAAGAAAAAGTAGCACCAGTCATGTTTATTGTCGATTTGGCCGAAAAAGCTATGCGAAGCCTCGGCATTGAGCCGCTAATAAAACCAATTCGCGGAGGAACAGATGGTTGCCGATTGTCATATATGGGTTTGCCTTGCCCCAACATTTTTGCTGGCGGTCACAATTTTCATGGAAAATATGAATATGTTCCAGTAGAAAGTATGCAAAAAGCAGTCGAAGTTATTGTGAAAATTGCAGAATTAACAGCTAGCACAGACTTTTCTTCTTAATAAACATTTTAGGGATTGTAAAAAATGTAAGTCATTTAAAGTTCTAAAATAAAAAAAACTCAAAATCTTAAATATGATTTTGAGTTTTTTTGTGTACTTTAATTTTCAATCTAAATTCTTAAATCTACAATCTTTACTTCTTATTCAAAGCCGAACTCATTTCAAGCGAAATTGCCGAACGTTCCATTTTAAGTTTGCCAGACATTGTTTCTACTACAACTGTTGTGTCTGCCAATTCTGCAATTTTGCCATGAAGTCCTGATTTTGTAATGATTTTATCTCCAACTTTTAATGCACTTTCAAATGCTTTTTCATTTTTTGAACGTTGTTGTTGTGGTCGAATCATAAAGAAATAAATGACTACGAACATCAATCCTAATTGTATAAATAATGTGTAATTTTCCATGAATTTTAATGATTTTTAAATTTATTATTTTTTTCTGTTTTAAGATCTAAAAGATTTTACATCAAACCACGACCTGTTTTTAATAATTTTCCGTTCAATTGATATTCTTTTATCAAATTGTCCAAAATTCCGTTAATGAACAAACTACTTTTGGGTGTGGAATATTCTTTGGCAATTTCTAAATATTCGTTTATGGTTACTTTTGTTGGAATTGACGGAAATTTCAAAAACTCGCAAATTGCCATTTTCAAAATTATAGTGTCAATTTCGGCAATTCTATCAGTATCCCAATTTGGGGTTTTATCAGCATAATCTTT
This sequence comes from Bacteroidota bacterium, assembly GCA_043769905.1. Lineage (GTDB taxonomy): Bacteria > Bacteroidota > Bacteroidia > Flavobacteriales > Flavobacteriaceae > Flavobacterium. Next base: position 17,597 of record JAYVIW010000031.1, read on the forward strand.
TGAGAATTCTGACTCATTGAGCACTGTTTTTCTAAAAAGGTTCGAAACAAATTCTTTGTCTTCGGTATCTTTATAAATTCTTGGCACTTTAAAAGTAGTGTCGTTTAATGATTTAATTTCAGTTAGTTGCTTAACAATCAATGTGTTTATTGTCGGAATATCATCAATCCAAGTAAGTTTGTTGTCTTCTAAGAATTCGTATAACTTTTCGTTTGGAACAATTATTTCGGAGAAAATGTTTTCTATAAATTTTTTATCCTCGGCAAAATCGCTTTTGTTGTTGGACATATAGTTGTTATATAATTCACTTTTTTTGACTTCGTCTAGCAAAATTTGAATGTATTCGCTATGAAGATTCCAGTCAATTTTTCGGTCTTCGATTGCAATATTCAAAGAATTATTATCTCCTAAAAATTGAAAAATTTGATTATTTACAAATTTTAAATTTGGACTTTTTTCTTCTTTTGTTGCTAAGTGTTTTTTACTTGACTTTTCAAGAAAAGTCGCTTCTGTTTTCTTGATAGAAGTCAAAATTGACAACATTGTCAAATATAAATCTTGAATATTATCGAGACTAAAAAAAAGAAATTTTTCTTGTTTTTCAAGATCATCTGATGCAGATTGGTGCATCGCATAAATCGATTGCATTACTTTGGTGCGAATATGTCGTCTGTTTAACACTATTTAAGAACTTTTTGGTTAGGGATTTTCTAACTATTTTTTTTGTGCAAAAGTAAACAAAATATACCATTCATAATATAAATTAACACAAATTAATTGCTTTTAAATTCACATTAACTACTTGAATATTTCATAAAAATAACCTATTTGCAAAAAATCTCTACCCGTTTCATCATTTATTTTATAATCAAATTGGTGCAAATAACCAACTTGCAAAGAAGTAGTTTTTGATGGTTTGAAATTAAATGCAATTAATGATCGATTTCTTTCAAAAAATGGTTCTTTATCGGTAAAAAAAAGTTCGTTACTGATAGTAAATTGAAAAGGTTTATAATCATTTTTGACTTTGCCAAACGGATATGATAATCCAACTCTATACCTAAACCTATTTCTGTATCCATTGCATGTAAACCTAATTTCTGAGCGGTAACGCTGCTCTATTTTTAACTTTCCAACAAATTGATTTAAAACAAGTTGCGGCCAAATTCTAAATTCGTTATTGTTTTTCGGATTTACAAAATTACCTCCTTCTCGATAAGTCTGATAACTTCCTGCTCCAAGAGTTAATATTACGTTTTTATAAACTTTAGCATTAACTCCGCCCTTAAATTCATAGTAATGAAAATCATCATAAAGTTTTAAAGAACGTAATTGCGCCTCTGCAAAAAAACTCCATTTTTCACTTTGATTATATTTAACATTAGCAATATTCCACGTGCCTAAGTCAAATGTTTGACCAATACAATTATTAGAAACCAATACCAAATAAACAATAATTGCAAGTGTTTTTTTCATTAAAAATAAATCTTGAATTTAATTTATTTAGAATTTTCTTTTCTTCGAATATCTATCCTATTATGAGCAATTGTCATTGCTGCTTGCTGCGAAGTTATATTGTTTGAATCAGCATAGTCAAAAATTTCTAGCGTTGTGTTGTAAATGTTTTCTGTGCGTTTCATGATTTCTGCACGGTCATAATGCTCCAATTCGGCATAAACATTGATAATTCCTCCTGCATTTATTAAAAAATCTGGAGCATAAATAATGCCTTTTTCTTTTAAAAGTTGACCATGAATAACCTCATCAGCAAGCTGATTGTTAGCCGCACCTGCAATAACTTTTGCTTTTAATTTATTTAAAGTATCATCATTTATAGTTGCGCCCATGGCACAAGGTGCATAAATATCAACATCAGCGGCATAGATATCGTTTCCAGTAAAAATTTTGACCCCCGATTTTTTGGCAACTTCAATCAACTTATCTTCATTAATATCTGTAATTGTTACCAATGCTCCCTCTTTAGTTAGGTAGTCGACAAGAATTTCACCAACATGACCAATTCCCTGAACCAAAACCTTTTTCCCTTCAAGATTATCGCTACCAAATTGTTTTTTGGCGGCGGCTTTCATTCCCATAAAAACACCAAAAGCAGTGACTGGACTTGGATTGCCCGCCCCTCCTAGCGATTCAGAAATTCCAGTAACATAAGGCGTTACCTCACGAACAATATCCATATCTTTTGTTTCCATTCCTATATCTTCAGCTGTGATGTATCGCCCTGATAATGAATGTACAAACGAACCAAATTTTCGCATCAATTCGGGTGTTTTTTGTATTTTGGCATCACCAATAATTACTGCTTTACCTCCACCAATATTTAAACCTGTAATTGCTGCTTTATAAGTCATTCCGCGAGATAACCGCAAGACGTCATTTAAAGCTTCCCATTCATTGGCATAATTATACATTCTAGTGCCACCAAGCGCTGGACCCATTACTGAATTATGAATACCAATAATTGCTTTTAAACCTGTATCTTTGTCGTTACAAAAAACGATTTGTTCATGGTCATTGAATGATATTTGTCCGAAAACTGGATCCATTTTCTGAAGCTCTTTTGAAGATAAAAAATCTGTTGTCATGATAGAGTATTTTGATTGCGGTTTGCGCATTGTGAGGAAGCAAATTTAGAATTTTATTGAATAGAATATCTTATTTTTGTAAAAATTTATTAATTCAGCAATAAATAATCATTTTGAATAAAATTAATTATTAAATAATTGCTGATTTATCTGCTAATTAATTAAAATAACACGACATTTAACTTAAAATAATGAAAGAATTACAACATATAAACAAGTATTTCGTAAAATATAAATTGCATTTTCTGCTCGGAATTGTAACCACAATAGTTGCTCAAATATTTTATCTTTTTTCACCACAATTAATCAGTGCTTCGTTCAAAGAAATTGAAAAATTTGATACATTGCCCGCAATCGATAGAAATTCAGTTCTTGTGATAGGTGCAATAAAATCTCAAATTTTAGAACATTTGGGTTGGATAGTAGTTACAACATTAATAGCTGGTTTCCTGACTTTCTGGATGCGACAAACCTTGATTGTTATGTCTCGCAGAATAGAGTTTGACCTAAAAAATGAAGTTTTTAAGCAATATGAAAATTTGTCCCAAAATTTTTATAAACAAAACCGCACGGGCGACTTAATGAATAGAATTTCCGAAGATGTTGGAAAAGTTAGAATGTATGCCGGACCTGCAGTTATGTACACCATCAATACGTTTATCAGGTTTACGTTTGTTATTTTTTATATGTGCAATATCTCAAAAACATTGACAATCTACACGTTATTACCGTTGCCAATATTGTCTTTTTTTATTTTCAAATTAAGCCAAGAAATCAACAAACGCAGCACAGTTTTTCAGGAATATTTATCAAAAATATCTAGTTTTACTCAAGAAATTTTTTCAGGAATTAGGGTTGTAAAAGCTTATTCTCTTGAAAACCAGTACCAACAAAACATGCTAGAATTATCAAAAGAAAGCAAAGCCAAAAGTTTGAGTCTTGCTAAAATGAATTCACTTTTCGGCCCATTAATGTTGGCTCTAATTGGGGTTAGTAACCTCATTGTCATTTACTTTGGTGGCATGATGTACATTAACGGAACTATAAAAAGTATAGGTACAATTGCCGAATTTATTCTTTATGTAAATATGCTGACTTGGCCAGTAGCGTCATTAGGTTGGATTTCGTCAATGGTTCAAGAAGCAGAAGCATCAATGAAAAGAATCAATGAGTTTCTAAAAATTGTGCCCGACATTCAAAATAGCAATCGCAATAAATCAGAAATTTTAGGAAAAATCGCATTCAAAAATGTTAGTATTATTTATGATGATACAAATATCGAAGCATTAAAGAACATTTCTTTTACAGTAAATAAAGGAGAAACATTAGCAATTTTAGGTAAAACAGGTTCAGGAAAATCGAGTATTTTGTCATTAATTAGCAGAATGTATGATGTTTCTAACGGTGAAATTTTGATTGATAATATCGATATCAAACATCAAAATTTATATGATTTGCGAGATTCAATCGGAATTGTTCCTCAAGATGCGTTTTTGTTTTCGGATTCAATAATCAATAATATCAAGTTTGGCAAAGAAAATGCCTCATTTGAAGAAGTTGAAAATGCGGCCAAACAAGCCGTTGTTCATAACAACATAATTGGTTTTTCGAAACAATATGAAACTATTTTGGGAGAAAGAGGCATCACACTGTCTGGTGGTCAAAAACAAAGAGTTTCTATTGCAAGAGCCATCATTAAGGATCCAAAAATATTGTTGTTAGACGATTGTTTATCAGCAGTCGATACGGAAACAGAAGAAATTATTTTGAATAATTTACTTGAAATTTGCAAAAATAAAACCACAATAATTGTTTCCCACAGGGTTTCATCAGCAAAAAATGCTGATAAAATTATAATTTTAGAGGACGGACAAATTATTCAGCAAGGTGCTCACAGTCAATTAATAAAGCAAGATGGTTATTACAAAGATTTATATTACAAACAACTTTCTGAAAAAGAAATGTTATAATTCTTGCTTGGTAAATCTTTTTTAATGATTTTTGATAAAATAAACAAAAACAAAATGATGAGAGAAAATGATTTATTAGAAAAAGAAGAAATATTTTCGAAAGTATTGAGAGCCGGGCGAAGAACTTATTTTTTTGATGTCCGATCAACAAGAGCCGAAGATTATTATGTAACAATTACTGAAAGTAAAAAATTTACCGAAGCAGATGGTTCGTACCACTTTAAGAAACATAAAATTTATTTGTACAAAGAAGACTTCAAAGAGTTTGCTGAAATTCTTGGCGAAATGACCGATTATGTATTGAACCAAAAAGGTGAAGAAGTAATTTCTGAAAGACATCAAAAAGATTTCAAAAAAGAAAGTTATACCGAAAACGATGCAGAACATCTTCAAATAAATAAAAATTTTACAAATTTAGATTTTGACGATATCTAAAAAAGTAATTAAACGAAAGTTAAAAGCCTGAAATTAAATTGTTTCAGGCTTTTTTATGTTTACTTTTATTTTCTATGAAAGAAAACATCAAAATATTCGATTTTTTTTACGAAAAATTATTGTCAGTTACTACCAAACACAAAATCGAAAAGATTTTTGTTAGCATTGCTATAATCAGTTTTTTATTGCACTTGATAATAATTGGATTGAATGATTTTGATATTATAAAAATCAATGACAAATCAAGTTTATTGAGTAATCCAATTGCAGCCATTTATACGCCGTTTTCTTTTATTTTGATTTATGAAGTGTATCTCTTGGTCTATTATTTACCGAGATCAACAACTATTTATATTGGAAAACAATATGAGATTATTACATTAATTATAATTCGTAGAATTTTCAAAGATTTGTCTAAGCTTGATTTTACCGAAAATTGGTTAACTTCAAAGATGAATATAAATTTCGCATTGGATTTGTTGGCAACAATTATTCTATTTTATTTAATTTATGTGTTTTATAAGCTCAATAAAACAAATGAATCAAATCAATTAAAAATTCAAAAAACTATTTCGGTCACCAATTTCATCAAATTAAAAAATGTTTTGGCAATGCTGCTGCTTCCTATATTTTTATCCTTATCAATTTATAGTTTATCACATTGGATTTATGAAAGTTTTTTCTCAATTTCTGCATTGGTCAAGTCAATAAAAGATGTTAACAAAATATTTTTTGATGAATTCTTTACCGTTTTAATATTGATAGAAGTTTTGATATTGTTATTCTCTTTTTTCTTGACCGATAAATTTAGTAAGGTTATTAGAAATTCTGGTTTTATAATTTCAACAATTCTTATTAAGGTTTCATTTGGAACGGAAGGTTTTTTAAACACTATTTTAATTATTATTGCTGTACTTTTTGGAGTAATAATACTTTATATTCACAACAAATATGAAAGTCAAGAAGTTGTTGTTGTCAATAAATTTGAATTATAATCAACCAATTCTCAAACCGTTTTCAACTCTGAAATCTGGCGAAAGCAATACAACATCGTTTTTATGACCAATTGAACCCAAAATTAAACATTCGCTCATGAAATTGCCAATTTGTTTTTTAGGAAAATTAATGACCGAAATAATTTGTTTGCCTATCAAATTCTCTTTTGAATAATAATCTTTTATTTGTGCTGATGTTTTTTTGATGCCAATTTCTAAACCAAAATCAATTGTTAATTGATAGGCAGGTTTTCTGGCCTGTGGAAAATCATTAGCTTCAATAATTGTTCCAACACGCATTTCGATTTTTTCGAATTCTAACCACGTAAGATTGTTTTCCATAATTTCTCAGAATTAGTTTTTATTTGGTTTATCAAAAATATTTAATTTTACAAATAAACCAGCATTGCTGTTCTTTGTTGCCCGATAAAAAATTTGCAAAATAGCATAAACTCTTAATTATATTTAAAAAAAAGCATTTGTTAATTTATTAACTTGTTTTTAGAAGATTGCTCTAGAATTGATTTTTCGAGAATTTTGAAAAATAAAATCGATCTATACGATATTAAAAACTTTAAATAGCTCAAAACATGGACAACAAAATTCAACTGTTTTTTTTATAAGTAATAAATAAATTATAATAGACTACAACGATTTTTTTCTCAACAAATTTTCAATAACCCAAGCTGAACCAATCATCAAAAACTATAAATCATCATAAAAAGATGGTTTTTTGCCCTCTAATTTATGACCATAAAATTGTCCTATCCAAGAAATCGTATAAATTGATATTAAAAAAATCTCCAACAAAACATATTTCGAAATATAATTATTTAGAACCAAATAAATAGTCGAAAAAACAAACATTTTTAGAGACATTGCGACCGAAATACTCGTGTAAAAAATCATTACAAATAACAAAACTAAAAAAGCTAAATTTTCAGTAGCCGGAATATGCAATTCTAAAAAAGGAAGTTTAACAAATGGCAACAAACCAACTATCGAAAAATAAATAGCTGGCACACAAATATAATGTACCAATTTGGTTGTTGGATTTTGGCGGCAAAAACCATCTTCACTAAAACAGTTTTCAAGTGTTCTCATTATTCAAATATTTTTATATGAATAAAATTAAACAAAAATCCCAAAAACAAAAGCTTTTGGGACTTGAATATTAATAATTTTAGAATAACTAAAATCAATATTTACATTCTATTACTATTTCACTTCCATTAATTCAACATCAAAAATTAAGGTTGCATTTGGCGGAATCGCACCACCAGCACCATGCGAACCATAGCCCAAGTGAGACGGAATCACAAAACGGGCTTTATCACCCACTTTTAAAAGTGCAATTCCTTCGTCCCAACCTTCAATAACTTGACCTTGACCTAAACGAAATTCAATTGGTTTTTTTCTCGGATAAGATGAATCAAAAACTTTTCCATTCTCTAAAGAACCTTCATAATGAACTGCAACTGTTTTACCGCTCTCGGCTTGTTTGCCAGAACCACGTTGAATAAATTGATATCTCAAACCACTTTCCGTTTTTTCAAAACCTGCGGCAAGTTGTTCCATTTTGGCTTCCGCTTCGGCTTTTTCTGCAGCTTCACGTTTTGCTCTAGAGCCTTCAAAAGTTCTAAAAGCCTCTACAGCATTCCATTTTTCAGCCTCGGCTCCCACTCTAACTATTTCAAGCGTTTCAAGAATATCACCTTGACCAATTGAATCAACAATGTCTTGACCCTCAATAGTTTGACCAAAAACAGTATGCTTTCCATCTAACCAACTTGTTGGCACATGCGTGATATAGAATTGTGAACCATTCGTGCCTGGTCCAGAGTTGGCCATTGCGAGAACTCCTGGTTTATCATGTTTCAAGGTTGGGTGAAATTCATCATCAAATTTATAACCAGGAGCTCCCGTTCCTGTACCTTGTGGGCAACCACCTTGCACCATAAAATCTGGAATCACTCTATGAAAAGTCAATCCATCATAATAAGGTGTGCCTTGTGGTTTAATTTTATTTTCAAGATTTCCTTCTGCCAACGCCACAAAATTTCCAACTGTTCCTGGAGTCAATTCGTGAGTTAATTTTACTAAAATAGCACCACGAGTTGTGTTGAATTTAGCATATATTCCGTTTTCCATTTTATTTAATTTAATTTTTTTGCAAATTTAAGAAATATTTTTAAAATTAAGTAACGAATGTTTTGGCTTTTTTACAATGGCAATTCCTGCTGCCTTTCCTAAAGTTTTTAAATTCTAAATTCCCTCGGCTAGAAAGCCGAGGCAATTGAATTTAAAAACGTTTATCCCTTGCATCAGGGTTAGCAGTCAATGTTTTATTGATTTTTCAGTAATGTTTTAGGCTATCATTAAAAAAAAAAATAACTTTGATTTAAAAAACCAACACTTCAAATGACAAACAATATCGAATATATAAAAATCAATAAAAAAACGTGGAACAACAAAACCCAAGTTCACATAGATTCTGAATTTTATGACAACGAAAATTTCTTGAATGGAAAATCGACTTTAAACGCCATTGAACTTGAACTTCTTGGAAATATTACAGGAAAAAAAATCTTGCATTTGCAATATCATTTTGGTCAAGATTCGTTGTCATTATCAAGACTTGGTGCTACAGTAACTGGCGTAGATTTCTCGGAAAAGGCTATTGAAAAAGCCAAAGAATTTAACCACAAATTAAACCTTGATGCCCAATTTATATGTTGTGATATTTATGATTTGCCCAATCACTTGAACCAAAAATTCGATATTGTTTTCACAAGCTACGGCACAATTGGTTGGTTGCCCGATTTGACAAAATGGGCTAACGTAGTTTCGCAATTCTTGACAACAACCGGAAAATTCATCATCACTGATTTTCACCCGATTGTATGGATGTATGACAATGACTTCAAAGCAGTTTATTATTCCTACTTTAATATTGAACCCATCATAGAAGACGAATCTGGCTCTTATGCCGACCGAAATTCAGAAATGGAATCCAAAACAATTGGTTGGAACCATCCAACTAGCGAAGTGTTAAATGCACTGATTCAATCAGGTTTAGAAATAAATGCTTTTAACGAATTTGATTATTCTCCCTACAATTGCTTCAACGAAACAGAAGAGTTTGAAAAAGGAAAATTCAGAATCAAACATTTCAAAAATAAAATTCCAATGGTTTTTTCGATATTAGCGACAAAAAAATAAAAATTACTTGACCAAGCACCTATTAAAGCAATTAGGCCATACCTGTTTTAAATAACTAATTTGTGCGCTAAAAATTTAATTCACATTCTACCTTAAAAATAATAAATACACGGTTAGATTTTTTTTTAAATTAAAATAAACCTCGTTTAACAGGCGGATACAAAAAGATTGTATTATAAAAAAAGCAACAAAATAAAACTTACTAAAAATAAATTACAAAAAATATCATTTTTTTTAAAATTTTAACAACTATTTAAAAAAATTTTATATATTTGCCACAACTAAACTGTATAAAAAATTATTAAAAAAACTTTTTTTTATTATTAATAAATCATTTTAAATAAATTATGGCTTCACTAAATCCAAACACAGCGGTACTTGGAAGAAAAAATGCACGGCATTTGTTGCGCAGGGCGACTTTCAAATATACCAAAGCATTAATTGACCAATATGCACTATTAACACCACAGGCGGCATTGAATTTACTTGTGGCAAATGAGCCACTTACGGTCGATTTACCTTACGATCCCACTCCACCAAATAATCCACCTGGAAATTGGACATTAATGCTAGACCAAACAGCAATTAATGGCGATTACACGAATAAAAATGTGATGGTTGCAGGTTGGTGGTTGTACAATGCACTACATTCAGCAACTTTAAAGTTTAAGCTAACTCATTTTTTATCAACAAGGTTTACCGTTTCACATGCAACAGTTTTGACAGCTTCAGCCTTTTATGATCATGTGCGACTACTGCAATTTTATGCATACGGAAATTACAAAGAGCTTTCCAAAAAAATGACGCTTGACAACGCCATGCTAAATTATTTAGATAACGACTCAAATTTGAAAAACTCGCCCAATGAAAATTACGCAAGAGAGTTTTTAGAATTATTTACTATTGGAAAAGGACCACAAATTGGACCTTCTGATTACACGACCTACACCGAAGCAGACGTGGTTCAGGCTGCACGGCTTTTAACAGGGTTTAGACGAAAAATCAATAGGCAAAATATTGATCCCACAACATCATTACCAAAAGGTTTTAATGATTTCTTTTTCCATCATTTAAGTCCAAAAACATTTAGTAGTGCTTTTCAAAACACGGTAATACCCGCAGCTACGAATGCTGCAGGTATGGATGTCGAACTGAGTACTTTTGTGGATATGATTTTTAATCAGTTAGCAACTGCTAAAAATATTGTCCGTAAAATGTATATTTATTTTGTGAAGGCAAATATTACAACCGAAGTAGAAACAGATATAATAACACCTTTGGCCACTGAACTAAAAAATAACGGTTATGAAATGCTACCAATTGTAAGAAAATTGCTAGAAAGTAAACATTTTTACGATTTAGATGATGCAAATGCATTAGACGAAAATATTGGGGCAATAATTAAATCACCATTGCAACAATTAACTGAAATTTGTGGATACTTTCAAGTCCAATTACCTGATATCGTTAACGGCACACAAAACGATAAATTAAGATATTACGAGGACTTCTATAGAAAGTTCGTGCTAGAAAAATATATGGCACAATCAAATATGAAATTATTCGAGCCTGCAAATGTGGCAGGGCATCTCGCATATTATCAATCACCTGAATATGATAAATCATGGATTACTTCATCAACAATTATTGCACGGTATCGTATAGGTGATTCATTGTTACATAATCAGAACCGAATAGTAAATGGCAACACAACTCCAATCTACGCTCAAATCAAAATATCATTGGTAATTAAGGATGGGGGACTAGTAACAAATCCATCTGATGCAGTTGTACTAGTTACACAGTTGTGTAATAATTTGTTCGCACAAACACCCGATGCAGCGCGAGTTGCTTACTTTATGAATTCTTTTCTGCTTCAAGGCCTAGACGCAAGCTATTGGTTACAAGCTTGGACAGACTATATATCAACTAACAATAATTCTGTGGTTGAACCAAGACTACAAGAGTTAGTTAAAAATATATTACGTGCACCAGAAAGTCAAATTTTCTAGTCATTAATAAATTTTAAAAAAATATTTAACAACGCATTAAAGTTCAAATTCAAAAAATAATTTGAGGATAAAAATTAATAAAATCCTCGCAAAGAAAAGAATATGAAAAGAAGAAATTTTATTAAACTATCAGCATCTGCCTCTGCGGTAGCAATGTTACCAACAGATGTTTTTGCACTTTTTAAATCATCAGGAATGGTTGCCTGTCCTGATGTTAACGCAAAAAAAATTGTTTTGATTCAGCTTTCAGGAGCTAATGATGGCATAAATACAATAGTTCCTTTAAATCAATATGGAACTTATGAAACACTGCGACCTACAATAAAACTGAAGAATGTTGGTACCACCAATGGTCTGATACAGTTAGATTCGACGTTGCCACTGGCTAGGCAAGTGGGCTTGCACCCATCTTTAACAGCATTTAAAAGTCTATACGACGCAGGTTCAATGCGTATCATTCAAGGTGTAGGTTATCCTAATCAAGATAGATCACACTTTAAGTCAACCGATTTACACCTAACAGGAGGAGATGGGACGCCTGCAAATAATAATTTAACGAGTGGTTGGATAGGTAGATTTTTAGAGAATTATTACAGTAATTATTTAACTGCATCGTTTCCATTAGGCATACAATTGGGTGGTGCAGAAAATTCGCTTGGTTTTCATGGCGAAGTAGAACATGATATGTCCGTGAATATGACTGGACAGGACAGTGCAGGTTTCTATTCCATACTTAATGGTTTAGGGGGTGCTGCACCCACGAATATTCCAAATTCAGATTATGGTCAATTATTACAATATATTCTGAATAACGATACCTCAACAAACCTTTATGCTAATTCAATATCGTCTGCTTACAATGCTGGTACAAACACGTATACGTATCCAAATAATGAGTTGGCTAATCAATTAAAATCGGTTGCTAAATTTATATCTGGCGGTTTAAAAACAAAGGTTTACTTAGTTAAACTTGGTGGCTTTGACACTCATGATGGTCAAGTTACAGATGCAATTAATACCCATACTGGTAAGCATGCTGATTTACTAAAAGACGTTTCAGGAGCAGTAGAGGCTTTTATAAAAGACTTAAATAATCAATCATTAGGCGATGATGTTTTGGCTGTTACTTTTTCAGAGTTTGGACGAAAAGCAGCAGAAAATGGCGCTTTCGGAACAGACCATGGAGAGGTTGCACCAATGTTTGTGTTTGGTAAATCATTAGCAGCTGGAATTTCTGGAAACAATATTAATCTGAGTGAAGCTGTTTTGGCAAACAACTTCCAAGTACGTACGGTACAGCATGACTACAGACGTGTTTTTAGTACAATATTACAAGATTGGTTTGGAGCTTCAAACCAAACATTAGATTTGACTTTTTACAACCAAACAACAAATTCAGGATTTACAGGCAATAAAATAACTCCGTTTTTTAAGGCCACATCGATTATTCCGCCAAGCTGTTATGCAAATGCAATTTTAGAAACACAATCTTTTGAAACTGTAACTGATGTAGTGATTTACCCTAATCCAACAGCTGACTTTATCACAATTAATGCTATAGGAAACATAAGTACAGTCGCGATTTATAATATAGATGGACGATTAGTTGCAACCTGCAGAAACCCTCAAGTAAACAATCAGTTTACAATTGATTTACAGCAATATTCGGCTGGCTTGTATAACCTGACAATTACAACAGATGATGGCAGTTTTAACAAAAAAATAATTGTAAGAAAATAATTTTAATTAATTTATCAATTAAATCAATAACAAATCAAATTTATAGTTGACCTTTAAATTAAAACAGCTTTTATTGCATATAATGTATTTAAATTGATAAAAAAATAAATTATCAAAATTGCGCACAAATTAAATCCAATTTTTGTTCGGCTACTTGTTAACAATAAACAAAGAGCCGAGCATAAAATGGAACTTAACTGAATTCGGTTATTAAAAAGTATAATTATTATAAATATTTCTAACCATTAATATTAAGTTTAAATATTATCAAAATGTAATTTTTTTAAAAAAATGTGTTCTATTTTAATAACATAATATTTTATAAAAACGCAGATGATACTTTAAGTTAAATAGTATTCAAATTATTCATAAATAGAAAATTTGGAGATTAATAATTTCGATAACCTTTATTTAATTCTAATTTCGAAGTAAAGAAGTATATTTTAAATTTTTAATAATAGATTAACAAAACTAATTTATATATTGTAATAAAGCACAAAAATCAAAACGACTTGTTTAAGTTGCTTTAAATATCAATATGCAACTATCTATAATTATACTCAATTACAACGTTCGATATTTTCTTGAACTTTGTATAGTTAGCGTTCAAGAAGCCATTAACAACCTCGACGCTGAAATAATTGTTATCGATAACAACTCATCTGATGATAGTTGTGCGATGATGAAAAGATGTTTTCCTGACATTAAACTTATAGAAAATCAAGAAAATTTAGGTTTCCCAAAAGGTAATAACATTGGTGTCAATGCCGCAAAAGGAACGTACATTTGCATCTTGAATCCTGATACTGTTGTCGCGGAAGATACATTTACCAAAATTTTGGACATTGAAAACTGGAAATTAAAAACTGGCATTGTAGGTTGCAAACTTATTGATGGATCAGGTAATTTTTTGCCTGAATCTAAACGTGGTGTTCCATCACCATTCGTAGCCTTTACTAAAATATTTGGATTATATAAAATTTCAAATCTTTTCGGCAAGTATTATGCGCAGCATTTAAGTGAAAATCAATCAGGAAAAGTCGATATTTTGGTTGGTGCATTTATGATATTGAAAAGAGAATTGTATCAAGAAGTTGGTGGATTTGATGAAAAATGTTTTATGTATTCAGATGATATTGATTTGAGTTATATGGTTACTCAAAAAGGTTTTGAGAATTACTACTACCATGAAACATCTGTCATACATTATAAAGGCGAAAGCACTATAAAAGATAGCATCTATATGCAACGTTTTCAAGAGGCAATGAATTTTTTCTACAAAAAACATTTCAAAATTTCAATATTTTTTTCTGCTTTTATGAAAATTGGAATAATTTTATTCTCATTTATTAAGAAATTTCAAGGAAAATCAATCCTTAAAGTAGTACCCGAAAATTATATTTTAATTTCAAATAATGATATTTTGAGACAAAAACTCGAAAATCAATTCTTGAAACCAGTACATATTTTAAATATTACACAATCGATTTCGCGAAAAATGAATACCGAAATTATTTTTGACAACAATTATATTGATTTTAAAACTATAATTGCAATATTAGAATTTAATAAAAACAAAAAATTTACTTTCAAAATTTTACCTAAATCATCTGATTTCTTGATTGGTAGCAATAGTTCAAATGATAGAGGCGAAATTATACTTCTGAACCTTAAATTTTAGATTTTAAGTATTCAAATAAAATATTGAATAACCTTAAAATCTATAAAATCGTATCAAAATCATAAAAACATTTACTATTTTTGCACCAACAATAAAAGAAATTATTATTTCACGACATATATTATGGCAAGATTTGAATTGAAACTTCCTAAAATGGGAGAAAGCGTCGCAGAAGCAACTATCACAAATTGGTTGAAACAAGTTGGTGACAAAATCGAAATGGACGAAGCTGTACTCGAAATTGCAACTGATAAGGTAGATAGCGAGGTTCCGAGTGAAGTTGCAGGAATCTTGGTTGAACAACTTTTTCAGAAAGACGATTTAGTTCAAGTTGGTCAAACTATAGCTATTATTGAAACTGAGAGCCATTTAGCTAATAATAGTGAAACTCAAACCAAACATGTTGAACCAAACATGACTGATGTTGAAAAAATAATTGAAAATAACATTTCAAATGTAATCGAATCAATTGCTCCTACATCAGGATTTACTGGGGTCTCAGATAAATTTTATTCTCCTTTAGTAAAAAATATAGCACAGTCCGAAGGAATTTCATTAAAAGAATTAGAGTTAATAGAAGGCACAGGAAAAGACGGACGATTGACGAAAATGGATATTCTTGATTATTTAGAAGTAAGAAAAAGTCAAGTTTTAGAAGTTAAACCGCAAAAATTAGAAAATAGTTTTTCGGCTGTAGAAAAAAATATTCAAAATAATGAAATTTTAAAAACTGTTGAAGTTATTCAAAATATGCCTCAAATAAATCAGATTTCAAAAACTGAAAACAACAATTTAAAAACTGAAACCCAAAGTACACAACCAATTTCGGTTAATGGCGGTGACGAAATTATCGAAATGGATAGAATGCGAAAGCTTATATCTGGCTACATGACTGCATCGGTTCAAACCTCGGCTCATGTGCAGTCTTTTATAGAAGTTGACGTAACCAATATTGTAAATTGGCGAGACAAAGTGAAGGTTGCTTTCGAGAAACGTGAAGGTGAAAAACTGACGTACACACCAATTTTGATGGAAGCAATTGCCAGAGCCTTAAAAGATTTCCCAATGATGAATATCTCAGTTCAAGGCGATTTTATTATCAAAAAGAAAAATATTAATTTAGGAATGGCAGCTTCATTGCCAAATGGCAACTTGATTGTTCCTGTAATTAAAAACGCCGATCAATTAAATCTTGTAGGTATGGCCAAAGCCGTCAACGATTTAGGTAATCGTGCCAAATTGGGTAAACTTAAACCAGACGACACGCAAGGTGGAACCTACACAGTAACTAACGTTGGTACATTTGGAAGCGTTTTCGGAACACCGATTATTAACCAACCACAAGTAGGCATCCTGGCACTTGGTGCCATAAGAAAAGTACCAGCTGTAATCGAAACTCTCGATGGGGATTTCATTGGTATTCGCCAAAAAATGTTCTTATCTCACAGTTATGACCACCGCGTTGTAGATGGCGCACTTGGCGGAAGCTTTGTGAAACGTGTTGCCGAATATCTGGAAGCTTTTGATATCAATAGAGATTTTTAACATTTTTTAAATAAAATAAATTGCCCCGACAGCGCATTGAACACTGACGGGGTTGATTTTTTATAAAAAATTATTATTTTTACATTTGAAAAATACTACTTATATTCTAGAATATTGTTGTCCAATAAAAACTTTTTAAAAATACTTTTAGCATTTATTATAATTACGTTAAAGCATTTTTTAATTTGTTAACTTGCTTTTAGAAAGTTGTTCTTGCACCACATTTCTAAAGAATTTTAAAAAATAATATTGATTTTTTTTGCAATTCTAGAAACTTTAAATAGCGCAAGACATAGCAATAAAAATCAATCTTAACCCTTTGGATAGTAAATTCTTACTAATAATAATTTTCCTGTCAATTATTTTTATAGTCAGCCGTTCTCTGTCTGCAAATATTCTTTGGTAATTGATATAATTCTACAAAAAGCAATTATTTTAGATTAAATCAACTTAATCCTGGATTTATTATACTAGTAAAGCAAAATAGTCTTTAAACAGTATTTTTATTAAAATCATTTACAACAAGAAAGCAAAATATTTTTAATAACTTTGTAAAAAAACCAATGGAGTTAAATCTCATTAGACCAATTTGCTTTTTTGACCTAGAAACGACAGGAATCGATATTGGAAAAGACAGAATTGTAGAAATAGCAATATTAAAAATTTTCCCAAACGGCAATAAAGAAAGTAAAACTTGGCTCGTCAACCCAACGATTGAAATACCTTATGAAACAACTTTGGTGCATGGAATTACAAATGAAAAAGTAGCCCATGAACCTACTTTTAAAGAATTGGCAGCACCAATTAATGCAATGATCAAAGATGCTGACCTAGCAGGATTCAATTCAGATAGATTTGATATTCCGCTTTTAGCAGAAGAGATGCTTCGAGCAGGGATTGATTTTGATATGAAAGGTAAAGTTTCGGTAGATATTCAAACTATTTTTCATAAAAAAGAAGAGCGAACTTTATCGGCAGCATTAAAATTTTACACTGGTAATTCTTTAGAAAATGCTCATACAGCAGAGGCTGACACCAATGCAACGTACGAAATTTTGAAAGCACAATTAGACCGCTATCCAGATTTGGATAACAATATGAAAACGCTTGCCGAATATACAACTCGAAAAAAAATTGCTGATTTTGCTGGAATGATAGCATTTGACAAAGACAACGAAGAGATTTTTACTTTCGGAAAACACAAAGGAGTTAAGGTTCTTAAAGTATTAGAAACCGAACCAGGTTATTTTAGTTGGATTCAAAATGCTGATTTTCCGTTATATACCAAAAAAGTTTTGACCGCAATTAAGTTACGACAGATGAATACGAAAAGTTAAAAGTTCAATAGTGTAAAATTGTTAAATCTTCAATATCTCACTTTCAACGTTTAATTTTTAACCAAAATAACTATGAAAATAATCTGCATTGGTAGAAACTACACCGAACATATCACCGAACTAAACAACGAACGACCAACCGAACCAGTTGTTTTTATCAAGCCCGACTCAGCTATTTTATTAAAACAACATCCGTTTATAATTCCAGAATTTTCTAATGATGTTCACCATGAAATTGAAATAATTGTAAAGATTAACAAAGTTGGAAAATATATTGACCCTAAGTTTGCGCACAAGTATTATGACGAAATAAGTGTTGGTCTTGATTTTACGGCACGAGATTTGCAAGATCAATTAAAATCACAAGGTTTGCCATGGGAAAAAGCCAAATCATTTGACGGCTCAGCGGTAATTGGTGATTTTATATCGAAAAATGAGTTTAATTCATTAGAAAATCTTAATTTTGAATTGTTTAACAATGGAATTTCGGTTCAAAAATCATCTACATTGCACATGATGTGGAAAATTGACGAATTGATTGCCTATGTGTCACAATTTTTTACTTTAAAAATTGGGGATATTATTTTTACAGGCACACCATCAGGTGTTGCAAAAGTATCAGAAAATGATGTGCTTGAAGGTTTTTTAGAAGACAATAAACTATTTAGAGTTCAAATAAAATAATGGCAGTAAATTATAATTTATCAAAAGCTTATTCCCTATCGGAGAACGATAATGACTTTGTTTTGCAAATTGTTCATCTATTCGTGAACGAAATTCCTGACGATCTTTTAGAAATAAAAGATGGAATTGAATTTAAGAATTATGAAAAAGCATATAGTTTTGCTCATAAAATAAAACCAAGTTTAGATTTTTTAGGAATGACAGTTGCATTCGACGAGATAATTTTGGTTGAAGAATGGACGAAAAAACAAGGGAAAAGAAAAGAAATTAAAGATACATTCAAAAGCATTCAAAGTCAAGTGGAAAAAGCAATTAAAGAAATGTCAAAAGATTTTAATATATAATTAAGTATAAATATTGATTAAGAAGCAAACTAAAAAAAAATAATCAACATCAACAACTTTAATTAAAAACAGAAAATGAAAAATAGCAGAACAAAGTTTTACTTAATTTTAGGATTATTATTTTTAAGTTTAAATAGTTTTTCTCAACTTTATGGAGGAATAGAAATTGGAAGTAAAGGGGTAAAAATATCGATTCTTGATGTCGACAACATCCGAAAAGGAAAATACGAAATAAAATCATTCTGGTCAGAAAATGTAGGAATTGCCAAAGGTATTGCAATTGACGGAAATCTAGCCGATGAAGATATTGATAAAGCAGTTGCAGTTGTTTTAACAAACTACACTAAAATAAAAGATGAATACAAAATTAATGATGAAAACATATTTGTTGTAGGATCGTCGGGTGTTGCAATGGCAAAAAACACTAGTGATTTGACTGAAAAAATCTTTCTTGTCACAAAGAAAAAACTAGAGTTTATTGATGTGCAAACAGAAGCCAAAATGCTTTTAAAAGGTTGTGTACCACCAATTGATTACATCAATTCGATGGTATTAGACATTGGAGGTGGAAACACCAAAGGTGGCTATGTAGATGTGGGAAATAACGAAAATTTTGTTTTCTTTCCAGTAAGTTTAAATTATGGTTCTATAACATTAACCGAAGCAGTAAATAACAGAGTTCTCAAAAAAAATGATTTAGGTGAATATAACGAGAAATCTTTTACTTTTTTACCAGTTTTAAGAGAGCAAATAAATGCAATGTATGCAACAGCCCCTATGGCACTTGAAAAAGAAAAAATATTTATGTCAGGAGGTGCAGTATGGGCTTTTTACACGCTCTCAAATGGTATCGCAAAACAACCATTTAGCGAATTTAAACTAGAAGACGTAATTTATTATGACGCTATTTTAAAAAATAATTTCAAAAAATTTGAAACATTAGCAGAAACAGATGAGGAGGCAAAGAAAGTACTAAAAGTTTATTCTCAAAAACATTTAATTTCAGGAAGCAATATATTATTAGCAAGTCTTGAAGCATTGCCTAATCTAGATTCAAAAAAATTATATTTCGCTAAAGATGGTCAAATTGCTTGGTTGGTATCATATATAGCTGAAAGGTCTCGAAGAGTTAAAAAAATAGATTAGTTTTCTTTAAAATAAAATTTATCACATCATAACAAACTTGAAAGCAACAATTGTAACTATTGGCGATGAAATACTTATTGGTCAAATAACAGATACCAATTCAGGATTTATCGCCAAATCTTTAGACAAAATTGGCATTGAAATCATAGAACTAATTTCTATTTCTGATAATAAAAGTCATATTCTTGAAACATTTGCAAAACTTCAAAATCAAGTAGATTTAGTCATTATTACTGGTGGTTTAGGACCAACAAAAGATGATATTACCAAACACACTATCTGCGAATATTTCAATGACAAATTGATTAGAAATAAAGACGTTGAGAACCACATCGTTGCACTATTCGAAAGAGTTTTAAAAATTACAGCATCACAAATCAATAAAGATCAAGCACTTGTACCGTCAATGTGTCAAGTTTTACACAATGCTGTTGGCACTGCACCAGGAATGTGGATTAAGAAAGAAAATACGGTTTTTATTTCATTGCCAGGGGTTCCCTATGAAATGAAAGGAATTTTAACAAACGAAATAATTCCAAAAATAGTTCAAGAATACAAACGTCCTTTTATTATTCACAAAACGATTTTAACTTACGGCCAAGGCGAAAGCATTATTGCCGAACGAATTGAGGAGTGGGAAAACAATTTGCCAAACTTTATTAAACTAGCCTATTTGCCAAGTCCTGGAAGAGTAAGATTGCGACTATCGGCAAGAGGAGCTAATAAAGAATTGCTTGAAAGAACAATCGAAGAATTAGTTATTTCATTAACCAAAATAATTGGCGAAATAATTGTTGGTTTTGCAGATGATGAAACAATAGAGGTTATTGTTGGTAGATTATTAACACAAAAAAACCTCACCATTTCAACCGCCGAAAGCTGCACAGGAGGAAAAATAGCACAAACAATTTCATCAGTTCCAGGAAGCTCTATGTACTTCAAAGGCAGTATTGTCAGTTATGCAAATCAAGCAAAAGTTGATGTTTTAGGAATATCCAATACATTTATCGAAAAACATTCAGTTGTAAGTGCAGAAGTTGCAAAACAAATGGCAATCAACGTTCAAAAAATAATGAAAACAGATTACGCAATTGCGACCACTGGGAACGCGGGACCATCAAAGGGCGATGCAAATGCAGAAATTGGCGTAGTTTTTATAGCCATAGCAACACCAAATAAAGTCTTGATAGAAGAATGCAGTTTCGGTCAGCCACGTGAAAAAGTGATCGATAGAGCAGTAAACAAAGTATTAGAAATGACAATGAAAGAAATTTTAAAAAATGTGTAAGAAAAGTTTTGTAGATAGGTTTATTTTTACTTTCTTTGCACCCTGAATTTGAATAACGATAAAAGATAATATACAATGTCAAGAGTTTGTGAGCTTACAGGTAAAAGAGCAATGGTTGGAAACAACGTTTCTCATGCTATGAATAAAACTAAGAGAAAATTTTCTGTAAACTTAGTAAAAAAGCGTTTTTATCTTCCTGAAGAAGATAGATGGATTACTCTAAGAGTAGCTGCATCTACAATTAAAACAATAAATAAAAATGGAATTGCTGCGGTTTTGAAAAAAGCACAATCAGCAGGATTTATAAAATAATCTTTTTCCGAAGATAATAAACAAAAAGCAAGATGGCAAAGAAAGGCAACAGAATACAAGTAATTTTAGAATGTACAGAACACAAAACAACAGGCGTTGCTGGTACATCTCGTTATATAACAACAAAGAACAAAAAAAATACTCCAGACAGATTAGAGATTAAAAAATTTAATCCTATCTTGAAAAGAGTAACTGTTCACAAAGAAATTAAATAATAATTATAGATTTCAATAAAAATTATAGAAATAAAAATTTTATTGAATTAAATACAAATTGAATCATGGCAAAGAAAACCGTAGCATCGTTACAGACAGCATCAAAAAGATTGTCAAAAGCTATAAAAATGGTAAAATCTCCAAAAACTGGGGCATATACATTTGTAGAAAGCATCATGCAACCAGAATTGGTTGATGAATTTTTGAAGAAAAAATAATATACTTTTAAGTAATATATAAAAAGCTATTTCAAAAAGTGAAATGGCTTTTTTTTATGCTCAAAATCATTAAAGTTTTCAACTAAAAAAAATTCAATTTTTTTATATTTGTAATAAATCCACAAAATGAGAATAGATATCATCACTTTATTGCCCGAATTACTAAGAAGCCCATTCGAGGCATCAATCATGAAACGAGCAATTGATAAAGGTTTGGTGGAAGTTCATTTTCATAATCTTAGGGATTATACAACAAACAAGCAAAAGTCTGTTGATGATTATCCTTACGGAGGCGGTGCAGGAATGGTCATGAATATTCAACCAATTGATGATTGTATCACGCGTTTGAAATCTGAAAGAAGTTATGACGAGGTAATATATATGTCACCAGACGGAACAACTTTGAATCAAAAAATGGCCAATACAATGTCGATGTTAAAAAATATAATAATCCTTTGTGGTCATTATAAAGGTGTAGATCAAAGAGTTAGAGATCATTTTATAACCCAAGAAATTTCAATTGGAGACTATGTTTTATCAGGTGGAGAATTAGGTGCAATTGTACTTTCAGACGCATTAATTAGGTTGATTCCCGGCGTATTAAGCGATGAAACATCAGCATTAACTGATAGTTTTCAGGATAATTTGCTTTCAGGTCCAATATATACTAGACCAGCAGATTATAAAGGATGGAAAGTTCCAGAAGTTTTAACGAGCGGAAATTTTGCTAAAATTGACCTATGGAGAGAAGAAATGGCTTTTGAGCACACCAAAAACAGACGCCCAGATTTATTAAAATAATTACTCTATTTTGAATGTTATCTTTTTAAATAAAAAAATAATTATAATTTATAATTCATAATTCATAATTATTTTTTACTTTTGCAGTCCATTTGACCAACCTCTGGCGAGAACCGTGAATGTTGCTCTAATTCATAAACCATAATTAAACAATTATCATGGCAGATTTAATGAAATTCGTTCAGGACGAATTTGTAGCAAGAAAAGATTTCCCTGTTTTTGGTGCTGGAGATACTATTACAGTATTTTACGAAATCAAAGAGGGTGAAAAAACAAGAACACAGTTTTTTAAAGGAGTTGTAATTCAAAGAAGAGGTTCAGCAAACACTGAAACTTTTACAATCCGTAAAATGTCAGGTGCAATTGGAGTTGAACGTATTTTTCCAGTAAACTTACCAGCTTTACAAAAAATTGAAATCAACAAAAAAGGTGCTGTTCGTAGAGCTAGAATTTTCTACTTTAGAGAACTTACTGGTAAAAAAGCAAAAATTAGAGACAAAAGAAGATAATTCTTGCATCAATAAATATTTTAAAATCCCGAATCAAAAATTTGCTCTCGGGATTTTTTTTGATTTTAATAAAAGGTATTTAATTTGAATTTATCATATTCTATAAAAAGACAATTTTAATTACTAATAAAATAATTATAAATTAAAAAAATATGAAAATCACAATTCAATCGATTTCGTACAATTAGAAAACAAAATGTTATATGAATTTGTTATATTTGTTATCGAAAAATACATATTAAAAAACATAAAGCAATGACAAAAATTAAAGTATCAAATCCCGTTGTAGAATTAGACGGCGATGAAATGACAAGAATTATTTGGTCTTTTATTAAAGAGAAATTAATTCTTCCGTTCTTAGAATTAGATATAAAATATTATGATTTAGGTATGGAAAGTCGAGAGGCAACCAAAGATCAAATAACAATTGATTCGGCTGAGGCTATTAAAAAATATAACGTTGGTATAAAATGTGCCACAATTACTCCCGACGAGGAGAGGGTTAAAGAATTTAACTTGACAAAAATGTGGAAATCACCAAACGGTACAATAAGAAATATTGTTGGCGGAACTGTTTTTCGTGAGCCAATAATCATGAAAAATGTACCTCGATATGTGCAAGGTTGGACAAAACCAATCGTTATCGGCCGGCATGCTTTTGGCGATCAATACAAAGCGACCGATGCAGTTATTAAAGGAAAAGGTAAACTAACCATGACTTTTACACCAGAAGTTGGCGAAGCAATTGAGTGGCACGTATATGATTATGAAGGAGATGGTGTTGCAATGGCAATGTATAATAATGACGAGTCTATTTATGGATTTGCACATTCTTCTTTCCAGATGGCATTGTCCAAAAAATGGCCTTTGTATTTGTCAACAAAAAATACAATCTTAAAAGCTTACGACGGACGTTTCAAAGATATCTTTGAAGAAGTTTATCAATCAACATACAAAGCTGATTTCGATAAGAACGGCATGACTTATGAACACAGATTGATCGACGATATGGTTGCATCTGTTATGAAATGGTCAGGCGGATTTGTTTGGGCTTGTAAAAATTATGACGGTGATGTTCAATCAGATACTGTGGCTCAAGGATTTGGTTCTTTGGGATTAATGACATCAGTATTAGTAACACCTGATGGAAAAACAGTCGAAGCAGAAGCCGCTCACGGAACAGTTACACGTCATTATAGACAACACCAACAAGGAAAAGCGACATCAACAAATCCAATTGCATCAATTTTTGCTTGGACTCGTGGACTTGAACACCGAGGAAAATTAGATGGAAATCAACCATTAATTGATTTTTGTAATACTCTAGAGCAAGTTTGTATTGATACCGTTGAATCTGGAAAAATGACAAAAGATTTAGCAATGTTAGTAAAACCAGAAGGATTAACACCCAATGATTACTTTACAACCGAAGGTTTCCTTGAAGCAATTAAAGCAAATTTGGAAGCTAAATTGGCATAAGAATTTCTTAGACAAAATATTTAAAAATTATTCTTAAAATCGATACGCAATCAAGCTATTTATTTTTAGAATAATTTTTATTTTTATTATATTTGGCACTAATATTGACAATTGCTATTGACTACAACTTCATTCTAATTAAATGCCAAAATACAAAGAAAATTCAATAAAAATTTACAACTCACTTTCAGGAGAAAAAGAATTATTTGTACCTAT
The DNA here is from genome assembly GCA_043769905.1 of Bacteroidota bacterium. Lineage (GTDB taxonomy): Bacteria > Bacteroidota > Bacteroidia > Flavobacteriales > Flavobacteriaceae > Flavobacterium. The sequence continues at coordinate 42,349 of JAYVIW010000031.1, forward strand.
TCACGAAGGAAATATTGGAATGTATGTCTGCGGACCAACTGTTTACAGTAATGTTCATTTAGGGAATGTAAGAACATTTATGTCGTTTGATGTAATTTATCGTTACTTTTTACATCTTGGCTATAAAGTTAGATATGTTAGAAACATTACAGATGTTGGTCATATTGTTGATGATGTTGACGATGGCGAAGACAAAATTGCTGTGAAAGCAAAACTTGAAAAACTTGAACCAATGGAAATTGTGCAGCGCTATACTGTCGATTTTCATCAAATATTAAATGCATTTAATTTTTTACCTCCAAATATCGAGCCTACCGCCACAGGACATATCATTGAACAAATAGAGGTTGTAAAAAAAATCATTGAAAACGGATTGGCTTATGAAACCAACGGATCTGTATATTTTGATGTATTAAAATATAATGAAAATCATCATTATGGTATTTTGAGCGGCAGAAATATCGAAGATATGCAAAATAACTCGCGTGATCTAGATGGGCAGTCAGACAAAAAAAATGCACAAGATTTTGCACTCTGGAAAAAAGCAGAACCGCAACACATCATGCGCTGGCCGTCGCCTTGGGGAGATGGTTTTCCAGGTTGGCATTTAGAATGTACAGCCATGAGCACCAAATACTTAGGAGATAAATTTGATATTCACGGCGGTGGAATGGATTTAAAATTTCCACATCATGAATGTGAAATTGCTCAAAACGAAGCTTCTTGTGGCAAATCGCCAGTAAACTATTGGATGCACGCCAACATGCTAACGCTCAATGGAAAAAAAATGTCAAAATCAACAGGAAACAATATTTTGCCTGGAGAAATATTAACAGGTGAAAATCAATTTTTAAGCAAATCCTTTTCTGCATCAGTAGCTCGTTTTTTTATGTTGCAAGCGCATTATCGCAGTAATTTAGATTTTTCTGATGATGCAATTCTTGCAGCCGAAAAAGGATTTAACAGATTAATGGAAGCTATTTCAATCTTAAATAATGAAGCTGAAGTTTTATTTACCAATGAATCAACCTTAGACATTCACGATTGGAAAAACAAATGTTACGATGCAATGAACGATGACTTTAATACACCAATTCTTATTGCACAACTATTTGAAGGGGTACGTTTTATAAATGTATTAAAAGAAAAATCAGCGAAATTAACAGCAATTGATTTAGATATTTTCAAAAATACCTTCAACGCATTTGTATTTGATGTTTTAGGATTGGAAAATGAAAATTCTCAAACTAGTAGCAAAAATAATACTCTTGATGAAGTGATAAATTTGCTAATAAACCTCCGAAAACAAGCCCGAGACAACAAAGATTTTGCAATGTCGGATCAAATTCGTGACCAATTACTAGCAATCGGTGTACATTTAAAAGATGGTAAAGAGGCTACAGTTTATAGCCTTAACTAATTAAAAAAGAATGAAAATGAAATTAAGTGCTCCGTTTATTTATTTAATTCGTTTTTATCAAGCTGGTATTTCGCCATTTACGACAGCATCCTGTCGCTATGAACCAAGTTGCTCTAGTTATATGATTGAAGCATTAAAAAAACATGGTTTTTTTTTTGGTAGTTTTCTTGGGATAAAAAGAATTTTAAGCTGTAATCCTTGGGGAGGAAAAGGTTATGATCCGGTTCCTTAGTTTAAACAAAAAAAATTAGACATTATAATCATAGATTTTGGACATTAATAAATTTAGAATTTTTAAATAAAATTTAATAATCAAAATAAAAAATTACTTTTAAAAAAATAAAAATGATACACACATTAGGCATTAATTGGAATCCTTCAGAAGGAATTGATTTAGGATTTTTTATGTTAAGATATTACAGTTTAATGTGGGTTTTGGCATTCGGATTGGGTTGGCAAATAACCAAATACATATTTATTAGAGAAAATGAATCAATAGAAAAACTCGATTCTTTGTTTATATGGACGGTACTTTCAACAATGTTAGGAGCCCGTTTGGGTCATGTTATTTTTTATCAACCTGAACTTTTTGTCGATGATCCATTAAGTATTTTGTTACCAATTAGAACAGTTCCAGATTTTAAATTTACTGGTTTTGCCGGACTTGCCAGTCATGGAGCAGCAATAGCAATCATTTTTTCTATGTGGTTTTTCAGCACCAAAATAATGAAAAGACCAATAATGTGGGTTTTGGACAGAATTGTAATTCCTGTTGCAAGCGGTGCAGTTTTTATCAGATTAGGTAATTTTTTTAATTCAGAAATTTACGGTAAAGTAACCGAAGATAATTTTTATGCTGTTCGATTTATTAGAGAAGAAGAGTTCTGGCAACAAAATTCTCTGAGCCAAATAACACAAACAACAACCGAAAACGAAGGTTATAATTTGATTCAAAATAATGCAAAATATATTGATATTCTGAACCAAATTCCTTTTCGTCATCCTGCACAAATTTATGAAGCAGCTTGTTATGTTTTTGTTTTTGCAATACTATTTTATATGTATTGGAACACAGATGCAAGGAACAAACAAGGCTTGATATTTGGAACTTTTATGATTTTATTGTGGTCAATTAGGTTTGTTGTAGAATATGTAAAAGCCAGTCAAGGCGGATTTGAAGAGACTTTACATGTTTTTACAACTGGTCAATGGTTAAGCATTCCATTGATATTAATTGGAATATATTATGTATTCAAAGCCAAAAAAGTTTAAAAAACAAACTCTAACGTTGCATAAATTGTTCTATTATCCGAAGGAATTATGCCTGGACCAGGGTAACCTGTTGCACGTCGTGTGAAATAACTATTATTAGTAAAATTATTAATTCCAGACTCTAATTTGAAACATTTGAATTTGTATGATACAGAAATGTCAGCTACATAATAAGCAGGTATTTGTCCAAAAATACCAAATGTATTATCTTTTATATCAGTAAAATTATTTTTTGCTTCTGTAAATTGTGCCGAAACATAAGTTAATTGAATGCTTGTTAAAAAGTTTTTATAACCAATAGCACTTCCCGTTTTTAGGTTAAACAAAGGCACAAATTCTACTTTTTTTCCTTTTATATTTGGTATTGCAGATTCCAAATATTGAGAATCAGTAATTGAAATATTAGAAAACACATTCCAACTAAGATTGTTGTTGTTTTCAAAAAAAGTTTTACCTAAACTCCAATCGACCATAGTATCAAAACCATAAGTAATTGCCGTACCAATGTTACCTCTAAATCGGACACTTGCAGCAGAACCATTTGGGTTTCGGGTTTCAAACTCGCCAATTTTGTCGTCGTAATACAAACCAAAAAAATTGCTATCAAAAGTTAATTTATCATTTATTTGTCCACGAATACCAATATCTGATGTAAAACCTTTTTCGTCAGAAATATTATCGTCAATGACTTGACTTGGAGCAACTGTTCGAATATCATTAAAGGTTACTGAACGATAATTTTGAGAAACATTTCCATATAATTCGATGCCGCTTTTAGGCTTGTAACTTACGCCAATTCCTAATAGAATAAAATTTCTATTTTTGGTAATTTGTTCAGGAATATTCTCATCTAAAATAACATTTCCTGCAAAATCAAGGTTTATTTTTCGATAAAAACCATTGGCTTGGGTTTTAATATTTTCAAATCGAAAACCAGGTGTAACAGAAAATTTCGAGGAAATTTTAAAAATATTTTCACCAAAAAAAGCTATATTCAAATTTGGATATTTATAATCAGATTGGTTGCTATAAAACGGAAATTCATTTGCTGCAACTTCAAAATTGGCATCATTGCTCGAACTTCCGGCATTTTGAATTCCCGTATTATTGGCCTGATAATATTTAGCTCCTATTAAGAATGCGCTAGAATTTTCATTAATTTTATATCGTTTTAAAAATCGTGTTTCTGCTCCCCAATTTTTGAATTCGCCAATAATCAAATCTCTTTCTGTGCCAAGAATGTCGTTATTGGAAACCCTATTCGACCGGTAACCAACCGCTTTTCTTGATGCATCAAGACCAAATAGCTGTAACGAAAAATCTGCTTTATTTTCAAATTTATGTTTGAATCTCAAAGCAAATAAATTCCAGTTTACCGCAAACCAATTTCTGGTTCGGTTGCTTTGTAAAGGATTTTCAATGAACATTACATCGGTCAAACCACCAGCTTGTTGTGCCAAGTAATTAAAATGAGTATAGTCAAAATGCAAAGAAGTTTTCTTGGTAAATTCATAATTTAAATTAGCAAAATAATTTTTTGATTGAAATTTTGAATTCGGTCGAAAACCAGCTCCTTGTTTGAAATTATAAAATGTATAATAGCTAAACTTGTTATTTGTTCCGGAAATTGAAGTAAAATTGGTAAACAAATTATAAGACCCTATTGTGTTTCGAATAATAATTTCAAATGGTTTTGTTGTAGGTTTTTTGATTTTAAAATTTACTAATCCGCCAAATTGCGTACCGTATTGCAAAGAAGCTGCACCACGAACAATCTGAATTTCTTCTAAACCTTCGGTTGGTGTTGCATAATAACTTTCTGGATAACCCAAAACATCTGCCGAAATATCATAATCGTTTTGTCTGGTGTTAAAATTAGCAGTCCTGTTTGGATCTAGTCCTCGCCCACCGATACTAAGTTGTAAACCGCCATCAGAACTTTCGTTGATAGTTAATCCTACAATTTGAGCGAAAATTTGCCTTGGATTATTGACCGATTTGTTTGCTGTAAGTTTATCAATAGAAATAACCTCTGTTTTTTTGCCCGCATAAATGGCCGTTTCTTCAATATCGCGCAATTTATTTAATGCAAATATTTTCTCCCTTTGGTTCTTAATGACTACTTCCGATAGATTATTTATTTTTTCGAGAACAATGTTTTTATTGGTTCCTAATGTTAATTCAATTTCTAATATCGTATATTCTTCTTTATAAAATGTAAATATTGTATCATTTTTTGAGGTGTTTTTTATTTCAAAAAAACCGTTTTTGTCTGATATATATTTAGTTGAGGCATTTTTATTATAAATTTCAACAAATTGTAACTTGCGCCCAAATCCATCAGTAACATTTCCAGAAATTGTTTTCTGCGAAAAAGTATTTATTGCAAATAAAAAGAATAAGAAGAATTTAAAATCCGCTAATTTCATCTTTGAAAGGTAAAATCCAAGTTTTTGGTTGGAATGATTCATGTTCTGCGGCAATATTAACATTTGGATTGATAAATTTTTGGCTTAATCGCCCGTTCAAAGCTACATAACTTTCGACAAATACTTCAGGATTTTTAATACCTTTTTTTTGATAATATTTTTTAAGATAATGTGCATATTCTAAAATAAAATCGGGTTGAAACGACATTTGTTTTTCTTGAAATGTAGTTAGGAATTGACTGTTATTTATTTTTGTTTCTTGTCCATTTAATGGGTTTTTGACAATAAACTCTGTGTAACCTGCCTTTTCCATAATCATTACCCGCCAAGAAAATCTAAAACCTTCTTCTGTCCAAAAAAGTTCATTTTTGTAGAGCAAATATCGAAATGGAAAAAGTAATTGGAGTAGCATAAAAACCATTATAAATACAATTTTTGCCTGATACAATATACTTTTTCTTTCAATTAATTTCTTATCATTTTCTATAAATTTTAATTTTAAAATTTGTGAAATAAATTTCAAAACTTTGGCATGAAAACTAGCATCAAAAAAAATCAAAGTGCTGATTATCATTATATAAGGAAAAACACCAATAGGAAATAATATTCTTGTCAAAACATGAAAAACAACTACTAAAATAAAAGCATAAATACGAGTTCTTTTATAGAGTAAAAAAAACACAATACTCAAATCATAAATCATTCCTGTCCAAGAAAAAGCATAATGAACCCAATTTTCGTTCAACAAACTACCAATAATTGGCAATTCATAATTGTTGGGTAACCATATTTTTAAAGGCATTGCATGAATTAACCAATCCGAATTAAGTTTAGCGAGGCCTGCATAAAAATAAACAATTCCGAGCAATAACTTAATGACATCGATATTCCAGCTAGGAATTTCTTGAAATGCAATTTTTGAATTCTTATTAACATCGACTGAAAAGAAACAATTGGCTGGCAAAAATATCATTATTAAACTAATGACCGAAACAAAATAATAATGATTTAAATAGGTTGTTTTATCAATCAATTCGATGTATGTAAAACTTAAGAAAAAAGTAACAATTGCATATTTGTATTTGTAACCGATTGCCACAAAAAAAGCAGATAAAATGCTTATTAAAAACAAAATATAAGTATAAACACCCAAGGTTTTAACCCAAGAAAAACCATAATATTTGAAATGAAATTTCGGAATTATATAAAATTCTTCAATCCAATTATAGCTTGCAAAACGCAACAAACTACCAACCATCATTAAACCAAACGCTAGCCTGAAAAAAGCTAGCGTTGAGGCTTGAGAATAGGAATTTAAATATTGCTCTAAATTATTTTTCATCATTAATCGCCGTCACCGTCAACATAATCTATTGTAATGTTCAAGGCTTGCGTCATATCAACTTTTATTGAAAGTACGTTTCGTTGCAATGCATCATAGGCTCCTAACATTTTAGAATTATCGTTAGTAACTTGATTAGAAAAACTATCATTCAAATTATTGGTAGCAACATTAATTGCAGCAAATTGATTGTTTATAATGTCACTTAATTTTTTTCCATCTCTAACCACGTTTAAGAAATCTAAATAAGATTTTAAACCTACTCCAGTAGTTGTGCTATTAAAATGTTTACCGTTAAAAAAATCTTGTGTGGCTTTTAGTGCTTCTTTCAACAAAATGTTAGAAACATCATTTTTATAAAAAGCCTCAACTTTTTCTGGATATTTAACTCCACTTGAAAAAACTCCCGATGGAATTCCTAACTTTCCAGTACGAATATCTTTTTCAAAATTTTTAACAAAACTATTAGTTGTTCTATTAACCGAACTACTTACTGATATTCCGTTATTGGCAATATAACTTGTTTTATATCCTGACTTCCAATCATTTAAAATTAAATCTGCATTAAATTTCAGTTTATTTGCAACTGCCAATAAATATTGTTTATAATTTGAAGCCTTTGAAGTTGTAGAATAAAAACTAATAATCACAGCATCGCTATTATCTAAACCATTTATTAAATAGTCAATTGCTGGTAAACCTTGCTTACTGAATTGCGACAATAAAGAGAGATTATAAACTCCAGACACGATGTTTGCATTAATGCCGTTTACATCAGTTGGGTATGTATTAGTAGCTTCTTTGATATTGATTTCTTCAGCCTTACCAAAATTGAACATCGAAATATATTGATAGGCTTTGTAGGCTTCTAACCAAGAATTTCTTACAGTTTGCAAATTTGCAATATTAGGATTAGAGTTAAAAGTTGTTACATCAGCAACTAAAATTTGTGTTTTAGATTGATAATTGGCGTAACTCGGCACAATAATATTATTTGCCCAATTTGTCAAAAGTTCATTACGGCTGTAATTATTATCAGGCTCAATGGTTCCAGAATCATCTTTAGAACAAGCATATAATAGCATCGAGAGACAAAAAATTGAAAATATTTTTTTCATATTGATTTGGTATTTTCTGCAAAAATACAAAACTTTTTTACTTATCTGTATTTATTCTAAATAAATTTATGCAAATATCAAACTTTATATTTATTCGAAAAAATAAACAAAAGTTAATAATTACTATAAGTTTACTACAGCAGCTTGTGCTACCGTAAATCCAAATTTATTTGCAATTTGAGTCGAAATAACGTCAAGTTTGGCACCTAAAGTATCAATTGCCCAAATGCCGTTTGTTCCACTTGTTATTGAAGCTAACATTGTGTCAACTTCTGATTTTGAAAAATAAGGAGCATTTGTTCCAGGTTTGTTGGTATAACGGAATGACATTATAAAACCATAACCTTCAGATAAATCGTGGAATGATGCAGCACCATTGTCTGTTACAAATTTAGTTTTGGCAACTTGCATATAAAAAACTGAACGAACAGCAATTACTTTGGCCAATTTTTCTTTTAAAATAACAATTTGTGCATCACGAGTTGCATAATCATTGGCAAGAATTGCAGCACGACCTTTTATAAAAGCCAATGAAATTTCTTCTTTTATGGTGTTAAAGTCACTATCAGCATTCACTTTTGTTATGTATTCTGACAAAAATTTATCGCCAGAAGCACCAAAAACATTGCCATAGGCTTCGTCCCAAAAATGTTCCATAACCGTATAATTGTTGGTACCATCTAATACTTTATTAGTGTTGTTTACTCTATTAGTAGCTTCGTCTAATTTATTAATACTTAGATAGTTGTTCACAACTTGATCTAAAAACAATGAACCAATTGATCCTTTCAAGAAAACTTGTACCGGCTCTAAGCCGTTTGCCGAAAAATATCTTGTTGTAGCTCCTGCTCCATATTTTCCTGCAACACCTTCAGCAGCTAAATTTCCTTGACTTGCCGTATTCAAATCAACAAATGTCGATTCAAAATAAGAACGAACCACAGCTTGTTCACTAATTGTTCCGCCGCCCAAAAATAGATTGAAATAGTCTTTAGATGATGCAATTTTGTCTTTTAATTGTCTTCCAGATGTGTTTAAGGTTGTGTTGGTGAATGCACTATTAGTATTGGTAAACATTGATTGCAATTTTGAATTGTCAACAACTAAACTAGACGTGGCTTGATTTTTTACATAATTACTTATTTCATCTAACATTAATATTCTTGAAGATTGCCCAGCAAAATCAACTGTTGATGCACCATTTCGGTCAAATGTATAAGTAGTTGGAACTGTGTAATTAAATTCTGGTGTTACAACAGGTGTTGTGTCATCATTGGAACAAGAAAAAAGTGTTGTAATTATTAATGCAAATGCAGAAAGTTTAAATTTTAAAGTTTTCATTTTGTTTTTATTTAGAATGATTAAATATAATTTTCTGCAAATATAAAATCAAAATATTTAAATAAAAAAATTTTATTTATATTTATTCTAAATAAAATTAAAATTTAACATTTATTTAAAAATTCAAATTTATAAACTTCTCATTCATAACTTGTACTAGATTATATTAATTAATAAAAACTATTTTTTATTTATCATTCTAAAAGTTTCTGAAGTGCTTTTGCCTAATTGTTTTCCAGAAATTGTAACATCAATATTCACACTATCTTTTAGTCTGTAAATTATTTTACTCGGATAATCGTGTTTTGGATTTTCAAAAAACAATTCGTTTTCTTCGGTTTCAGAAAATTTAAAAGTTGTTGGCAAATTTTGATTTTCGCCTTTTATGGTAGTAATATATAACAAAACACCGTTTTCTTCAATCAAATTTATTGTTTCGAAATGTATGGTATCTTTTTTATTTATAAAATAAGATTGTCCTAAAAAAGTAGAATCGTTCTTGCGAGACCATAATTCTTTAAGATTGCCGTCTGGGGTTTCAGTATGCCAAGTGCCCAATAACCATACTGATTTTTCGAGTTCGTCATAATCTTTTATTTCACGACCATTGGCATCGTATTTTTTGCAATTAAAAAGGCTTAACATGATTATTATTGTTATAATGTATTTTTTCATAATTGAAAGTTTTGAATTCAAAGTAAATTTAAAAAAATTTAATTAAAACTAAAAAACTTCTCTGTTGGGAGAAGTTTTCTTTAATTTATCTATTTTCGACCGTTTTGAAATCTCTTAACGGATGCCCTGTGTAAACTTGTCTTGGTCGACCGATAGGCTCTTTGTTTTCGCGCATTTCTTTCCATTGGGCGATCCAACCTGGAAGTCTTCCAATAGCAAAAAGTACCGTAAACATATCTGTTGGAATGCCTAACGCTCGGTAAATAATACCTGAATAGAAATCAACATTTGGATACAATTTTCTTGAAACAAAATATTCATCAACCAAAGCAGATTCTTCTAATTTTTTGGCAATTTGAAGAATTGGATCATTAACACCAAGTGTTGACAAAACCTCATCGGCAGCTTGTTTAATTATCTTAGCTCTTGGATCAAAATTTTTATAAACTCGATGCCCAAATCCCATTAAACGGAATTCGTCGTTTTTGTCTTTGGCTTTGGATAAATATTTTTCAGCGTCGCCACCATCTTTTTGAATATCTTCTAACATTTCCAAAACTGCTTGGTTAGCACCACCGTGTAATGGACCCCAAAGTGCTGAGACTCCAGCAGAAATTGATGCAAATAAACCCGCATGAGAAGAACCAACCATGCGCACGGTCGATGTTGAACAATTTTGCTCATGATCCGCGTGAAGTATGAATAATTTATCTAAAGCCGCAACAATAACGGGGTTTGATGCATAAGGACCCGTAGGCAATTTGAACATCAATTGCATGAAATTTTCTACATAACCTTGTGTATTGTCATAATAATTTAAAGGGTAACCCATTGATTTTCTGTATGTCCAAGTCGCAAGAACTAAAAATTTACCCATTGTTTTCACTATGGCTTCGTACATTTCTTTTTCGTTTTCAACATTGACTGTTTTAGGGTTAAATGCAGTCAAAGCGCTTGTTAACGCCGATAAAACGCCCATAGGGTGCGCAGTTTTAGGAAAACCATCAATGATGTTTTTCATTTCTTCGTTGACTAAAGTGTATTTTCTAATGTCCTCTTCAAATTGAAAAAGTTGTTGTTTGCGTGGCAACTCTCCAAAAATAACTAAATAGGACACTTCTAAAAAATCAGCTTTATCAGCCAAATCTTCTATTGAATAACCTCTGTAACGCAAAATTCCTTCTTCTCCGTCAAGAAAAGTAATTTCTGATTTGCACACACCCGAATTTTTATAGCCCGGATCCATAGTTATTAATCCAGATAAATCTCTTAATTTGCTGATATCAACGGCTGTTTCATTTTCGCTACCAGTTAGTGTTGGTAATTCGTATTTTTTTCCGTCGTATTCTAATGTTGCTATTTTTGACATTTTTTTCGATATATTTAAGTGCTATTTAATTTTAAAAATTAACAATTTTGTGCTAATTTCACAAAAATATGTATTTTTGTGAAATATAAAAAATTTTTTAGGTATCGTTTTCGTTAATTTTTCAATAAATTTTTATAATTAAATTAAATAAGAACATTTTTAATTTAATTAAAATTTCGACATTTTTTATATATTTGATAATCAATACCTTATGTTTTTTCAATTGATATGACTAGTACATATGTAAAATTGATTTTTAAGAAAAATTATTATTCCGAAAAAATGGCATAAAATTTGTCATAATTATTAAAAACATAAAAACATGAAAAATATATTTTTTGTAATATTTTTTGCAACAATTTCGGTTAATGCGCAATTTAAAGAAATTTTAAAAAAAGTTATGGACAAGTCAACAACAGTTGGTAAAGTTGGCGGTATTGATATTGGTGCAGGATTAAAAGAAGCATTAAACAAAGGAGTAACCGAGCAAGTAAGCCTGTTGACAGCTGTAGATGGTTTTTATGGCAATGAAAATGTAAAGATTTTGCTACCTAAAGAATTAGAAAAAATTGATGGCACACTACGAAAATTAGGCCTAGGCAATTTGACCGACAATGCCATTAAATCTTTAAATCGTGCAGCCGAAGATGCAGTTAAGGAAGCTACTCCGATATTTGTATCAGCTATCAAAAACATGTCGATTACTGATGCAAAAAATATATTAATGGGAAATGAGAATGCAGCGACAACATTTTTGCAGAATAATACCAACAGGTCTTTGTATGCAAAATTTAATCCTATTGTTCAAAAATCAATCGGAAAAGTCGGTGCTGATGTTGCGTGGAACAGCATCATAACAAAATATAATAGTGTGCCGTTCATGACCAAAGTTAATCCAGATATTACAGATTATGTAACCACTAGGACTTTAGAAGGTGTTTTTAAAATGATTACTATTCAAGAAATAAAAATCAGAACTGATTTGAAGTCAAGAACATCTCCATTATTACAAAAAGTTTTTGCTATGCAAGACAAAAAATAATCTTAGTTTTTTTATAACAAAATTATAACTTAATATTAACTATATCAATAAGTTAAAGTAGTTATCTTTGTTACCTTAATTAAGGTTAAGTTTTTGGTTAATCGGTTTGTTAGAATGTGCCAATGGTTATTTATTTAAGCATTGGCATTTTTCATTGTTGAGAATCGATAAATGCAATAGCTTGATTATTAAAAATTACTGGCTTGTCAACATTAACAACATGTCCACAATTCTCGATAATAAACAATTTTGAAGATTTAAAATGTTTTTCTACTACTTTTTTGACTGAGGGTAAAAACATGTAATCTTCTTCACCCATTATATATAACGTTGGAATGTGTAACTCTACTTGTCGGAACCATTTTAAAATCGGGTTAATTTCAGCAGTCAATTTGAACCAACGGATGAACTCTTTTTGATATAATTTTTTGGCCTCGTTAATAAACAAAACTCTTGATTGCTTATGGTTTTTATTTGGCATAATTACAAAAGCAAAAAATTTGTATAATACCAAATAAGGCAAAACATACTTAAAAATATTGCCCAATTTCATCAATACTTGAGATCTAAAATTCATTTTTAATATTGCTCCTCCTAAAATCATGCTTTGAACTCGATCAGGATGACTTTCTGCCAATTGTCTGATTAAAATTGTTCCTAATGAAATGCCAACAAAATGTGATTTTTGGATTTTTAAAAAATCAATTACTTCAAGAACATCATTGGCAATTGATTCAAAAGTATATTTTCGTTGAAATGCTTTTTTTATTTGTTCATTAGAATTGCCATGACCACGCAAATCGAGTAGCAAAACATTGAAATGTTTCTGAAAATCACGAATTTGCCTGAACCAAATAGACGAACTTCCGCCCGCTCCATGCACGAACGTAACCCATTGCGTTATGGTTTTGTTTTCGTAAATGGTGTAGTTTATCAATTTTGTGAATTTTTTGTGTAAATATATGTTTTTTTTTAGACTTTTAAATGCAATCCTTTGACATGCTAGATTTTGTGCTATAAAGATTTTAAAACATTAGAAACTTAATTGCTTACTTGTATATTTACTGTATGAAACATTGTTAATTATATCAATAAAATTAATGTAAATTTAATAACAAATTTACTTTTTAAAAGTTTAAAATGTGAGTGTTTTAAAATATGCTAAAGCCAATAAAAGCCTACTGCCGTGCCAAGAAAACATCTCGCCATCAACAATAATAATCTTGGTTTTTGGGAAAGCTAAAAAATCATTTTTATCATTTTCCTTAAAAGGATAAGGTTCTGAAGAAAGCAAAATACAATCTAAATCTAATTTTTTTAAAGTTTCAATTTCAATTTCGGGATAACGATTTGATACCGAATTATTATTTTCAAAAACATTATCGAACTTATTCAATCTCAATATTTCATTGATGTAATTATCTTTTCCAACAACCATAAATGGTTTTTTCCAGATAAAATAAGCCACTTTTTTGATTTGATTATTGGCAATAATATTTTTGAAATCGAGCAATGCACTTGATAATTTATTGATTAGAACGCTACTATTTTGTTCAATATTGAATATTTTCCCAAAATCTTCTATCATTTTAAAATTGTCTTCAATGGTAAAAATATTGGTTGTCCAAACGGTACAAATTTCCGCACATTGTTCAATAATTTCTTTTGTATTTTCTTCTTTATTACAAATAACGATATCAGGATTCAAAGCTTTAATTTTATCAAAATTAGGATTTTTGGTACCGCCGACTTTAATTTTTTCTTTGAGGAAATGTTTAGGATGTACACAAAATTTGGTTATACCTACGATTGAACTTTCAAGTCCTAAATCATATAACAATTCGGTTTGTGACGGCACTAACGAAACAATTCGCATTGGTACAATTTCAAAAATATGTTTTTTGTTTAATTGATCGGTAAGATTTATTGTCATGAAAAATTTACTTTATTTGTAAAAATAAATAAATAATTAATTATTAATAAATTATTAATCCAAAAGTATACATTTTAAAGGTATGCTTGCAAAAAAATCTTTAAAAAAACGAGATTCTAAATTGTAATTCGCTTTCTTGTATAGTTAAAGTATAGGCAAAAAATCGGGTATTGATAGAAAAAATGCATACTTTTGAAAATTAATTTTTTAATTATGAACAACTATAAGTTAATTTATTTATTTATAATCTTTTTTCAAATTCAATTGCAAGCTCAAACAATCAATGATGATTTTGAAGGCAACGGTAACATCACTTCTTGGACTGGAGACAATTGCGGCATGGACAACCAATTTACCAATCCATATCAATCAGGAATAAACGGTTCTTTAAAAGTATTAAAATATTCTGATTTTGGTGGACAATATGCTAATGTAAAATTTGACACACCATCTAACTTTAACTTAACTAATAACAGCTTATTTTCTTTAAAGATATATGTTTCTTCGTCTGGATTAACTGGAAATCAAGTTAACAAAATATCGCTGAAATTACAAAATAACAATCTAAGCGAACCTTGGACAACACAATGCGAAATTGTTAAACCAATTTTGCTAAATCAATGGCAAACTATAACCTTTAATTTCGAAACTGATGCTTATATCAACCTAAACTCTAGCTCAGGAAACCCACTTATTAGAAATGATTTTAACAGAGTTTTATTGCAAGTAAACGGCGAAAACAATACCGATCAAGTTATTGCTTTTATTGACGATTTTTTATACAATTTCAACGCTGTAAATTTTAACAATTTAGTTTGGAGCGACGAATTTAACACAAGTGGATCAATAAATGTAACCAATTGGCACCATCAAACTCAATTTATTGCTGGAAATAGTTGGGCAAATGGCGAAGTGCAACATTATACCAATCGATTAGTTAATGCAAATGTAAACAACGGCATTTTGAATATTGTTGCAAAAAAAGAAGTTTTTACCGATCAAGGGCAAACCAAACAATACACATCCGCTCGATTGAATTCGAAGTATGCTTTCAGATACGGTCGTGTTGAAGTACGTGCAAAAATGCCAACAGGAGTAGGAACTTTTCCCGCGATTTGGATGTTGGGCAAAACAATAAATGAGCCAGGCGGCTATTGGTCGGCAAATTTCGGGACTCAAGGTTGGCCCAATTGTGGCGAAATTGACATTATTGAACATTGGGGCAACAATCAAGACTTTGTGCAGAGTGCGATCCACACGCCGTCAAGTTATGGAAGCACCATTAACTACGGAGGTCGAGCAATTGCTAATGCATCAACACAATTTCATGTATATGCACTTGATTGGACCGCTCAAAAATTAATTTTTAGTGTTGATGGAATTGTTCATTATATATATAATCCAACTATAAAAAACGCTAGTACATGGCCGTTTGACGCAGAGCAATATATTTTACTAAACTCGGCAATTTTACCAAATATAACACCTAGTTTTGTTCAAAGTACCTTTGAAATTGATTATGTTAGAGTATATCAACAAAGCGCACTGAATACAGATAATCAAGAACTTATAGTAAATTTTGAAATTTATCCAAATCCAGCAAAAGATAAAATAACTATTTTATCAAATCATAAATTAGAATCTTACAGCATCATAGATTTGCAAGGAAAAACAGTTTTGAAACAGGATTTTAGTACCAATGAAATTGATGTAAACAACTTACAAGACGGAATGTATGTATTAAAAATCATTTCAAATAATCAAATTATAGCTAAAAAATTTATAAAGAATTAATCAAAATAATTTTCATTTCTTGTTGTATTTTCAACGCTTCAAGTCTGGCATTTTTTGCAAAATCTAAATAATTCGATGCGTAAATAATAGCTCTTGATGAGTTGATTAACAGTCCAATATTTGCATTCATACCATATCGACAAACATCTTGCAAATTCCCTCCCTGTGCCCCTACTCCAGGGACTAAAAGAAAACTGTCGGGAACAATTTTTCTAATTTCTGTAAAATATTCAGCTTTGGTTGCTCCAACAACATACATTAAATTTTGGGCGTTTTTCCAAGTTTTGGATGTTGACAGCACTTGCTTATATAATTGATTCTCATTCACTTCAAGTGTTTGAAAATCAAATGCACCCTCATTTGATGTTAATGCCAACATAATTGTATGTTTGTTGCTAAATGCCAAAAAAGGCTCTACAGAATCTTTACCCATGTAGGGTGCAACAGTAACGGAATCAAAATTTAAATCCTCAAAAAATGCCTTAGCATACATGGTTGATGTATTGCCAATATCACCCCGTTTAGCATCGGCAATAGTGAAAATTTCAGGATAATATTGGTTCAAATAATCTATGGTTTTCTTTAATGATTGCCAACCTTTAATACCATACGCTTCATAAAAAGCAATATTAGGTTTAAAGGCGACGCACAAATCATGAGTTGCATCGATTATAGATTTATTAAACTCAAAAATTGGATCTTCAAGTTTTAATAAATGCGCAGGTATTTTTTGTAAATCGATATCTAAACCTATGCAAAGAAAAGATTTTTTTAGTTTGATCTGAGTGATAATTTCGGTCGTGGTCATTGTCTTATGAAAATTTATGCACAAAAGTACAAACTTCAGTCAAACAATATATAAATTATATAAAATTAAAAAAAAATGCTATAAAAAACCTACAATAAATTTGAAATAGATTTGCATATCTAATTAATAACAATTTAAAAAAAATATCATGAACACAACCGAAATGGAAGGAAATTGGAATGAAATGAAAGGCAAATTAAAACAAAAATTTGCGACATTGACTGATGACGATTTGCTATTTGCCGAAGGAAAAAAAGATGAAATGATGGGCAGGTTAGAAAAAAATTAGGCAAATCTAAAGAGGAATTACGCAAAACAATTGCAGAATTGTAAGATTATTCTTTGTATTAAAAAAGGTAGTATGTTAATTTTACTGCCTTTTTCGTTTTTATGCTTTAACAAATGCTTTTTAGTTTATATTTGTTAAAAAGTAAACAAATGAACCTATATTTAAGATTTGATTATAATGTAATTTGTAAAAAAATCATTCAACAAACAATGTCTGAAGTTGATATAAAATACGATATGGAACGTTTTGGAGAAATACACTTTAACGAAACAATTTCTGAACAAAAATTAAAACAAATTCAAGAAAAATTCAATAATTATGGAATAGACATTGTGGAAAATCAAAAAAGTATTATTATTGAAAAAATCAAAGATGTAATTCATAATATGGTTTTCAAAGAGCATTTTTTGGCGGTAAAAAGCTCCGTTTATTTAGCCGAAAAAATGGACTTGAGTTATGGTTACATATCCAATTTGTTTTCTGAAATAACATTTACATCAATAGAAAATTATATCATTTTACAAAAAACAGAATATTCAAAGCAATTAATAAACAACACTGATTTAACGTTGACCGAAATAGCATATAAACTAAATTACTCTAGCGTAGCACATTTGAGTACGCAGTTCAAAAAAACTACGGGACTAACTCCCTCGGCTTTTCAGCGAATTATTCAAAAGAGAAGAGAAAAATTAGACTAAACTACCTAAAAACGTTTATTTATGACAAATTCCCCAATATACATAACTATCGCAGACGATGATGAAGATGACAGAATTTTCTTTGAAGATGCCATCAAAGAATTAAAAATGAACACAAAAATCAACATGGTCAAAGATGGTGTTGCTCTTATCGAAGATTTGCAATCACAAAAAAACAATCTGCCAGACGTGATTTTTTTGGATTTGAATATGCCAAAAAAATCTGGAATGGAATGTTTGCGAGAAATAAAAGCCAATCCGTTTTGGAAAAATATCGCAATTGCGATATATTCAACCTCTGCATCAGAAGAAGATATTGAAGAAACATTTGTACAAGGTGCCAATATTTATATCAAAAAACCAAATGATTTCAATACGCTAAAAAAAATGTTGTCTGATGTATTAACCATTAATTGGCAATACCAAACTTCAAATCTAAACCGAGACAACTTTTTGCTAAGATTATAGAATTATGAAAATGAAAGCCTTTTACAATTCTAATTTATTTTACAAAGGTATTTTTGTCTTCTCATTTATAATCCTATTTTTTATTTCTAGTGTTGCCTATAACCATGTTAAAGATTTATCAAAATCGACTGATATGGTCTTGAATACTTTTAAGCTTAATCTTGAATTAGAAAAACTTAATGCGCATATCATTGAGGTTGAAAGCGAATACCGTGCTTATATCATAACCGAAAATAAAGATTTTCTTAAAAACTTTATAGCTGCAAAAAAGAGAGTTGAATTATCTTTTGAAAAGGTTAAAAAATTGAACATAAATAATAATGCTCAAAAAAATAAAATTGCGGCACTTAAAAAATTAATTTTTAAACGATTAATTGTTTTAGAAAAATCAATTTTAGAAATTGAAGTAAAAAAACAAACGTACAAGGAAAGTGATGTTACCTATCGCAGTAGCAAAAATTTTATAAAAACTACGCAATTGAAAGTAAATGAATTGATTTTATCAGAAGAAGATTTACTTAAAAAAAGACAAAAAGTTTACACAATCAACAACAAAATCTCGCCATTTTTTTTATATTCTGTTTTAACAATTACTTTATTATTAATTTGTTGGACCTATTATAAAAGTAATAAAGATTTTAATAATATTAAAAAATCTAATTCGAAACTTTTAATTTTAAATGAAGTAGGAAAACAAGCAGAGATATTAGGTAATTTTGGCAGTTGGACTTGGAATATTAATCAAAATCAACTCTTATTTTCAGATAATTTTTACCGCATTTTGGGTGAACAGCCGCAATCTTTTGTGGCAAATAATGTAACTTTTTTAGAATTTGTTCATCCTGAAGATGTAGAAATTCTAAAAACTATTCTGGATAAAATATTGCATGAAGAAACATTGCCTTCTGTCTTTTTTAGAATATTGACAAAAAAAGGAGAAATCAAACACATGAAATCTTTTGGAACATTAAGTGTCGATCCATCGGGCGAAAAAACAATAATTGGATATACGCAAGATGGTACCAAAGAATATAATGATTTGAAAGAAATTACAGAAAGAAACAAACTTCTTGAAAGATTGAATCAAGAATTGTCGGCATTCAATTATATTGCCAGTCATGATTTACAAGAACCACTTCGAAAAATTCAAACATTTATTTCGAGATTTCGAGATTTAAAAAATGATTCTATTTCCGTTAATGGTTTATTATATTTAGAAAAGATAGAAAACTCAGCAACAAGAATGAGGGAGTTAATAGACGATTTGTTGCAATTTTCTAAAATGAATAAGCCAACAAAAACATATGAAAAATTAAATCTCAACAAAGTTATAACCATCATTAAAGATGATTTAATGCATAAGTTAGAAGGTAATAATATTTCATTTATAACAGACAAAATGCCCACAATAGTTGGTATTCCGTATCAAATAAATCAACTTTTTTTGAATATAATTGTCAATTCAATCAATTATAGAAAAATAAACGAACAATTAACAATAAGTCTAACCTGCAAAATTGTTAGTGCAAAAGATGATGGTAAAATTTTGCAAACAAATTCAAACAAATTCTACAAAATAACTATTGCTGATAACGGCATTGGTTTTGAACCCGAATACAACGAAAAAATTTTTGTGTTATTTAACAGATTACACAATAAAACAGATTTTCCGGGAACAGGAATTGGACTTTCAATTTGTAGAAAAATAATTGACAACCACGATGGCTTTATTTTTGCTGAAGGTAAACCTAATATTGGTGCCGTTTTCTATATATATTTTCCAATAATCACAATTTAGAGCTACTTATTGTTATTTAATTTTTTTCACAGTCTCTAAAACTATTGTTTTTCATTCTCTTGATTTTAAAATACTTTAAACTTTTTTAATTGACTTTAAAATTATATTTTTAATCTAAAGTCATGCAGTTTCTAATTAGAGGTATAAATTCTTTCTTAGAATTATATAAACATTCCCAAAAAACCTATAACACTAGACTTTGATAAGTGCTGCACCTTTGCATAAATATTAATCTAATTTATTAAAACTATGCAAAACATACTCTATCTAATTGCCATAGTGCTTGTTATTCTTTGGGCACTCGGTTTTTTCGTTTACAGTGCGGGTTCTATAATCCACATTTTATTGGTTATCGCTGTAATAGCCATTTTATTAAGACTTATTAAGGGCAGTAAAGTTTAATTTTATAAAAAAAAAATCATGAAAACAAACAATGTATTATTAGGAATATTAGGAGGAGCAGCCGCAGGAGCCATTTTAGGGATTTTATTTGCTCCAGATAAAGGCAGCAATACCAGAAAAAAAATCGCATCAAATGCTAATGACATGAAAGACAATTTGAAAGATAATTTTGGAGATTTTCTAGACACTGTTTCCAACAAATATGATAATTTAATCCAATCTGGATCAGAAATTTATAAGGACGGAAAAGGAAAATTAGAGGCCGCAGCAGCAGAATTTTCAAACCAATTGGATCATTCTGGTAAAAAATTGTAACTAAATACTACAAGCATGAACAACCTAGCTAACGACCTTGAAGATTTATATGACAAATCTGAAAAATATGCCGTAACGAGCATCGACCTCATTAGGTTGTATATTATTGAAAAAACAGCCGATGTGGTAAGTTCGCTAACAATGCTTTTTGTTTTGGCAATATTTATAACCATGTTTGCTTTATTTGTAAACATAAGTATAGGGTTATTTCTAGGAGAGTTGCTTGGTGGTGACTATATTGGTTTTTTGATAGTTTCAGGGTTTTATTTGATGGCAGGATTAGTAATATTCTTTTTTAGAAAAAAAATAATACAAAAGCCAATTAGTGATTTGATTATTTCTAAATTATTAAAAACTAAAATCAAAGATAATGATGAAACCGAACAATAACCAATCCGAATTATTGAATCAAGCAATTGAAAGTCTTGAACTTCAACAAAAAAATGAACTTCGAGATATTAAAAATCAATTTGAAAAAGTTTGTGATTCTATTCGACCGATAAATATTCTGTCAGAAACAATTTCAGATTTTAGATCAATGCATGATGTTCGCAACAATGTCTTGACAAATGTCGTTAGTGTTGCAACTGGCTATCTGTCAAAAAGATTGATTTTAGGAAGTTCGCAAAATATGTTTAAAAAAATTGGAGGTTACCTGCTTCAATATGCAGTAACTAATTTTACTTCAAAACTAGCAACACCTAAAGATAACAATATTAACTAATAAAAACAAAAATGAAATTTAATTTAAAAAATCTATTTGCTATCCTTATGATTGTAGGCGTTTCTTCAACTTTTTTTGCGCAAACAAAAGTTGATAATTATGACCAAGGTTTCCGAATAGGAATTGGCATAAATGCTGGAGCTCCGTTCGAAAAACCTTATGATTTTAATCTTGGTGCCGATGCAAGATTGCAATATGATTTATCAAAAAAATATTCATTAACTATCACATCTGGTTACAATAACCTTTTTGTCGATGGTGACAACAATGATTTAGGATACATTCCTGCAAAAGTTGGCTTCAAAGCATTTGTAATCGAAGATCAATTTTATTTGATGGGTGAGGCTGGGGCGGCAATTGCAGTAACCAATTCTTACAACAAAACATCTTTATTGGTAAGTCCAAGTATTGGTTATGCTACAAAATACATTGATTTTAGCCTCCGATACGAATTCTTGCCAGACTTTCCGAGATTGAATAACAGCAATAATCAGGTAAACGGAATCAATCAAGTTTCATTGCGTTTGGCGTATGGATTTGCGTTATAAACAATAACAAGTATTTACAAAAAAAAGGAGAAACTAATTTGGTTTCTCCTTTTTTTGTTAACTTACAGTTTGAAATTTAAAAAACCTCGCTTGCTTCTTTTAATTTTTCCGTGTTATTAACCAGTTGTAATTCGTCAATTAGTTTCTGTATTTTGCCATTCATAACACCATCCATATCAAAAACATCAATACCAACTCGATGATCAGTGACGCGGCCTTGCGAATAATTATAGGTTCTAATTTTGGCCGATCGGTCTCCCGAACTAACTTGCGAAGTTCTTTTTACAGCATCTTCGGCTTGTTTTTTGGCTAATTCTTGTTCGTACAAACGAGAACGCAATACACCAAAAGCTTTATCTTTATTTTTATGTTGCGATTTTTGATCTTGACATTGCGCCACTAATCCAGTAGGAATGTGTGTCAATCGAACAGCCGATTTAGTGGTGTTTACAGATTGACCACCAGGACCCGATGAACAAAAGAAATCTACGCGCACATCATTCATATCTATCTGAACATCAAACTCTTCTGCTTCAGGCAACACCATTACGGTCGCTGCAGATGTGTGTACTCGACCTTGTGTTTCGGTTTGTGGAACTCGCTGTACTCGGTGCACACCAGCCTCAAATTTAAGTGTTCCATAGACATCTTCTCCAGTTACTTCAAAAATAACTTCTTTGAATCCGCCAGAAGTACCTTCGTTCATATCAACAACCGATGTTCTCCAACCTCTATTCTCGCAATATTTAGTATACATTCTAAACAAATCGCCAGCAAAAATACTTGCTTCATCGCCACCAGTTCCAGCACGAATTTCGACCATAACATTCTTGGCATCTTCGGCGTCTTTTGGAATTAGCATGAACTTGATTTCATCTTCTAATTCTGGTAACCGCTGCTTGGCTTCATCGAGTTGCATTTTGGCCATTTCGGTCATATCAGCGTCTGAATTGTCGTTAATTATTTCGTTGGCCTCTTCAATATTTGCCATCAAAATTACATATTCGTCACGCTTTTCTTTCAAGGCTTTCAAACTTTTATATTCTTGATTCAAAAGCACATACCGCTTTTGATCCATAATAACATCTGGTTGAATAATCAAATCTGAAATTTCGTCAAAACGTTGTTTAACTATTTGTAATCTGTCTAACATTTTAGAATTCTTTATTTTTGAGTATGCAAATTTACAAAAAAGAATTCAGATACTTAAATTTAGATTTCAGATTATTTTTTGAGAAAATTATTCGCAACCGGTTTCAAATTAATTACTTTTGTGCGTCTTTTTAAGCATTTTTTTCAATAACCATCAATTTATGAAACCAGGAAAAGAAATATTAATTAATCATCTCAATAAAGTTCAATTATTATTAAATAAAGCCAAAGATCAACAAAATTCTGCTTTTTGGTTATTCGAAAACGGTTTGCGAACACCAATGTTTATGCTTGAAGCGCTGGCAAGGCTTTACGGAAAAGTATATGATAGCAAAGATTTAGATAAGCGAAAAGAACAAATTAAAATTGTTGAAGATGCGATTGGCGAAGTCGATTATTATAATACTTATGCCAAAGAACTAGCGTCAAATGCAAATATTAAACCAGAAATTATTACTTATCTGAACCAACAAACGGAAAATAAAATTTTAGAATTAAATAAAATTTTAGAAAACGAAAATTGGTTGAACGGAAAAAAAATCGATAAAATCAAAAAAACAATTAATGATATAAATTGGCTATCAGAAACCGAAGAATTTGCAGAAATCAAAAAGTTTTACGCAAAAGCAATAACCAAAATAGATGAATTTATTAAAATAACTACTTTCGATTTCGATCATGTTGAAGATGATGTTCACGAGTTGCGCCGCCGTTTGCGTTGGTTGTCTATTTATCCGCAAGCATTGTGTGGTGTTTTTCAATATTCTAAATCTGATGGAAAACCTTCAGACCATTTAAACAAATACTTGACCGATGAAATTTTAAATTCAAAGTTTAATGTTATGCCAACTTTATTGTCATTTGAAAATCCAATCCAAATCAACAAGAATTATTTTTGTGCTTTGAGTTGGATTATTGCCGAACTCGGAAAATTAAAAGACGAAGGTTTGAGGGTTTTTGTGTTAAAAGAAGCAATTGAAAATACTGGTAATTTAAATAAAAAAATTGAGGATTCAGAAATTTATAAAATTCTTAATCAAAAACAAAAATCGTTAGATGAATTGTTATCTGAGGCTGAAAAAATTGTACAAACTTTTTTTGAAGAGAAAAATCTTAATTCAATTTTGATTTAACTTTAAATCTTTAACCTAAAAGCGACATCTGAACAATAAGTTTTTTTTATATTTGCCTAAACAACAATTTTTTTATGTTACAACTCAACGTTAAAAACGAAACTTCAAAATTAAAAGCCGTAGTTCTTGGTTCTGCAATAAATAATGGTCCAACTCCAACAGCCAACGAAGCCTATGATCCAAAATCATTAGAACATATTTTGGCAGAAACTTATCCAATCGAAGCTGATATGATTCTTGAAATGGAAGCATTCAATCAAGTTTTCGAGAAATACAATATCAAGGTTTTTCGTCCAGAAATGATAGAAAATTACAACCAAATCTTTACAAGAGATATCGGTTTTGTAATTGATGATATTTTTATAAAAGCCAATATTTTGCCAGATCGTGAGCGCGAACTCGATGCTATTCAATATGTTATCGATCAAATAAATCCCGCTAAAGTTGTGCGTCCACCAGACAACGTTCATATTGAAGGTGGCGATGTAATGTTGCACAACGACTATATTTTTATTGGAACATACAAAGGTTCCGACTACAAAGATTACATCACGGCAAGAACCAATATGCTTGGTGTTGAATATATCAGAAATTTATTCCCTAATAAAATCATTAAAGAATTCGATTTAGTAAAATCTAAAATCGAAGCCCGGGACAATGCATTGCATTTAGATTGTTGTTTTCAGCCAGTTGGAAAAAATAAAGGAATTATTTACAAAAGCGGTTTTCGAGAAGAAGCCGATTATATGTTTTTGGTCTCACTTTTTGGAAAAGACAACCTGTTTCATATTACTAGAGAAGAAATGTATCACATGAATTCGAACGTTTTTTCTATTGATGAAAATATTGTAGTTTCCGAAAAAAACTTTACCAGATTAAACAATTGGTTGCGTGAAAACGATTTTATTGTTGAAGAAATTCCATATGCCGAAATTGCAAAACAAGAAGGATTATTGAGATGCTCGACTTTGCCATTAATAAGATTATGAGTTGTGAGTTTTGGGTTATGAGTTTCCAATATTAAATTTAAACGTTGTATTGTAATGAAAAGTTATAAAGATTTAGATGTATATAAAATAAGTTTAGATTTATTTTATGTTGTACACCCTTCCTCACTTAAATTACCTAAATATGAACTTTATGAATTGGGAAGTCAAATTCGGAGGTCATCTGATAGTATTGTTACAAATATTGTTGAGGGATATGGTAGAAGAAGATATAAAGCTGATTTTATAAAATTTTTAGTTTATTCTCATTCAAGTTGCCTTGATACAATAAATCACATCGAAAAAATATCTAAATTATATCCTAATAGTTTTGAAAATAATCTAATTAATATGAAGAACTTGGGGGAAAACTGTTTAATTTTATTAAATATGTAGAAGAAAATTGGAAAAATTAATTTTTAACCCGAACTTGATAAACTCACAACCCAAAACCCACAATTTATAACAAAAAAAATGAACCAAACAACCAATTCCATATTAATGATTCGCCCGGTGGCGTTTAGAATGAACGAGCAAACAGCTGTAAATAATTATTATCAAAAAGTGCTTGACGGACTTTCGCCAGAAACTGTAAATGCAAAAGCACAGGAAGAATTTGACACTTTCGTGAATAAACTACGAATGGTTGGAATTGACGTTACGGTTGTCGATGACACTTTGGATCCAAGCACACCCGATTCCATTTTTCCAAACAACTGGATTTCTTTCCATGAAAATGGAGATGTAGTTTTGTACCCCATGTTTGCCGAAAACCGCAGATTAGAGCGTCGCGAAGACATTTTGGATATTTTAGAAGCGAAAGGTTTTGAAGTAAACGAAGAAATAACGGACTATTCTTCGGCCGAAGAAGATGGTTTTTATCTTGAAGGAACTGGAAGCATTGTTTTAGATAGAGAAAACGGAAAAGCATACTGTGCTCTTTCGCCACGAGCTGATGAAGAATTGTTTATAGAATTTTGTGAAGACTTTGATATGAATCCTATAATTTTCGAAGCATTTCAAACCGTTGATGGCGAACGAAAATTAATATATCATACCAACGTAATGATGTGTATTGCAGATACTTTTGCTGTAATTTGTGCAGATTGTATAGATGATAAAAAAGAACGAAAAATGGTCCTAGATAGTTTAAAAGCTGATGGAAAAGAAATTGTTTTAATAACCGAAGATCAAATGAATAATTTTGCTGGAAATATGCTTGAATTGCAAGGTTTCGATGAAAGACGTTATCTTATAATGAGTAATTCGGCTCACAAAAGTTTGAACAAAAAACAAATTGCTCAACTCGAAGAGCACATTACAATTCTGAGTTCAAGTTTAGATACTATCGAAGCTTGTGGCGGCGGAAGTGCTCGTTGCATGATGGCAGAAATTTTCTTACCTAGAAGTTAAAATATTTTTTTTCAATTATTTACCGTAAATTCGTCAATTAATTTTCAACTTATATTATTTGCGAATTTGCGGTTTATTTTACCATAATTCGATTTACTTTCAGTTTTCGATATTAATTTTATGAGATGTTAGTTTACATATTTGACTTTACTCTAGCAATACGTTTTATCATACCGTCAAAAATAAAAAAATGAAATGGAATCATGGTAAACCAATAAAACACGCCAAAAATATATTGCATCGCTACTATCAAGTTGTGTTGGGCTAGTTCGACAGTTACACATTCCTACTCTACGAGATAATTTATCAGAAAAACCTCGCAACTTCTATAGACAAGTGGCATAATACCAACCTTTTACGCAACTAATTGACCAAATATTTTCTTGGACTTGATTAGAATTCAAGATCTTTAAGTTTTTAACATCTTTCAAACAACCATAAGTAAGAACTTGAATAAGTACTGATAATTTTTCAATATTTTTAGTTTTATTAGTTTTTGAAAAGTCAAATACTAAAACAAAGTTAAACATTGTTAATCGAGCGTTAAACAATTTTTATGGTGTTTATTTTTGATTAATTTTACTCTAATAATTAAAATTTAAGAAAAATGAAAAAGTATTCAGGTTTATTTTTAGTTTCGTTGTTAAGCGGCATTATGACGCTTGGAGCTTACAAATTATTATTCGAAAACGAACATTTATTTGCCAGTAACAAACAAATGTTAACGACATCAGCACCAAATAACTACGGAAGAAATGCTGGTTTTGGGTCAGAAAACATTGATTTTACTGAAGCTGCCGAAAAGTCAATCCACACTGTAGTTCACGTTAAAAATGTATCGAAAGTAACAATGCGAAATCCAATAATGGAATTTTTCTATGGTTCAGCCGGCGGCTCACAACAACAAGAACAAATTGGTACCGGTTCGGGCGTTATTATTTCGGAAGATGGCTACATTGTAACAAACAACCATGTAATAAAAGATGCACAAGAAATTGAAATTACTTTAAATAACAAGAAATCATACAAAGCAAAATTAATTGGAACTGACTCTAAAATGGACATTGCGCTTATAAAAATTGATGCTGGTGAAAAATTACCATATAATAGTTTTGGTGATTCTGATAATGTAAAAGTTGGACAGTGGGTATTGGCAATTGGCAATCCATACAACCTCACCTCAACAGTTACTGCTGGAATTGTTTCGGCCAAAGCTAGAGATTTAGAAACCAATGGCATACAATCATTTTTACAGACAGACGCTGCTGTAAACCCCGGAAACTCTGGCGGTGCTCTGGTTAATACCCGTGGTGAATTGATTGGAATAAATACTATGATTTCGTCGCAAACAGGTTCTTATGTTGGATATTCATTTGCAGTACCAAGTAATATTGCTAGAAAAATCATTGAGGACATCATGGAATTTGGCAATGTACAACGAGGTATTCTTGGTGTTGAAGGTGGAGAATTGACAGGTATTGTCTCTAAAGAATTAGGCGTGACACAATCAGAAGGTTTTTATATCAAAAAAGTAACTAAAGATTCTGGTGCTGAAAACGCAGGTTTACAGAAAGGGGATATTATAATAAAACTAGACAATCAAAAAATTTCATCTTATTCTGAATTGTCAGGTTATATCAATACTAAACGACCAAAAGATGTGGTTCAAGTAACATTCATTAGAAATGATAAAAATTTAATTGTTCCAGTAAAATTGACAAAGAATGATGTCGTAGGAACAGAATTTAAAGGCATACAACTCGAAAATATCGATGGCAATGACAAAAAAAGGTTTAGAATTGGTTATGGAGTGAAAATTATTGACATTAATAACGAAAGATTGATGCAATATGCCAATGATTTAAAAGACGGAATAATTTTGAGCATTGACAACGTAAAAGCAACCGATGTTGAAACCGTTTCGAGAATTATGTCTAACAAAAACGAAAATCAAAGTGTTCAGGTCGAAATGGTAACAAGTACAGGTCAAGTAATAAGATTGATTATTTAATTCAAAATATAATTTCAAAAAAAGCCAGTTTTTTTTTAAAGGCTGGTTTTTTTTTCATTAAATTTAAAAAATTATCAAAATTTAAGCAATTGTTTAAAAGGACTTATACTACATCAATGTTACAATTTGTAAAATGATTTTGAATATTTATTGTTCAAAAATAGTTACGAAATCGTTTTCGTAAAACAATTCTATGTATTACTTTTGCCGAAATTTTACAACAATATATTTTTTCAAATACAACCAAATGACAAAAAACGCACAATACGAAAAAGAGCTTTCGTTTCAAGCAGATCGACGTCGAGCTGGAGTCGATTTAATCAAAATTATCAGTGATTTATGGTACGACAAATCAATAGAATTAGTGCTTTTTAGAAACCAATTGATTGATAAAAATGTATCCGATATTATGAATTTGCACGAATATGCAGGTGAATTTGTAGGTAAACCTATTTCAATATTTGATTCAGTCGAAATTGCAGAAGCTATTTTCTCAATGGATTTGCCACCATCAAAACTTGATATTGGTAAATTAACATTCGAATTTCATCTTCAAGATAACAAATACCAAGACGCAAAAGCATTTGTAGTCGATAAATTAAAAAATGCAAAGGTCACTCACGAAATTCAACCTAAAGATATTGTTCTGTATGGTTTTGGTAGAATTGGTCGTTTATTAGCAAGAGAATTAATGTCAAAAATGGGACAAGGAGACCAAATGCGTTTGCGTGCCATTGTTACTCGCGACAAAAACGATGCAACATCTCTAGAGAAAAGAGCCTCATTATTAAGACATGATTCAATTCACGGAGATTTTCAAGGTTCAGTCGTTGCCGATTTGGAAAATAATGCACTGATTATTAACGGCACAACTGTTCACATAATAACTGCTAATACACCTGAAGAAATTGATTATACCCATTTCGGAATAAACGATGCGCTAGTCATTGACAACACAGGTGCATTTACAACTCAAGAACAATTGGCAAGACATTTAACATCAAAAGGTGTCGATAAAGTGTTGTTAACCGCTCCAGGAAAGGGAGTTCCAAATATAGTCCATGGAGTAAATCACAATGATTATAACCCCGATGAAGTCGATATTTTTTCGGCTGCATCATGCACAACAAACGCAATTACTCCAATACTAAAAGCTATAGAAGACACGTTAGGAGTTATCAAAGGACATTTAGAAACCATTCACGCTTATACCAACGACCAAAATCTGGTTGACAACATGCACAAAAAATACCGTCGTGGTCGTGCCGCAGGTCTCAATATGGTCATTACCGAAACTGGGGCTGGTAGTGCAGTAGCAAAAGCTTTACCAAGTTTGGCTGGCAAATTAACGTCCAACGCCATCCGTGTTCCAGTTCCAAATGGTTCGCTAGTTGTTTTAAATCTTGAAGTTGGCAAAAAAACATCAATTACAGTTGTCAATGCTATCATGAAAAAATATGCACTCGAAGGCGAATTGGTCGAACAAATAAAATATTCGTTAAACAATGAGTTGGTATCTTCAGATATTATTGGAACCAATGCTCCAAGTATCTATGATAGTAACGCAACAATTGTCTCTGCCGATGGTCAAAATATTGTACTTTATGTTTGGTATGATAACGAATATGGGTACAGCCACCAAGTAATCAGGCTGGCAAAATATATTTCTAAAGTGAGACGTTATACCTATTACTAGTATATGATTACGTTTTAGATTAAAAAATTTAAACTTTAATTTATTGATCAAATCCGAATCATTTTTTTGATTCGGATTTTTTTTACCAGTAGGGCGTGACCTGAAAAAGGTCGTGCTATCATTCCAATCTTTTAAAAATTGTAAAAAAACAATTTTTAAAAGGATTTTCCTTTCTATCACTCACGCAACTAAAATGTATCACACACTACTCTTTAGTAATCATAATTGTTGCCTTGAAACCAGTAACCAAATTCCATTGGTTAGTAGAGACTAATTTCTTATTATCATCAAAAACTTGAAATTCAGCAGTATTTGGACCTGATGTACCTTGATTGATAGCTTCAAAATCAATTTTATTAAATCCTTTTTCAAGCAAAATTTCTAATCCTTGAAAGAAACTATTTAAAGATATTGTGTTTTCAATTACTCTACCATTCAAATAAACTCTAATCAAATCACCATCAACTTCGCCAAAATCACGGTAACGAACATTTACAAATTTAGAATTAATTTTAAAATTTCCTAAATCTTGATTACCTCTAATTAAAGCAAAATCATCAGAAATTGGTTTCGAAGTTTTACCATTCAACTTTTCCAAAATATCAAGATTTGGATTAATAAATGTTTTTGGCTTTAAAATTTCATCACGATTTTCACCAATAACAAAACTTGGTTTTTTCTTTTCATCAAAAACATTTGTACCTGGCGTAAATAAAGGTTCCGTATTTTTTAAAGGTTCGGGACTTGAAAACGGACTTTTTGACGTTGGATTTTCTGCCAATGGTTTGACATTCAAATTTGATTTTTCATGAACTATCGGAAAAATTTTTGATTTTTTTCCTAATTCTGGCTGTGAAAATCCAATTGAAAAAACAAAAAGCAAACAAGTAAATAGTGAAAATTTTATCATTAAAAGTTGAAATATAATTCTTATAAATAATAAATATTGCTGTAAAAATAGATAAAAAATAATATTTTAATCTTAAAAAAACGTTATCTGTACCGACTTAATGTCGTTTAAATACCTATATAATCGACAAAAAGCAAAATTGTTAATAAGTTAATGGTTTTTAGTAATTATTTAATAAAATAATTACTAAGTTTGATAAGTAGTTTTTTTCCCTAAATAATGTCACAAACCTAAATCTAAAAATATGAAATCGCTAACTTATTTCCGTCTAATAAACCAATTGGTACTATTATTACTATTTCAAAAAAATTTTTGTCAAACACCTACAATTGAATATTATAAAAATGGTCAAGATGGCATTGAATTGATTTACAAAACTAAAACTAATACTACCATAATTAGTACTTACAACTCAAAAATTTTGCTTAAAAAAGAAATTGCAGAAAATTTATATAAATTTTCTAATATAAACCCTGAAACAAATGATTCAATAATTAAAATTGCTACCGATAAAGCAATTGTAACTGGTTCTTACAAAGTTTCTAAGAACGATAATTTGAAAAACGTAAATTTTTCTTACCAACGTATTGAATGGGAAACTGGACTTATTGAGGAGCACCTAGAATAAATTTTAATTTTCAGGTTTCGTTAAATAATAGATCGGAATACCCACAAGCATTATCAAAACACCCCAGCCGCAAGTTTCAAATTTTGTAACCAACAAGCTCAAACAAAAAATTGCAGATAAAATAACATACAATCCTGGCAAAAATGGGTAACCAAATGCTTTATATGGTCGCTCATTTGCTGGTTGACTTTTTCTCAAAATGAAGATTCCGACAATTGTTAGGATATAAAATATCAAAACTACAATTACAACAAAATCTAATAATTGACCATATTTTCCTGTCAGACAAAGAATAGAAGTCCACAAACATTGTGCCCATAATGCCCAAGCCGGAACACCAAACTTATTAAGTATTGCTGCTTTTTTAAAAAACAATCCGTCTTTAGCCATTGTATAATATACTCTTGCACCTGTCATTATTAACCCATTGTTGCAAGCAAATGTAGAAATCATTATCATTATTGCAATGATAATTGTTCCTACTCCGCCAAAAATTGCTTGAGCAGCTGCTACCCCAACTCTGTCAGACTTTGCTGTTGCAATTTCTTGAATTGGCAATACTGCTAAATACATTACATTGACAATTACATATATTAAACCAACAATAAAAGTCCCTAAAAACAAACTCAAGCCAACATTTTTTTTTGGGTTTTTTATTTCACCAGCTATAAAAGTTACACCTTCCCAAGTCACACTAGAAAATGTAGAGCCAACCATCGCAGCTGCAAATGCGGCAACAAACCCCGTTCCTGCAATTGAAATCCATTGATTTGTACCAACATTCAAACTTGAAATTTCCCATGCATTTTGCCAATTTTGATTCCACACATCAATGTCAATTGCAAAAAATCCAAAAATAACCAATCCGAATATTGAACTTACTTTGACTATTGTCAAAACTGTTTGCAAAATTTTTCCGTTTTTGACACCCAAACTATTTAAGTAAGTTAAAACAATTATCGTAAATATCGAAACTAGTTGGGCAGCTGTTATTTGAAAAAAAGAAAAATTAAAAAGTACATTTTCTTCGCTAAATGCCGGAATAATATAGGTTGCAAATTTCGAAAATGCTACACCGACGGCAGCAATTGTTCCTGTTTGAATTACAGCAAAGAAACTCCATCCGAATAAAAAAGCTGTCAATCGACCATAAGCCTCTTGTAAAAAAATATATTGTCCACCAGCTTTTGGATACATTGCGCTCAATTCACCATAACTTACTGCAGCAATTGTTGTAAGAATCGCAGTTATTAACCAAATAAAAAGCAACCAACCTGCCGAACCGACTTGTCTTGCAATATCTGATGAAACTATAAAAATTCCTGAACCAATCATTGATCCAACAACCAACATTATTCCGTCAAATAATCCTAATTCTCTTTTGAAATTTTCTTGATCGTTTTCGTGCATTACTTTTTAATTTATTTAAATTTATTTTATATTCTAAGACTCGATTGATTTAAACAAAATCTTTTTTATTGTAAACCTCGCAAGTAGAAGCGACTATTACGCCACTTCTAACTGATGCATGAATGAATTTTATTTCTTCTGTGTTGACTTCAGTAATCAATCCTACATGATTAATTTTTGTAACTCCGTTGGTTTCAAAAAATATTAAATCTCCAATTTTCGCATCAACAGCATTAACAATCTTTCTAGTTGTCGATTGCTCAAAAGAGGTTCTTGGAAGTGAAATTCCTAAATTCTCGAAAGCATACACCATTAAACCTGAACAATCAAAACCTTTGTGCCATTGCCACCAAATTGGTATTTAAAGTTCATTTTTTCGGAAGCAAGATTAATGACTTTGTTTGCTAATAAAAAACTCGCACTTTCATTATTATTTAAACTATCCTTTTTTTGAGTTGTATTTACTGTTTTATTATTTTTTACATCAATATAATCCATTGGTAATTCTATTTTTAAAACTAAACCAATTAGCAAAGTAGTGATAATTTTTGAGTTTTGGCTTTCTAAATCTTCTTGAGAAATATTATATTTTTTGGCAATAGAATATTTAGTTTCATTAGCAACTACTTCATGAAAAACTATTTTGTTTGTATTTTTTTCAAGAATTAAATTATTGTTTTCAGAAACAATAATCTTCTGATTGACTTTCAAATCTTCATTATCAAGCCTTGGCTTCCATCTTATCAAATCGGGCACAGAAACATTATGTTTTTTTGCAATAACAAATAAAGTTTCTTTGGGTTGAGCAATATGTGTTTTCACTACTTTATTAAGTACTTTATTAACTACTTTATTTTTCTCAATAATTGGAATTAATAAAATAGAGTTTAGTTTAACTGATAATCGAGAATCAGGGTTTAAATCATATACTGGCGCTCCGGTAACGTTGTATTTTTTGGAAATAGAAAAGATATTCTCGCCAAGCATAACTTTATGCATGATATTTTTTTCGTGAGAAAAAGTTATATTCCACGATAATAAAAAGCAAATAATTATATAAAAAAAATTAAAAAAAATGTGCATTAGCTTAGTATAAGTTTTAAAATGCTAAAATAGTATTTTAATATAACTTATCGTTTTATATTTATGCTAAAAAAAATGTCAAAAAAAAACGCACAATTTTACAAAGTGCGCTTTTTTTATATTTATAGGAAAATTAAGCTTTTCCAGCAGCGATCAAATTTAATGCTGAACCGGCAACAAACCAGCCAATTTGACTTGCGTTGTAGGTGTGGTTTGCTAAAACTAAATCCTTGGAACCATCTGCGTGAACAAATTCTAATGTCAAAGGTTTTCCTGGAGCAAATTCGGTCAAATCTGTGAAATTGATAGTGTCGTCTTCTTGAATTTTGTCATAATCGGATTCGTTTGCAAAAGTCAATCCTAACATGCCTTGTTTTTTCAAATTGGTTTCGTGAATACGTGCAAACGATTTTACCAAAACGGCTTTAACACCCAAAAATCTTGGTTCCATTGCAGCGTGTTCTCTAGAGGAACCTTCGCCGTAGTTGTGATCTCCAACAACAATACTCGCAATACCAGCGGCTTTGTAGGCTCTTGCAACAGCAGGAACTTCGCCATAAACACCCGTTAATTGATTTTTTACAGAATTGGCTTTTTGGTTAAAAGCATTTTCGGCACCAATCAACATATTGTTAGAAATATTATCTAAATGTCCACGGAAACGCAACCAAGGTCCAGCCATCGAGATATGATCTGTGGTACATTTTCCAAAAGCTTTGATAAGCAATTTCGCACCCGAGATATTGTTTCCGTCCCAAGCATCAAAAGGCGCAAGCAACTGCAAACGATCAGATGTTTCTGACACAACTACCTGTACTCTAGAACCGTCTTCGGCTGGTGCTTGAAAACCTGCGTCTTCAACATCAAAACCTTTTGACGGCAATTCGTCACCTTTTGGCGGCAAAAGTTTTACCATTTCGCCTTTGTCGTTCATCAAAGAATCGGTTATCGGATTGAAACTCAAATCGCCGGAAATTGCTAATGCGGCAACCATTTCTGGCGATGTTACAAAGGCGTGTGTATTTGGGTTTCCATCGGCACGTTTAGAAAAATTTCTGTTAAACGAATGCACGATAGTATTTTTTTCTTGTTTGTCTGCTCCTGCTCTGTCCCATTGTCCAATACAAGGTCCGCAAGCATTTGTGAAAACTTTGGTTCCCATTTTTTCAAAAGTCGCAATAATGCCGTCACGCTCAATAGTGTACCGAATTTGTTCTGAACCTGGATTGATTCCGAACTCGGCTTTTGGAGTAATTCCGTGTGCAACAGCTTGTTCTACAATCGATGCGGCACGAGACATATCCTCGTAAGATGAGTTGGTACAAGACCCTATCAATCCCCATTCTACTTTCAAAGGCCAATTGTTTGCGGCAGCTTCTGCTTTCATTTGTGATACTGGCGTACCACGATCTGGTGTAAAAGGACCATTGATATGTGGCTCTAATTCAGACAAATTGATTTCAATTAACTGGTCAAAATATAATTCTGGGTTGGCATAAACCTCTGGATCGGCAGTTAAATAATCGGCAACCTTATCGGCAGCGTTAACCACATCTTGTCGACCAGTTGCTGCAAGATATCTTCTCATTGAATCATCATAACCAAATGTTGAAGTTGTTGCTCCAATTTCGGCACCCATATTACAAATTGTACCTTTTCCAGTGCACGACATGCTGATGGCACCTTCGCCAAAATATTCAACGACTGCGCCTGTTCCACCTTTTACGGTTAGAATGTCTGCAACTTTCAAAATAACATCTTTTGGAGACGACCAACCGTTTAATTTTCCGGTTAATTTTACTCCAATAAGTTTTGGAAATTTTAATTCCCACGACATTCCCGACATCACGTCAACAGCATCTGCACCACCAACTCCAATGGCTAACATTCCTAGACCACCAGCATTTACTGTATGCGAATCTGTTCCAATCATCATTCCGCCTGGAAAAGCGTAATTTTCTAAAACAATTTGATGAATGATCCCTGAACCTGGTTTCCAGAAACCGATTCCGTATTTATTAGAAACTGATGACAAAAAATCGAAAACTTCTTTGGATTGTTTATTTGCAAAAGCTAAATCTTCTGAAGCTCCTGATTTTGCTTGAATTAAGTGATCACAAT
This sequence comes from Bacteroidota bacterium, assembly GCA_043769905.1. GTDB lineage: Bacteria > Bacteroidota > Bacteroidia > Flavobacteriales > Flavobacteriaceae > Flavobacterium. The sequence goes on from JAYVIW010000031.1 coordinate 78,680, forward strand.
GTACCGTTGTTGGTACTGCAACTGTTTTTTTGCCTGCGTGCATGAATTGCAACAATGCCATTTGAGCCGTTGCATCTTGACACGCCACTCTATCTGGAGCAAAGTCAACATAATCGACACCTCGTTTAAAAACGGCATCTGGCGTTTGAGACCAAAGGTGAGAATAAAGTATTTTTTCGGTAAGTGAGAGTGGACGACCAACAAGTTCTCGTGCTATATCTACACGACTTGCCATATTTTCGTACACTTTTTCAATCATTTTAATATCAAAAGCCATAATAAATTGTTTAAATTGTTGTGCAAATTTACGAAAACGATATACTACTAAAAAATAATTCTTCAAATACTTTAAAACAACCCTATATTTTATGAAATATCGACTATGAAAGCTATTAATTACGAATTTGTAAAAATTATCTGTAAAAAATAATAATTCAATAAAAAAATGAAAAAAATTTTACAAAAAGGCATGGAATTCCAACCATTATTCATATCGTAGTGCCTCAATTGGGTCAAGATTTGCCGCTTTCCAAGCAGGATAAGAACCTGATGCAATGGCCACAATAAAACTAATTACAAATGCACTTATAATTGCTAACCAAGGAATTACAAAGTCAAATTCGGCCAAGGTAGCTACCAAATATCCTAATGAAATTCCAATAATTGTACCCAACAAACCGCCCATTTGTCCAATAATTAATGTTTCCATAAAAAATTGAGCTGCAACGGTTTTTTTGGTTGCTCCCAATGATTTTCTTACTCCAATTTCACGAGTTCTGTCTGTAACAGAAACTATCATGATATTCATCAAAGCGATCGAGGAACCAAAAATGGTAATTAACCCAATGACTACTGCCGCAATTTTTAAATATCCAGTAATATCTTGAATTTTATTAATCAAATCGTCACTTCTTGAAATAGCAAAATTTTCTAATTTCACAGGACTCAATCTTCTAACCTTTCGCATTGTAATTATTGCATTATCAATTGCTTGATTCAAAAACATATTTTTAGAAACCATTGAACTAATGGTGTAATTAATATCCGAAGCCGTAAAAAGTGATCTTGCGACCTGAATGGGTATCATAATTTTCAAGTCTTGCCGCTTACCAAAAGTCGAACCTTTTTCTTTCAAAACACCAATTACCTTGAATTTTGAACCTCTAATTGATAAAATTTTATCAATGGGGTTTACATCTTTTAATATTCCTTTATTAGCAAAATCAGATCCAATTATGCAAGTATAAGTATTGTTTGAAATGTCAAAATTAGTAAAATTCCTACCTTGTGTAGTTTCTAATCCCGAATTTATCATATAATTTTCATCAACTCCAATTACAGATATTTCGGGGTCAGTTTTCTCGCTTTCAAAACGAACTTCAGCAGTCTGTGTAGCTATAAACGATAAGGAAGTTTGTGTAAACGGATAACTATATTTGTTTTTGAACTCAACCGCTTGCGAGTAGGTTATAATTGGGTTCTCACGCTGATTTTCTTCATCTTGGTTCTCGTTTTTCAAAAAATCATATTGGTTGATATTAAAAGTATTCGATCCCATTGAGGCAAAATTATTTGTGATTTTGTTATCCAATGCCGACAAAACGGTCAATATTCCTACCAAAGCAGCGATTCCAATTGCAATAATCAACGCAGTCAAAATTGTGCGTAACAATTGAGTTCTAATCGAACCAATTGCAATTTTGACGTTTTCTCTAAATAATCTAAACATAGTTTTTATTTGACTCAAAAGTACGCTTTTTGTTACAAATAATGTTTTTTTTTGAAGCCAATCGTGCTTTCATTACAAATTTTGGATTTTGACATGGTTTTTTCTAATCAAAAAACGAACTTCCGCTAGTCGTTGTTTTTTATCAAGAAAAAAATCCATCTCAAAACCCAAAGATTTTCCTTTCAATCACGGCTAGAAACAAAGTATTTCTGGAAATTTTTATTATCGGCATCCAAGACAATGATTATTTTCAAAAAATATAATTTTCAAAAAAACATTAAACTTTAATTATAATAATTATTTAAAAAATAAGATATTTGCATCATTAAAAATTAAGGATTTTTGATTTAAGATCTATGATTGTAAAATCCAACAAATCCAAAATCTTACATCCCAAATCATAAACATAAAATGTCTCAAAAACCAAGCATTCCAAAAGGAACTCGCGATTTTTCGCCATCCGAAGTTACAAAGCGACAATATATAATGTCAATTATAAAAAACAACTTCGAAAAATTTGGTTTTGCACCAATAGAAACACCAAGTTTTGAAAACTCAGAAACCTTAATGGGCAAATACGGAGAGGAAGGCGACCGACTAATTTTTAAGATTTTGAATTCAGGGGATTATTTAGCAAAAGCCAATACCCAATTTTTAGAAGCCAAAAACAGCATCAAACTTACGCCGAGCATTTCCGAAAAAGCATTGCGTTATGACCTCACTGTTCCGTTTGCAAGATATGTTGTACAACACCAAAACGAAATCGAATTTCCATTCAAACGTTACCAAATTCAACCTGTTTGGCGTGCTGATAGACCTCAAAAAGGGCGTTTTAGAGAATTTTATCAATGCGATGCAGATGTTGTCGGCTCAAGATCGTTGTGGCAAGAAGTCGAATTAATTCAACTTTATGACGCCGTTTTCACTAATTTAGGATTAGTAGGTTGCACAATTAAAATCAATAATCGAAAAATTTTATCAGGAATTGCCGAAGTTATCGGAGCATCAGATAAATTAATCGATTTTACGGTTGCTTTAGACAAATTAGACAAAATTGGCGAAGATGGTGTAAAAAAAGAAATGATTGAAAAAGGAATATCAGAATCGGCAATCAATAAAATAAAGCCTTTATTTAATTTCACTGGAAGTATTCAAGAAAAGATAGCGCAATTATCTTTGCTTTTAGCATCTTCAAATGAAGGATTGAAAGGCGTTGAGGAATTAAAATACATTTATAACAACATCAAAAAATTAGGTTTATCAAGTGTGATTCTAGATTTGGACGTCACATTAGCCCGAGGATTAAATTATTATACTGGTGCCATTTTCGAGGTTGCACCTCCAAAAGAAATTTCAATGGGTTCAATCGGTGGTGGCGGTCGTTATGACGATTTGACTGGCATTTTTGGATTGAAAAATATGAGTGGCGTAGGGATTTCATTTGGCTTAGACCGTATTTATTTGGTTATTGAAGAAATGAATTTATTTCCTGAAACCGTCACTAATACAACCAAAGCATTGTTTTTGAATTATGGCGAAAACGAAGCATTTGTAGCTATGCAAACCATAAAAAAATTGAGAAATTTGGGAATAAAAGTCGAAATGTATCCCGAAAATGCTAAAATTGACAAACAATACAAACACGCAGATAAACGAAAAATTCCGTTTGCAGTAATTATTACAGAAAAAGAAATTGCAGAAAACAATTTTAGTTTCAAAAATCTGAATAGTGGGATTTTGGAAAATTTAAGTATTGAAGATTTGATTAAAAAATTGTCTTAAAAATGTTTGAAACAAAAAAACCGACAATTATTTGTCGGTTTTTTTAATACAAGTAGCGAGAGACAGGGTCGAACTGTCGACCTCAGGGGTATGAATTCAAAAGTCATTAAATTTTACCAGTAAACGCTACAAAAATAATATATATAAAAATGAAAAAAAATTATATTTGTATGCAGTTTTTGTATTCTAATTATTGACGTGAATAAGTACCTTTTATAATGTAATTGGCATCATTGGTAGTCATTAACATTGTGTTATTGTTGTTGCTAAAATTCAATGTTACTTGTATTGAATTATTTGCACCTGAACCATAAACAAATCTATAAATGTTATTTCCGTCATTTGTCCAAATATTATTAAATGCTCTTGGAACTACAACACAATTTGGGGCAACATAATTATAATCGGTCAAATATGAGTTTCCAGTTTTTGCTCCAGCATTACCCTGAAATTCATAAATAATTGATGTGTCGCATTGACCAGTCATATGATTGGTTGGCGTTCCTGTTGCTCCGTTTTGAATTGTTTCTGCGGTTTGTTTCCAACTTCCTACAATCAAATCATTTGTTGCAACTGGTGTTGGTGCTTGTGTTGTTTCTTCATCTTTTGAACAGCTTACAAACGTTACAACTAGCACTGCAACGGCTAAAATAATTTTTTTCATTTTGTTAATTTTAATTTTTAATATTTGTTTTAATTTTAATTATTATTGCAGTACACTCTCCAAATTATTATGCTGAATTTTTTGAAACATTACTTTGTTTTTCTAGCATTTTTTTAATAAACCGCTTATCGTCTAACAATTCTCGTTTATCTTCTAGTAACTCTTTTTTATCGTTTCTCAATTCGGTAACAAATTGTTCAAGCGTTGCAATGGTTTTATCTTTGGCATCAAAATTTGTGCCGTAATCTGATTTTGGTTCGTTTAATGTTAAAATATTTTCGTTTTCTAATTCGTAGTTTACTGATTTTTTATCATTTTTTATCATTTCACCATCGCCAGTTATTAACCAATAAGGATTAATTTCTGGAAATTCAACAATAATTTTCGCTAATAAATTACTTCCTAAATTTGAATTTGCATTAATTGCCTTTGAAATTGTTGAGCGAACGCCAATTTTTTTTTCAAATGCAAAAACGCTAATGCCTTTATAATCAATGTATTTGTTTAACCAATTCATTTATTTTACAATAATTTTATAAATTTTGTCGAAAATATTTGTTTAAATCGAAAATAGTTGTTTATATTTGTAATCTCAAAACAATCATTTAAAAGTTTTTTAAAACTCAAAAACGATTGCAATATAATCAAAAATCAAATAGTATGCCAAATAATATTAAAGATTTTTCTAAGATGTCTTATGAAGATAAACAAATTTGGCTTTTACGCCGCCGTTACTTCTGGATTTTCGAAATGATTTTCGATTTATTTAACTACTTATTCACAAAACTATGTCCATTATTAAACAAACACATCGAGATGCAATTAAAGAATTATTCGGTAAACATTACTCGTCGCACCTGCAACGAGAATTAAACAATCGAGAAATTTTTAAAAGCAATGGCGAAGAGTACGAAGCCAACACAATTAAAAAAGTTTTATGTGGCACGTTAATAAATTACAGAATAGGGTTAGAAATAATAAAAATAATTCAAGAAAAACGCCTTGAAATAAAAACAATTTTAGCAAATGAATAAAATTGAACAATACAAAAAAGCCGTTGAATTGTTGAGAGAATTGTGCAAAGATGATGCATTTGTGTACAACATCATCAAGTCAACAATAAAGTATCTGGAGCAACGAATAAAATATTTAGAAATTGCGGAAAGAATATTTGATAAAAAAGTAAATGCTTAATTATGGAAATGCTTACAATAAAAGGCATCAATCAAGAAATTGATAGACTGGAAAGACAAAGAGAAGTTTTAAGTATTTCAAATTTGTTTGACGCTCAAGACAAAATTCTTATTCATGAATATTTTGATATTCTAGCAAAATATTACAAAAATGCGGTCAACAAATTTTTTAACAAACAAGCCAACGAAATAATTGTTGTTGGTGCCACAATTGTAAAATAATGCAGCACAACCCAAACATTAATCAAATTATCAATCTAACCAAGACTTTTGTCATTGGCGACTTGATAACACTTGCTGACATTCCAGCGTTGATTGATGCTTTGCAAAAAGAATTTAAAACCGTTGCAACACCAAAAAAAGTTATTGCAAAAAAATTAAACGTTACCACCGTACAAGAATACCACGAAAAGGAATTGTTTAGATTAACACGAAAGAAAAAACAAAACAGCGGTAAAGTGTAAATGGTTTGCATACTGGTCTCATAAATCAGTGGGGTGGTTCGAGTCCACAATCCGCAACAAAGGGCAAATGGTGTAACAGTGCTTGGAAAAAAGCATTTGACGGTTAGCACGATTATTATTATTTGGGGTAATAATAGATTAGTGAGGTTCGAGTCCTTAATGTCCACAAAAAAATACCTATCCAGCAATTATTGCTAATTACTCCCTAGCCAACGGCTCAAAATGAGCCGTTGCATTGGGTTAAAAAAATTAAATATGCAAGTTAACAATCCTCACCCGAATGTTTTCAACCTAATGAGTAATTTATTAGGAAATGAACCCGAAAAAATCAAAATTGAAAAAAACACAATTGAAATTAATGCTGCAATTGCAAAAATTGAAAATTGTAATGATGAAAGTCTTCCAACAATGGCAGTTTATCCAGCAATTATTGGCGATGCTTTTAAAAACACAATGGACGGTTACAGGAAATTTGTTGCTTTGAAAAATTTTACTTTCAAAGAAGATAATTTATTGATCAATCAATACAATCAAAATGTTTGGGACACAAAATTTTGCCGTGTTGACGGCAAAATAGTTTCTAAACCATTAACTGATATTCAAGTAGCATTTTCGGAATTATTTATTAAAAAAAACAGTAAAAAGCAACCCGAAATTTACAATAATTTGGTTGATGATTTCAACAAACAATATGGTATGTTGGTTCGTAAAAAGAAACTTCAAACAATCAAGCCAACGGCAGAACTTGTTTTTCAAAACATTATTTGCATTTACAACCAGCAATTAATGATAAAAAATAATCGATACATTGCTCACAACATTACAACCAAAACACCACTAGAACCATGCAAAGTAAATTCTTGGAAAGTTACAGAACTTAAACGAAATGGAATTAAAAGCCTAGATTTTTGCAAAAAGACAATACAAGCTCATGTTAGTAGGTTTTTAGATTTTGGAGTGTTTACACATTATAAATTTAATGGCGTAAATAGACCGATAGAATTGCACATTAACAAGGACATTTTAGCATTAAAAGACTTGTTTAACGACAAATTAGTAAAAACTGAAAATCAGCGTGTTACCTCTCAAAAAGAGAATATAGTTACTCAACAGAATGAAAAAATTACTAGAACTTTAGTAAAGGAAAGTAAAAATGAAAAGAAAGTTGATAACTTTTCTTCATTTGCGGAGTTCCCTGCGGTCACGCCTTTTGTTTTTTCTTTTACAGGAACACCTACCAGCAAAATGAAAAATGCAAACTTAGGGGGGGCGGATTCGCAAAAAAATATTCAAAATAATTTATCAAATAGCGATATTTTATTAAAAACATTGGTTGACGATGGAAAGTTTGCCGAACAATTAACGGCTTGCGAGTTTAATAACTACAAACCTATCGATATTCGAATTTTATATCAAGAAGCAACAAAAGGAACACTTTCACGAAGTCAATTTTTTGAAATTGCAATGATTGACACCCTAAAATCTTTACAAAAAAATATTTATCGAACACCAAATAAAGTTTTTTTTGGAAGTTGGTACAACACAATTCAACAATTTAAGCTGCAACGCTGGAACAGTTTTACTGGACAAAAGCACAATCCAGTAAATATGGTCGATTATGTTTCAGAATATCGATGGAGAATACAATGGGCCAGAAAATGGTTTTTTAAAAATCCAAATTTCAATCCTTTATTTCCTAATCAATATCTTGATGTTACTAGAAAATCAAGCAAAGAGGTTGGTTTTGAATATACCAAAGAAAAATACAAGCAACAAATTGCAGATAACAAAAAATATAACGATTTGCAGAAAAAACAAGAACTTGATGCTAAAAATCGGGGCATTGTGATCAATAACAATAAAAAACTAGAAACACAATTAAATCGATTTTTCAAAAACAAAATTACACTTTCACAATTGTACGACTATGTCGAAAAGAATTTACCAAAACAATTTCGTGATGATTTAGCCAACCGCATTGAGTTGAAAAATCTACAAATCAATGAAAAAACCTTTGTTGTAAAATATTCAATTGAAGATTTTTAATAATTAATCTACAAATCAACAACCAATGATAAAAAATAGTACCTACATCAGAAAATTTACAACCAAACAGATTAAACAAATGGAATTGGTCCAGGAGCAAACAAAATTAAAAACCGTTCCCGATATTTTATTTTTTACGCTCGATAAATATTTAGAATTGAAAGCCGATAATGAGAGATTGAAAAGAATTATTGATTATAAACAGAAAAAATTGACAACCTAAATTTAGAAATATGCCAGTTTTCAACAAACAAGATTCAAGAATAAAAATGGTCGTGCTTACTTCAGGAAAAAACCCCAACATAACTTGGTATTCTATTCTGGACAAAGACAAAGGCGATGTTAAAAAAATTTGTATAAAAATGATAGATAGATTTAAAAATTACTTAGCCAATTATCCAGAAATTCAAAGCACAATAAACAAAATAAATTTTTACGAGAAAGGTACATTTATCGGAGAAGCAACTATAAACTAAAAATTATGAATATTCTAATCAAGTTAAAAAAAATTGAAAATGCAAAAGTTGAAGTTTTGCTAGATGAATTTCAGAATTATTCAACATACAAAAACTCAATGATTTTAAACGAAAATAGAATGTCAGACAACTTTCTATCAGAATTGCTTTTAGTTGATGTAGCAACGATTTTGTTTGCAAAATTTAAAGATAAATTAGAAAAAGTATCTGGCAAACATTACAATATTAATCTAAGAATACATGAAGCTATTGTTTTGCTAGAAGTTTGCAATTTTAAAAATCCACACAGAAACGATTTTGTTAATTATACCATGCAATCAATATCAACAATAATTATGCAGGAAATAATAAATTTATAGCTCTTGACAATATCAAACTAATTATTAAAAAGAACATTAAAAAAATAAAATTTCAAGTAATCAATAACCATAAATAAATTTTTAAAAAATGAACACAGAATTAAAACAATCCGTTTACGGACGATCACGCAACAGGTGGAAAGATGAAGCTGCTGCACTATCCGACATTTGCCAAAAGCAAGAAACAAGCCCAGAGCTGTTATATGCCGAACACACGCCTAACAAGTATGTTTGGAAAACAATTGTAGGCAAACCAACCATTGCAACAACACAACCTGAAAACGTTGCAACCAACAATTTAATAAAAACCTACGCCAAAACCGATTTTGAGACCGAAAGCCAAGCCGTACAACAAGCAATGGAAGATTTTGAAACATTTGAAACCAACTTAAAAAAAGACCATTGCGAGGAGTTTTGGAGTTTCAGCAGAATTAAATAAAAAAACGTTGCTGCATGGTGTAATGGTAACACAACTATTGGCTCAGTTATTTCAAGTTCGATTCTTGATGCAGCTCTAAAAAATAGAAATTTGACATTAATATCAATGACCGATTTTGTTTTAGAGCAAAAAACTTTTTTACAAAATGATTCAGATTATAAAAATGCAGAAGCACGATGTTGGGAATTTAATAGTACAAACTTACAATTTTATACAAATGATTGACAGAAAAACAAAAGTGCCCAATGACGCAAAACCCGTGATAAATGATGGCTTTTTTATTTACATTTTAAATTTATAATCAAGAAAACAAATAATTATGATAGTTAAAATCAAAATTAAAGACAAAGAAAATGAAGAATATACTATGTTGTTCGGAAATTCTTATAAAAAATGGTTTGCTCAATTTGAACAATACGCTCGAATGTATTCTCCATTTCAAATTATTTCAATTGATGTATCAAAAGCAGAATGGAAAGGTTGGGGTGGCTTGAAATGGTGTAATGAAAATGAATTTCAAGAAGAATTGAATAGAGAAGGAGTTCAGTCAAATGAGCCTGACAATCCTAAACCTCGTATTTATTCAAGAATGCAATTTTATTTTTCAAAGCATATTTCGGAAAAAGCTTTTAATATTTCAGAATTAGCAAATAATTCAAAAAATAGAAAAGATTCTTTTTAGTTCGTTGCTCTAAAATAGCACCTAACAGGCGGGAGCTTTGCGAAGGGGTTTGCTTTTGCAAAGCTCGAGTTAGGCGAAGTTCCCGCCTGTTAGGCGGAGGAATTTCCGCCTAACGAAAAAGGCTTTCTGAAGTTTGGAGTTTGGCACGCCAAAGCCTTGACCGTTAACCTAAATCATAAAAGCACAAAACCAAGTTTAGGGTATGCCGACAGCCCCAAATTTCAGAAAACCAATGTTGTGCGATGCCTTTTTACCTGCTATCGGTTATTTCGATACCAACAATATTTTTTAACTAATTAATTTTTACAATATGAAAAATAAAGTTTTAGCAATTTGTTTAAAAACATATCTTGATGAAGATGATTTAGATAAATTTTG
>JAYVIW010000032.1:0-14147 GCA_043769905.1 Bacteroidota bacterium
AAAAGTTATCTCCGATTTTAGCCAAGAAACCTAAAAAAATAATTTAAATCCTATCTTAATTTATAAGATATTTGTCCAAAGAATAGGTCGCAGCATAATGAAAAACCTAAAACTATTTTTAGTTGTAACGATTGCAACAATTGCAATGTTTGCAACCTCTTGTTCAAAAAGTGATGATAATGATTCTAACCAAATTCAACCCTCTCCAATTACTACAACAATTTCTGATTTAGATGGAAACACTTACAACACAATTACTATTGGGAATCAAGTTTGGATGAAAGAAAATCTTAAAGTTTCAAAATACAGAAATGGTGATATTATCCCTCAAGTTCAAGACCCTAACCAATGGTCAAACCTTACTACTGGTGCTTGGTGCTATTATACAAATCAATCTTCAAATGGATTAGTATATGGTAAGTTATATAATTGGTATGCAGTTAATGATTCAAGAGGATTAGCTCCACAAGGTTGGCATATTCCAAATTATAATGAATGGAATGAATTAGATTATTTTTTGGGAACTATAGCTGTAAGTGGAGGAAAAATGAAAGAAACAGGAACAACTCATTGGGCAAGTCCAAATACAGGAGCTACAAACGAAAGTAATTTTACAGGATTACCTGGTGGATTAAGATTAAACGCTGGGAATTTTGAAAGTATTGGAAAATTGGGTTATTGGTGGAGTTCTGAACCTGCCTTGTCTTTGGAAGGACCTTTAAATTACCATTTAGGACATAATTACACTTATTTAATGACTTATCATAATTACAAAGAGTATGGTTTTTCAGTCAGATGTATTAAAGATTAGTTAATTAACCAATAAAAGTAGACAAGCCACCTCAAAAGGTGGTTTTGTTGTTTAAAGGAATGCCTATGAGTAAAAAAATAAAATTTAAGATAGGAGAGCAATACGAAAAACACGAATTTGATTTAGATTCGGAAGAAACTATTTTTGAAAACAATTTGAGATATGAAGTGTACCAATATATAGGAAACAATAAAATTACTATATTTGGCTTTGAAGTTCAGAAAACCTTATTGGCTTACAACTGTGATTTTCTTGCTGGTATTTTCTATTTTATAGATTTTGATAAATATCCAAATTTTATAGAAAAGCTAAATTTAAAAATCAACAAAAAGATTGAATCCGAAAATTTTAAAAATTGTGTTTTATTGTCAATTACCAGCAGTAAGAAAAACTATGTAGTTGTGAAAACCAAAAATATTATATCGCAGATTGTTTTAAATTGTCATTTTTAGAATATAAAAACTATAAAATTTATCAACTTTCAACAAATTTAAGGGTATTTAGAAAACCTAAACATTTAACCAGCAATACAAAAATCGTACAAATTCATAAAATAAAAAACCCTAACTAATTGATTTTCAATCGTTAGGGTTTTAATTCTGCGGAGAAAGAGGGATTCGAACCCCCGGACCTGTGACAGTCAACAGTTTTCAAGACTGCCGCATTCGACCGCTCTGCCATTTCTCCAGTAAGCGTCAAATACATCTCTGTATTGCGAGTGCAAATATAACTCTTTTTTGTTATTTTCAAAAATAAAATTAATTAAAATTGAAAATATTTTTTAATCCATTTAAAACTAATAATTTATAATTACTAATAATTTACATATTCTGCAATTTCTAGCCCATAACCTATCATTCCGACCCGTTTTTCTTGATGCGAGTTGGTGATTAATCTTAATTTAGAAATATCTATATCGTGTAAAATTTGTGCTCCAATTCCGAAATCTTTATTGTCGATTACTATTTTTGGTGCTTTCATTTCACCATTGGACTGTATTTTTTTGAGCTCTTGAATGCGACTCAAAAAACTAACCGATTGCATATCCTGATTGATAAAAAGTACTGCCCCTCTACCCTCTTTGCTAATAATTTTGAACATATCGTCCAGTTGCTTATCAGCATTGTTTGTTAATGTTCCTAGCAAATCGTTGTTGACTTGCGACGAATTAATTCGTGTTGCAATTATTTCCCCCAAATTCCAAGTTCCTTTTGTCAATGCAATATGAATTTGCTTGTTAGTGGTTTGCTCATAAGCCCGCATTCTAAAAATTCCAAAACGGGTTTCAACATCAAAATCTTCTTTTTTTACAATCAAACTGTCATGTTGCATACGATAAGCAACTAGATCTTCAATTGAAACTAATTTTAAATCAAACTTTTTTGCAACCTCAATAAGCTCAGGAAGTCTTGCCATTGTGCCATCATCATTCATTATTTCGACAATAACGCCTGCTGATTTAAACCCCGCTAAACGTGCAAAATCAATTGCTGCTTCCGTGTGACCAGTTCGTCTTAGAACGCCACCTTGTTTGGCAACCAAAGGAAAAATGTGACCAGGTCGTGCCAAATCATATGGTTTTGTGCCTGTATCAACAAGTGCCAATATCGTCTTTGCTCTATCGGCTGCTGATATTCCAGTTGTCACACCGTTGCCTTTTAAATCTACTGATACCGTAAACGCGGTTTCCATGTGATCGGTATTGTTACTGACCATGGCACGAAGTTCGAGTTCTTTGCAACGACTTTCGGTTAATGGAGCGCAAATCAATCCGCGACCATGGGTTGCCATGAAATTTATCATTTCGGGTGTAACTTTTTCGGCTGCTGCCAAGAAATCTCCTTCGTTTTCGCGATCTTCGTCGTCAACAACAATTATAATTTTACCTTGTCGAATGTCTTCAATTGCTTCTTGAATTGTGTTGAGTTGTATTTTTAAAGTTGACATAAATTATTAAATCATTTAGGAAATATATGTTTATTGTAGTTGTTTTGGTGTAAAAATCACATATAAAAATTTGAATACACTTTTATAAATTATACAGATTTTTAAAATATTTAATTATTATTTGATTTAGGGTTTAATTGGTAAGTTAGTTTAATAAAAAATAAATTCTACTTGGTATTGTTTTGCGTAAGGGATTGGAGTGAAGCTCTTTTTTTGTTCCGATTTTTTATCGGGACAAAAAAAAGCGGGAGCGGAATGCCCGACCCTTGTGGTCACGCCCAAATTATTGCACTAACTTTTGTTTTTTTTCTGGGATTATTTTTTTTATTATATTTTTTATTGGCGTTGTTATAAAATCAAAATTAATGCTAATTCCTATGTCGTTTGTGGCTTTGTATGTAAAAATGATTGCTAGTGGCAACAATATTATAGTAGATAACCAGCAACCTACAAATGTTGGAATGGCATTTTCTTGTGCTAATTTTTTTCCAAAAGTGTTTGCAAAATGAAACACAATAAATATTAGAACTGCAAATACTATTGGCAAACCTAAACCTCCTTTTTTGATAATTGCTCCTAATGGTGCTCCTATAAAAAACATCAAAATACAGGCAAATGCTAAAACAAACTTATCATAAATGGCAATCCAATGCGAACTTATAGCTTTTTGTTTGTATTCTAAATCCATTTTGGAACCATCAATTGAAAATATTGTGCTTTCGATATTGTTTAAAGCGGTCGATACTATTTCTATTTTTTTGGCTTTATCAAATGTTACCAAGACATCTTGTTGTACATTTTTCGATATTGTTTTTTTGTCAACATTTGCAATTCCTGTTCTTGGATAGATATTGTCGGTGAATGAAATTACATCTTTTTTATAGTTTTTATTTAAAGAATCAAGGGTGTATTTTAATTCTGCAACATTCAACATATCATCGGTGTCTGTCACACTTTCATCATTGATATCAACATTATTCAGCTTGGCTAGGTTAATATTGATAATATCGGTTTTAAAACTTGCTTTGGCAAACGGCAATTTGTTGCGGTCTTCGTATTTTTTTGGAATAATATCTTCGTAATAATAGCCTTTGTAAAGAACTAGTTTTAATAAATTAGAGTTCTCATCGCCCTGCAATTGCCCGTTATTTGCCTTGATTACAATTTTATTACCTTCGCCAGTCGATGATTTTTGATGTATAGTTATACCCGTCAACGTATTACCATTTTCTCCTGATTTTTTATCAACTTTAATAGAATATGGACCAACATCACTAAATTGTCCTTCGGCAATAGCCAAGGCTGGTTTTTTTTGAGCTATGTTTTTTCGAAGATTAACAAACTTGTATTCGGCAAACGGAATGACATTGTTGGCAAAAAAGAAAGCTCCAACGCTAAAAATGCACATAAAAACAGTCAGCATTTTCAAAGCTCGATTTAAAGAAATTCCTGCAGATTTCATCGCAGCAAATTCATAATTCTCTGCAAAATCTCCAAAAGTCATGATTGATGCCAACAAAACAGAAAGCGGAATTACAAGCGGAACAACACTTGGCATTTTGTATAACAAAAATTTTAAAACCAGCTCAAAATCAAGTCCTTTTCCTGACAACTCTGCAATAAAAAGCCAAACAGTTTGGAGAATAAATATCAAAAATAGTATTATAAATACTGATGCAAATGTCGTTACAAATGTTTTGAGAATATATTTATCGAGAATTTTCACTAAAAATTAATCTATTTTGTTAATATAAAATTTTGAATATTTTACAGCATCAAAAGTAAACTGATTTTTCGGCAATGTTTGGTTGGTTTTGAAAGAATTAACAACAAGCGTCGTCTTGGTTTTATTTTTTCCTACTTCAATAATATTGTATATGTTTTTAGTGGCAGTATCAATTCCAAGCAAAATTTCTTTACGCTGGTCTTTGGTGTTATTCGGGATAAGTTTTACGTATTGAATTTTTTTTCCTTTCAAATCTTGTTGAATGTCCCAAAAAAACTTGTATCCTGAATTAAAAAAAGTGAGCATTTTGTTTGGCGTAATGCCGTTTTCATCTTTTTCGTTAAACTTAGAGATTGTTACCTCTTCGTCTTCTGGATTAATTGCATAAATATTTTTACCGTCAAACATTTTTGTAACCCCCATGAGGTTCAAAACATATTGATTACCTTTTATTATAACATTGCCTTTGCTCTCTTGGTTGATATTTTCTTTTGCATTGTTGAGCGTGTATTTAAAATCAATAACTATATTTTGATGACTTTTTATCTTTTCAGTTACTTGATTCAATAATGTTTTGGCTTTTTTGTCTTGTGCATTTCCATTGATAAATGACAGTAATAATATAGTTATAAATGCAATTTTTTTCATTTTAAATTTATTTTAATTTTGTTCATTATTCAAAAAGTTGTCTAGGGAACTCAAGTCAGTTATATTGACATTTCTGGCTTTACTACCTTCAAATGGACCAACGATTCCTGCTGCTTCGAGTTGATCTATCAATCTTCCTGCTCGATTGTACCCTAATTTTAATTTTCTTTGCAATAACGATGCCGAACCTTGTTGTGCGGTAACAATTATTTCGGCGGCTTCTCTAAAAAGGTTGTCTCTGTCAGAAATATCAATGTCTAATTTTGATCCTGCTCCTTCTTCGCCAATGAATTCTGGTAACAAAAATGCATCTGGATAGGCTTTTTGCGCACCTATATAATCTACAATTTTCTCTACTTCGGGCGTGTCCACAAAGGCACATTGCACTCTGACCACATCGTTACCATTAGTATAAAGCATATCGCCACGACCTATTAATTGGTCTGCTCCTCCTGTATCAAGAATGGTTCTCGAATCTATTTTTGATGTTACTCTAAATGCAATTCTGGCTGGAAAATTTGCTTTTATTAAACCTGTAATTACATTTACAGACGGTCGTTGTGTTGCAATAATTAAATGTATTCCGATTGCTCTTGCCAATTGTGCCAATCTTGCAATAGGAACTTCAACTTCTTTGCCTGCCGTCATTATTAAATCGGCAAATTCGTCCACAACCAATATTATGTATGGTAAAAATTGGTGACCAGCTTCTGGATTTAATTTTCTGGACTTGAACTTATCGTTATATTCTTTGATGTTTCGCACCATAGCGTCCTTTAATAAGGTATATCTATTGTCCATTTCAACACAAAGCGAGTTCAAGGTCGCTACAACCTTGGCGTTATCGGTAATTATTGCCTCTTCAGTATCTGGCAATTTGGCCAAATAATGTCTCTCAATTTTGTTGAATAATGTTAATTCCACTTTCTTCGGGTCGACCAATACAAACTTAACTTCTGCTGGATGTTTTTTGTACAATAATGATGTCAAAACAGCATTTAAACCTACCGATTTTCCTTGACCTGTTGCTCCCGCCATTAACAAATGGGGCATTTTGGCCAAATCGACTACAAATGTTTCGTTAGATATTGTTTTGCCTAATGCAATTGGCAATTCCATCTCAGCTTCTTGAAATTTTGCTGAACCAATTACTGATTTCATTGAAACCATTGTAGGATTTTTGTTCGGAACTTCAATACCTATTGTTCCTTTGCCTGGAATTGGGGCAATAATTCTGATTCCCAATGCTGACAACGACAATGCAATATCGTCTTCTAGACTTTTTATTTTCGAAATTCTAATACCTGCTTCTGGAACAATTTCATATAAAGTTACTGATGGACCAACGGTGGCTTTGATGTGGGCAATTTCAATTTTATAATTCCGAAGCGTTTCAACTATTCGGTTTTTGTTTTCTTCCAACTCTTGTTGGTTGATCGTAATGCCACCAGTATTATATTCTTTTAATAAGTCTAGAGTAGGAAATTTATAGTTTGATAATTCTAATGTTGGGTCAAACAATCCAAAATCTGCAACCAATCTTGATGCCAAATTTTCTTCAACTATATCTTCTTCTTCAACTTTTTCTATTTCGAGTATTTCTTCTCGATGAACGACTAGTTCGGGTTCAATATTGGCGATTTCCATAGAAAGCTCTTTGTTCACAACTTCCAGTGATGTTGTTTTAAGAGTTGGCTCCATATTAATTTCTGATGGATTCGAAATAGTAGGTTTTAAATCATTTTTGTTAATCTCGAATTGAGATGTTTTTTTTAATATTGGTTCATCAAGCTTTTCATCAAAATCATCAACTGCAAATTCTTCAAGATTGTACTTTCCAGTTTTTGCTACTTCTTTAGAATTATTAAAGTCAGTATCAATTTCGCTTTTCTTTTTATCAAAAAACACTTTCAACCTTTCGGGAGTAATGTTTAGTTTAAATACCAAATAAATGATTAGTCCAAATAACAAAATTAAAATAGTTCCGATCTTTCCAATATAATCTTGCAAAAACAAATTTATTTCATAACCAATTGTACCACCTAATTCTGGCAATGATGTGGCGAAAAAACCAAGTAGAATTGATAAAATTATCATTACGAATAAATCCCAAAACCAGGTGTTTTTTGTTTTTTTTAATGAAATATCAAGTACTAAAAAAGCACCCGTAATAAAAAATAAACGAACTAAAAGAAAAGATGCAGCTCCAAAACCCTTAAAAATAAAAAAATCAGCCAAATAGGCCCCAAATTTTCCTAACCAATTTTTGACAGTTTCAGTTCGGTCTCCAATTGCATGCACAGCACTTTGATCCTCTTGTCCGTATATAAAAAATGAAAAGAATGACAATAACAAAACAAATGCAAACATGACTAGCAAGCAACCTAAAATTATTTTTTGTTGTCTTGTTACTTTTAAAGTTTTTTTATCTTCTGCTGCAGTATCTTTTTTTTCTGCAGCAGTCTTTGCTGTTTTTGCCATTTAAATATTTTAATTATCAGTTTATGACCAAAAAGGCGCTAAGAAACATATTTTCAAGTTATTAAATAGTAATTATTGACAATGTTTTTTAGAACTAAATTTTGACAAATAGTAAACATTAATTATTTTTTATTTATTAATTTCTTTTCTAAATTTCAAATATAAGTGCTTGAATATGGAGCAGTAAAAATAAAATATCAATACTTTATCAAATTACCTAAAATTTTTAAATGTACCAAAGCAATTTTATAAAACAAAAAATTTTAAAAAATTGCTACAAAAATTTTGGAACATAAATAATCAATCCTATTGTTATAGCTGTTAACGCTGCAAAGAAAACTGCTCCTGCAGCAATATCCTTTATAAACCCAATACGTTCATGAAATTCAGGGTGAATAAAATCGGCTACTTTTTCGACCGCAGTATTCAGTCCCTCTACACTCAATACCAATCCTATCGCAAGAGTTTGAAACAACCATTCTGTTTGCGAAATATTGAAATAAAAACCAGCAGCAACAAGCAATAATGCGATGGTTGATTGCACCATAACACTATGTTCTGTAGTAATTAGTTTTCTAGCACCGTGAAATGCAAACCCAATACTCTTGAGGCGTCCTGTAAAAAAAGTATTGTCTTTTTGAAATCCCATTTTATTTATTATAATGCTGCCAGGGCGGCCTCATAGTTAGGCTCATTAGCGATTTCTGGCACTTGCTCGGAATATTTCACAATACCATTTTCATCAATAATGATAACTACTCTTGAATGTAATCCTGCAAAAACGCTATCTGTAATTTCTAAACCATAATTTTTTCCGAAACTTCCATTTTTAAAATCAGACAATGAAATTACATTATCCAAACCCTCAGCGCCGCAAAACCTTGCTTGTGCAAAAGGCAAATCTCTTGAAATGCATAAAACTTTCGTGTTATTTAATTGGCTTGCAGACTCGTTGAATTTTCTAACCGATGTAGCACATGTTCCTGTGTCAACGCTCGGAAAAATATTCAAAACCAGTTTACTGCCCCCAAAATCGGCTAGAGTTACTGTCGATAAATCAGTTTTTGACAATTCAAAATCTATTGCTTTTGAACCTGTTTGAGGCAATTCGCCTATTGTATTTATTGGATTTCCTCCTAAAGTTATTACTGCCATCTTTTATATTTTTTAGACCCCAAAAGTAGTAAAAAATTAAGACTAATTGAACTATGTAAATATTATTTTTTTTATAAAGTCTCGAGGTTTTGGTTGTAATCTTTTGATTTTTGTTCACTTAAACATCAAAATTTAAAATGAATATCATTTTTTGTTATGGAAAATTTTAATTCAATCTCCGTAGAATCTTTTTACAAAAGAAGCTCGTATTCCTTGTTTTAATATCAATATAGGTTTTCTGGAAAAATTAACATTAAACCTGGATATTTTTATTTGAATACTTCAATTGGCAGTAATAATTAATTAAAGCTGACGCATCTTAGTAAAACAATCACTATTTAAGATTCAAAAGATTAGTTTTAATGTTACTCGGTTAAAACTAAAATCAATCGAATATTTGACATTTTGACAAAAAAAAATTGGTTAATAATAAAATTAAATTTTGCACAAATTTTCTAATTTTTAATTAATCTAATTATTTTGATTACTTTTGCATAAAATTAAAAAAAAATAAATATGGCTTCAAATAGAACATTTACAATGATCAAGCCTGATGGCGTTGAAAACGGACACATCGGAAATATTCTTGCAATGATAAC
The DNA here is from genome assembly GCA_043769905.1 of Bacteroidota bacterium. GTDB lineage: Bacteria > Bacteroidota > Bacteroidia > Flavobacteriales > Flavobacteriaceae > Flavobacterium. Next base: position 9,368 of record JAYVIW010000032.1, read on the forward strand.
CAATGCAGGTTTTAAAATAGTTTCTTTGAAATTGACACAACTAACAGTTGCTGATGCTCAGGCGTTTTATGCAGTTCATGCAGCCAGACCTTTTTATGGAGAATTAGTTGAATTTATGTCTCGTGGACCAATCGTTGCTGCAATTCTTGAAAAAGATAATGCAATTGAAGATTTCAGAAACCTAATCGGAGCTACCAATCCGGCTGAAGCTGCAGAAGGTACAATACGTAAAGCTTATGCAAAATCTATTGGCGAAAATGCAGTTCACGGATCTGATTCTGATGAAAATGCTGCTATTGAAAGTGCATTTCACTTCGCTGGAAGAGAGCAGTTTTAGATTTTAGATTATCAAAAAAAAATCATTTGCAAAACAAATGATTTTTTTTTGAAATTAAATGAAGAATTCTGGACTGGAGTTGTAAATACTTATCTCTTTTAAATCATATTCTTTTAAAACATCGTTTTCTATTTCTACAACCAATTTCCCATTTCGATGAACTGTTCGAATAATTCCCATAAATTTTTGTTTATTATAGTCTTCAAAAACTGTTAATTTTCCTTTTTTGTATAATTGACCGTTGTATGTTTTCCAAAAATTATTACAAATTTCTGGATAAATCATAGCATAAATATTGGTTTCTAGAGATTTTATTATTTGAATTAAAAGTTTATTTCTATCAAATTCTTTATTACAAATGTTTAATAACGAAGATGCTTTAGGTAAATTTTCAAAATTAGTTTGATTGACATTCAACCCAAAACCTATAATTGAATAAATTTCTTGATCGCTTTTGAATGTGTTTTCTATTAAAATTCCAGCTATTTTTTTATCATCTGACATAATGTCGTTCGGCCATTTTATTGTAACATTAGGAACATTATTGGCTTTCAAAATATTGGAAATTGAAACTGAAACAGCAACATTTGAATCAAAAATTGAATCAGCCTGCACTGGCACATTTTTAGCTAAAACACTCACAATAAGATTTTTGCCCGATTCAGAATACCACTCGGCTCCGACTTGACCTCTCCCATTAGTTTGGGTTTCGGCAGTGACAACTGTAAAATTTTCTAAATCATTATCCTTTGATAATTTCTTCAAAAAATCGTTTGTAGAATCTATGGCATCGAGTTTGATTAACTTCATTTGTACTAAAAAAAAATGTGAGAACTAAACAAAAAAATATATATAAAAATTAACCAAATATTATCTTTTGTAGAAACCAAAAATAAGCTTAAAAAATGGTAACTTTGCAAACTATACTAAAAATTAAATGGCTAAAAAAGAAATAAATAATGATGTGCTTTTGGCAAACATTATTAAAGGAATAGAAGAAGTAAAAGGAGAAGATATCAACATCATGGATTTGCGAGAAATCGACAACGCTTCATGTGATTATTTTGTAATTTGCAATGGAAACTCAAACACTCAAGTAAATGCAATAATGAATTCGGTTCAAAAAACTGTTTCCAAATCTATTCAAGACAAACCTTGGCATGTAGAAGGTAGCGATAATGCCGAATGGGTTTTGATGGATTATGTTAACATTGTCGTGCATGTTTTCCAAAAGCACATTCGTGAATATTATAACATTGAAAGTCTTTGGGGCGATGCCAAAATTACATTAATCGAAAATAAATATTAATAAATCAGTATGGCAAACGAAAATAAACCTAATCCTAGAAAAATAAAAATAAATCCATGGTGGATTTATGGTGCAGTTATCATACTTATTTTTTCTTGGAATCTTTTTAACACAGACGTAAATTATTGCGAACCAGTAAAAATTTCGTCTTCACAATTTAGTAATTTCCTTGAAAGTGGTGACATAAAAAATGTTGTGGTTTTTGAAAAAACCCAAGCTGAAATTTATTTATCTCCCGAAGCATTAGCAAATATCACACACAAAGCAGTAAAATTGAATCCGTTTGGAAAACCAAATACCAAAGGACCGCAATATGCGGTGCAAATTGGTAACGATGAAGTTTTTCAAAATAAATTAGAAAAAGCAAGAACGGAAGGTAAGCTAAAAGAATATGGTTTTGCCGAGAAAAATGTCTTGTTAGATTTATTTATGAATTCATTGCCGTTTTTAATTTTAATAGGTGTTTGGATTTTTATTATGCGAAGAATGTCTGGTGGCAATGGTCCAGGTGGTCAAATTTTTAGTATCGGCAAATCAAAAGCAAAATTATTTGACGAGAAAAAAGACATCAAAACAACGTTTAAAGATGTTGCGGGTCTTGAAGGTGCCAAAGAAGAAGTTCAAGAAATTGTAGAATTCTTGAAAAATCCAGAAAAATATACCAATCTTGGTGGTAAAATTCCAAAAGGCGCATTGTTAGTTGGTCCTCCAGGAACTGGAAAAACATTGTTGGCAAAAGCCGTTGCAGGCGAAGCCAATGTACCGTTTTTCTCACTTTCGGGATCAGATTTTGTTGAAATGTTTGTTGGCGTTGGTGCATCTAGAGTGAGAGACTTGTTCAAACAGGCCAAAGAAAAATCACCCGCAATAATTTTTATTGATGAAATTGATGCCGTTGGTCGTGCACGTGGCAAGAATACCATGTCAGGCGGTAACGACGAACGTGAAAACACACTAAATCAATTACTTACCGAAATGGATGGATTTGGAACTAATTCAAATGTTATCGTTTTGGCAGCCACCAACCGTGCTGATGTTTTAGACAAAGCTTTGATGCGTGCAGGTCGATTTGACAGACAAATTTATGTTGATTTGCCAGACATTCGAGAACGTGCAGAAATTTTTAAAGTACATCTTGAGCCTCTAAAAAAAGTGGAAGGTTTAGATCTAGATTTCCTAGCTAAACAAACACCAGGATTTTCTGGTGCCGATATAGCCAATGTATGCAACGAAGCCGCTTTAATTGCAGCTAGAAACAACAAAACCGCAGTTGACAAACAAGATTTTCTTGATGCTGTCGATAGAATTGTTGGCGGACTTGAAAAGAAAAATAAAATCGTCACCCCAGCTGAAAAAATGGCTATAGCCATTCACGAAGCCGGTCACGCAACAGTAAGTTGGATGCTAGAACATGCGGCACCACTCATAAAAGTAACAATAGTGCCACGAGGTCAAAGTTTGGGTGCAGCTTGGTACTTGCCAGAAGAAAGATTGATTGTGCGACCAGACCAAATGCTTGATGAAATGTGCGCCACAATGGGCGGACGTGCAGCCGAAAAAGTTATTTTCGATAAAATTTCGACTGGTGCATTAAGCGATTTAGAAAAAGTAACAAAACAAGCAAGAGCCATGGTAACCGTTTACGGATTGAATGACAAAATTGGGAATGTTACCTATTATGACTCATCTGGTCAAAACGAGTACAGCTTTTCTAAACCATATAGCGAACAAACCGCAATGCTTATTGACAAAGAAATTTCGCTGTTAATAGAAGGGCAATACCAACGCGCTATAAATATTTTAGAGGAAAATAAAGACAAACTGAATCAGCTAGCCAATATTCTAATTGAAAAAGAAGTCATTTTCAAAGATGATTTGGAAGTTATTTTTGGCAAACGTGAATTTGATAAAAATTTGCAAGAAGAAACGGCGCTTTAAATTACATTTCAAAAATTATATAGAATTTTAAAATCCCAAACAGAAAAATATTTTGTTTGGGATTTTTTATTAAAGCTTTATTAATGACTACTTTTAAAAAATCTCAATTAAAAAAAAACGAATTCTAACCAAAACTAATCGAATTCTAAATTACTCAGAATCGTTGGTAAAACTTAATTATATTTGTTTAAAATAATTATAAATGCCAATCTTGTGAAAAATAAAATACATGTACTTTTGCTATTATTGCTGATAACTAAGTTGGCTTTTTCGCAAAATAGAGCAATTGACAGTTTGAAACGGGTTTTGAAAGTTTCTAAAATTGATACTTCAAGAGTTGCTATTTATAACAATATTGCCAATGAATTTAAGAATATCAACCCAGATTCTACCGCTTATTATGGTACTAAAGCAAATGAATTGGCTTTAAAAAATGATTTTGAATTAGGGCAAGCTACTGCACAAATAAATATTGGCAACTCAAATATCATGTTGAGCAATTATACAAAAGCAATCCTAAATTTTGATAAAGCTCAAAAAATTTATACACATTTACTTGATTTTGATTCAAATAATAAAACTTTAAAAACTGGTTTGGCTCGATCTTTTGCTTCGGCTGGAGTAGTTTTTTCTGAGTTGAATAATTATACAAAAGCATTAGAAAATTATCAAAAAGCTTTGAAAATTTATCTCGCAATTGATGATACTAAAAGTATTTCAAAAACTTACAACAATATTGCTGTTGTTTATAAATCTCAAAAAAACAATCTAAAAGCATTAGAATATTTGCTAAAAGCATTAAAAATTCAAGAAGCAATTGGTGAGCAAACTGCGGCCAATACACTAATAAATATTGGTAATATTCAATTTGATAACGATAACAAACCATTGGCATTGTATTATTATCAAAAAGCCGAAAAATTGTTTTTGACAACTGATGACCAACGTGGCAAAGCTTTGCTAAACAATTACTTGGGCGACTATTATCATTCGAATAAAGAAAATAAAATAGCCAATGATTATTATTCTAAATCATTAAAATTGTATGATGAAATGGGCAATACTTTCGGAGCCTCATTGGTTTTGTTCAACATCGGAATATGCTGCTCCCTAAAATTCAGACAGTAGTTTAAGATAGGATTAAAAACCCTAAATTAGCAAAATTATGTCAAGAACAAGAAGAGTTTTCTCGAAGG
>JAYVIW010000033.1:0-44026 GCA_043769905.1 Bacteroidota bacterium
ATAAGGATAACATTTTTGACATACTAATAAACAAAATGATGAGTGCTCAAAGAGTTTTATATCAAGACATTATAATAAGTAAATAAGAGAACACCTCAAAAAAAAAATTATTTAAGATAGACGAACAATATTTAACAGCTTAATATGCTTTCTTGTACACAATCTGATCAATATTCAGTCTTTCGATAATATCTTTTAGGTTTTTTATTAAAAACACGTGCTTTAATAGTTTATTTATTATTTTTGATAAAAAAAGTTGAATTTAAAAATTATTATACCGACCCTTTTACTTTTACTTTTAGTGAATTGTAACGAAAAAACAAAAGCAAAACCTAACGAAAACCCCAATCTTGAAAATGCTTTTTCTTTAGAAAAATATAATTTAATTGAAGACAAGTTTAAAGCAGATTATTTAGAAAAACTCGAACAAAAACTTGATTCAAGCCCAGCAAACCCTAAAAAAAATGACTATTATCTAAAACTTGCAAACAGATATTACTATATTAGCGGAAAAGATATATTTTTAAAAATATCTCAAAAAGTTTTAAACATTTCCAAACTAAATCAAGATTCCTTATACATCGCCAAATCTAGTGAGTTTATAGGAGATTATTATTATGAAAATTTTAAAACAGATAGCGCTTTTTATTATTATTCAAAGGCTGAAAAAACTTTTGAAAAATTAAAAATCAAAACGGATTTAACAAATATAAAGTTGTCTAAGGCTAATATTTTATATTACGAAAAAGATTTTGCGGGCGCAGAAACTGCCGCCATCAAGGTAATTAAAATTGCGTTCAAAAACAAAAACCAAAGAGGCGTTTATGATAGTTATTTATTGCTTGGCAATTGTTTAATTGGATTAAATAATATGGAAAAAGCATTAGAATATTACGATAAAGCATTCACTTTAACTTCAAAATTAAAAAACGATACACAATACAACATCTTAAAAGCTCAACCCTATAATTTTATTGGCACAGTTTACAATAAAACGAAACAATGCAATAAAGCTATACCGTATTTTGTAAAGGCTTTAAAATTTGATTATTTTAAGAATACCGAACCTTTGTTATACGCCAACCTCATCAACAACCTCGCCTATTCCCAATTTATGTTGGGCGACAAAAAAGCAATTGTCCAACTAAAAGAAGCTTTACAAATCAGAGAAAGCTTAAAAAGTATTCCAGGTATTGTTTCTAGCAAAATTAATCTGGCGGAATATTACCTCACTCAAAAAGATTCGCTAACCGCATTGAACTTTGTGAATCAAGCCAAAAGAACTTCGCACATTAACAACCTGTTTGAAGACGAATTAAAAACATTGGCATTACTCGCTAGAGTTGAACCTAAAAAAAGTAAAATTTATAACGACCGATTCATAGTTCTATCAGACAGTTTGCAAACCATTGAAAGGGCAACTCGTAACAAATTTGCAAGAATAGAGTTCGAAACTGATCAAATTATAACCAAAAAAAAAGAAGTCGAAACCGAGAATCAAAATTTAATCACACAAATTTTTTTGATTTTGGGCATTGGCGCCATTAGCTTATCTGTTCTTGGTTTGTTGTATTGGTCAAAAAAACAACATTCAAAAAACAAAGAATTAGAGTTTGAAAAAGCCCAACAAAAAGCCAATCAAGAAATTTATCAGTTAATGCTTGCACAACAATTCAATTTGGACGAAGGTAGAAAAATCGAAAAACAAAGAATGTCGCAAGAACTTCACGATGGAATAATTGGTAAATTGGCATCCGTGCGAATGAATTTGTATGCATTAAAGTTCAATACTGCGCCAGAAACGATAGAAAAATCTATTATTCACATTGATAGCATTCAAAATATTGAAGATGAAATAAGAATAATATCTCATGATTTGAGAAATGATATTTTTAAAGATAAAGACAGTTTTAAGGTAATCGTTAAAGACTTATTTGAAAATCATAGTATCATTTCAAATTCAAAATATAAATTAGAAATTGATCCCGATATTAACTGGGATAAAATGGATAATAATATAAAAATGAACTTGTATAGAATCTTTCAAGAAGCGCTGCAGAACATTAACAAATACGCCAAAGCAAAAAACATAGCCTGTCACATCGATAAAAAAAATGAAAACATCAGAGTTGTAATTAGTGACAACGGTGTTGGTTTTGACATTAATAAAAGTAAAGAAGGTATTGGATTAAAAAACATGAAATCAAGAATAAAAAGCCTAAATGGAACTATCAAAATTGCGTCGGAAAAAAAAATTGGCACAAATATCATTTTGATTATTCCAAATTAAATGTATATTTGTGGCAATATATGCTAAGAAATAATCTAATAAAAATATTGATGGTGGACGATCATCCATCAATGCTAGAGGGATATAAGACTATTTTGTCTTATAATTCCTACGGCTATGTATTTACAACTACAACAGCCCATTCATGTAAAGATGCTTTTGATATTATTACCGATAAAACCAAAAACAATTATTTTGATATAGCTTTTCTTGATTATAGCTTACCAATTTACGAGGATGAAATTTTACATAATGGCGAAGATTTGGCTATATTGCTCAAGAAACACTCTCCAAAAACTAAAATTGCAATATTAACTTCGCACACGGAGTCCATTCTTTTATATGAAATTATACTAAAAATTGATCCAGCAGGAATGTTGTTGAAAAGTGATTTTAATGCCCATCAACTAATTGATGGATTAGACATGATTTTAAAAGGGGGCAAATATTACACCAAAATAGTCAAAAAAATTATTGAAGATATAAGATTAAAAAACACACTTGATAAGGTAAATCTGCAGATAATAAGACATCTTAACGACGGGATGAAAACCAAAAATTTACCAGCTCTTTTCGACCTTTCACAAAGCGCAATTGAAAAAAGAAAACTGATAATAAAAAATTTTTTAGAAGTTCCTGGAGGCACTGACGAAGATATTATCAAATCTGCAAGAAAAAGAGGATTTATATAATGTGTTTATAATCAGTACTTTAATATCTTCTAAAGTTAAGATTTTGTAAATTATATCTTTAACCTAAATTTTTTTAAATAAAGTAAGGTAAACCCGTAAATTATATATAATGCGTTGTTTTAAATTTGTAAAAAAAATTAATTGTTTTATAAATAAAAACTACTCAAATGAAAACCGATTTCAAAATAACAAATAAATCAGTAAGAAACGATGTAATTTTTTCAAATATGGCATTGGCAATATTTGTGGTTGTTTCATTTAATGGACTTATTTCATTACTTATTATTTCAAAATGCATTCAACTTCTAGAGTTTGACAAAATTACTTTTGCTATTAAAAATGGTTATTATACATTAAATAATTATGAAGTTGGTATTCCTCTTATAGCCAATTTATTTGTATTTTTAGGTCTTTGGAGATTAATGGTTTGGGATACTTTTCGTAATATCAAGAACCAAACGGCTATCAAAGAAACTGCAAATTCTTCAAACAATTTTTTCACAAAACTAGTCCATTTATTCTTTTAAATAAAAACTTCCTCCCCAAATTGGTTTTTTTATTGGATGATCAAACATGAGCATAATTATTTTTTGAGTTAAATAAAAAAATGGTAGTAAAATTATGTTTCGTGGTTGATTATTTCTAAAAATTATATTTCATTTTTCTAAGAATTCGCATTGATTCTTTAAAACTCAAATAAATTGTTGGATATGGTTTTAATAATAATTTAGCATCAATCAATTTTTGTTTGGCTTCATTAAAACTATTCAAATAACATATCATCATGTTTGACGGCAAATTTTCTAAATCTTTCATTTCGGTTAAAGATAATGTTAAATTTTTTTGCAATTTATCTAATAATGAAATGTTAGAATTGTAAATATGAAACAACATTTTTCGATTGTATTGTGGAGGTCGAAACAATAATTCTACATCAATTTTATAATAGCCGTTTTCAAAAAAACTGATTACCTGTTTTTCTAACGGATAATAACTTGTTTTGTCATTTAAGCCCAAAGGAACATATTCGGTTATTGTGAAACTATTCTCATCGAACTCAATACAAACATCGTCTAAGGCTGAATAAAATAGTTTTATCTGCTCGTTAACCAATTCAATATCGACTCTAGAAAAATAGGTTTTGTCACGTACTTTCTTTGGTTTTCCTGCCCAACAAATCACAAATAATTCTTTAAAAACTTTATATTTCGGAGTCATATCTTTGTGTCGAAAATTCATAAAATCAAATACACCATCAAGCGTATATTCAATCGAATTTCTAGAATTATTTTCAATTGCCAAAACAATTTCTTTGTTTTGATAATTTTTTTCGAATGCGCCTATAACCGGCACTGTATTACTGCCCCTTCGCATAAAAACCGAATTATTTAAAATAGTATGAATGCCTTTTTTGAAATTCGAAGTTTGTTTTTTTGGTTTGATAGTAACCAAACCCACAACTTTATCTTTTGACAGATTAGGAAAAGGCACATTTTCATATTGAATTTTTGGTGGGTTTTCTAAATAAGCATTGACTAAATTTTGTATGCGGCTATCGTCAAAAAAATCGTCTCCAACTATCTCATTGTCAAAGTCTTCAACACCAACTACGATATAAGAATTATTACTAGGATTTGAGTTTGATAAACCACAAATATGTTTCAAAAATTTAGCTTTCCCTTCCCGAGAATGCAAATTCAATTGGCGTTTTTTGTCATAAAAACTGGACTCGTCATTATGTGCAAGTAAGTTTTTAATTAAAAGCCTTTTATTAATCATTTCATTTTTTGGGTTTTCAAATAATTTTTACAAATAAAAAAAATCGTTGATGTTTAGTTCACAAAAATTAAACTATATGTTTACTATCAAGCAACTTTGTTTCCCATTGATGCAACTAACAGTGAGAACCAATCAATCAAATCTAATTCAATTTTCGTTGCTTTCATTAAATTTGAAATCCTTACAGCATTTGTAGTGCCGCAAACTGGTAAAATTCCAGCTGGATGTTTCAAAATCCAAGCCAAGAGCAAAACATCGGTTTCGACATTGTATACTTCGGATAATTTACGAGCTATTTCAAGAATTCTTTTTGCCTTGTCATCGTTAGATTTAAAAACTGAACCTAGCGGATTCCATGCCATTGGAACAATTTTATTGATTTGCATAAAATCTAAACTTCCGTTGTTCATCGCATCAAAATCAGTCAATGCAAACTGAATTTGATTGTAATCAATTTTTGTATTCGTTTGAATCAATTCGCATTGACTTGCCGTGAAATTCGAAACGCCAAAATCAATAATTTTTCCCTCTGCTTTTAATTTTTCTATCGCTTCGGCAATTTCGGCTGCTTGCATTAAGGGACTTGGGCGGTGCAAAAGCAAAATATCTAAATAATCAGTTTTTAAATTATTTAAAGAATTTTCTACACTCCACACAATGTGTTTTTTCGAATAATCATAATGTTTTATCGAGTTTCTAGCTTCAGTTTGAATACCACATTTGGAAATAAATTGTACTTTATCTCTTGCAATTTTGGCATTAGCAAAAGCCATCCCGAAACTGGCCTCAGTAGTATATCCTCCATAAATATCAGCATGGTCAAAGGTAGAAATACTATTTTCAAAGCAACAATTCATTAATTTTATCATTAATTTCTCGTCGAGGTTTTTACCCCAAACTCCCCATGTCATTGTTCCCGAAATTATTTTTGATAAAGATGTTTTCATATTAAAAAAAATTATGTAATGTACAATTATATGCAACTGTCAAGCCAAAGCACATGAACAAAGTAAAAGCTCGACGAATTAAAGATAAAAACCATTCTTTATAAATTTGTCCAAACATTTTACTCAAAAAAATCATTGAAATAACTCTATGCATTTGCGGGTATGTTATAAAAAGTAATAATGTAATTTACAATCCTTAAAAATAAGAAAATACAATCATAAAACAGCCTTAAATTTGAGAAATTATATAAGATTTAACCATTCTTTAACAACAAACTTGTAAAAAAAATTTCAATTTGCACCATAAAATTTAACTACAGTTTTTACAGTACTAAAAATATTAAAATGGAACATAATTCGACAACTTTAGACATTAGCGCAATCAACCAAAAAATTGAACGAGAAAGTGCTTTTATCGATTTATTGACAATGGAAATGAACAAAGTAATCGTTGGTCAAAAACACATGATTGAACGTTTACTAATAGGACTTTTAGGTCAAGGTCACATTTTGTTAGAAGGGGTTCCTGGATTGGCGAAAACTTTGGCAATAAATACCTTGTCACAAGCCATTCAAGGTTCATTTAGTAGAATTCAATTCACGCCTGATTTATTGCCTGCTGATGTTGTTGGAACAATGATTTATAACATAAAATTGAACGAATTTTCTATCAAAAAAGGACCTATATTTGCAAATTTTGTTTTGGCCGATGAGATAAACCGTGCGCCCGCCAAAGTACAATCGGCTTTATTGGAAGCCATGCAAGAAAAACAAGTTACCATTGGCGATACTACATTCAAATTAGACCGACCGTTTTTGGTTCTTGCTACTCAAAATCCTGTCGAGCAAGAAGGAACTTATCCATTGCCAGAAGCGCAAGTCGATCGTTTTATGTTAAAAACGGTTATCGATTATCCAAAAATGGAAGACGAAAGATTAGTAGTTCGCCAAAACCTAAAAGGTAGCTTTGATAAAGTAAATGCAGTAGTTTCTGTTGAACAAATTTTGCGAGCACAAGAAGCTGTTCGAGAAGTTTATATGGACGAAAAAATCGAGAAATATATTCTTGATATTGTTTTTGCAACTCGTTATCCTGAAAAATACAAACTCGAAAGCCTAAAACCACTTATCAGTTTCGGAGCATCTCCACGTGGCAGTATCAATTTGGCAACCGCAGCAAAATGTTATGCGTTTATTAAACGTCGCGGTTATGTAATCCCGGAAGATGTTCGCGCCGTGGTTCATGATGTGCTTCGTCATAGAATTGGTTTGACTTATGAAGCCGAAGCAGAGAACATCACTACCATCGATATTATCAATAAAATTGTAAACGAGGTTGAAGTACCCTAAAAAATGTTGGTGTTTTATAATCTATAGATAACTATATGAAACTTATAAAACCTAATACTGAACACTGGCCCAAATGGATACCAAAGAACTTATAAAAAAAGTACGAAAAATCGAGATTAAAACCCGACGATTGAGCAATCATATCTTCTCGGGCGAATACCACACGTCTTTTAAAGGAAAAGGAATGACATTTTCGGAAGTTCGTCCTTATCAATACGGAGATGATATTCGCGCAATCGATTGGAATGTCACCGCGAGATATAATGAGGCACATATTAAAGTTTTCGAGGAAGAGCGTGAACTGACAATGATGTTGATGATCGATATTTCAGGTTCAGAAAGTTTTGGAACTAAAAACGGTTTCAAAAAAGATATAGTTACAGAAATTGCAGCAACTTTAGCATTTTCTGCAACTCAAAATAATGATAAAATTGGTTTAATGTTATTTTCGGATCAAATCGAATTGTATATTCCGCCAAAAAAAGGGCGTTCTCATGTTTTGAGAATTATTCGTGAATTGATAGAATTTCAACCCAAAAGCAACAAAACCGACGTTGGCATGGCTTTAAAATTTTTGTCAGGAACGCAAAAAAAGAAAGCAATTGTGTTTTTAATTTCCGATTTTATATCAGATAATTATGAACATACATTAAAAATTGCATCCAAAAAACACGACATTACAGGTATTCGAGTTTATGATATTCGTGAAGAAAAAATGCTAGACATCGGAATGGTGGAAATGCTTGATGCAGAAACTGGTAAAAAAGAATTAATAAACACTGGTTCAAAATTTGTTAGAATGAATTATGAAGAATATTATGCCGAAAATGTAAAATATTTTAAAGAAACTTTCAGCAAATCGGGATCAGGAACTGTCAATACTCGTGTTGATGAAAATTATGTAACTAAATTATTGGGATATTTTAAATCTAGGTAATCCCTAAAACAGCCCTAACACGTTTTTCAACAGTGACAAGGTCAATTATAAACAGATGAAACTCATATTACAACTTTTATTAATCTTTACAACCTCGACATTTTTTGGTCAGCAAAATCAGGTCGAAACTAAAATTGATAAAAAAATCAACAAAATTGGCGCACAGTTCAATTTAACCTTAAAAACAACAGTCGATACTTTGTCAACAGTTGTGTTTCCAAATACAAAAACATTTGGAAAACTTGAAGTTATCCGAAATTATGCAATCGATACCGTTAGAAAAGATGCACAATATGAATTAATAAAGCGTTACGGTTTGACACAATTCGATTCAGGGCGATATGTAATTCCGAAAATGACAATTTTAATTAACAAAAAACAGTTTTTGTCAGATTCTATTTCTGTCGATGTAAAAGACGTATTAGTCGATACTTTAAAACAGAAAATGTATGATATCAAACCAATTTCGCAAATTGAAAGTACGAATAGTAATTGGTGGAAATATGTTTTAGGAGTTTTATTGTTTGCAGGAATTGGGTTTTTGATATATTTTTTATTGAAAAAATATCAAAAGAAAAAAATCGAAGAAATAGTTTATAAAACGCCAATAGAAAAAGCAATCGGAATGTTGAAAATCCTTGAGACCAAGCAACTATGGCAAAAAGGCGAAATCAAAAATTATTATTCAGAACTGACCGATATTGCTCGAGATTATATCGAAGAAGTTATTGAAATTCCAGCTAAAGAAAGTACAACTTCTGAGTTGATTGCTGGTCTGAGAAAAGCTGCTAATGCTAAGAAATTGACGTTTACAAAACAATCATTATCTAATTTGGAAAATGTTTTGCGACAAGCAGATTTGGTCAAGTTTGCAAAAGTCGAACCAACTCAAAACCAAATAGAAGAAGATTACCAACGAATCGAAAAATCAATAATTTCCTTGCATCAATCAATTCCAACTGAAGAAACTGAAGACGAAAATGATTTGATAAATAGCGAATTACTAGGTCAAAAAAACATCAAAAAACAAAAAAGAAAACAAATATTTATCACGATTGCCGTTTTGGTTGGGTTGCTGTCTGCTTTTACAACTTATAAAATAGTGACTAAAGGTTTTGAATTTGTAAAAGATTCAGTTATTGGTCACCCAACAAAAGAATTATTAGAGTCACAGTGGGTTAATAGTTATTATGGAAACCCAAATATTTATATAAGTACTCCAAAGGTTTTACAGCGTATGGACATTTCTAAAACCATGCCGCAAGAAGCCTTAGCCACACTGAAAGAAATCGAAATGTTTGCTTACGGCAGCATGCTTGACAACTTTTATATTGCTTTACTTACAAGCAAAACGAAGGAAGAAGTCAAAATGGATTATGCAAAAGTGATTGACGGAAATGTTAATTATTGGAAAGCTACTGGTTTTAAAAATATTGTTTTAAAACAACAAGAATACATTTCGAATGATGGAGTAACAGGAAGTCTTGCATTTGGAACAATGACAATGGTCGATAAAGTTCAAAATAAAAATTTTCAATTAGCTTTCGAAATGCTACTTTTTAATGAAGAAAGTGGATTGCAACAAATTATCCTTATTCGAAGAAATGATGATAATTATGGTTTAAAAATTATTGAAAGCATCAAAAATTCAGTTGAACTTAAACCAACCGCCAAATAATGGAAAAAATCAACTTTGTAAATCCAGCATTTTTTTGGTTGTTTTTGCTTTTGCCATTTGCGATTGCTTGGCATTTTTATACTATAAATAAAAATTCGGCAACATTAAAAATTAGTGCTACAAAAGGTTTTGGAAATACAAAAACTTTTTTTTCGAGATTAAAACCTTTTTTGTTTGTTTTTCGACTATTTGCCTTGAGTTCATTAATCATTGCACTTGCCCGACCAAGAACAGTAGATGTAAGCAGCAAAACCAAAAGCACTAAAGGTTTAGATATTGTTTTGGCAACGGACGTTTCTGGAAGTATGCTGGCAAAAGATTTGAAGCCAAACAGAATGGAAGCTTTAAAAAATGTTGCAGAAAATTTTGTATTAAACCGTCCAAATGACAGAATTGGCTTGGTCGTTTATGCATCAGAAGCTTACACGAAAACGCCCGTAACGAGTGATAAAAAAATAATTCTTGATGCAATAAAAAGCATTAAATACGATAAAGTTCTGCAAGACGGAACAGGAATCGGAATGGGGTTGGCAACGGCAGTTAACCGTTTGAAAGACAGCAAAGCAAAAAGTAGAATAATAATATTAATGACCGACGGCGTTAATAATGCAGGTTTTATTGACCCACAAGCTGCAACAGATATAGCCAAACAATTTAATATCAAAGTATATACAATTGGAATTGGAACAAATGGAAATGCAATGTTCCCGTATGCATTGGCAGCAAATGGCGATTTTTTATATAAAATGATGCCAGTAGAAATTGATACAAAATTATTGCAAAGCATTGCTCAAAAAACTGGCGGAAAATATTTTAGAGCCACAAGTAACGACAAATTAGAATCAATTTACAAAGAAATAAATAAACTTGAAACCACCGAAATTAAAGAACTAAAATTCTATGATTACGACGAAAAATTCAGATTTTTTGCACTTTTAGCCGGTTTGCTTTTACTAATAGAAATAATTTTAAAAAATACAATTTACAGAAGTTTTATATAAGTATTAAGTATTTAAAGTTCGGTTGTGAGCTAAATAATGAATACTGATTAATTAAAAATGGAATTAGACGATAAAAAATATTTGTACCTTTTAATTTTACTGCCAATTTTGGTGGCAATTTTTTTGTACAATCAATATTGGAAAAAGAAAAAACAACAAGAATTTGGTGATTTGGATTTAATAAAAAAATTAAGTCCAGATAAATCTATTTTTAAACCAGTTTTGAAATTTGTGGTAGTTCTCTTGGCGATCTTGTGTCTGATTATAGGATTGGTAAACCCGAAGATTGGTTCAAGAGTCGAAAACATAAAACGTGAAGGAATCGATATTGTTTTTGCAATCGATGTTTCTAAAAGCATGCTTTGCGAAGACATTGCACCCAACCGTTTAGAAAAAAGTAAACAATTGGTATCGCAAATAATGGCTAAATTGGGCGATGATAGAATAGGAATTATTGCTTATGCTGGTTCGGCATATCCTGTTTTACCAATTACAACCGATTTCAATGCTGCCAAAATGATGTTACAAAGCATGAATACTGACATGCTATCATCTGTTGGAACATCGCTAGTCGAAGCAATAAATTTGTCACAAACATTCTTCGAAAAAGAAAATAAAACCAGCAAATTAATGATTATGATAACCGATGGTGAGGACCATTCTGAAGATTCAGATGAAGTTGCTAATGAGGCTCAGAAACTTGATTTAAAGATTATTACAATAGGAATCGGCACCGACAACGGAGGGTCAATTCCGTTGAAAGAAAATGGCATTTTGCAAGGTTACAAAAAAGACAAACAAGGTAATCAGGTTACAACCAAAATGAATTCGCATATTTTAAAGAAAATCGCTAAAAGCACCAATGGTGGCTATATTGATGGTAAAAACACCAAAGAAGTAGTCGAATTTGTTGATAATGAACTGAATAAAATTCAAAAAACAGCATTTGCAAGTACACAAATGACCAATTATCAAGCACAGTTTCAGTGGTTTTTAGGGATGGCATTTTTTCTATTGTTGTTAGATATGTTCTTTTTGGAAAAGAAAACAGCTTGGGTTAAAAAAGCAGATTTGTTTAATGAAAAAGCACCCTAATCTTTAGATAGAAATATTGGTAAATAAAATAAATATGAAAATTATAAATACATTGATATGTCTTCTGTTCCTGTTTTGGGGACTTGGGTGCTGTTGTCAAGACTTGACCAATGCTAATGAAGATTTTGCATCTAAAAATTACGTTAATGCTGAAGCTGGTTATCGAATTTCATCGTCAAATGAACCTAAAAAAGCAGTTGCAAGTTATAATTTAGGAAATGCAATTTACAGACAAAAGTATGCCGGCGAAGCCAAATTAGCGTTTGCAAAAGCAGCTGTAAAATCTAAAGATTATCCAGAAAAACACAACGCTTATCATAATATGGGAAATGCATTAATGCTTGAAAAAAAATATGATGAAGCAGTAGAAGCATATAAAAACGCGCTTCGAAACAATCCTGAAGATGAAGAAACAAGGTACAATCTTGCATTAGCAAAAAAGAAAGATAAAGAAAATCCGAATAAAAACAAAGATAAACAAAAGGATAAAAACGAAGACAAAAAAGACGACAGGAAAGAAGATAAAAAAGAAGATCCAAAAAAACAAGACGAAAAAGGACAGCCAAAACCAGAGCAAAGTAAAGCATCGCAGCAACAATTAAAGAACTTGTTAGATGCAGTAAACAATGAAGAAAAAAAGGTTCAGGCAAAGGTAAATAAAGGAAAACAAAAAGGTGAGCAAGTGCAAACCGATAAGGACTGGTAAAAAGATTTTAAAATATAACATAATATTTTAGATCTTTTAAACACTTAAAAATCAATCCTATAAACTTATAAATTCTCTGTTAAAAAACTAAAAATTTTAGTTTCGAATAAATGAAAAATTTTTTATACATATTTTTAATTTTAATAAGTTTTCAAAATGTTTCGGCTCAGATTCAGTTTGAGACAAAAGTTTCGAAAACAACTCTTGGATTGAACGAAACTTTGCGTGTGGATTTTTCTATGAATGCTGATGGAGATAATTTCTCTATTCCAAATTTTGAAGGATTTCGAATTGTCGGTGGACCAAGTCAACAAATAAGTCAATCTTGGATAAACGGTCGAAGTTCGTTCAATAAAGCCTATTCGTATTATTTGCTGCCATTACAAAAAGGAGTTTTAACCATAAAACCAGCTACGATTGAGATAAATGGTCAAATTTATAAAACCATTCCAATCAAAATTACGGTTACAAACGCCATTCCAAGACCTAGAGATCCAAACCAGCAACCACAAGTTTCGGCAGATACAGAATTACATTTAATTGCCGATATCTCAAACACTAACCCATATATAAATCAACCTGTTACGGTTGTCTATAAGCTTTATTTCAGTAACAATATTGGAATTTCAAACTTTGATGAAACAAATAAACCAAAATATAAAGATTTTTGGAGCCAAAACATTGAAATTAAAGAATTAGTAGCAGAACAAACTACTTACAAAGGAGAACCATATCGCTCAATTGTTTTGAAAAAAGTAATTCTATATCCACAAAAATCAGGAAAATTAAATATTGAGCCACTTGCGTTGAAAATAGATGTGCAATTGCCAACTGGCAGACGCGACATTTTTGGACAGACGCAAATTGTTGAAGACAGCAAAATTGTATCGGCTGGAAACAAGACCTTGACTGTAAAGCCATTGCCAGAAAATGGGAAACCAGATAATTTTTCTGGTGCATCGGGCAAATTCAATTTTACTGTTGTGCCTTCAAAAACGAAATTGAAACACGGTGAAAGTTTGACATTATTAGTAAAAGCAGAAGGAACAGGAAATCTCAAATTATTCTCATTACCAAAACCAGAAGTTCCAACTGCTTTAGAAATGTTTGATCCAGAACATATTGAAAATATCACAACTCCATTGCCTGGCGATCAAGGAAGTATTTCTGATAAATACACCATTGTACCACAGTATAAAGGGAAATATCCAATAAAACCTATTAGTTTCAGCTATTTTGATTTTGGTTCAAATAGTTATAAAACGATCTCATCAGAAGAAATTATGATTGATGTTATTGATGGTCCCACAGAATCGATGGCAGCAATAAAATCAAATAATGGTAAAAAAGCTAAAGCTAATATCAATTTAATTTTTCAAGATATTAAATTAAAAACAGCACTAACAAATATCAAAAAAAGAGATTTCTTGTATTCGACAAAGTTTTATGTTTTGATGTTTTTGCCTTTTTTAATGATTCCACTAATTGTTTTTATTCGTAAAAGAAAAGAAGCTTCAGACAGCGACACAGTTGGTAATCGTTTGAAAATGAACAACAAATTAGCAAAAAAATATTTGTCCCAAGCCAAAAAACATATTAGCAATAAAGAACAATTTTATGTTGCACTCGAAAAAGCAATGCACAATTTCTTGAAAGCCAAACTTAAAATCGAAACAACCGAAATGAGTAAAATAAATATCGAATCGTTATTATTATCAAGTAATGCAAATGAAAACACTGTTTCTGAATTTATTAATTTAACCGAAAATTGCGAAATCGCGAGATATGCGCCATCAACAAACGCAACAATACAACAGGATTATGAACAAGCAACCTTGATAATAGCTGATTTAGAGAAACAATTAAAGACTTAATTTAAAAAATACAATAAAACCTAACTTTTGAAAAGTTTCAAAATCAATAAAATGAAAAATATAATTTATATTTTATTATTAATGTCAAACATTTTCTTTGCCCAATCGGGCTTTGAAAACGGAAATACTTTGTACAAGCAAGCTGATTATCAAAATGCAATTGATGTTTACGAAACAATAGTTTACAGAAGTAAAAAGCAGTCACCAGAATTATATTTTAACATTGCTAACTGCTATTACAAACTCAATAAAGTTGCACCAACAATCTACAATTACGAAAAAGCATTATTGCTTAATCCAGAATTTGAAGCAGCAAAAAACAATCTCCAAATTGCCAAAAAACTTCAAATTGACGATATAAAAATTATTGAAAAAGTTGGAATAGGAAAAATGATTCAAAATCTAACATCATCTTTTTATTACGATACTTGGGCTTGGATTTCGGTATTTTTAGCCATGTTTCTTTTGTTGTTATATATTGGATATTATTTCTCTGAGGCATCATTAACTAAACGAATGCTTTTTAGTGGAATGTTGGTTGTTTTTCTAATGATGCTTACAAGTGTTTCCGCAGCCATATTCGAGAAATCGTTTTCAGAGCATGACAAACCAGCAATAGTTTTTGCAGAAGTTACTTCACTATTGTCATCACCTAAAACATTGGGAAAAGAAATACTCAAACTTCATGAAGGTACAAAAGTCTTTGTACTAGCAAACGACAAATCATTCAAAAAAGTACAATTGACCGACGGCATGATAGGCTGGATTGAAAGCAATTCAATTAAAGAACTAAAGTAACTTTTAACGATTATGAAGCCACTTGCTGCGATATATTTTAATCTTAAATCGTTAAATAAAAGCTGATTATTAACTTTGCACAAAATTATTCTAAGTCAAAATGTTGAGATGACAATAAAATGACAATACAAACTATCATTTTTTGTTTCAAAGGAAAAATGTTTTATTAATTTTACATTCAGTAAAAAAACGTCTCAACCTTCTATAGTCATGGTTAAAGGAAAACACTTTGATGAACAAGCATTTATTAAAGTAAATCGTTCTAGAATGAAGATTTTTTTATGTGCTTCCAATGACGATTTGCCAGTTTTAAAAATTCAGTAAATAATTCAAAAAGCCATCGATTTATATAAAATGGCATAATCACAATTTAACGCAAATCTTTAGTTTTCGTTTTTATTTCATTATACCAATTTTCTAAACTCGGATAAATAAACTTTGAAACCTCAACAATAGGGTTGTGAAATATCGATTTATCAAGCGTTTCTTGTTTTATTATAATATTATTGATATTCATTTTTTGAAACAAACTTAAGGCAATACTCAATGCCAAAACTGTTTTTAAAATACTAAAACCTGCCCCACCCAACTTGTTTAACCAACCCAAATAAGCAAAATCTGCAATCGAAGTAAAAACTTTTGCCAGAACGTGTATTCCTATAACAACAACAAGAAAAGTCAATCCAAAGGCTGTAATTTCAATATATTTTGGCGACCAAGAAACATAGCTCTGTATAATTGATCTAATAATAAAAGAAAATTTTATAGCAAAAAAAATACCAACAACCAAAGCAATCAAAGAAGCTAATTCTACAAAAAGTCCTTTTTTTAGGCCGTTATAAGCAGCATATAAAATCAATGATCCTAAAACAATATCCAGAAAACCCATAAAAATTTTTTACAAACATATAAAAAAACAGGTTAAAACGCTAGATTTTTAAACTTAAGAATTTAAAAATTTAATCTATAGTGAAAGACTAATAGAGACAAATACACTAAGTTTTAATTAGTATCTTTGCCAAAATAATTTCCGGTTTTATCAAACAAATCTAAAATCGTTAATCTACATTCCTAAATCAAATGTCAAGAGATATTCAACTGAAAGAACGCTGGGAAAAACTAGTTCAAATTTTATCCAATCAATTTTCGCAAGGCGAAGATTTAGATTTAGATGCAATAATATATTTAATTGGAGTGCAAGAATTGGGCAAAGTGCATCGAGAATTCAAAAAAGATCAAAAATTAGATTTAATGCACATCGCAATTTGCAGATTATTAGAACCATACGGCTTTTACGAATTTGACTATATCGATGCCGAGGGTTGGCCACATTATACCGTAAAAGAAGAATTACCAGCATTGAAAGCAGGAGAACAATCCGTGTTAATGAAAGAAGCAATTGTTAATTATTTTCTTGAACGAGAAGTTCTTTCTTAGATAAAAGTTAGTTGTCCGAAGTTGGAAAGAACGAAGCAAAAAATGAATTTTATTTTTCAATAACATCAAACATTACATTTATAAAGCGTTTTCTAAAAACTTCGTACTTCCATTTTCAAACTCCTAACTTTTTCCTATTTTTGCAATCCTATTTAAATTAAAATGACAAACAAAATAATTGAATATATAGCCGAAGCACAAGCTTTTTTTACAACTGATAAAGAGCAACTTGAGGCATTTAGAATAAAATTTTTGGGTAGCAAAGGACTTTTGAAAGAAGTATTTGCTGAATTCAAAAACGTACCAAACGACCAAAAAAAAGAATTTGGTCAAGTAATCAATTTACTAAAAACTACGGTCGAAGAAAAAGTCAAAACCATTCAAGAAACGCTAGAAAGTAAAGAAGAAATCAAAGGTTTCTATGGCGACTTGACACGTCCATCAGAACCATTTGCTATTGGTTCTCGACACCCGATTTCGTTAGTAAAAAATCAAATTATAGATATTTTTTCCAGTGTTGGATTCAACGTTTCTGAAGGTCCCGAAATCGAAGACGACTGGCACAACTTTACAGCATTGAACTTGCCAGAATACCACCCCGCAAGAGATATGCAAGACACATTTTTCATACAAACTAATCCCGATGTTTTGCTTAGAACGCACACCTCATCTGTGCAAGTTCGGTATATGGAAAATAACAAACCACCAATTAGAACCATTTCGCCAGGACGTGTTTTTCGCAACGAAGCTGTTTCATCTAGATCCCATTGTATTTTTCATCAAGTCGAAGGTTTGTATATTGACAAAGACGTTTCGTTTGCCGATTTGAAACAAACATTATTATATTTTACTAAAGAAATGTTCGGAAAATCAAAAATTAGACTGCGACCATCATATTTTCCATTCACAGAACCAAGTGCAGAAGTAGATATTTATTGGGGTCTCAAAACCGAAACTGATTATAGAATCACGAAAGGAACAGGTTGGCTAGAAATTATGGGTTGCGGCATGGTTGACCCAAATGTTTTAACAAATTGCGGCATCAATCCAGACGAATATAATGGCTTTGCTTTCGGAATGGGCATAGAACGCATAGCGATGTTGCTTTACCAAATTGGCGATATCAGGATGTTTTATGAAAATGATGTGCGGTTTTTAGAGCAATTCAAAGCAAGTATTTAGATTAGTATTTGAAGCTATTTCCAGCTTTTTGATACAAGATTTTTCATATAATTATTTTTTTATAAGCCAAAAAACGAACTTCCGTTGGTCGTTGCTTTTTGACAATAAAAAATATAATTCTATTGCAAAATGCTTTTCTCGGCAATCTGGGCTATCGCAAATCACACCGAATACAACATCTTTTTAAAAAAGTAAAATATATTAAAATCCAAAATCTTTAAATCTAGCTTCTAAAAGTTTAAAAAATGAAAAAAGATATAATTATTCCAATTGTCGAAAACGTCTTTCTTGCAGCTGTTCAAGAATGGAGCGATGATTTTATGGAAAAAGTTTGGTTTGCTTATTTAATAAACGATTCAGATTTCAAGCTTGATGGCGTCATGGTTGTCTCAAAAGCATTCGGAACCATTGATGGCGAAATGAAAAAAACCTCACTTCTGCGTCATGCTTTTCTAGAAATAGAACCTGTTTCGGTTCGCAAAATCGAAATGATTTATAAAGATGTATTAATCTTAAATAATGAATTTATGGTCACATTCTTTATTGGCGATACTTTATATGATAGAAATTTTATTTTCAAAGCCAATTCCATAACTCCAGATTATGTCGAAGAAGTACCGATTTTGTTTGTAGATGGCGTTATTATAAGATAATTTATTCTTTTTAAATGTTATATTATTAAATCAAATATTAAAACTAAGTATAAATATTTAAACCGTTTACGATCTATAAATTGCAAATAAAATTCTAAAAATTAATCCAACTTATCGGTCAATTTTTTAAATACTTTTTTAGCTTCTTTACCTTGGTACAAAATTTCGTAAACAGCATCAATAATCGGCGTTTTGGCACCATACTTTTGATTCAATTCCCAAGCACTTTTGGTGGCATAATATCCTTCGGCGACCATTGACATTTCCATTTGTGCAGATTGTACAGTATAACCTTTACCAATCATGTTGCCGAACATTCTGTTTCTCGAAAAAACTGAGTATCCAGTTACCAACAAATCGCCCAAATAGGCAGAATCATTGATGTTTCGCTTCATTTTATGAACTTTACGAATGAATTTTTTCATTTCGCGAATGCCATTACTCATCAAAACTGATTGAAAGTTATCACCGTAACCTATTCCATGTGCAATTCCTGCTGCAATTGCATAAATATTTTTGAGCATTGCCGCATATTCAGTGCCAATAATATCATCGGTGATTTTGGCTTTAATAAAATTTCCTGACAAACATTTGGCAACTATTTTGGCTTTTTCAGCATCACCACAAGCAATTGTTAAATAAGATAATCGTTCTAATGCAACTTCTTCAGCATGACATGGCCCAGTTATTACGCCAATATTTTCGTAAGGAATATCGTATTTTTCGTGAAAATGTTCACCTACAATTAGACTAGTTTCAGGAACAATTCCTTTTATTGCGGAAAAAATAACTTTGTCTTTCAAACTTACAGTCATTTTTGCTAATTCACCACCAACAAATGCTGACGGAACTGCAAATATAATATAATCGGCATATTCAATAGCTTGGTCTATATTGCTTGTAAGTTTTAATTTTTTTAAATCAAATTCTACACCACTCAAATAATTAGGGTTGTGTTTGTGGATTTTTATATGCTCAATTGCTTCTTCATTACGCATGTACCAAGCAATTTCTGAGAGGTTTACGCACAACATCTTTGCAATCGCTGTTGCCCAACTACCGCCACCGATTACTGCAAATTTTGGATTTTGTGTCATTGTGAATTTTTTGCCCTGATAGAAGTGAAAATTCTTTTTTGAGGACATTTCACCCCAAAAAAGATAACACCCGAAAGCAGAAATTATCTCTAAATAAATAATTTAAAATATAATATTAATTAATTCAATAACCTTACACTTTCATTATTTCGGCTTCTTTTTGAACTAAAAGTTCGTCAATTTTTCTAATGAATGCGTTGGTCAACGTTTGAACTTCTTCTTCGGCATCTTTGCAAGCATCTTCAGAAGTACCGTCTTTTTCAAGTTTTTTAATATCCGAGTTGGCGTCTTTTCTTACATTTCTAACCCCAATTTTGGCATCTTCAGCTTCTACTTTTGCTTGTTTGGCCAAATCTCTACGACGTTCTTCGGTTAATGGTGGTACCGAAATAATAACTACATCGCCATTATTCATTGGATTAAAACCAATATTGGCAATCATGATTGCTTTTTCGATGGTGTGTAACATGTTTTTTTCAAACGGTTGCAAAGTAATTGTTCGGGCATCTGGCACGCTAATTTTAGCCACTTGCGAGAGTGGTGTTGCGGATCCATAATAATCTACAAAAACACTGCCTAGCATTGCTGGACTTGCTTTTCCTGCACGAATATTCAAGAAAGCCTTTTCTAAATGTGCAATCGATCCATTCATTGATTCTTCTGTGCTGTCAAGTATAAATTCTATTTCTTCCATTATATAAGTACTATCAGTTTTTTGCAAATATATAAAACTGAATTATTTTTACAGCATTCCAAGTTCTAATTTTGCTTCTTCGCTCATTAAATCTTTGCTCCAAGGTGGATCAAAAGTTATTTCGACTTCGCAAGACTTTACTTCTTCGATAGTTTTAACTTTGTCTTCGACTTCACGAGGCAAACTTTCGGCTACAGGGCAGTTTGGAGAGGTTAAAGTCATTAAGATTTTTACATCATTATCTTCATTAATCATTACGTCGTAAATTAAGCCGAGTTCGTATATATCGACTGGAATTTCGGGGTCGTAAATGCTCTTTAGTTTTTTGACAACATTATCGCCTAGGTTTATTTCGTCTTTAAATTCTTCCATCTTTTTACCATTTAGTTATTTTATCCTCAACATTTAATAAATATGAGTTTTACATTATTCTTTTTGTAAATAAAAAAGTATATGAATAGCATTATTCATTAGCAGAAAATATAATTATATGACTTCTTTGTCTAGAACTATCTAATTATTTGAATAAGCCAAAGCATACATTTTTATGTTTTTTATCATCGATAGCAAACCGTTCGCTCTTGTTGCCGATAAATGTTCTTTTAGACCAATTTCGTCTATGAATTTTAGCTCTGCTTCTAGAATATCAGCTGGAATTTGATTAGAAAATGTTCTTATCAAAATGGCAATAATTCCTTTGGTCAAAATTGCATCGCTGTCGGCTGTGAAAACGATTTTTCCATCATTTTGTTCGCCTTTTAACCAAACTTTCGATTGGCAACCTTTTATAATATTGTCTTCGGTTTTGAATTCTTCTTTTATAAGTGGCAACGATTTTCCAAGATCTATCATATATTGATAGCGTTCTTCCCAATCGTCAAACATGGCAAACTCTACTATTATTTCGGCTTGTATTTCTTGAATTGTCATTTTTATTTCTTGGCTAATGAGGTGACTTTATCTACAAATTTTTTGATTCTTATATTCGGATAACCATTATCAAATGACTGTGTTTGATACGTTTTTCCGTTTATAACTATTTTTAAATCAGCAAATGCAGCACCGTCATATTCTCTTTTGCTTGTTGGTGGTTTTAGTTTCGAGAGACCAGTTAATTTTAATGTCTTGAATTCAGAAGTTAAAATTTTCCAGTCTTTATTGTTTATATCTATTTTCGCAGGCATCAAAGTATCATTTCTATCATTTGAAATTGCAATGGTTTGGTTTGCAATCCATATTTTTTGATAAAATCCACGCGTATTTGCTGTATAGTCAATTTGAGCATTTTTAATATTGTTTTGTGCCAATAAATTTAGGCTACTTCCCAAAAAAAAGCAAGGATTAAAACAGATAAATATTTCATAAAAACATTTTAAAGTTTTTAGTTTCTATTTCTAAAAATCTAAGAAAGCATCATTTTTGCTTTTTTGACTGCGGTTACAAATATATCAATTTCTTCTTTGGTATTATAAAATGCAAAACTAGCTCGAATTGTACCCGGAATTTCAAAAAAATCCATGATAGGCTGGGCACAATGGTGACCAGTTCGAACTGCAATTCCCATTTTATCGACAATTGTTCCAATGTCATAAGGATGAATTCCGTCGATGTTAAACGAAATAACCGATGTTTTCTCTCCGGCAGTTCCGAATATTTTTAAACCCTCTATTTCTAATAATTTTTCGGTTCCGTATTTTAAAAGTTCATTTTCATGTTTGGCAATTTGGTCAAAACCAATCGAATTCATATAATCGACAGCGGTTCCAAGTACTATTCCGTCTGCAATGTTTGGTGTTCCAGCTTCGAATTTATGCGGCAATGGTGCATAAGTTGTTTTTGCAAATGTTACTTCTTTAATCATTTCGCCTCCACCCATATACGGTGACAATTTGTTGAGCCAATCTTGTTTTCCGTATAAAATTCCCACTCCAGTTGGCCCACAGATTTTATGTCCCGAAAAGACATAAAAATCGCAATCAAGCTCTTGCACATCAGGCTTTAAATGCGGAACAGCTTGAGCACCGTCTATTAAAATAGCAGCACCAAATTTATGCCCTTCTTTGATTATATATTTTATAGGATTTACCGTACCGAGTGCATTCGAAATGTGATTTACGGCAATGATTTTGGTTTTTTCTGACAATAATTTATCAAAATCTTCAAGAATTAGTTCCCCTTGCAAATTCATCGGAATGACTTTCAGAATTGCGCCCGTTCGTTCGCATAACATTTGCCATGGCACAATATTGCTGTGGTGTTCCATTGCTGAAATTAAAACCTCATCATTTTTATTTAATAAACTTGAAAATCCGTTGGCGACAATGTTGATAGAATGTGTTGTTCCTGAAGTAAAAATGACTTCACAAGCCAATTTGGCATTGATATGATCTTGCAATTTTCCACGAGAAACTTCATAAGCATCGGTTGCTAACTGACTTAAAGTGTGCACGCCACGGTGAATATTAGCGTTTATTTCTTGATAATATTTCGAAATGGCGTCGATTACAATTTGTGGTTTTTGTGATGTGGCTCCGTTATCGAAATAAACCAATGGTTTTCCATTAACATTTTGGGACAAAATTGGAAAATCGGCTCTTATTTTATTGATATCTAACATAGTTATTTAGAAAAATTCTAAATACAAAAGTAGTTAAAAACATTTAGAAGTGTTTCAAACATTCGTTAATTTAAAATTAAACCTAATTTCTTTTAGTTTACAAGAAATCTAAAACAAATAATACAAATTTATTGCTTGAACCAATAAGAAATAAAGTTGCATTAAGTTTTATGAACTTTGATTCTATATTTGTTTTAACTTGCTTTAAATTGCATTAAATTGCATTAAATTGCATCAAAATATTTACAAATGAAAAAATTAATTAAGCTATTAGGTTTTGCAATATTAATTGGTTTGGTTTACATCACAATAACTACTTATCCGAAACTTGATTTGATATCTGGTTTTTCGGCTAAAAGTGTTGCTTCAGGACATTTTATAGACAATAGAAACCTAAATTTTATTCAGAAAACCGACAACGATATTGATTTAATTGATTTAGCAAAAAATTCGATTAGTGAAACTGGAAACTTTGCAACAGCATCAGTCTATGGTTTCAAAAAACGAAAAGCATTATATCGTGAAGGTTTAGGAGCAACTTTGATTAATGATGATTTTGATGTTTCAAAACCATATGATATTCCTAAAAGAACGATTTTGAACAATAATTTGCCTTTTCCTTATGGCAATTTAGAACCAAAAGATACTGTATTCTCAAATATTGATTATAATAAATTAAATAAAGCTGTCAACAACGCATTTGATACAAATAATCAGAAACTAAAACGATCACGTTCAGTTTTGGTTATTTACAAAGACAGGATTATTGCTGAAAAATATGATACTGGCTTCAATAAAAACTCTAAAATTTTAGGTTGGTCGATGACCAAAAGTATTACAAGTACTTATTTTGGTATTCTTCAAAAACAAGGAAAAATCGATATCAATAAACCAGCGCCAATTGCACAGTGGCAAAATGATTCACGAAAAAACATTACAACCAATAATTTACTGCAAATGAATTCGGGTTTAGAATGGGATGAAGCGTACGATAAAATATCTGATGCTACAAAAATGCTATTTTTATCAGAAGATGTTACAAAATCTCAAATTGACAAACAATTCATAGGAAAGCCAAATCATACTTGGAATTATTCGTCGGGAACAACCAACTTACTTTCAGGTATTCTGCGCCGAAGCTTTAAAACCCATCAGGAATATATCGATTTTTGGTACTCAAGTTTGATTGATAAAATTGGTATGAATTCAATGATAATTGAGCAAGATATGTCTGGTAATTTTATTGGATCGTCTTACGGCTGGGCAACCACTCGTGATTGGTCCAAATTCGGATTGCTTTATTTGCACAAAGGCAATTGGAACGGCGAACAAATATTTGACGAAAGTTGGGCAAAATATGTCGCAACACCAACAAATAGCTCAAATGGAATTTATGGAGCACATTTTTGGTTAAATGCTGGTGGTCGTTATCCTGATGCTCCAAAAGACGTCTATTCGTGCAATGGTTTTCAGGGTCAAATTATTTTCATAATCCCAGCTCACGATATGGTAATTGTGCGAATGGGCTTGAAGGGCGAAAATGATGGTTTCGATTTTAATGGATTGCTGAAAGGTGTTATAGGAAGTCTAAAATAAAAAAACCTGCAAATTTCAAATTTTGCAGGTTTTTTAAAGTTCTTATTTATAATTTCAAAATTCAACCCCAATCTTAACGCCCAATTTGGTAGCAATAATTTTTGTAATTCGTTGTTTCAATTCAGGAATTTTGATGCTTTCAATTACAGCGTTCGAAAAAGCATACATCAACAAAGCTTTCGCTTCTTTTTTGGGAATGCCTCGTTGTTGCATATAAAACATTGCTGTTTCGTCGAGTTGGCCAATAGTACAACCATGCGAACACTTTACATCGTCGGCAAAAATCTCGAGTTGTGGTTTAGCGTTTATTGTGGCTTTATCGCTCAATAATATGTTATTACTTTTTTGAAAAGCATTGGTTTTTTGCGCTTCTTTTTCTACAAAAATCTTTCCGTTAAAAACTCCTGTAGCTTTATCTGTAAAAATTCCTTTATAATCTTGGTGACTTTCGCAGTTTGGCGTTGCATGTTGCACAAGAGTATAATGATCAACATGTTGAGATTCTCCAATAATAGTAATTCCGTTCAGATTAGAAACAATATGTTCTCCGAAATGATAAAAATTAAGGTTATTTCGAGTTAAGTTTCCTCCAAATGAATATGTATTTACAGAAACAACGCTATCTTGTTTTTGAGAAACATAACTATTATCAATCAAATTGGCTTCGAGATTGTCATTTTGAATTTTATAATAATCAACAAAAGCTCTTTTTTCTGCAAAAATTTCGGTAACTGAATTGGTTAAAGTTGCATTTTCGTTCAAACTTTGATGTCGTTCTATAATTTGCACATTCGCATTTTCTTGAACAATAACTAAATTTCGGGGTTGCACCAAAAGTGCTGCTTCAGAACCTGTCGAGAAATACATAATCTCAATTGGCTTGTCTACAATTTTTCTTTTTGGAACATGAATATAAGCTCCTTCATTCGCAAAAGCGGTATTTAACGAAGTCAAACTTTCGTCTTTGTTAGCAACTTTGTTGAAATATTCATCGATAGCCAACTTATATTTCGGTTTTGTAAATGCTGATGACATTAAACAAATATCCAATCCATCGTGGGTTGTCGATGATAAAAATGAACTAAAAACACCATCAATAAAAACTACTTTGTAAGTATCGATTTCGTGCAAGAAATATTTTTTAACGTCTGAAAATTCGATTGAATTTTCTGATTTTGGAAAAACAGAAAAATCATTTTTTAAGATTGAATTAAGTGATGTGTATTTCCATGCTTCTTCTTTTTTGGTAGGAAAGCCTTTATTTTCAAAGTTTTTTAAAGCCGACGTTCGAATGTCGTGTAGTTTTGATGTTACATCGATTTTCTCTTCAAACGCCATGAATGACGCTAGTAATTTTTCTTTTAACATTTTTTTTAGTTGATAGTTTTTAGTTTTTAGTTGATGGCTCCAAAAATTGATAACCATCAACTATAAACTTTTAGACTAATTCTTTAATCCAATCGTATCCTTTTTCTTCTAGTTCGTAAGCAAGTTCTTTTCCGCCTGATTTTACGATTCTTCCATCCATCAACACATGAACAAAATCTGGAATAATATAATCCAATAATCGTTGATAATGCGTAATTACTAAAACAGCATTATTTTCGTTTTTTAGTTTATTGACACCGTTTGCAACAATTCGCAAAGCATCAATATCTAATCCAGAATCGGTTTCGTCAAGAATTGCAATCTTTGGTTCCAGCATTGCCATCTGGAAAATTTCATTCCGTTTTTTCTCACCACCAGAAAATCCTTCATTTAAAGAACGCGACAAAAATTTACGATCAATTTCTAATAATTCTGATTTTTCACGAATTAATTTTAGCATATCGCTTGCTGGCATTTCTTCTTTTCCTTGCGCTTTTCTACTTTCATTAATAGATGCTCGCATAAAGTTAGTTACTGAAACTCCAGGAATTTCTACAGGATACTGAAACGACAAAAAAACGCCTTTATGGGCACGTTCTTCAGGTGCTAATTCCGAAATATCTTCGCCTTCCAGCAATATTTCACCATCGGTTATTTCGTAATTTTCATTTCCTGCAATTATCGATGCCAATGTAGATTTTCCTGCGCCATTTGGCCCCATTATAGCATGAATTTCTCCTGCTTTTATTTCGAGATTAATTCCTTTTAAAATTTCTTTATCGCCAATTGTGGCATGAAGGTTTTTTATTGATAACATTTATTTTTGAATGTGTTTTTATTATTAATTTATCCGACTGAACCTTCCAAAGAAATCTCCAACAATTTTTGCGCTTCTACAGCAAATTCCATTGGCAATTTGTTCAAAACATCTTTACTAAAACCATTTACAATCAACGCAATTGCTTTTTCGGTTGGAATGCCGCGTTGGTTGCAATAGAAAACTTGGTCTTCCCCAATTTTACTGGTTGTGGCTTCATGTTCTATTTTGGCAGATGGATTTTTACTTTCTATATACGGAAAAGTATGTGCACCGCAATTATTTCCCATTAATAATGAATCACATTGCGAAAAATTTCTTGCATTTTCAGCTCTTGGAGAAATTTGAACCAACCCCCTATAACTATTTTGTGATTTCCCGGCAGAAATTCCTTTTGAAATAATGGTCGATTTGGTGTTTTTTCCTAAATGAATCATTTTAGTTCCCGTGTCGGCTTGTTGGAAATTGTTGGTTACAGCAATCGAATAAAATTCGCCAACTGAATTATCGCCTTTCAAAACAACCGATGGATATTTCCATGTTATTGCCGAACCTGTTTCTACTTGTGTCCAAGATATTTTGGCGTTTTTCTCACAAATTCCACGTTTTGTTACAAAATTGAAAACACCACCTTTACCTTCTTTGTTTCCAGGATACCAGTTTTGTACAGTCGAATATTTTATTTCGGCATCGTCTAACGCAATAAGTTCTACGCAAGCAGCATGCAATTGGTTTTCATCACGACTTGGAGCAGTGCAACCTTCGAGATAGGAAACATAACTTCCTGCATCTGCAATAAGCAAAGTTCTTTCGAATTGTCCTGTTCCTGCTTGATTAATTCTGAAATAAGTAGATAATTCCATTGGGCAACGAACGCCTTTGGGAATGTAACAAAAACTGCCGTCAGAGAAAACTGCCGAATTCAAAGCAGCATAAAAATTATCTTTTTGAGGAATTACAGTTCCTAAATATTTTTGGACTAATTCTGGATGTTCGCGAATTGCTTCGGAAATCGAGCAGAATATAATCCCTTTTTCGTTCAACGTTTTCTTGAATGTTGTAGCAACAGATACCGAATCGACAACAATATCCATTGCAATATTGTTCATCATTTTTTGTTCATCGATATTAATTCCTAGTTTTTTATACATTTCTAGCAATTCAGGGTCTACATCATCCAAAGTTTTATTAGGATCGATTGTTTTTGGCGCAGAATAATAAGATATCGCTTGGAAATCAGGTTTTTCATAATTTACATTTGCCCACTCTTTTTCATCCATTTCGATCCAAGCTCTATAAGCTTCTATTCGCCAATCGGTCATCCATTGTGGTTCGTCTTTTTTTCTAGAAATTGCACGAACAATATCTTCGCTTAATCCAATTGGGAATGTTTCGGACGCTATATCAGTATAAAATCCATATTCATATTCTTTAGTTTCAAGTTCGATTTTTAGGTCGTCTTCTGTGTATTTTGACATATTTTTATTTGTTTAACTCTGAAAGCATTTTAAAAACTTCAAAGTTGAAAAATTTATAATGAAAAACTCTCTCCACAACCACAAGTCCTGCTTGCATTTGGGTTATTAAAAACAAATCCTTTTCCGTTTAATCCACCCGAAAATTCTAGAATTGTTCCTGCTAAATACAAAAAAGATTTTTTTTCTACAGCGATTTTTACGTTGTTATCTTCAAAAACTTTATCGTTCTCACCGATACTTTTGTCAAATGTTAAATCATAAGACAATCCTGAGCAACCACCAGATTTTACGCCTACTCGAACGTAATCTTGTGAGGCATCAAAACCGTCGTCTTTCATCATATCGACAATTTTTTTACTAGCTGATTCTGATACTTTAATCATGTTATTTTGAATTTTTCTAAATAATATGCAAATATATTACATTAAAACGTCTTTTTATCAAAAACTAACATTTTTATAACTAATGATACTATCAGAAAAACGATTTTTAAAAACAATGGTTATATTCAATAAGATTTTTACTAAACAATCAATATTCACTATATTTGCAAAATGTTTCAACTCGGAAAAACCATCGTATCAGAAGATATTCTTCAAAAAGATTTTGTTTGCAATCTATCTGCCTGCAAAGGTGCTTGTTGTGTCGATGGCGATGCTGGTGCGCCACTAAGCGAAGAAGAAACAATCATTTTGGCAGAAATTTATCCAAAAATTAAATCTTTTCTTCGTAAAGATGGCATTGCGGCTATAGAAGAACAGGGCACATCGATAATTGGTACCGATGGAACGCTTGAAACTCCACTTGTTGAAAATGCCTCATGTGTTTATGTAATTTTTGACGGCAAAACTGCACTTTGTGGTATAGAACAAGCCTATAATCAAGGGGTTATAGATTGGAAAAAACCTGTATCATGTCATTTATACCCAATAAGGGTGAAAGATTTTTCTGAATTTGCTGCTGTTAATTACGACAAATGGGATATTTGCGACGATGCTTGTTCATTAGGAAAAGAATTAGAAGTTCCTGTCTATAAATTTGTAAAAGAGGCATTAATTCGTCGCTTTGGCGAAAATTGGTATATGGAACTTGAGAAAGTGGCTGAGGAATTGAAACAACAAAATCCCAAATCTTAATCAAATTTCTTTTGAATTTATTTTTTAAGAAGATTGACAAAAAAAATTAAATCTAACGAATTAAATTTAAATTTCGAATTTTTTACAATTTTTAATTCTCTTATTTTAAAATACTTTAAAGTTTTTAGAGTTTTCAAGATATTGATTATCAATAAAATGTAAAAATGTCAATAAAACCATAGAACGACAAGCGTTGTTAAAAACTAATGCTTAATGTGAATAAGTTTGATTACTTTTTTACTTAAAAATTCACAATCTTTGTACTCTGTCAAAAAGCAAAAATGCAAAACCAATTTCAATAAAAAAATAATATCAATGACTGCAATCGAACCAATTTTACAAGAAAATAAAAACCGCTTCGTTATTTTTCCAATAAAACACCACGACATATGGGAATGGTACAAGAAAATGGAGGCTAGTTTTTGGACGGCCGAAGAAATTGATTTGTCACAAGATTTAAACGATTGGAACAATAAATTGAACAATGAAGAGCGTTATTTCGTTAAACATATTCTAGCTTTTTTTGCAGCTTCTGACGGAATTGTAAACGAAAATCTTGCAGAAAACTTTGTTTCAGAAGTGCAATATGCCGAAGCAAAATTCTTTTACGGTTTTCAAATAATGATGGAAAACATTCATTCAGAAACTTATTCGTTATTAATTGATACTTATGTAAAAGACGAAGCCGAAAAAACAGAACTATTCAATGCTCTAGAAGTTTTTCCAGCAATCAAGAAAAAAGCTGATTGGGCATTGAAATGGATAGAATCTCCATCGTTTGCCGAGCGTTTAATTGCTTTTGCAGCAGTTGAAGGAATCTTTTTTTCTGGTGCATTTTGCTCTATTTATTGGTTGAAAAAACGTGGATTGATGCCTGGATTGACATTTTCTAACGAATTAATTTCTCGTGATGAAGGCGTACATTGCGATTTTGCAGTGCATTTGCACAATCATCATTTAATTAATAAAGTCCCAAAAGAAAGAATCAGAAGTATCATTGTTGATGCTTTAAACATCGAAAGAGAATTTATTACAGAATCTTTACCAGTTTCTTTAATTGGTATGAATGCTGGGTTAATGACACAATATTTAGAATTTGTAGCCGATAGATTATTAGTAGAATTAGGTTGTGAACGAGAATATAACACCGCAAATCCATTTGATTTTATGGATATGATTTCTTTGCAAGGAAAAACGAATTTCTTTGAGAAAAAAGTGGCCGAATACCAAAAAGCAGGCGTAATGAATACCGATGTAGAAGCTCAAAAAATAACATTTGACGCCGATTTTTAAAAATCAAACACAAAGAACTAAAATTAATTTTCATAAATCTTCAACTTTCAACTTCTTTAAATTCCAAAAATAAACAAAGTCAAATAACATTTGTGACTTTGCGAAGCCTTGGCGAAAACCAACATTACAATTAACCCCGAAACTGCAAAGGGATTTGCTTTTTCACAAAAACAAAATTATGTACGTAGTAAAAAGAAATGGGCAAAGAGAGCCTGTCATGTTTGACAAAATCACAGAAAGAATCAAAAAACTGTGTTATGGATTGAACGATTTAGTCGATGCTGTAAAAGTTGCAATGCGTGTAATCGAGGGATTATACGATGGCGTTTCTACATCAGAATTAGATAATTTAGCAGCCGAAACCGCTGCATCGATGACCATTGCACATCCAGATTATGCACAATTGGCAGCACGAATTGCAATTTCTAACCTACACTCAAATACAAACAAATCGTTTTCGGAAACAATGAACGAAATGTATCATTATGTCAATCCGAGAAATGGTCAAGAAGCACCACTTTTATCGGAAGAAGTACACAATGTAATACAAGCAAATGCTGAATTTTTAAATTCACACATTATATATACAAGAGATTTCAACTACGATTATTTTGGTTTCAAAACTTTGGAACGTTCGTATTTATTGAAAATAAATGGCAAAATAGTTGAGCGTCCACAACATATGTTAATGCGAGTTTCGGTTGGAATTCACCTTGACGATTTAAAATCGGTAATAGAAACTTACGACTTAATGTCTAAGAAATTCTTTACCCACGCCACACCAACATTGTTCAATGCTGGAACGCCAAAACCTCAAATGTCTTCTTGTTTTCTTCTAGCAATGCAAGATGACAGCATCGACGGAATTTACGATACATTGAAACAAACGGCAAAAATCTCTCAATCAGCTGGTGGAATTGGTTTATCTATTCACAATGTTCGTGCAACCGGAAGTTACATTCGTGGCACCAACGGAACATCGAACGGAATTGTACCAATGCTACGAGTTTTCAATGATACAGCAAGATATGTAGATCAAGGTGGCGGAAAACGCAAAGGAAGTTTTGCAATTTACATAGAAACTTGGCATGCTGATATTTTTGATTTCTTGGACTTGAAAAAAAATACTGGAAAAGAAGAAATGCGCGCCAGAGATTTATTTTTTGCAATGTGGACATCGGATTTGTTTATGAAACGTGTTCAAGAAGACGGAAATTGGACATTAATGTGTCCAAACGAATGTCCAGGATTGTATGATGTTCATGGCGAAGAATTCGAGAAAATGTACACCATTTATGAAGCTGCTGGAAAAGGTAGAAAAACCATTAAAGCTCACGAATTATGGGAAAAAATTCTAGAATCGCAAATCGAAACTGGAACACCGTATATGCTTTATAAAGATGCTGCAAATAGAAAATCTAATCAAAAAAATCTTGGTACTATTCGCTCATCGAACTTGTGCACCGAGATAATGGAATATACTTCGAAAGATGAAATTGCAGTTTGTAACCTTGCATCACTTTCGTTACCAATGTTCGTTGAAAACGGAAAATTCAATCACGATTTATTTTTTACAGTTACAAAACGTGTAACCAGAAATTTGAACAAAGTAATCGATAGAAATTATTATCCCGTTATAGAAGGTGAAAATTCTAACAAACGCCACAGACCAATTGGTCTAGGTGTGCAAGGTTTGGCGGATGCTTTTATAATGTTGCGTTTACCGTTTACAAGTGATGAAGCCAAAACATTGAACCAAGATATTTTCGAAACAATGTATTTTGCTGCTGTAACGGCATCGATGGAATTGGCAATCGAAGAAGGACCTTATTCAAGTTTTGAAGGTTCACCAATCTCAAAAGGAGAATTTCAATACAATCTTTGGGGATTGAAAGACGAAGAACTTTCTGGTCGTTGGGATTGGGCAAGTTTGCGAAAAGAAGTCATGAAAAACGGTGTTCGCAATTCACTTTTAGTTGCACCAATGCCAACAGCATCGACATCGCAAATATTAGGTAATAACGAAGCATTTGAGCCATATACTTCAAACATTTATACCAGACGTGTTTTATCAGGCGAATTTATTGTAGTCAACAAGCATTTGTTAGAAGATTTGGTACAACTAGGACTTTGGACAGAAACCTTGAAACAAGAACTAATGCGTGAAAATGGTTCGGTTCAAAACCTTAATATTCCGCAAGAATTGAAAGAATTATACAAAACCGTTTGGGAAATGTCTATGAAAGACATTATCGATATGAGTCGCCACCGAGGCTATTTTGTAGATCAATCGCAATCATTGAATTTGTTTATGCAAGATGCCAACTATTCAAAATTAACTTCAATGCATTTTTATGCTTGGAAATCAGGATTAAAAACCGGAATGTATTATTTGAGAACCAAAGCTGCCGTCGATGCTATTAAATTTACATTAAACAACGACAAAAAAGTGGAACCAGTAAAAATAATTAAAGAAGAACCTGTTCTGGCAGAAGTTGAAGTCGAAACTTCAGCAATGACAAATGAGGAGTATCGTGCGATGATTGAACTAGCAAAAAATGCTGGTCCAGAAGATTGCGAAATGTGTGGTTCATAGAAAAAATCTATTAAATATTTTTTTTAATAGATAAAAACTATTATATTTGTAAAATCAAAAAAGCTCCAACTCTAATTGGAGCTTTTTTGATTTTTTAATTATAGATAATAGAATTGAAGTTCTATTCTATAGCCAAAAGTTTTGTATTTATTTCAAAGTTCAAATATAAAATAATTTGGTAAAAAAAGGACTTCTTTAGTGTTAAATTTCTAAATTCAATAAAATGAACACAAAGAAAGTAACAACTGTTGGATAGAGAAGTGCAATAACTGGGCAATATGTTAAGCCAAGTTACGCAGCAAGTCATCCAAGGACTATGTTAGTATTACTAAGAAAAAGTAGTTTTAAATTAAAGGGAGTTGTTTAACTCCCTTTTTTTGATTTATACCAACAAATAATGTCAGATTTTTTTAAATTTTAAAAAATTTTTTTCAAACAAATTTCATTAATTTTACAATTTAAATTAACTATTATGAATATTACAGCCGAAAAGCAAAACATACTTCAATGGATTCAAGGAATTAACGACAAGAAAACTATTAAGAAAATTTTAACTTTTAAAGAAGAGAATGACTTTTTAATATTTGAAAATAAGTTAATTCAAAAAGGATTAAATGATGTTTTATCAGGAGATGTAAGTTCGCACGAAGAAGTCAAAACACGTTTCGAAGCAAAATTCGCTAAAAAATGAACATAATTTGGACAAAAACTTCCGAATTAACTTTATCTGAAATTGTTGATTACATTGAAAATAAATTTGGCATTATTGTCTCCAAAAAATATTATTCTGATGTTCTTAAAACAATAGACAATATAAAAGTTAATCCTGAATTATTTCCAATTTATCGAAATAATTTTCTAATTCGAAAAGCAATAATTAACAAAAAAACTATTTTATATTATCAAATACAAAATGAAAATATAAATCTTTTGGCATTTTACGATGTTCGAAATGGAACACATAAATTATAATTAAAATGCAAACACTAACCCGAAGAACTTACAAAAAACCAAGGTTTTTAAAAACTCACAGCAATTTTTGATGAATATCTCATTGATATTGAAGGGGACGAAAAAGATTTTTTTGCCAAATAAAACCAAGTTTATTTAAAAAATGTTGTCGTTTGTTATGAAAATAACATTGCTGTATGTTGTGGTGCGTTCAAAAAACACGAAAATAAAACTGTCGAAATCAAAAGAATGTTTGTTTATCCTGAACATCGAGGAAAAGGAGTAGCAAATCTAATTTTGAATTAGCTAGAAATTTGGGCAACCGAATTAGAAAACACAACAATTATTCTTGAAACTTCATTAAAACTAAAGGCAGCAATTGCATTATATTTAAAATTAGGTTACCAATTAATAGAAAATTATGGACAGTATATAGGTGTAGAAAGTAGTTATTGTATGAAGAAAATATTTGTACCAATATTTAATGGTAAATATGATTTATAATTAGCTTATTTTTTATTATATCAAACATTTCTAAATAAGAATTTTTTATTTTTTTCATTTATAAAACATAACTACATTTGTAAATAAATTTAAATAAATGAAATTCAATACCAAAACCATACACGGTGGTCAGCACCACGATCCAGCAACCGGAGCGGTTATGCCGCCAGTTTATCAAACATCTACATTTGTACAAACAAGTCCTGGACAACCGCTAAACTCTGATTATGAATATTCTAGAGCTGCAAATCCTACTCGATCGGCACTTGAAAATGCATTAGCGAGTATTGAAAACGGTACTCGTGGTTTGGCTTTTTCATCAGGATTGGCTGCCACAGATTGTTTGTTACGTTCATTTAAATCAGGTGACGAAATCATTGCAATGGATGATTTGTATGGCGGAACTTATAGAATGTTTACCCGAATATATAAAGATTCTGGAATCAAATTTCATTTTGTAGATATGAATGATATTGCAAAATTTAAATCATTAATCAACGAAAACACTAAATTGGTTTGGGTTGAAACACCAACAAACCCATTAATGAAATTAGCCGATATACAGGAAATTTCAAATATAACAAAACAACACAAAATACTTTTTGCAGTTGATAATACATTTGCAACACCCTATTTACAAAAACCTTTAGATTTAGGAGCAGATATTGTAATGCATTCCGCAACTAAATATTTGGGTGGACATTCAGATGTTATTGCTGGTGCATTGATAGTAAAAGATGACGAATTGGGCAATCAATTACATTTTCAACAATTTGCAACCGGCGCAACATTGGGTCCAATGGATAGTTTTTTGGTTTTAAGGGGAATCAAGACCTTGCATTTACGTGTACAACGCCATTGTGAAAATGGTGAAAAAGTCGTTGAATTCTTAAATAATCACCCTAAAATAAAAGTTGTTTATTATCCAGGATTAATAAGTCATCCTTATCATGAAATTGCTAATAAACAAATGAGTGGTTTTGGTGGAATGGTTTCATTTACATTTGTCACCGGCTATAAAAAAGATGCTGTTAAATTTTTAGAAAACCTAAAAGTTTTTACTCTAGCCGAATCTTTGGGCGGTGTTGAATCATTGGCAAATCATCCAGCATTGATGACTCACGCATCTATTCCTGAAGAAAAACGTAAAGAAATTGGAATCACTGATGATTTAGTTCGTTTGAGTGTAGGCATTGAAGATTATGATGATTTAATCAGCGATTTGAAACAAGCATTAGAAAATATTTAGCTAAAAAAAAACCCGATTCTAAATTTAGAATCGGGTTTTTAATTTGTTTACTATTAATTAAAATAATAAACATATCCAATATTCAAGGTCGTTGACCAGTCATTGGCTTTATTTTCAGTATAAACATTTCGATTTGGGTTTAGACCATCAACCCAATCAGAGAAATAATATTGTATTCTAGCATCAATAATCAAGGCGTTATAATCGTCCAACATGTACCTTGTTCCAAGACTTGTTGTAATTGATGCTACAATATTAGATTCGTTTTTATAGGCATCCAAATATTTGACTGGCGTTGTTAAAGTTGAACCTAATGCACCAAGGCTAGATTCTACTTTTGAATTATAACTACTTAATTGTGCACCACCACTTATGTAGGGTGACCATGTTGTGCCACGATTATAATCATCAGTTTTAAACGGATAATATTCTAATTGCAAACCCACATTGACAGCCTCAGTACTAGCCGACATAGCTCTTAATTGAGTAGCAAATTTGCTTGTGTTTTCAGGTTCTACCCATTTGCCATAATGATTCAAATCTGATGCCATGTAAGATAACTCAAGTCTTAGCCTAAAATTTTCTTGTAAATGGCGTGAATTTTGAATAGCTGATAAATAGTAAAATATACCAACAGAAACTCCATTGTTTTTGTAATAGTTTTCGAATGTATTTCTTGCACCAAAGTCTGTTTGTAAAAACACTGGTCCTGCCATAATTCCAATTTCTTGATTAGCACCACCATATTGAGCATTGGTTAGGTTTGAAAAAGTAAATAACATTATGCAAAATGCAAAAATAGACTTAGTCATAATAATAAAAGTTATAATTTCCACAAATATATAAAAACATCATTAATTAACTAAAAAAAAAACAAAAATTTACTATTTAACAACAATTTAATACTTGAAATTGTTGATTTTGAAATAATAAAGCCTTATTTATGTAAATAATAAAGAAATTAATAAAAAAAATATCTTTGTTTTTATAGAAAATGTATCTTTGTATGATATTTACGAAATCGATTTCTTAACATTTATAAAAATTTATTATGTCACAAAGTATTAATGCATTTATTGATGCAGTTGCTCTAAAAAATCCAAACGAACCAGAATTCATGCAAGCTGTTAAAGAAGTTGCAGAAACTGTAATCCCGTTTATTGAAGAAAACAAAAAATATCAAAACCAAATGCTTTTGGAAAGAATGGTAGAATCTGAACGTGTAATAATGTTTAGAGTTGTTTGGATCGACGATGCTGGCAGAACCCAAGTAAATAGAGGATACAGAATCCAAATGAATTCAGCAATAGGACCTTACAAAGGAGGAATTCGTTTTCATCCATCAGTAAACTTGAGTATTTTGAAATTTTTAGCATTTGAACAAACATTCAAAAATAGTTTAACGACACTGCCGATGGGCGGAGGTAAAGGTGGGGCCGATTTTGATCCAAAAGGAAAATCTGACATTGAGGTAATGCGTTTTTGTCAAGCATTCATGACCGAATTATCAAAACATATCGGAGGGAATACTGACGTTCCGGCTGGTGATATTGGCGTGGGTGGTCGTGAAGTTGGTTATATGTTTGGTCAATACAAAAGATTAAGAAACGAATTTACAGGTGTTTTAACAGGAAAAGGAATTTCTTTCGGTGGATCACTAATTCGTCCTGAAGCGACAGGTTACGGCGATGTGTATTTCGCACAATCAATGTTGCAAACTAAAGGCGATAGTTTTACTGGGAAAATTGTTGTAATTTCAGGTTCTGGCAACGTAGCTCAATATGCAGCTGAAAAAGCAACACAATTGGGCGGAAAAGTTGTTACAATGTCAGATTCTGCTGGTTATATTTATGATGCTGAAGGAATAGATGCGGTAAAATTATCGCACGTAATGGAAATCAAAAATGAACTTCGTGGCCGTATTTCTGATTATGTTACAACATATCCAAACGCAAAATATATTGCAGGAAAACGTCCTTGGGAAGTAAAATGCGATGTCGCTTTACCGTGTGCTACACAAAATGAATTGAATGAAGACGAGGCAAAAATGCTTGTAGCAAATGGTTGTATTTGTGTTGCTGAAGGTGCCAATATGCCAACAACCCCAGAAGCTGTAATTGTTTTTCAAGATGCTAAAATTTTATTTGCTCCAGGAAAAGCATCTAATGCTGGAGGAGTTGCAACTTCAGGACTAGAAATGTCTCAAAATTCGTTGCGTTTATCTTGGTCTTCGGAAGAAGTTGACGAACGTTTGAAAGGAATTATGTTAGCAATCCACTCATCTTGCGTGAAATATGGTAAAGATGCAACTGGTTATATTGATTATGTAAAAGGTGCTAATATTGCAGGGTTCGTAAAAGTTGCCGATGCTATGTTGGGTCAAGGCGTAGTTTAATATTCAAACAGCATATAAACTAAATACTTTAAATTTAATAAAACCCTCAAAAAAGTTAATACTTTTTTGAGGGTTTTTATGGAAATTCATAATTAGCGCATTAAAAAATCGCAACACAAACTTTGCAATAAATATTACCAAGTTTAAGCGTTAAAGACAATGGTTGTTTTTTACTACAATATTTTACTGATTTAATCAAGATATTAATAATTCACAAAAAAATATTTCAATCCGTTTTTAATCAAGTCTTTTGGATAATAATAAAATGTTTAAAAAAACATCAATAAACTTTATTTTATATTGCATTTAGATATAAACAATTACATATTAAATAAAAAGCTTACTACAGAGATTATAACCAAAATTTATAACCTAAATTATTTCTATAAGAGCAAAGTATTTTGATATTTTTAAAACTGATAATTTTTTTAGGCACTTATAAACAGAGCTTTCCATTTTGATCAAATGTAAAACGATTAAAAATAAATGCGTCGTTTGATTATTACAGCAAAAATATAACAAAATCTGTTTCTAAAAAAAAGCCCGATAATATATCGAGCTTTTTCATAAAATTAAATATAAACTTTATCCAATTTTATATTAATATATTTATGCTTCAAATGGAAGAATTGATACATAAGATTTATTGTCTGTTTTCTTTTGGAACTTAACAACACCGTCAACTCTAGCGTGTAAAGTATGATCTTTACCCATATAGACGTTTGCACCAGCGTTATGTTTCGAACCTCTTTGACGGATTATAATGTTTCCAGCAATAGCAGCTTGTCCACCAAAAATCTTTACACCTAAACGTTTCGATTCTGATTCTCTACCATTCTTCGAACTACCGACACCTTTCTTGTGAGCCATGACGTATAATTTTTATAAGTTAGTAATTAATTAAACTGCTTTACCGCCGTTTAATTCATCTTGTAATTTTTTTAACTCGTCCATTTTACCATCGGCTGCCAATTGTGATTGTTGCGCCCATGTTGTTGGATCAAGGTGTTGTACTTTATTAGTTGATGCATCAAGAATTGCTTTTACTTTTTCTGCTGATGCTTCTGCTAATTGAACAAATGTTGTAA
Source organism: Bacteroidota bacterium (assembly GCA_043769905.1). Lineage (GTDB taxonomy): Bacteria > Bacteroidota > Bacteroidia > Flavobacteriales > Flavobacteriaceae > Flavobacterium. The sequence continues at coordinate 39,299 of JAYVIW010000033.1, forward strand.
TTCCTCCAGCTACTAATGCTTCTGCTGCTTTTGGTCCAATTCCTTCAATGATTGTTAAATCATCACCAGATTTTTTTGCCTTTGGCGTTTTTACCGTCGCCACTGGAACGTCAATAATTTTTTCTACTTTTGGAGCCGCTTCTACTGATTTAGCTTCTGCTTTTGGAGCTGACTTTTTACCTCCCGTTGCATTAATTGACTCTATTACAATTTGAGTAAGATATTGTCTATGACCGTTTCTTTTCTTGTAACCTTTTCTTCTTTTTTTCTTGAAAATGATTACTTTGTCACCTTTTAAGTGTTGTAACACTTTGGCTTCTACTGAAGCTCCTTCTATAGCTGGGGCGCCTAAAGTAATATCTCCATTATTGTCTAACAGAAGAACTTTGTCGAAAGAAACTTTCGAACCTTCTTCGTTAATCAATCTGTGAACATAAACTTTTAAGTCTTTGCTAACCTTGAATTGTTGCCCTGCTATCTCTACGATTGCATACATAACGATTGTTTTTATTAATTTTTAAGTTTGCAAATGTACAAATTAATTTTTTATAAACAAGTTATTTACAAATTAATTTTTTTAGGCTTTCTTATTAAATTTAAAATAAAAAATAGGCGAATTTTAACCTCAATCATATTTCAAGTTCATGCAAGCCTTCGAAACAATTTTGAATTATTTATTTTAATAGTAAAGCAATTAACAAATTTTTTTTACAATATATATTAAACTATTAACTTAATTAAAATTCAATATTATAATTATGGATAATATTTTTGAATCACTATTTCAAAAAATTCTTAATTTTACTATATTTGCATTTCATAAACCAATCGAATGAAATATAAAAGAATACTCTTAAAATTAAGTGGTGAAGCATTAATGGGAGATCGTCATTACGGAATTGATCCAGTTCGATTAGCCGAGTATGCAGACGAAATAAAAAAAATTCACGAAAAAGGAATAGAAATTGCAATTGTAATTGGTGGTGGAAATATTTTTCGAGGTATTGCAGGAGCAAGCAACGGAATGGATAGAGTACAAGGAGATTATATGGGAATGTTGGCAACAGTAATCAACGGAATGGCACTACAAGGTGCACTCGAAGACAAAGGAATGTTGACCAGACTGCAAACAGCATTAAAAATAGAGGCAATCGCTGAACCTTACATAAAACGTCGAGCAGTTCGTCATCTTGAAAAGGGAAGAATAGTAATTTTTGGCGCAGGAACCGGAAATCCATATTTTACTACAGATACAGCCGCTGTTTTGCGCGGCGTAGAAATTCATGCAGATGTAATTCTCAAAGGAACACGCGTTGATGGTATTTACACGGCAGATCCAGAAAAAGACCCAACAGCAACTAAATTTGACGAAATTTCGTTTGAAAATGTTTTGGCTAAAGGTTTGAATGTTATGGATACAACAGCGTTTACATTAAGTCAAGAAAATAATCTACCTATTTTAGTATTTGACATGAACAAAAAAGGCAATTTAATGAAAATTTGTACTGGCGAAAATATTGGAACTTTAGTAAAATAGTTATTATTATAATCATCTTAAATAAAAATAAAAAATGGATGAAATTATCAATAAAGTAGCCAACAGCCAACTTATAGTTTTTGACCTTGAAGACTATTATCCTAAAGAAAAAAAATCTCAAATTGACATTTCTCTTTGGTTAACAGATGGGTTTCTATTAAAAGAAAAAGAATTTAGAAACTATTTGAAAAATCATAATTTCGCTCAATATCAAAATTGCTTGGTTGCAATAAATTGTTCGACTGATGCAATCTTGCCCACTTGGGCATCAATATTGGTTACAAGTTTTGTAACACCTTTTGCAAAAAAAATATTTTTAGGGAGCATTAAAGATATAGATATTATATATTATCAAGAAATTTTACAAACTTTAAATTTTAATCAATATAAAAATAAAGCCGTTATTTTAAAGGGTTGTTCTAAAAAACAGGTTCCAGAATCGGCTTTTGTTTTGTCAATACAATTATTGCAACCATTGGCAAAAAGTATAATGTATGGCGAGGCTTGTTCGGCAGTTCCAATATTTAAAAAATCAAATTAGATTTGAAAAAATGCTCTTTAACGATTTTTTTGGGTTTTTGTCGAATTTATATTTCTTTAATTTAGCATTCAATTATTTTTTTGGCTTTTTTTTTAGTTTTGCAGCTAATTAAAAAACAAAACAAAAATGAAAAGATTATTATTTTTAGCATTTATGCTAAGTTTTACAATTGCGAAGGCACAAGTAACTGAAAAAGAAATTTTAGAAAAAGCTGGAAAAGCAATTGACACAGCTAATTTAGGTTGGAAACGTGGCGGAACAATTACTTTTTTGTTCAACCAATCAGCTTTTAACAATGACTGGTTAGGTGGTGGAACATCAAGTATCGCCACTAATTTAGGTTTAAATTATGATTTTAATCATACTACTAGAACTTCTATTTGGGATAACAAAATCATTGCAGCTTACGGATTAACTAAATTAGGAGATGGACCAACTTTAAAATCAGATGATAGATTAGAATTTACATCGCTTTTCGGAAAAAAAGTAGGTCAAGGAAACTGGTATTATTCAGGCTTCTTGAATTTTAGAACACAACTTGACTCTGGTTTTGACCCAACTCAAACAATTAAAATATCTCATTTTATGTCACCAGCTTACTTGCAGGTAGGGCCAGGAATGTTATGGAAAAAAAGCGAAAATCTTAAAGTTAACATTGCTCCTGCAACTTCAAGACTTATTTTTGTGAATGAACAATTCACTAGAGGAAAATCGGCTTTTGGGGTTGATGCAGGAAAAACGACACGATTTGAATTCGGAGCTGCACTGAACGGTTATTACAAAGTTACATTGATGGAGAATATTAGTATGGAAAATATTCTAAATCTTTATTCTAATTATTTAGACAAACCACAAAATGTAGATCTTGATTATCAAATGAATTTGGTCATGAATATCAACAAATACATTACAGCCAATTTAGCATTTCAAGCTATTTATGATGATAATGCAATCAAGAAAGTTCAAGTTCGTGAAGTATTTGGTCTTGGTTTGAATTACGGTTTCTAATACAAACATAATTTCAAAATAAAAAAAGTCCCAAATAGAAATTTCTTTTGGGACTTTTTATTAATATCTAAAAACTTATAATCAATAATTTAATTTTTGTAAAATGAAACATATTTAGTAAGCGTTTCTCATAGTAATTTAAAATCTATTCATATTCTTTATCAACAGCATCTTTATAATCTGGATAAAGAAATTTGTTATATGGAAAACGTGTTATATGTATTTGTCGAACCGCTTCATAAACTCTCGCCCGAAATTCCTCAAAATTTTCTTTTTCGGTTGCAGAAATAAACAATGCATTTTCTTGACCAACATGGCTCATCCACGTTTGTTTCCATTCTTTCAAAGTATAATGCTTTTTAGTCTTTTCGGTAATTAAATCGTCAAAATCTATAATTAAATGCTTATATGCATCTATTTTATTAAAAACCATAATTATTGGTTTGGCATTGCTTTTGATGTCCAACAAAGTTTGATTTACCGATTCAATATGATCTTCAAAATCTGGATGCGAAATATCAACAACGTGCAGCAACAAATCGGCTTCTCGAACTTCGTCTAAAGTACTTTTAAAAGAATCAACTAGTTGCGTTGGCAATTTTCTTATAAATCCTACAGTATCTGACAATAAAAAAGGTAAGTTTTTTATTACTACTTTTCTTACTGTAGTATCAAGTGTTGCAAATAATTTATTTTCTACAAATACATCACTTTTGCCAATAGCATTCATCAATGTTGACTTTCCAACATTGGTGTAACCAACAAGGGCTACTCGAACCATTGCACCACGGTTGCCCCGCTGTACCGACATTTGCTTGTCAATAATTTTAATTTTCTCTTTCAACAAAGCAATTCTATCTCTAACAATTCGACGATCGGTTTCAATTTCGGTTTCACCAGGCCCACGCATTCCTATTCCACCTTTTTGGCGCTCTAGGTGTGTCCACATTCCTGCCAACCTTGGCAATAAATAGATACATTGTGCCAATTCAACCTGTGTTCTTGCATAAGAAGTTTCAGCTCTTTGCGCAAAAATATCTAATATTAGGTTAGTACGATCAAGTACTTTACAATTTAAAATTTTGGTAATATTTTTTTGCTGAGAAGGCGACAGTTCATCATCAAAAATAACAGTGGAAATGGCAAATTCTTTTACAAAATGCGCTATTTCCTCCATTTTACCAGTTCCTAAAAATGTTTTAGGATTAGGGCGATCCATTTTTTGAAAAAATCTTTTAGTGACTTGTCCACCGGCTGTAAATGTCAAAAATTCTAGTTCATCTAGATATTCTTTTAATTTAGTTTCATCTTGTTTTTGTGTAACAATACCAACTATAACTGTTTTCTCGAACTGAATTTTTTCTACTTCTAACATACTTTATTTTCTGATACAAATTTAATGATAAATAATCCTTTGCTAACCAATAATACCTTTTAATATTAGTTAAATTAGATATTTTTGCAATTTTTAACGTCTATATTAAAATTTAGTGTTAAATTTGGTCGCAAAAAATTCTTATAAATTAAATATTAATTCATAGCTAATGAAAAATTTTATTCTATTACTATTAACCTTTTTACTTTCGTTTATTGGCTATTCTCAAATGCCCAATGAAAGTTTCGAGGCAACTGTATTTCCTCC
>JAYVIW010000034.1:0-62889 GCA_043769905.1 Bacteroidota bacterium
GTCAGTTTTAAACCTATCTGTGAAATCTAAAATGCTTTGTCCTATAAATTTTTCCATAATGTAAATATATGTAAAAATTATAAGTAATTATCAGAACACTTCAATTAATATTTTAAACAATGTAAAGTAAATCAATTAAAAACGTTTACACAAATGGCTTCACCAAGTCAATAACCCATTTGACCAAGTCTGTAATTTTTGGGTTTTTATTCTTGGTAGGTTTGTCATGTAAAAAATAATTAATTAAACCATTAACTCTAAAAATCATAAAAACAAAAAATGTAGTATTAGCAAGTATTAGCAGAGCAATAATTATAGCTGGATTGGCAATGAGTTTCGTTGAAAAAACAGATATTTCTTCAAGAAAAACAACTTATTCTAAATCGGTTAAAACTCCGAAAGTCTTTAAAAAACTGAGAAACCATGCGTTTTTATGTCGGTTATGGGCGAACAAAATGGAGCTGGTTTTGCAATAGTAAAACGGTCAAAAAAAATTACAAAAGTAATTACGGAAAAAACAGTCAAAAGCTAAAAAATGCTTTAGAATATTTATTATCAGAAATTGAAAAAAATACCAATAATGATTTTATAACTCAGGTTCATGGTACACAAATTCAGTCAAAATAAAGAAACAACCCAAGAAATTCATCAACCTTTTGTAACTGGTAAAATAATGATGCAAAGGGTTGTTAAACCTGAAAAAAATGAAGTTTTTACTTTAAAAGAAAAGTTACTTGATGCCTTGACCAAAAAACCATTTTCACCAAAAAAATTTAAGAATATTCAGGTTTATATCAACGGGCAAATAAAGCAAGAGATGGTCAACCCGAAAACTGGTGATTTTGAAATTATTGTCATTTTAAATAAAAATCAACAGGAGATGACAATCAATTTTTCGAGTGATAAAAAATTTTTTACGCAAACATTCCTAATTGAAACAACTAAAATAAAAAATAAAAAACAAAGTACTAACTAAAAATTTTATATTTGACCCGAAAAATCACCAAACCAACACAGTTGATGGCGGAATGGGATTGATTATTGAAGGTGAAAAACTATAACCAATAAAGATTTAAATATTTTATAAAATGAAAAAAACAATTTCAATACTAGCATTAATTATAAGTGTAATTACTTGGGCACAAAAACCAATTTTTACGAATGCAAAATCAAAGGCTGTAACAGTTTATTTTAGATCTGCAGAAATTTCGCAAACAACATCGGTGAATTTACCGAAAGGCACAAGCGAAATTGTTGTACAAAATATTGCCGATTACCTCAACGAAAATACGGTTCGAATTGGTGCATCAGCATCAGTAACAGTTTTGTCGGTTCAGTTTACCAATAATTATATTTCAGAATTTAAGGTTGATGAAAAAAATCCAGCTATCAAAAAAGTTCGAGATAGTATTTCGATTGTCAGCAAACTAATTCAAAAAAACAATGCACTGATTACTTCTATAAATAGTTCAATTGGCATACTTCAAAAAAATGAAACAGTTTACGGAACAACAAGTGGTTTAAATGTTTTGGAGTTAATGAAATTGGTTGATATGAACATTGCCAAAAGAACAGAATTGTCACTTCAAATGGAAAATACAAGAGATTTGAATGATAAATTACAATTAAAACTAACAAATTTAAATCAAAAATTAGAAATTAATACCAAAAATGAAGAGAAATCATCAAACGGAAAATTGATAATTCAGGTCATGAATGAAATTGCTGGCAATGTCGATTTTGATATTAATTATTTGACAAACAATGCATCTTGGCGCCCGTTCTATGATCTGCGAGCCACCAGTATTGCTGAACCAATAAACATGATGTACAAAGCTGAGGTCAACCAAAGCACTGGAATTGACTGGAAGAAAGTAAAACTAACTTTGTCATCGGGCAACCCCAATCAAAACAACCAACAACCAGAATTAAATGCTTGGTCATTAAAATACAACATTCCATATAACGTAATGATGGACGATGCTGTTGCTGCAAAAGCACAAAATTCTGAACTTAATGAAGTTGTCGTAACAGCAATGGGTACTAGAAAATCTAAAAAATCATTGGGTTATGCTGTTAGCACGGTTCAAGCACAAGACATTGAAAACCAACTGAATGTTTCGTTTGACATCGATATTCCGTATGATGTTTTATCGAACGGAAAAGCACATTCGGTTGCTTTAAAAGAAATAAAACTACCTTCAAGTTACAAATATTATGCTGCACCAAGAGTTGAAAAAGAAGCATTTTTGTTGGCAGAAATCAATGATTATTCAAAATATAATTTATTGCAAGGCGAAGCAAACATAATTTTTGAAAGCATGTATGTGGGCAAAACCAACATTAACCCAAACCAAGTTTCTGACACTTTGAGTTTGAGTATGGGTCGAGACAAAAAAATATCCATAAAACGAGACAAAGTGGTCGATAAATCGGGAACCAAATTTTTGTCAGGCAAAAAAGAGCAAACATTTACATTTGACATTACAGTTAGAAACAACAAAAAAGAAACCATTGAAATGTTGCTAAAAGACCAATATCCGTTATCGGCAGACAAAGAAATCGAAATAGAATTGCTAGAAAGTGACAATGCAAAAGCGAATATTGAAACAGGAATTTTAACTTGGAATCTAAACTTAAAACCGGCTGAAACCAAAAAAATAAGAATCAGTTACAAAGTCAGGTATCCGAAAGACAAAGTGATTGATAATTTATAAATTTCAAGAATCCTAAAATCAAAAATTTGGTTTTAGGATTCTTTTTTAGGCAATAAATTTATTATTTTTACAAAAACAATAATTTTGAATTTTAAAAAAAAAATACTCCACCTAGATAGCAACAATCCGTTAATGATGATTGAATTGCAAAAACTTGGGTTTGAAAACCACGAAGATTTCACATCAACCAAACAAGAAATCGAAGCCAAGATCAATGATTATCTAGGAATTGTTATTAGAAGTCGGTTCAAAATCGACAAACAATTTATTGACAAAGCCACTAATTTGGAATTTATTGCCAGAGTTGGCGCCGGACTAGAAAGCATTGATTATGAATATGCTAAAACAAAAAACATAACCTTAATCGCCTCGCCCGAAGGTAATGCCAACGCAGTTGGTGAACATGCACTTGGAATGTTATTGTCATTATTTAATAATATAAATATTGCCGATGCCGAAATAAAATCAGGAAATTGGAACCGAGAAGCCAATCGTGGTCATGAAATAGAGGGCAAAACAATCGGAATAATTGGTTATGGCAATATGGGAAAATCATTTGCCAAAAAATTGCAAGGTTTTGACTGCAACGTTATTTTTTATGATGTTTTAGATAATATTGCTGATGCAAATGCACAACAAGTTTCATTATCATATATACAAGCAAACGCTGATTTATTATCTCTACACATACCATGGACTCCAAAAACAGATAAATTAGTTGATGCAAAATTTATTAATTCATTTGCCAAACCTTTTTGGCTGATTAATACCTCGAGAGGTAAAAATATAGTTACCGCAGATTTGGTAACTGCCCTAAAATCAGGCAAAATTATGGGTGCGGGACTAGATGTTTTAGAATATGAAGCGGCATCATTTGAAAATATTTTTGTAGAAAAAAACATTCCTGAACTAGATTATTTGATAAATTCCAAAAATGTCATTTTATCTCCACACATTGCCGGTTGGACTTTTGAAAGCCACCAAAAATTATCGCAAGTGATTGTCGATAAAATAAAAGCAAAATATTTTTTGTGAAATTTGTAACAAATTCAAACGTTGAAACGTCTGATAATAAAATCTTAATAAAAAATGATTATCATTCAAATAAAAATATTATTTTTAATGACCTATTAAACTTTACATTTTTAGTCCATTATGGTTTTTCATAAAATATGACTTTTCTGATTATTGTGTAATGAAATCCTGTATATCGCAGCTACAAGCGAAGCTAGCAGCGTTACTTTTCAATAAACATCTAGTGATAGGCTGGAGAAATAAGTTTTTAAGATTGTTAAAGAATAAAAACATACCTTAAATTCAAAACCAAAGCCCAAATTTTAAATATTTTGGACTTTTTTTTATTTTAAAAAATTGATTACCTCAAAAAGAACTCCATATTTTTTTAAATTGATTTATATTTGCAACTCAATTGATGGTTAACAAACAATTTTAATTTTAAAATTTATTTGTAATTTAAATTCTTTAAAAAAACTTTGTTAAGTTGTGCCTTTGTCGCAAAATAAACTCTTATGGAAGCAGTAAAAGCCAAAAAACATCTCGGACAACATTTTTTGAAAGACGAAAGCATTGCGAAAGCAATTGCTGACACGCTAAATCTTGAAGGTTACGACAACGTTCTAGAAATTGGACCAGGTATGGGTGTTTTAACAAAATATCTTTTAAAAAAACCAACCAACGTTTTTGTCATCGAAATTGATTCAGAATCAGTAACTTATCTTGATGAAAATTATCCAAAACTAAAAGATAAAATCATATCGAAAGACTTTTTGAAATACAACATCAATGAAATTTTCGAAGGCAAACAATTTGCAATAATAGGCAATTTTCCATATAATATTTCAACTCAAATAGTTTTCAAGTGTCTCGAAATGCGTTCGCAAGTTCCTGAATTTGCAGGAATGTTCCAAAAAGAAGTGGCACAACGAATTTGCGAAAAAAAAGGAACAAAAGCCTATGGAATTCTTTCGGTTTTAGTTCAAGCATTTTACGAAGCAGAATATTTATTCACAGTCGATGAAACGGTTTTTATTCCGCCACCAAAAGTAAAATCAGGTGTTTTAAGATTAAGACGAAAAGAAAATTTTAGTTTGCCTTGTTCAGAGAAACTATTTTTTACTGTTGTAAAAACCGCATTTCAACAACGAAGAAAAACATTGCGAAACAGTTTAAAAACGCTAAATTTGTCTGATAATTTGCGTGAAGACGAAGTTTTTAATTTACGTCCAGAACAACTCGATTACAATCAGTTTATTGCATTGACCCAAAAAATAGAAGCCGATGGAATTTAAAATCAGTAAAGGATTCGTCAAAGAAATAAAACAGCTCATAAAAACCAAAAACTCCAAGCAATTGAATGTTTTATTGGCCGATATGCACTGTGCTGATATTGCCGAAATACTTGAAACGCTGAATTTCCAAAAAGCAATTTATATATTCAAAGTATTAGATAGTAAAAAAACTGCCGAAGTATTACTAGAATTAGAAGATGATTTACGTGAAAAAATTCTAAGCAAACTCTCACCAAAAGAAATTGCTGAAGAGCTGGACGAACTCGAAACCAACGATGCCGCAGATATTATTGCCGAACTTTCACAAGAAATAAAAGACGAAGTAATATCCGAACTTGTTGATGCTGAACACGCCAAAGACATTGTTGAATTGTTAAGTTATGAAGAAGATACTGCAGGCGGATTGATGCACAAAGAATTGGTAAAAGTCAACGAAAATTGGAATGTATTGACTTGTATTAAAGAAATGCGCATTCAGGCCGAAAATATATCGCGTGTGCACTCTATCTATGTTGTTGACGATCAAGACAAATTGATAGGTCGGTTATCACTAAAAGATTTACTTACAACATCAGCAAGAACGCCAATTAGCCAAGTATATATCAAAAAATTGAACTGGGTAAAAATTGATACCGAAGACGTTGAAGTTGCCAGAATAATGCAAAAATATGATCTTGAAGCCATTCCCGTTGTAGACGAATCGGGGGTTTTGGTGGGCAGAATCACTATTGACGATATTATTGACGTAATCAAAGACGAAGCCGATCAAGATTATCAATTGGCTGCGGGAATCTCGCAAGATGTCGAGGCCGATGACAGCATTCTCGAACTCACCAAAGCACGTTTGCCTTGGCTGGTATTGGCTCTTTTAGGTGGTTTTATATCCGTAAAAGTACTTGGTCTATTTGAAGGAGCAATGCTAGAACACGCCAATTTATTTTTTTTCACACCACTTATAGCAGCAATGGCAGGTAATGTTGGTGTACAATCATCGGCAATAATTGTTCAAGGTTTAGCCAATAATACTTTGAGCGGCACACTTTTTAATCGATTAATAAAAGAAGTCTCACTAACACTATTAAACGGATTTATTCTAGGAAGTATTCTTTTTATAGGAAGTTATTTATTACTGGGTGTCAATCTAAATGTTTGCATAACCGTTTCAATATCACTAATTTCGGTAATAATTATAGCATCATTAATCGGAACATTTGTTCCGTTATTACTTGAAAAATATGGCGTTGATCCAGCATTAGCAACTGGACCATTCATTACGACTAGCAACGATATTTGCGGAATTTTAATCTATTTTTCAATAGCAAAATTAATTTTAGGGTTTTAGGTTTAATTGGCCAATTTTGCTTTTTGAAGCTCGTTCGGGCACTCCCCGAAGAAAAATCGGGTCGGGCTATCATTCCAATCTTTTTTTCAGAAAAAGAAAAAAAGGATTTTCCCTTCTATCCCTAGTGCAAGAAATTCAACTTCATTGATATTTTCAAAAAAATAAGAACACATAACCTCTATTTTAAAATTCACATCATCGGTAGTGCATTCTTGGCATTGCAATCGCAATCGGAATTACAAAATATTCCACCAACCATTCCATAACAGCAACCCTACGAAATATCGAAAACATACAATATCTTGAAAAATACGGTGTTATTATATCGTCAGGCAACACGCAAAATATCGAAAATGCAGATTTGGTAAACTTGACCATAAACCCTTACCAAGTCGATTTGGTTTTGAAAAAATACTACCATATTTAAAAAAACAAAACTACAATTGCTTCCGCCGTTTCGGGCTTATCAATCGACGAATTGCAACAAAAAACCAATGCTAAAAATTCGATAATTCACACCATGCCCACCATTGCAATCAGGTTTGGACAATCGGCAACTTGCATATCATTTGCCGAAGGCGATAAAAACCGAAGCTAAAAGAGTATTTGGTTTATTCATTAATCGACGAACAGTTTCAATAATGTACGAAAAATGAATGGACGTAGCAACCGTTCTTGGTGTATGCTGCACGGCTTGTGCTTTGCGTTACATTCGTGCATCAATGCAAGCCGGAATAGAAATTGGTTTTGCTGCTGCAACAGCACTATCCATTGCATCTCAAACTGCAAAAGGTGCAGCAACAATGGCACTCGAAGAAAAAATTCACCCAGAACAATTAATAGATAGAGTTACTACGCCACAAGGTTGCACAACTGTTGGTTTCAACGAAATGGAACACGAAGGTTTAGTTCGTCATTAATAAAAGGGATTAAAATTAGTTTGAAAAAGATAAAGGGGTAAAATAATAATTGTCAAATATATGATTTAAAGTGTTTTAATTAATATTTATGCAACCCATATATGAAATGTTATTTTTTTTTATTATATTTTTGCCCTAAATAATTTCAATTGATAAGTATGAAAAATTTAGCCCAAGCAATTGGTTTTCAAGCCAAAGAAAACGCAAAAGACATTTTTATAAAAAAATATCTTGATGGTTATTGCATTGAAATTGATTTTGATAAAAAAACATTTCACTTTGGCGGAAAAATAAAAGTTTACGACAAAGATACCCAAAACATTACCAAACCCGAAGATTGGGTAGTTCTTGAATGTGTAAATCGTTTGCTTGAAACGGGCTATAAACCCGAAAACATAACTTTAGAAAAAGTATATCCTGCTGGACATGGTTTTTCAGGAAGATTAGATATTTGTGTAAATAGAGAAGATGGTTCAGAATATCTTTTGATAGAATGCAAAACCTACGGAAAAGAGTTTGACAAAGAATTTAATCGAATAAAAAAAGACGGTGGGCAATTATTTACTTACTTTAAATTTAGCAATAAAGCAGATGTTGTTATGCTTTATGCTTCTGAATTTATTGATAATCATATAGTTTACAAAAATGAAATCATAAAAATTGATCAACAATATAAATCTGGTGACGTTAAAGATTTTTACAACTCTTGGAATAAATTAACATATCAAAATATTGTTTGGGAAAACCAACCGTATAATTCTGAATTAAAAAAAACATTTAATAAATCCGATTTAAAACCTTTAAATAAAGAACAGAGCGATAAAATTTTTCACGGCTTTGCTTCTATTTTGCGTAAACATTCTGTTTCGGATAAACCAAATGCATTTAATAAAATATTCAATTTGTTTTTGGCAAAATTATATGACGAAGCCAAAGGCGACGATATGGAACTAGAATTTCATTGGCGAGAAGACGATAATCCGATTGATTTTCAAGTGCGATTGATAAATTTACACAAAAGTGGATTATTTGAATTTTTAGAAAAAGAAGTAGAAGGAATAAAGGATACAGATTTTAAAGCCGATACAGCCGAAGAAATTAGAGAATTAAAAAAGAAAATTTTAAAATTCAATAATATTTTTGCCATAAAAGAAGTAGATGACGACGAAACTTTTGAAAATAATCAACGAGTTTTAAAAGAAGTAGTTCAGCTTTTAGAAAAATATCAAATTCGATATCCAAGAAAGCAACAACATTTATCAGATTTTTTCGAATTGCTACTTACAACAGGTTTAAAACAAGAGGTTGGACAATATTTTACGCCGCCACCTGTAACTAAATTCATTATGAGGTCTTTGCCTTTAAAAAAAATGATGTTGCACGAAATTGACAATCAAGTTCCAAAATTGCCAGCAGTTATTGACTATGCAGCTGGTAGCGGACATTTTATTACCGAGGCACTAGAGGAATATCAAGACATAATCAATAAAATAGATACAAATAAACTTACTTATCCTAACGCAAAAAAAGAAGTTGCATCTTGGAAAGCCAATCCATACAATTGGGCTTCTACTTATATGTACGGAATCGAAAAAGATTATCGTTTAGTTAAAGTAGCCAAAGTGGGTTGTTATTTTTATGGCGATGGTGTGGCACAAATTATTCATGGTGATGGTTTGGATAGTTTTGCAACTTCCAAAACCTATAAAGGTTTATTGTCCAAAAACATAAATATTGAAGACAGCAGCAAAGCACAATTTTCTATTGTGGTTTCAAATCCGCCTTATGCTGTCAATGATTGCAAAGACGATTTGGAATATATTGGTGCCGAAAAAGAATATGCTTTGTACAATAGTCTTTCTGATAAAAGTAAAGATATTGAATGTTTGTTTGTAGAACGAACCAAACATTTGCTAAAAGACGGCGGTGTTGCCAGTTTGATTTTGCCAAGTTCTATTTTGAACAATACAGGAATACAAACCAAAACCCGCGAAATTATTTTGCAATATTTTGATATTGTTGCTATTGCCGAGCTAGGAAGCAATACTTTTATGGCTACAGGAACCAATACTGTAACCTTGTTTTTGCGCCGAAGAGCGAATAAATTGAGCGTTGAATGGCATTGAAAAACCAGTTGCAAAATATGTAAACCATGTTTTTGAGAATGTTTCGTTTGCCGATTATATTTCTATGTTAGAAAAAACACCAAATCAAGCCATACAAAACCACGAAATTTATGCAGCATACCGCAAGAAATTAAAGGCCAAAACCGAAAAAGAATTTTGGAGTTTAGTTTTAAATCGCGAAGCCGATAAAATATTATACTTTATTATTGCTTTAAACCAAAAAGTAGTTTTGGTAAAAAGTGGCGAAAAAGAAATTGAAAAACGATTTTTGGGTTACGAATTTAGTTCACGACGCAACAGCGAAGGCATGCACGCCATGCAACGAGACAAAACGGTAGATGAATGCACGCAAATGTACGACGCCAAACAGTTTGACAATCCCGAAAAAGCCAGTACCTATATCTTGAAAGCATTTACAAATGTAGATTTTGTAATTGATCCAAAAATGCAAAACCACATTTCGCACCACAATTTGGTGGATATGATGAATTTTGAAAGAGTAGATTTTGAAAAAGAAATTTTACTTTCTGTTAAAAAAAAAGTAAAGATTGAGAGTAAATGGAGTTTAACTAATATTGGAAATGTATTATTTGAACAACCACAATCTAAAATTCAGGTTGGGACAGCAAAAAACATAGAAAACGGAATATATAATTTTTACACAAGTGGTGAAAAAGTATTTAAATTTGATGAGTTTTTAGTCGATGGCGAAAATATTTATCTTTCAACAGGAGGAAATGCTGTTGTAAAATTTTATGACGGAAAAGCCGCTTACTCAACCGATACTTTTGTTATAAAAAGTAACGATGAAAGTAAAATTAAAACTAAAGTTATATTTTACTTTTTAGAAAGCATAATTTCTATAATAAATGAATTCTACTTTAAAGGTCTTGGCTTAAAACATTTGCAAAAACCTGATTTTAGAAACATTCAAATCCCATTACCGCCACTTAATATTCAACAAAAAATAGTTGTTGAAATTGAAGTTTTAGAAGCGAAAGAAAAAAAGGCGAAAGAGGAAGTTGATCAATTGAAAATTGAAGCAAGTAGTCTTTTTAATTTTGATGGAGAAATGGTAAAACTTCAAGATATTACCACCAAAATAGGAAGCGGCGCAACACCAAGAGGAGGAGAATCTGCCTACAAAGAATCTGGAATTACTTTAATTAGAAGTATGAATATTTATGATAATGAGTTTTATCCAAAAGGGTTGGCTTTTATCGATGATGAACAAGCAGGAAAATTAAACAATGTTACAATAGAAGAAAATGATATTTTATTCAATATTACAGGAGCATCGGTTTGCAGATGTTGTATTGTAGAAAACAAATATTTGCCAGCAAGAGTAAATCAACATGTTTCGATTATTAGAATAAATAAAAAAGCATTACCGAAATTTGTGCAACAGTTGTTAATCAGTTCAAAATTAAAATCAGAATTATTGCAATTGGCAGATAACAGTTCAACAAGAGAAGCAATAACAAAACTACAATTAGAAGATTTTAAAATCCCACTTCCACCACTTTCCGAGCAACTAAAAATAGTTGCCGAAATAGAGAAAATAGAAGAAAAGATAAAAGCATTAGAAACTGAAATTGCTGCGATTCCAAAAGAGAAAGAAGCAGTTTTAAATAAATATTTATAATATGAAAATCAAAGAATTAATAAAAGTTTTAGAAAATCTACCCGATAAAGAAAAAGAAGTTTACTTTGAAAGTTTAGGAAACTATTGGACAACCAATGTAGATTTTTCAATAGATGACGAGAATAATGTTAGCATTTACGAAATTGCCAAAGAAGTTTATAAATAATAACCCTACCCCATCATCTCCATAAAACCCAAACATTTATTAATGCTTTTAGCATTTTCAAAAGTCAATAATAATCGTAATCCCGCTGGAGTTTGCTTTTCTTTCATTTTGCAAATACCTGGATTTTTTTGAACAAATTGCAAAACTTTCATGAATTGTGGCGAGTTGTAATAACTGCTTTGCTGATCCGAAACAAAATAACAAATCATTTTGCCTTGCTTCATTATCAGTTTTTCGATGCCGAATTGGGTTGCAATCCATTTTATTTTTATGCTGTTCAATAACGAAATGGCTTGTTTTGGCAAAGGCCCAAAACGATCGATTAGTTTGTTTTCGTAAATCAACAAATCTTCTTCGGTTTTTATCAAACTCAATTCGTTATACAATTTTAATCGTTCCGAAATATTGTTGATGTATTCGTCAGAAAACAATAATTCGAAATCGGTATCTATCTGTAAATCTTTTACATATACTTTCTCTGGTTGATTTTCGTTATTATCATATAATTCGGCAAACTCATTTTCTTTGAGTTCGTCAATAGCTTCGTTCATTATTTTTTGATAAGTATCAAAACCAATTTCGTTAATAAAACCAGATTGTTCGCCGCCCAACAAATCGCCTGCTCCACGAATTTCTAAATCTTTCATTGCAATATTAAATCCTGAACCCAATTCTGAAAATTGTTCCAAAGCCTGAATTCTTTTTCGTGCATCTTCTGTCATTACCGAATAAGGTGGACAAATAAAATAACAAAACGCTTTTTTGTTGCTACGTCCTACCCTACCACGCATTTGATGCAAATCCGAAAGTCCAAAATTATTAGCATTATTTATAAAAATGGTGTTCGCATTCGGAACATCTAAGCCAGATTCTATGATAGTTGTCGCCACCAAAACATCAAACTCGCCATTCATAAATGCCAACATCAATTCTTCGAGTTTCGAACCTTCCATTTGTCCGTGACCAATTCCAACTCGTGCATCGGGAACCAATCTTTGAATCATTCCAGCGACTTCTTTAATGTTCTCAATTCGATTATTAATGAAAAAAACTTGACCGTTTCGTTGAACTTCATAAGAAATGGCATCACGAATTAATTCTTCTGAAAACTGCACAACATTGGTTTCTATTGGATATCTGTTTGGCGGTGGCGTTGTAATTACTGATAAATCTCGAGCAGCCATCAACGAAAACTGAAGCGTTCTCGGAATTGGTGTTGCAGTTAAAGTCAACGTGTCGATATTAGCTGCAATGGTTTTGAGTTTGTCCTTTACATTAACACCAAATTTTTGTTCTTCGTCAACAATTAGCAAACCTAAATCTTTAAAAACTACATTTTTATTGACTAATTGATGCGTGCCAATAACAATATCTAGTTTTCCATCAGCTAAATCTTTGAGCGTTTCAGCTTTTTGTTTCGCAGTTCGAAAACGGTTCAAATAACCAATTGATACTGGCATATCTTTCAATCGTTCGGTAAAAGTTCTGTAATGTTGGTATGCCAAAATGGTCGTTGGAACCAAAATCGCAACTTGTTTTGAATTGTCAACCGCCTTGAACGCGGCACGAATAGCAACCTCTGTTTTTCCGAAACCAACATCGCCACAAACCAATCTGTCCATAGGTTTGTCGCTTTCCATATCGGCTTTTACCTCTTGCGTGGACTTGGTTTGATCGGGCGTATCTTCATAAATAAACGAACTCTCTAACTCGGCTTGCAAGTAACTGTCTTTTGCAAAACGGAACCCTTTTTCGAGTTTTCGCTTGGCATATAATTGAA
This sequence comes from Bacteroidota bacterium, assembly GCA_043769905.1. Lineage (GTDB taxonomy): Bacteria > Bacteroidota > Bacteroidia > Flavobacteriales > Flavobacteriaceae > Flavobacterium. The sequence goes on from JAYVIW010000034.1 coordinate 13,006, forward strand.
TTAAATTAAATGCAATATGCTTGACTCTAGCTTTGGTTTTCTGTTTTAAAACCTTCCATGCATTCGACCCTAATTTATAAATTTTTGGTGGTGAACCGTCTTTTCCGTTAAATTTTGAAATTTTATATAACGAATGAATGCTTACGTAAACAATGTCATTATCGGCATAAACCAACTTGATGGCTTCTTGAATCTTGCCTTCTACCTGAATTTTTTGCAGGCCGCCAAATTTCCCGATTCCGTGGTCAATGTGCGTCACATAATCGCCAACGACCAGCGTTGTCAATTCTTTTAAAGTGATATTTTGTTTTTTAGAAACGCTATTTTTAATACTGAATTTATGATATCGTTCAAAAATTTGATGATCTGTGTAACACGCAATTTGGTTTTCTTCGTCAATAAAACCTTGATAAATTGGCAAAGTTATGGTTGCGTATTGCTTTCGGATGCTTTCGGAATTTTCTTCGTCAAGCGATTCAAAAATATCGTGAAAACGTTTTGCTTGCGCATCATTTGAGCAAAAAAGATAATTTTTATAACCATTAAAATGATTATCGTTTAAATTATTCAACAACAAGTCGAACTGTTTATTAAAAGATGGTTGCGGTAGAATAAAAAATTCGAATGTTTGCTTGGTTCGAAAAGTAGGTTTCGATAATTCGATAATTGAAAAATCCAATGCCTTTTTAATAAATTCGGTTTGATTCAAGAAAATTTTTGAAGGTTCTAATCGTTGAATTGTTGAATTGAGATTGTCAAAAATATCTTGCGATTTTACAAATAATTTATCTAATTTGGAAACCAATAAATCGGTATTTTGAATGCAAATAATGGTTTCTTGAGAAATATATTCCAAGAAACTTTCTCGATTTTCTTCAAAAAATTTATTTTCAACGTTTGGAATAATCGTAATTTTCTTTTGTTTTTCTATCGAAAGTTGCGTTTCGACATCAAAACTTCGGATGGAATCGACTTCATTTCCAAAAAACTCTATTCTATAAGGATTGTCATTCGAGAACGAAAAAACATCAATAATTCCCCCACGAACCGAAAATTCTCCCGGTTCAGTTATAAAATCAACGCGCTTAAATTCATATTCAAATAAAACTTCGTTAATGAATTCTATCGAGATTTTATCGCCAACTGAAACCTTTAAAGTATTTTTTTCTAAATCTTTTTTGGTAACAACTTTCTCAAAAAGTGCTTCAGGATAACTAACAATTACGGCTGGTTTTTTGCGAGAATTAATGCGATTTAAAACCTCAGCACGAAGCAAAACATTGGCATTGTCTGTATCTTCAATTTGATACGGTCGTCTATAGGAACCTGGATAAAACAAAACATCTTTTTCGCCGATAAGTTGTTCTAAATCATTTAGGTAATAAGCCGATTCTTCTTTATCATTGAATAAAATCAAGAATGGTTTTTCGGTTTTTATAAATAACGAATTGATGACAAACGACAATGAAGATCCTACCAATCCTTGTAAAAAAAGTTTGTTTTCTGGAGTTTTTAGGCTATCGACAATTTGCTTGATTTTGGGTGCGTTGTCGTAGGTATTTAGTAAATTAGATTTGCTCAAAGGTTTGATTTTTTGCCACGAATTTAACGAATTGGCACAAATTTATAATTTATATTTATTATTGAATATTTTGACTACCGTTCATAGGATTATTTGGAATTGCCCTTGTGGTATCCATCATTTTTATTAAATCTGATTCGCCTTCTTCGGTTTGAACTTGGCTCCTTCTGGTAATTTCGTCCATTTGTAGTTGCAAAGATTTAATTTGTTCGTTAATATCTGTAACTAATAATATGACTTTTTCATCAGGAATTGGGTTTAGATTGATATATAAATCCAATGAATTGACTTTGGTTATCAAAACAGTAATTCTGGCTTTTATTGCTGGACCATTGAACTGAGAAGGAATGTTTATTTTTAAATCTAGTGCTTTTTTAGATAAATTTTTAGCCTTTTGTTGAAATGCACCTATTGTCGATTTTGGTTTTTTGGATAATTCATCCAAAAAAATACGCCATTCTGTCCAATTAGTTGCCAAATTTTGAGAAGTTGCATTACTGTGTTGTGTGTTAAAAACCCAACCTTTATTTATGTTTGCAAAAATGACTTCCCTTTTTTTAGAATCTTTTAAATTTTCTGCAATTCGAATTTCATTGTTGTTTTTACAAGAAATAATTAATACAAAAAAAAAGGTAGACAGATAAAATTTCATGATAATCATTTTTTGATGTACAAAGTTACACAATTGTTTTTAATGAAAATAATATCAAATTATGAATCATGTTAATTGATAGAATTAATTAATCAAAAATTAATTTTTACTATGATTTTTGATTAAAAAAAAAGCGTCATTAAAGACGCTTTTTACATTGATATATGAGTTGTTATTCAACAACAATCTTCTTCACTATTTGTTTTTCTCCGTCTTTAACAGTAACTAAATAAATTCCTGCTTGCACGTTTTCTAGTTTGATATTTTCATTAAAAAAACCTGAATTAGAATAGATTTTTTCAGAAACTTTTCTACCACTCAAATCATTAACTATAATACTAATTTTGCTATTAGATCCTGAATCAAATTTAACTGTAAAATTTCCGTTATTTGGGTTTGGATATATTGCAAAATTTTCAAAATTAAAGCTTTCTGAACTTAACAATGAAACGGTTTGAGAGCATATTTCAATTGCAAATGAGTTCACAGTTCCCGTGTTTGTGGCAACTAAATCTCTAAAGCCAAACCTCCAGTCCCCAATTGCATTCAAACCGTTATAAGTATTTAAATCACCTATTGGAAATGATGATGTACTTATTGGCAATGCTTGAACTCCTGCTACTGGACTTCCGCAAACAAAAGCTGGTGCTTGCATGTCAAATTTGACATTTATGTTGGCATTATTTGAGCAATTTCTATTATAAATGTTTAATAACTGTGCTCCAGCTCCTGGTCTCAAAACTGCTATATTTAAATTTTCAAGATTTGGGTGGGTTACATTTACTGAAACATTTACATCAGTAATTATAGCTGATGTTGGAACGTTTATTGTTCTTTGAGTATAACTTGTTGAACCATCTGGTATGCTAAATGGTGTTGAATTGGTATAAGTTACACAGGTATTTACAATGCTGTAACCAATAAAAATTGGCGCTCTGTTAACTGCATAAAAAACATTGCCAACTGCTTCAATTACCAATCTAGCATTTTGAGTTACAATATTTGGAGCTGTTACTGTTTCTGAACCATCATTTGGAGTATTGGCAAGTAATGTTGTAAATGTTGCACCACCATCAGTAGTTATTTTTATGTTTACTAATGCTGTATTTATTCCATTAGCAGTTGTTCCTGCAACGTCCCAAGTTACAGTTTGGGTACTGCCTTGTGCCCATCCTTCTGTTACAGATTGCGAGGTTACTTTAAACGGTCCAACATTTGCAACAAGAACATTTTTAGTAGCACGCTGTGTTTGACCGCCAAGTGGACCGCCATTATCTCGCACCACTAATGAAAATAACATTAGACGAGAAACATTCGGAATAGCTTCCCAAGTTGACACTAAATTGTTGGTCAATACAGTTGCAAAACTTGGAAAATATCTTGTTGGCGACACCGAGGGACTAAAACTTCTGAAGTTTGGACCAGCGGTTTTTGTGGCGTTAGGTAATTCTGAAATTAAACCAGCATTGTACTGTTCCCAGCAGTATGATAACTGATCTCCCGTTGGATTGTCAATATCTGTTGCCTGTCCAGTTAAAACAAAAGCTGTTCCAAAAGGTATTGTAGATGTAGTCATTGCCGTAATAACTGATGCGGTGTTGCCACTAGGAATACCTGGAACACAATTAACTGCTCCGTTTATGCCATTAATAACATTATTGGCTTGAATCAAGGTTCTTGCATGATAATATGTATCTGAAATTAGTTGCACATTTTCAGGTGCACAAATACCAGAATAAGATTGAATAGTTGTACCGCTTCCTGGTTCGAAAGATGAAGAAGCAGTTCTATTGCCACTGCCACAACTACCTGCTTCACTGTTAAAAGTATGCTCCCCTCCGAATTGATGCCCAATTTCGTGTGCTACATAGTCAATATCATATGGGTCTCCAACTGGTGCTGATAAACCCGTTACGCCTTGTGCTTTTAAAGGACCACACAAACTACCGAGAGTTGCAACTCCCCCACCGCCTGTACTAGCTACATGACCCAGATCATAATCATTTGGGCTAATGATTCCATCAATAAAAGCTTGAATTTGATTTAATAATGCATTATTCGTATTCTCATTATCTAAAGTATCTGATGTGATATTAATTATATTTCTATTGTCATTAATAATCACCAATTTAACAGATAAATCTCTTTCATAAACGCTGTTAACTCTTGCAATTGTTACAACCATTGCAGCCAAAACTGCATCTTTTTTCTGTGCCAATGTACCACTGCTAAGCCCAGCAGCTTGTACATGAAAATCTGCATATTCAATTGTACACGCTAGTGCCAATCTATAAACTTTCCACAAACTATTATTTGGTCTTGATAAATTTTCTGCTTCTGGAATGTTTGACAATCCTGAATCTTTTGTGTTACAAACTCTATTTTTTGTAGTTAAAGCATGCGACTTATTATACACAATATAGTTTTGTAAATCTTTTGTGTAAGGATCGATATAAGTAGTACCGTTCTTAGCTGAATGAGTAACTGTATGAAGTCCAAAAATAGTTGTTGTTATTGTAATAGTTGCCGTAGGATCTTCTATACATTTACCAACATAAGAGTTAATATTGGGACAAGTTGCAGCAATTCCTTCTTCTAAAGTTGATGATTCATACATTTTGAATCTCTGCATTTCACCTTCTGAATTTGGAAACGAAACGATAACATTAGAAACCGCAGTTGCTGTTCTTCTTGGCGAAGTTCTCAACACAGCTTTTATAGCATTATAATCAAGTGAATAAATACTAAATTTTGTTGGTTCTGCGTCTCTTACAACTTTTTTATTCGTTGAGAAGCTATTTTCAACTATTTTAAAAAGACTGTTTTGAGCGTGTACTGATAATGCCACTGCAAATACAGAAATGAATAGTAGTAATTTTTTCATAATTTTTAAGGAGTTAAATTTTGTTACAAAAATAGTTTTTTTTTCTACATTTAATAATAATTTAATATTAATTTGAATCTTATTCATGTTTAACAAGTATAATTTTCAAAAAGTAAGATTAATTTTTTTATTTTTAAACAAGAATCATTGATTTAGTCTCAATTTATTCAAATAGAAAAACCTAAATTTGCATTTTTATTAAAGCATATTTTTTGAAAATATTTCATTCCATTAAAGATTTTAATCCATCAAATAAAACAATTGTAACAATTGGAACTTTTGATGGCGTTCATATTGGGCACCAAAAAATAATTCGAAAAATTATTCAAAATGAAGTATCCGAAAGTTTAGAAAATGTAATTTTAACTTTTTTCCCGCATCCGCGAATGGTTTTGCGAGTTGATTCAGATATTAAACTTTTAAACACAATAGAAGAAAAATCTGGTTTATTGCAAAAAAATGGTATTCAGAATTTAATAATTCAAAAATTCGACAAAGACTTCTCTGAATTATCCGCTGAAGATTTTGTGAAAAATGTTCTTGTAAATCAGCTAAATATTCAAAAAATAATTATTGGTCATGACCATCGTTTTGGTAAAGATAGAACCGCAAATATTAGCGATTTAGTGTTTTTTGGTAAAAAATATGGATTTGACGTTGAACAAATATCAGCCAAAGAAATTGATGATGTATCAATAAGTTCGACCAAAATTCGTAACGCAATAATTGAAGGAAAAATTGAATTGGCTAATCAATATTTGGGATATAATTATCCATTGACTGGCAAAGTTGTTGCTGGAAAGCAACTGGGTCGAACGATTGGATTTCCTACTGCAAACATTCTAATTTTAGAAAATTACAAATTAATACCTAAAAATGGTGTTTATATTGTAGAAAGCTTTATCGACAATAAAAAAATATTTGGAATCATGAATATTGGATTTAAACCAACATTTGACGAAAAGAAATTGTCAATTGAAGTTTATTTTCTTGATTTTAAAGCCGATTTATACCACCAACGATTAACAATCAATATCTTATCATTTGTTCGAGATGAACAGAAATTCGAATCAATAAATGATCTAAAAATTCAAATTGAAAAAGACAAACAAGCAGCCATTTTATATTTGAAAAATAATTAATCCCAATAATTGAAATAATTTTATATTTTTGAATAAATTAAAAAGCACAACATGAGTTTTACCAAACACGACTGGACAACCCAAGAAATAATCGATATTTATAACAAACCAATGATGGACTTGTTGTTTGAAGCAGCCACAATTCATCGTCAAAAACACGATCCAAATGTGGTTCAGGTTTCTACCTTATTGTCCATAAAAACAGGCGGTTGCCCAGAAGATTGCGGCTATTGTCCGCAAGCTGCAAGGTACCATACTGACATTACGGGCAACGATTTAATGTCGGTTTCGCAAGTAAAAGCTCAGGCTTTGCGTGCCAAATCATCTGGTTCATCAAGAGTTTGTATGGGTGCCGCTTGGCGAAATGTAAAAGACGGTCCAGAGTTTGATCAGGTATTAGAAATGGTTCGCACCATTAATAAACTCGATATGGAAGTATGTTGCACACTCGGAATGATTACCGAAAATCAAGCACAACGTCTTGCCGAAGCTGGTCTTTATGCCTACAATCACAATCTTGACACATCGGAAGAATATTATAAAGAAGTGATTTCAACCCGCGGTTTTGAAGACCGTTTGAAAACTATCGACAATGTTCGAAAAACCAATGTAACGGTTTGTAGCGGAGGAATTATTGGCATGGGCGAGAGCATTTATGACCGTGCTGGAATGCTCGTGGCACTATCCACACTCAACCCACAACCTGAATCGGTGCCAATAAATGCTCTAGTTGCAGTTGATGGAACTCCGTTAGAAGACCAACAACCTGTCGAAATTTGGGACATGATTAGAATGGTAGCTACAACAAGAATTGTCATGCCAGACACCCAAGTTCGATTGTCCGCAGGTCGAATGAACATGAGCCGTGAAGGACAAGCCATGTGCTTTTTTGCTGGAGCCAACTCTATTTTTGCTGGCGATAAATTATTGACAACTCCAAATCCTGATGTAAACGAAGACATGAAAATGCTCGAAATGCTAGGATTGATTCCTCAAAAACCATTTGTAAAAATGGCACAGCCAACAACTGTCGAAGCCGAAAATTCTGATTTTCAATCTTTGGGAGAAAAACCAAAATGGTCTAGACCAGAACATAAAATTGAAAGAAACCTTGAAGCTGCTGGAAAATAAATATATTATTTTTTAAATTTTATAAACCCAAATTTTAAACAAAATTTGGGTTTTGTTTTTTATGTTGCAAATTGTTTACAAGCTTCAATAACTTTGTTCTTATCGGTATTATAAACTTTATTCATGAATTCTAAACCAAAAAATCGTGGGCAGGCAAACAAAATTAAACCCGTTTTATCATTATAAAAACAATATCAAAACCAAGGCAATTAATAATTTGCGCAGCGAAATCTGAAATGCTAGAACGTTTCTTTTGAGAATATTAAAAAATCCGCAATTCCGATAATCAAAAACATATTGCAATACATACAAGACCAAAATAGTCGCAAATCATGGAGATTTTGTAAATGATCTTAACTCATAATAACGAAGTTTTCTGAACATAATTTTTGTAAAACGCTATTAAATCATCTAAGTAAAAAATATTACATATAAATTTAAAAACTACTAATTTTAATTTGTGTTTCTTACTTTTGTAAAAAATAAAAATCAATGTCTACATTCTATAAATTAAAAATAAAAGAAGTAAAGCGCGAAACACAAGATTCAGTTTCGGTGCTATTTAATGTTCCAGAAGAGTTAAAAACTAATTATAAATTTATTGCAGGACAATACTTGAACCTAAAACTTACGCTCGATGGACAGGAAATTCGTCGTGCCTATTCTATATGCTCTTCTCCCGAAAGCAATGAGTTAAGAATTGCAGTAAAAGCGGTCAAAAATGGTGTTTTTTCTCAGTTCGCCAATAAACAATTAAAAACTGGCGATACAATTGAAATTGGTACTCCAGAAGGTAATTTTTCATTTGAACCCAATTCAGAAAAACAAACAAACTATGCTGGATTTGTCGCTGGTAGCGGCATTACGCCTGTTTTATCAATCATCAAATCGATGTTAATCAGCGAGCCAAAAAGCACTTTTGTTTTGGTTTATGGCAATAAATCAGCAGAATCGGCGATGTTTTATAACGATTTGCATGAATTAATGTTGAACCATGTTGGACGGTTTTTTGTTCATTATGTTTACAGCCAATCTAAAACTACCGAAGATAATTTTGGCCGAATAGACAAATCAATTGTTAACTTGATTTTGAATAACAAGCACAAAGAAAAGGAATTTGATAAATTTTATTTGTGTGGTCCAGAAGCAATGATTACATCAGTTTCGGAAGTTTTAGCAGCACACAATGTTGCCGATAAAAACATAAAATTCGAGTTATTTACTACCTCCAAAACAGAAAAAACAATTGCAGTTAATGATAACGGTCATACAAAAGTTTCGATGATGGTCGATGGTGATTTTGCAGAATTTGAAATGTCTCAAAAGCAAACTATTCTAGAAGCCGCTTTGAAACAAGGTATTGACGCGCCGTATTCTTGCCAAGGTGGAATTTGCAGCAGTTGCTTGTGCCGAATCACCAAAGGAACTGCCGAAATGAAAAAAAATTCAATACTTACAGACTCAGAAATTGCTGCAGGTTTGGTTTTGAGTTGTCAAGCAGTGCCCACTTCAAGCGAGATTTATGTAGATTACGATGATGTTTAATAATGTTTTCGGTCGCAATTTTAGATTTATTACGACCGAAAAATTTGATTTGCCCCAGCTTGAAATTACAAAAAATCAAAACTAAAATATCTATAACATTTATTTATAAAAAAAATAATTTAAAAAAACCACATTGCAACAAAAATTGCTGTAATCACGCAAATTAAATCTACCATAAGCATAGTTCCAAGAACATACCGAGTGTTTTTGACTTTTATGGATCCAAAGTAAACAGCAATTACATAAAAAGTCGTTTCGGCACTGCATTGAAAAATACAACTCAACCTTCCTGTTAACGAGTCGACACCAAAAGTTTTCATAGAATCAATCATAAATCCCCGCGAGCCACCCGAACTAAATGGACGTAACATAGCTACGGGCAACGAATTGGTAATTTCTTTGCTAACGCCAAGATTTGAAAAAACAAAAGCCAAACCATTGCTAATTATTTCAAATAATCCACTATTTCTAAACAGCGAAATAGCCGCCAACATTCCTAAAACATAAGGGAAAATTGTGATTCCTGTTTTCAATCCATTATTAGCACCAGTAACAAAAGAGTCGAAGACGGTTGTATTTAAAGCTGTAAATTTATATTCATTGATAACAGAAAAAACCAAAGTAAAACCGATAATTCCCACCAACATTAACCCTGAAAGATTAGAAGTAAAAAAGTTTTTACCAATCAAATCTAATGTATTGATATAAAACAATAATCCAACAATTGCGGCAATTAAAGTTACCAATCCAACAACTAAAGAAGCACTCTTGAAATTGATTTTTTGCTTAATACCAACTATTAAAAAAGCAGCAATAGTACCCACAAATGATGTAATAATGCAAGGCAACATTACATCAGCTGGATTAGCAGCATTTTCAGCGGCTCGATAACCAATTATTGATGTTGGAATCAACGTCAAACCCGCAGCATGCAAACACATAAACATTATTTGTGGGTCGCTAGCCTTATCTTTGTCTGGGTTTAGGGTTTGCAAACTCTCCATTGCTTTGAGACCAAATGGCGTTGCAGCAGAATCTAAACCAAGAAAATTGGCAGCAAAATTCAAGGTCATATATGAAATTGATTCGTGATTTTTGGGAATGCTTGGAAAAACTTTTACAAAAACAGGACTTAGTTTTTTGGCCAATTTTTCGGCAGCGCCTGAATCAATCAACAACTGCATTAACCCGCAGAAAAACGCCAAATAAGCAATCAACGGAATAATTAAATCTAAAAGGGTGTTTTTGCAGGTTGGCAGCAAACCATCAGATTTTTGTTTGCCACTAAAAATTTTTATGGTTTTGTTTTTGAACACATAAGTCGTGTCGGCATTGAGCGTGTCTCGATTGACAATCATCGTCATATCAGGTGCTTTCATGATGCTGTCTTGAACCAATTTTGACACCTGATTGATATATTTTTCTGACACCAAAATCGGGTCATCTTTCTTACCATTCAAAATAAAATCAATCGTATAATTGTTGCCAACAAACAAACTAATGACAATAAATGTTATTGACGAAATAAAAATTGCCAACCAAAATCTGCTTAAAACCATAATGTTTTTAATTTATAATATTATTTTCAGGAGCCAATCCTGCTGTCATTCCAAAAGTTTTAGGTCTCAAAAAAAGAGACCAAAAACGTTTTTCCCTTCCATCAGGGCTAAAAAAAAACCATTAAACATGAACAATTTCATCATCAATCAACAAATCTTCTCGTCGCAAACGTAAGAAAATTTGAGCCACGGCAATAGTGTCTTTTTCACAATAAGTTACAATTCTATCAATTTCTTTGTCAATATAAAAAACATGACCAACTTGCGAACCATCAATATCGTCTTTGGGCGATGGAATTCCTAAAATTTTGGTCAATAATTTCAGAGAAGTATAATGTTTATAATCACCAAATTTCCAGAGCTCTAGCGTATCCAGATGCGGAATTTCCCAAGGTTTTTTGCCAAACAAATTTAACTTAGCTGGAATAGATATGTTATTGATAATCATGCGTCTTGCAATAAACGGAATATCAAATTCTTTGGCATTGTGGCCACACAAAACATGTTGCGGCTGATTGAAATGATTGTTTAAAAGATTGATAAAATCATGCAAAATCTTGGTTTCGTCTCCAAAAAACGAAGTAACTCTAAAATTTCGGACATCATTTTTTATAATAAAATAACCTACCGAAATGCAAACTATTTTGCCAAACTCGGCCCAAATACCGGCTCGATCATAAAAATTTTCGGCAGTAAACTCGTCTTTGCGTTGGTATTGGGTTTTGTGCTCCCAAAGTTGTTGCATGTCCGCATCAAGTGCATCAAAACTTTCGTGTTCAGGAACCGTTTCTATATCTAGAAACAAAATATTGTCAAGACGAATTTTTTCAATCATTTTTTTTATATCAAAATAAATGGTAAAATATTAAAAACGAATGTAAATTAAATAGTTCAGATAATCAAATTTATTGTTTTTTATTCGTCAAGGTTTTTTTTCTTAAAAAGCATTATGTAGTGAAAACAAGTCGCTGCGTGATTAGATTATATAAAAAAAACCAATTCTAGCAATACTTTTAAAGTTGTAAATGTTTTTAAAAGAAAATATTAATAAATAAACCGCGAATTCTACAAATCTAATAAATATAAATTTGTAAAATTCGCGGTAAAAAAGTATTTTAAAAAATTGTAAATTATTGATTTCTAGATGATAAAATGTAACCTAAAAAATTAAAATTAACACGATATTCTAAAACCTCAAATTCATTCCCATCATAAAATTGCTACCGGCTTGCGGAAAATAAACCACATAACCACCACCATAATCAGCTCCGTTTGAAATATAATCAATATCAAAAACATTGTTCGCCAAAAATGAAAACTCAATAGATTTGAATATTTTTTTGGTTTCAATAAGATAACTAAAATGAAAATCTTGAATAAAATAATCTTTCAATTTAGCATTTTCATCTTCAATATTCGAGAGGAATTGTTCGCCAACAAATTTAGATAAAAATGAAATTTCGGCATTTTTTAGGGGTTTGAAGCTCAAAATATTTCCTGCAACAATTCTCGGAGAGTAAGCAATGTTAGTATTACCAAGATTGTTCAAAGTTGTTCCATTTTCTACAACAAAATATTTGTTTTTATTTTCAGAAATGGTAATATTTGGACGTATATTGAATTTATCAGTCAATTTTATATTAGCATCTACCTCAAGACCAATTCTATAGCTTTGTCCGACATTGGTTCTAATTGGGTTGCCGACTGGGTCAAGCGCACCTGTCAAAACCAATTGATTGTTGTATAACATATAAAATCCGTTGATATTTATTTGGGTTTTGTTTGATGAGAATCTATAACCCAATTCAAAATCGTCAAGACTTTCGGGTTTAGGTGTTCCGTATTCAAAATCGGTTCGATTTGGTTCTTTATTTGCCTTCGCGTAAGAAAAATAAATATTGCTTTTTTTATCAAGTAAGTAAGTAATTCCAGCTTTTGGATTCAGGAAGTTAAAGTTTTCGTTGACCAAATTTGTTGGGTCAAAATTGGCTTTGTAACCAACATTTCTGAATTGAACATCGCCAAATAAATTAATCTTTTCGGTTATTTTATAAGTTGCTTTTGCAAAAAATGACGCATCGGTTTTGGTTGCAAAATCGTCATAATACTTATCGCCCAACTCCGAATTTGATGCAAATCTAGCCCAAATAACATTTCCATAATGCTGTCCTTCATACTTATTGATGCTTCCGCCAACAATAAAATCAAGTTTTTCGTTTTTAAAATTAGCCGAAAAAGTAGTTCCGAAAAAATCGTTATTTAACCATTTTTGACGAATCAAATCGGTGGTTGTTTGCCCAGAAACTGGTGCTAAATTATAATCCGCTAAATCAGCATCTTCTTTATAATTTTCAAAAAAACCAATCCCTTTTGTATAGTGAAATGCTAAGTTTGTATTCCATTTTTCGGATAATTTTTCGTTCCAATGCAATTGATAATGGTCTTGTTTGTAGTTGTCAATTTCGTTGTCATAAAAACGTTTGTTTCCAAATTCGTCTGTAAAAACTCCGATTGTATTTTCCGTTCTGTTGGTTTTTAAAGTTGCTTCGTCAACACCATAATAGGCTTGATAAGTGCGTTCGGTTCCACCAAAAACCAATGCTTTTATTGATGTGGTTTTGCCAATGTATGTACCTTGCAAAAAATAACCTTTAAGATCAGAAAATGCTCGATCAACATAGCCATCAGAATACAAATTAGATAATCGACCAGCAATTTCAAAACGATCATTCATCAATCCAGTACTGAATTTTACGGTGTGTTTTCGAGAGTTAAAACTACCAAATGAATTGGCGATTTCGCCACTTGCTTTCTCAGAATAATTGTCGGTTTGCATATTCAGACTGGCTCCAAAAGCTCCAGTACCATTAGTCGACGTACCCACACCTCGTTGTAATTGAACACTTTGTAACGATGATGCAAAATCAGGCATGTTTACAAAAAAAGTGCCTTGGCTTTCGGAATCGTTGTAAGGAATACCGTTTATGGTCACATTAACGCGCGTCGCATCTGATCCTCGAACGCGAATTCCAGTGTATCCAAAACCATTTCCAGCATCAGAAGTTGTGACAACTGAAGGTAAATAGTTCATTAAAATAGGAATGTCTTGCCCTAAATTTCGCTTTCCGATTTCTTTGTTTGAAAGTTCGCTAAATGCAAATGGAGACTTGTCATTAACTCTTGTTGGTTTTATCAAAACTTCGTTGAGTTGGTCAATTTTGGTTGAATCTTTTGGTTGTTCTTGTGATATTGCAAGAGTAGAAAATAGCATAAAAATGATAGATGCTAGACTTCTAACAATAAGGGTTTGCGTCTTTAAGACATCGTGGCAAATAAAATTGCCTAAAATAAAATTGTGGTAAAATAAAATTTTCATTCGTAAAAATGTGTTTACAAATAAAAGGGGCAATTATTTTTTTGGTTAAATTAAAAAATTGCTTGTTCCAAATGACAAATAGTTGGCGTGCACACCAGTTTTTGTTGTCATCTTTTTCCTTAAACAGCATTACCTGTTCTAAGTTCGTTGGGTATAATCTCAGCCTTTTAGAAAAGCACCCCTTTGAGACGGTGCAAAAATAGATAATTTATTTTACAACTCTGGTTTTTTTCTTGTCATTTTCACAACTGATGTCGAAAGTTTTTGTTTCAGTCTTTTTTCGATTACGGCTCTTGGAATTCGGGTTGGTTTTCTGGGTTTTGGAATGATTAAAGCATTTTTTATCAAATCTAGAAAACGTTTCACTACCAATTCTTTGTTTTTTAGTTGACTACGGTCTTCGTCACAATTCAAAATCAAAATGTTTTCTGAAGTTAATCTGGTTGGAATTTTAGTTTGAATCAATATTTTTTCATCGTCCGACAGTGCATTTGAAACCATTAAATCAAATGATAAAACTACTTTAGACGAAACTTTGTTCACGTTTTGACCACCAGCTCCAGAACTTCGTATGGCCTTTAATGTCAATTCTGATATGATTTTTTCCTTGTCCATTGTTTGATTTTGATACTATGATGCTGGGTACAAAGTTTTTTTTTATTGTAGTTGGTGTGCAGGCTTTAATAAATCGTTTACGGTTTTTACTGGGTTAAATGTTATAAGTGGTACTTCTACAAAAATTGTAATCCATTTTGCCATGGCGCCATTCCACAATCCTGGCAATTCATAACCTTTGAGTTCTCGACCATTTTTATTTTTATCGACAATAAAACCCCGATTGTGATTTACAAATTTCAACAAATCAAATTTCGTACCCGAAAAATCTTTTAATCCACAAACCAAATCAACAGGGTTGAAATGAGTGGCGTTTTTTAACAAATTATGTTGTCTATTGTCCGATAAATCAACTTGTGACGACTCAACAATTTGAAGTGAAACTTTGCCTTTGTTGCCAATTATCCAAAATGGTCCGCCGCCTGGTTCGCCTTCATTTTTAACCATACCACAAACTCTAATTGGTCGATTTAAGATTTTATTGATGTAAGTTATCTTGTTTTCAAAAGTATATTTGTCAAAATCTTCAATAATCTCGATGTTTAAATTCTTTTGTGCAAATGATATAAGTTCTTTTAAAACAGATTCTTTAATTTCATTTTTTTTGATTTTTGTTAGATAATCAAATGTTTGATTTTGTAATTCTAACATAATTCCCGCCAGTGCTTTTTTATACATAGCAATGATTTCGAAATTATCTTGAATCACGTTATCGATGTTTTTGATGAAGACTATATCAGCATCAAGATTGTTCAAATTTTCAATCAATGCACCGTGTCCTCCTGGTCTAAATACTAATTTTTGGTTGTCGTCTCTAAACGGATTATTGTCTAAATCGACAGCAATTGTGTCGGTTTTTTTATCTTGATATGAAAATTTTACATTGATTTTGGCATTTGCTTTCAATTCAATTTTTGATTGCAAATTGTTCAAAATTGTTTCAAATTCTGATTGATGTTCTTCAGAAACTGTAAAATGCAAATTGGACACACCATTTGACGAAGCATAAATAACAGTTTCATTCAAATGCTCTTCTACAGGTGTTGCGATATGATCTATGTACTTATGAAAAGGCAAAATTCCCTTTGGTTTATTAGCATAATCTAAATATTTTTTTTCTAATAAATATTTAATTAATTCATGATTTTTTTTGTCTTTATTCCAAGATTCGTAATCAGAAAAATTATTTTTTAATTTTTTTTCTATCAATTCGAAGAATGGAAATTTTTCTAATCCTGCCAAAAACACTTTTAATTCGGTTGCTTGTTTTCTATTTATAAATGCGTTAATCGATTCTTTTTCAGGATTGAATTCTATCAAAAATTCACTCAAAAACTTGAACATTCGGCTTGCCGCTCCTGATGCTGGAACAAATTTTTTGAGTTTTAAATCTTTTTTATTTTCATCAAATAAATTGGCTTTTTGTAAAAAATCATTCTCTGATAATTTTAAAATTCCATCATTTACTGTTGCAGGTCGATTAAGAACTGTTTTTGCAATGCCGTTTCTGAAAATTTGTAATTGATTTTTTATATTTTCTAGCGGAATTTTTTGGTTGTAAATCTGAACAAAATCATGACTAGAAAAACCTATTTCTTTGGATTGAACGAACATTTTAATTATTGCAACTGCTAACTTCATTCGTTGTTCTTCGTTTCCAGAAAGCAAAATAAATGGTTTGTTATATTCTAAAAGTACATTTTTAAAAACACCAAAATGTTCTTTTCTTGCAGTTTCAGAATCTCGTAAATCATCTTTTGCATAAGGTAAATCAATATCGGTCAAAAAGAACAAGTCATATTCGTGGTTTTTGGCTGCTTTCTCTATTTTTGGATCACAATAATTATAATAAATTTCAGAATAAACTTTGGTTACCAGTAAGTTAGTGTCACAAAATAAGAATTTATTAGCTGCATTCAAACCATCATTTTCAAGCTGTGTTTGACCTATTGCAATAGGTAACAAATCTTCTGGCTGACAAATTTCTTTGGTTTTATTAAATTTTTCTTGCAAATAATTTCGGGCAAATTCAGGAACATGAACTGTATCAAAATATTGAGCAAGTTGCTCAGACAAGGTTGTTTTTCCAGAAGACTCTGAACCAAACAATGCTATTTTTATAATTTCGGTTCGTTGTTGTTTAAGATTTTCTTCCATTCTAAATAAGCTAAAATCGCTAAAATTGTAAAAATTAAATATTGTAAAGCCAACATTCCCAGACCTCTATAAGCAAATAACGGCACAGCAATAATATCGCCAATAATCCATAAAGTCCAGTTTTCGATTTTCTTTAGAGCCATGAACCACATGGCTGTAAAAAATATTCCCGATGTAAAAATATCAATATAATTGGGTATTTCTAACTTATAATCAAAAAAAACATAAATTAAATAAGTAAAAGCTGTAGTTAATAAGAATAAAACAAATCCGATACGTTTTTCTGTTGAGTTAATTTTGGTTATTTTGAGTTCTTGCTTTTCATTAGTTTTAGACCACATGAACCAGCCGTAAATACTCATTATTGAATAATAAATATTGATGCTCATATCGCCAAAATATTGTGCTTGGTACAACAAATGAACTGTAATTAGGGTCGAAATCAATCCAGTTGGATAAACCCAAATGTTTTCTTTTTTGGCTAACCAGACACTTGCAATTCCGAAAAAAAAGGCAATAAACTCTAAAGTTATTTGAAGAGTTGATGCGTTTTTATAAGCGTTTAAAAAAAAATCTAACATTTAGAAGTAAGGATTTACAAAGTTTGATTTAGCATTTTTTATAAATTGCTGTTTAATATTATTTTTCAAAAAAATCTAAATCATTTTCAAAAGCGGTTCCAATGACGACTAAATCGGCTCCTGCATTGTGTGCTTTTTTGATTTCTGAAAATGACCTAATGCCACCACCAACAATCAAAGGTATTTGAATGTTTTGAGACACCAAAGTTATAATTTCTGCTGGAATCGGCCAATCTGCACCACTACCTGCCTCGAGATAAATAAGTTTATTGCCCAACATTTCTCCTGCTTGTGCAGTTTGTAAAATATATTCTGGATTGTTTTTAGACAATGGTTTGGTTTGGCTCACTCGCTCAACAGCAGTTTTTTTGCCACTTTCTACTAATACATAACCTGTTGAAATAACTTGGAGATTTGTTTTTTTTATAATCGGAACGGCATTGATTTGGTGCTCGATTAAATAATCTGGATTTCTGCCCGAAATCAAACTCAAAAACAAAATGGCATCGGCTTTGTCGGAAATTTGACTAGGATTTCCAGGAAATAATATAATAGGTAGCAGTATACTTGATTTTAATTTTGTGATAATTTCGTCTAAATGATTCCCTTTGAACGAACTTCCACCAATAAAAATATGAGTTGCTGGCGATTGATTTATTTTTTGCGATAACAGATTAATTTCCGATAAATCGATTTTATCTGGGTCGATTAGAATTGCTAAAAGTTTTTGGTTGGCTTTTTTTGATAGAAGAATATCGTTGTATAAAATTATCATTACTTTTTATGAAATTTTAAGTTTTTTTAAACGTAAGCGTTTTAATACTTCTTGAAAATCTGAACTTTTCGCATGAGCTTTACGCTCAATTAGAGATTGCTTTTTGCTTTCTCATATATTACTAATTATTTAGTCTGTAGAATTAACAACCGATTTTCTGATTATTGTTTTCATTGTAAATATTTTACAAATATAACAAAATTTATTAGCTAATTTTTGATGAAAGCTCATGTCCCCAAACCAATACATAATCCTCTAATTCTTCATAATTGATCTCAAATTTTTTCTCCTCATCGTTGAATCTTAATATTGCTGTTGTTTTTTGATCTGACAAATCAAATTCATCTTCAAAAATATGGTCTGGAAAACTAATACCTTTTTGGTTTTCGATTTTAAAAACAGTTTCTTTTATGCCCCAAATTACTGTTGCTTTCTTGATTTGGTCTTCGTGTGATAAATTTTCAAGATGAAAAACATCCATGAACTTTGGTGCAATTTTTAAAACTTTCTCTTTCTTGATTTCGACATCAATTCCTGCCGGCTCGTCACTAATAATTATTGCTGACATTTGGTGAGAATGCGAAATTGAGATGAATTTTCCGTTCATTAAATGTGGTTTTCCAGTATTGTCATAATCCAAATCAAAATCAGAATATTCTGCAACTTGCAACAACATTCTAACGGATAAAAAACCACATTGGTGTAGCTCAGATTTCATTTTGTTCAATCGGTCTTGAGATTTTGAGTTTAATTTTACCTTTGCCGATAGTTCACCAAATGTTTCAGAAATTTTCCAAACATAGATTTTTGTTGATGAATTGTGTTTTATGATTTTAAATAATGGCATACATTAATGGTGTGATTTGTAGCCCTGATGGAAGGGAAAATCCTTTTTTTAGCTTGTGAGGGTTTGAAACCCTTGCAGGCTAAAAAAAGATTTGGAATGACAGCAGGAAATAGCTCTAAATAAAAATTATTTTTCTGATTATTAATTCATTAGAAATTTAAACAATTCATAATTTATCTTAAATGTTTTTCTAATTCAAATCTAGTGCGTAAATTTGCATAAAAATTTTATACAAATATAACTATATATTATGAGTGTAGCAACTATGCCATTTGTGGCTTACAAAGTTAAAGATATTAATCTTGCCGCTTGGGGAAGAAAAGAAATTGAATTGGCACAAGCCGAAATGCCAGGTTTAATGGCGCTTCGCAGTGAATATGCTGCTGAGCAACCGTTGAAAGGTGCGCGAATAGCTGGTTGTTTACACATGACAATTCAAACTGCTGTTTTAATCGAGACTTTAATTGCTCTTGGTGCTGACGTTACTTGGTCATCTTGTAACATTTTTTCTACTCAAGACGAAGCTGCTGCTGCAATTGCTGCTGCTGGAATTCAGGTTTATGCTTGGAAAGGCCTTGATGAAGCGAATTTTGACTGGTGTATTGAGCAAACATTGTTTTTTGGAGAAGATCGTCAACCGTTGAACATGATTCTAGACGATGGTGGTGATTTGACCAATATGGTTATTGATAAATTCCCCGAATTAATTGCAGGAATTAAAGGTTTGTCTGAGGAAACTACTACTGGAGTTCATCGTTTATACGAAAGAGTAAAAGCTGGAACCTTGCCAATGCCTGCAATAAATGTAAACGATGCTGTTACAAAATCGAAATTCGATAACAAATATGGTTGTAAAGAATCGGCTGTCGATGCTGTTCGTCGTGCAACTGATATTATGCTAGCTGGAAAGCGTGTTGTTGTTTGTGGTTACGGTGATGTTGGAAAAGGAACTGCGGCATCATTTAAAGGTGCTGGATCTATTGTGACTGTTACCGAAACTGACCCAATTTGTGCTTTGCAAGCGGCAATGGACGGATTTGAAGTTAAAAAATTATCGACTGTTATTGCAACTGCTGATATTGTTTGCACAGCGACAGGAAATAAAGATATTGTTTTGGAGGCTGATTTCCGCAAAATGAAAGATAAAACTATCGTTTGTAACATCGGTCACTTTGATAATGAAATTGATATGGCATGGTTGAATGGTGCTTATGGCGATACAAAAGTCGAAATCAAACCACAAGTTGACAAATATACAATCGAAGGAAAAGACATTTTGGTTCTTGCTGAAGGTCGTTTAGTAAATCTAGGTTGTGCTACAGGTCACCCAAGTTTTGTAATGAGTACCTCTTTTACAAACCAAGTTTTGGCTCAAATTGAATTATGGAAAAACTCGGCAAACTATGAAAACAACGTTTACATGTTACCAAAACATTTAGATGAAAAAGTGGCCATGTTGCACCTTGAGAAATTAGGAGTTGAGCTAGAAGTTTTACGTAAAGAGCAAGCAGATTATATTGGTGTTGGAGTTGATGGACCATACAAACCAGAATATTACAGATACTAATCTAAAATATTAGATTTACGTTTATAAAATATTATATATTTAACCCGAACCATTTTGTTCGGGTTTTTTGTTTACATTTACTTTTATAACTTTTAATTATTTTTAATGTGTCAAATAAAGCAACTCTACTACTTTTTATCTTGTCCATTGTCAATTCGTTTTCACAAATAATATCAACATCTCCTTATATTTTAAATGTAGATCAATTAAAATCTTGGACAACAACAGGTACAACAGCATCTGTTGATTTGGTTTCAAACATAAACTTAGTTCCAAGATTTATCAACACACAAACCCAGCTAAATACTGCACTAAACAACAATATGGAAATTGCATATTTGCCTGACGGTATGAATAATTTTGCTAATTATTATGGCGAACAATCTCAATTTAATTTATATAATTTTACGCATTGGGCTTATATTGATAAGTTAATTTGGTTTGGAGGAACAGCTTCAGATTCTGTTCAATTACCATCATCACCATGGACGAACGCAGCTCATAAAAATGGTGTAAAGGTTTTTGGAAACGTGTTCTTTGCTCCAAACGCTTTTGGTGGTGCTACGGCAACATTACAAAATTTTCTTGAAAAAGATATTAATGGCAATTTTATAGTTATTCCAAAGATGGTTTCAATGATGCAATACTATAATTTTGATGGATGGTTTATCAATCAAGAAACGACTACAACAGCAGCAGTGGCACAACTTATGTATGAATTTTTACGAAATCTAACTGCACAAGCAGAAGCAATTGGCAAAGAAGTAATGTGGTATGATTCCATGTTGTTAACTGGAACTGTTAGTTGGCAAAATCGACTCAATGTCAATAACAGCCCTTTTTTACAAAACGATCAAGACAATAATTTAACAAACGGCTTCGAAAGCAAAGTAAGCAGCAATATGTTTATCAACTTCTTTTGGAATGGTACAACTTTGCCAAACGGTTCAAGAACGAGGGCCACAACAATTGGTCGTTCATCATTTGAAGTTTTTACAGGTGTCGACATTTGGCCTGGGCGCAATCAAGGACAGTTTGAAAACTCTGGTAATACTTGGATGGGCAACTTGCACCAAACCGCAAACACACCAACAACTTCACTTGGACTATTTGCTGTAAATTGCTTGTTCAACAACGCTGTTTATTCTAATTTTAATAATGACCCAAATGATTACGTTAGTTTTTATAATGCCGAAAGACGTTTTTTTAGCGGAACAGACAACAATCCGTCAATTGTTGATGCAACCAGTTTTAAAGGTTTATCAAACTGGATTCCAGCTACATCAGTAATTACCACGAAACCTTTTGAAAGTAATTTTTGTACGGGTCACGGCAACAAAAAATTTTCAAACGGCACAATTATCAGCCAAAATAGTTGGCACAATATGAACAATCAAGAAATTTTGCCAACTTGGCAATTTGCATTCTCATCAAATAATTTGACAGCCAATTGGGATTTTAATAATGCTTATAATTTTGGAAATTCGCTAAAAATTCAAGGCAATTTATTGGCCAACTCGCCCATTGATTTAATGTTGTATAAAACAAAATTGTTGGTAAACAACCAAACAATAATCAATTTGGCTTTTCAACAAAATAGTATTGGAACTCAAAACATGAAATTGATTTTGGTTTTTGCTGATGATGTAACTCAAAAGTATGAATTTTTGATAAATGCAAATACTTCAACAGATTGGACTTTTAACCAAACCTCATTATCTAATTATTCTGGACGAGAAATTGCAGTTGTAGGTTTGAGGTTTGAATCAGCAACTGCTTTGTCTGGATATGCAATAAATGTTGGCAACCTAAAAATATTTGATGATGCAACATTTGCTACAAATAAAAACAATTCAAATTCAAATTTTATAAATATTAGTTACCAACAAAACAATCAAATTTTATTCGATATCAATTGGCCAAATAACGAAATCTTGAATCAAAAAATTCACGACACTAACGGAAAATTAATTTCAGAAAAGAAAATTATTGATTTAAAAAAAGAAAAAAGTTATCATTTAGACGCCTCAAAATTTCAGTCAGGTGTGTATTTGATTACTTTTTTTAATGAAAATAATTTGTCCGAAACAAAAAAAATCGTTGTCAAATAATTTCTTTCTTAATTTTGACAAATGTTTAAATAAAATTTCAATAAAATGAATCTAAGTTTCTGGGAAATAAAAAACTGGTTTACCAACATCGATTATACTATTGTTGGTAGCGGCATTGTGGGTTTACATTGTGGTTTGCATTTGCGAGAACGTTTTCCTAATGCTAAAATATTAATCATTGAAAAAGGATCTTTACCACAAGGTGCAAGCACAAAAAATGCAGGTTTTGCGTGCTTTGGTAGTATTTCGGAAATTATCGATGACCTTAAATCACATACTGAAGAACAGGTTATTCAATTGATTCAGAAACGAAAAAAAGGATTAGAATTACTTCGAAAACGCATTGGCGACAATAATCTTGACTATAAACCTTTTGGCGGTTATGAACTATTTCTAAAAAATGACGAGGCTTTTTACAACGAATGTTTAAACAAAATTCCTTTCATTAACGATGTTTTAAAACCCATTTTTAAGGCTGATACTTTTGTAAAAGAGGTTGATAGATTTGGCTTCTCGGGTATTCACGAATATTCAATTTTCAATCCTTTTGAAGGTCAAATTGATACCGGAAACATGATGCAACATTTATTGAAAATGGCTGTTTCTGATAATATTTTAATTTTAAACAATCAAGTTGTTACTGATTTTAATGACAACAAAACCAATGTAGAAGTCAGTTTGAACGATTTCAGTTTCGTGACCAAAAAGTTATTATTTGCCACCAACGGATTTGCCGGTTCACTGACCAATAATCAAGTAGAACCAGCTCGTGCTCAAGTTTTAATCACCAAACCAATTGAAAACCTAGATATAAAAGGCACTTTTCATTTAGATAAAGGCTATTATTATTTCAGGAATATTGGCAATAGAATATTAATTGGAGGTGGCAGAAACCTAGATTTTGAAACCGAAAACACAACAGAATTTGGACTAACAAATATTATTCAAAACCGTTTGGAAGCATTATTAAAAAATGTAATTTTGCCCAATACCGATTTCGAAATCGAGCACCGTTGGAGCGGCATTATGGGAATGGGCAATTCTAAACAACCCATAGTTTCGCAACTAACCGAAAATGTTTATTGCGGCGTGCGATTGGGTGGAATGGGAGTAGCAATCGGCAGTTTGATTGGCAAAGAATTAGCAGATTTGATTGATTAATGCATTAATAAAATATAAACTTTAAGTTTCTTTAATTAAAATAAATTCGCAAATTCGAGGCGAAAATAATATTTTATGGCTGTAAAAATAAAACAGACTTCGGCAAGAAAAACGCCAAATCAACCGACTTTAAAATCTAAAATTTTTACTTTCATAAAAAAGTTATTTTTATACTTTTTTGCAATTTCAATATTATTAGTGATTATATTTAAATGGATTCCTGTTCCGTTTACACCGCTTATGATCACTAGAGCCGTTGAGCAAAAACTAGCTGGAAAAGAAATGACTTGTAGCCACGATTGGGTGCCATTAGAAGACATTTCGCTCAACCTTCAAAAAGCAGTAATCTCAAGCGAAGACGGTACTTTTATAAAACACAATGGATTTGATTTTACAGCAATACAAAAAGCATTTAAAGGAAATCTGAAAGGAAAAAAATTAAAAGGTGGCAGCACTATTAGCCAACAAACCGCTAAAAACGTATTTCTTTGGCAGGGCAGAAGTTATGTTAGAAAAGTGTTAGAAGCTTATTTTACGGTTTTAATAGAATTTGTTTGGGGCAAAGAACGCATTATGGAAGTCTATCTTAACTCAATAGAAATGGGCGATGGCGTTTATGGAGCCCAAGCCGCAGCTCAACATTGGTACCACAAAGATGCCAAAAAAATGAACTTGCAACAAGCCGCTGGAATTGCTGCAATATTGCCAAATCCTAGAAAATTTAAAGCGACAGATTCCTCAAGATACATCAACAATAGAAAATCAAAAATTGTTCGTTTGATAAAATATGTAGGTAAACTAGAATACTAAAAATGTAATAAAAGTTTAAAAACGTATTTATCTTGCATTGAATTTATTACATTTGCCGTTGTGAAAAAGAAATTTTACATATTTAATCTTCTTTTTTCTGGAGCAGTATTGTTTGCAATGCTTTTTCAGTCGGTGCATTCTTATGAGCATTTGGTAGAACAACTTTCGACCAAAAAATGTCTTCATGAACAAAATGATAATCAAACAAATATTACCCACCAACACAAAAATTTTGATAATTGTTTTGTGTGTCATTTTGCATTTAGTCCATTTAAATTATCAGAATCTTATTTTTTTAGAATCAAAAAAACAACTTATACTTCCAACTTTTTATTCATTTGCCAAAAAGAAATCTCAATTCTTTTTAAAGGAAGTTTGTTTGCACTTCGAGCACCACCCATATTCTAAGATTACTAACAAAAATATCATTTTCAGTTTTTGAGAATGATAGGTATTTATGTATTTTAAAATCAAAAAATGTTCAAAGTAAACTGGATTGTTTTACTTGTTTTTTTGTTGTGCGTTAATGGATTTTCGCAAAACACAATTTCAGGAAAAACAAGCTCTCAAAATTTGTTACCACTTGCTGGCACTCACATTCATATAGGTAAAAAAAGCACTTCGAGCACTTCGAATGGCACTTACAGCATCAAGAATTTGCCAAACGGTCAAATGTCGGTTTCCGTGTCGTATGTTGGTTTCAAGACAATTGATACTATTATCAATGTTAAAGGAAATTCAAATCTAAACTTTACTTTGAAACCCAACACAGCCAACCTTAACGAAGTAATTGTAAAACATTTGGAAACGAATGTAACCAAATCGGTGCTCGAGAAAAAGCTAAAAACAGCAACAATCGAAAAATACAGCAATCAATCTTTGGGGGATGCTTTGAGAGAAGTAACTGGAGTTTCTAGCCTTAAAACTGGTAGTGCTATAGTCAAACCTATTATTAATGGTTTATTTGGAAGTCGCGTTCCGATTCTAAACAACAATATTCGACTCGAAGACCAGCAATGGGGTACCGAACATGCACCCAATTTTGATATTAATTCGGCTGGAAAAATAACCGTAATTAAAGGTGCATCTGGTTTGCAATATAGCGGCGATGCGATTGGTGGATTGGTAATTATCGAACCGTTGTCTTCAAAAAAAGATACCCTTTTTGGCAAAACTATTGTCAATTTTGATTCCAATGGTCGAGGTGGTTCGTTGACATCTAGTTTGCACAAAGGCAACTTATTGGGTTTTAGTTGGAACGCAGGTGGAACACTGAAATATATGGGCGATAGAACGGCACCAAAATATATTTTATCGAATTCTGGCAGTCGAGAAAGTAATTTTACTGGCGATTTAAAATTTGCTAAAACCAATTTTGACGTTACAACTTATTATAGTTTTTATAACGCAAAAATCGGAATTTTAAGTGCTTCGCATATTGGAAATGCTACTGATTTATATAATGCAATTAGTACAAAAACACCATTTATTGCCAATGATTTTACTTACAATATCAAAAACCCAAAACAAGAAGTGCAGCACCACATTGCCAAGTTGAATAGCAATTATTTCATCAATGAAGCCACAACGCTAAGTTTTCAATATGCTTTTCAATTCAACAAAAGGTTAGAGTTTGATGTGCGCCGTTCGGCAAATGATACTCCGGCATTAGACTTGACATTGACCACACATTCGGGCAATTTAGATTTTAAGAAAATGTGGCACGATTGGAGTTTTAAATCAGGTTTTTCGGCAGCCAATCAACGCAATGTTGCAAGTTCATTCACCGGAATTAAACCATTGATTCCTGATTATTCCAAATTGGATTTTGGTTGGTACGGAATTGCAAACCATCGTTTTTCGGACACCTTTTCGATTGATTCAGGATTAAGATTTGATTATAGCAACATTAATGCTAGTAAATATTATTTGAAATCTAGATGGAACGAACGCAACTATAACACTCAATTCAATCATTTGATTATTGGCGATTTCGGTACAGAATGGCTTGTGAAACCAAAATTTAACTTTCAGAATGTTTCAGGCAGTATTGGGTTTTTAAAAGAATTTGACAATGATTTCAAATGGTATGCCAATATGAGCTTGGCAACTAGAAACCCCAATCCTTCTGAGTTTTTTAGTGATGGTTTGCATCATTCGCTAGGAACAATTGAGTTGGGAGATTTGGGATTACAGAAAGAACAAGCAATAAAGATTTCGACAACCTTTCAAAAAAAATGGAGTTATTTTCAACTTGAAGTAAATCCATATTTGAATAAAATTCAAAATTATATGTTCTTAAAACCAACAGGATTTGAAACCACAACTCGTGGTGCATTTCCAGTCTGGGAATACGAACAAACCAACGCTAGACTTTTAGGAATAGATCTTGAAACTCAGTGGAACATCAACAAAAATTGGTTACACACATTTGCCTTGGCGTATGTAAATGGTCATGATGTTTCAAATAATGAACCATTGATTGACATGCCACCGTTGAATGTAAACAACAAAATTCAGTTCTCTAAAAAAAAGTGGCATGAGTTGCTATTGGAGTTAAAATCAGATTTAGTTTTTCGACAAAACAGTTTTCCAAACAACAATTTCAATACCAATATTGTTGAAAATGGCAATTTAGAATCTGTTTTGGTTGATATCAGTACGCCACCACCAAGTTATCAATTGCTGCATTTTTATTCAGAAATGAAATTTAAAACATTCAAATCTGGAACTGCAACTTTGGCATTTTCAGTAAATAATATCATGAATACCGATTATAGAGACTACCTCAATAGGCAACGGTTATTTGTTAGTGAAATGGGTAGAAATTTACAAATCCAATTAAAAATTAATTATTAAAAACAAAAATTTAAAACAATGAAAACATTTAAAACAATTTTTTTATCAGTATCTTTATTTGTAAGTCTAGTATTCACATCTTGCAGCAAGGACGATAATCCAACACCGCAACAAGTAATCGAGGAAGAAGTTATCACGACCGTAACAACAGTTTTGCGAAAAGGAACTCAAACTATTACTTTAACATCAAGAGATGTTGATGGAGATGGCCCAACCCAACCAGTAGTAACCGTTTCAGGAAATTTATCAGCCAACACAATTTATACAGGAACAATCACGATCTTGAATGAAACTGTTACACCTGCAGAAGACATTACAGAAGAAATTTTGACAAAAGGTTTAGAGCACCAGTTCTTTTTTCAGGCACCAACTACTTTAGGGTCATTTGCTTACACTGATGCAGATAGTGCTGGAAAACCAATTGGTTTGGCATTTTCTTACACAACTTTAAATGCAGCAACAGGCAATTTTACATTAGTATTGAGACATGAACCAAATAAAAGTGCCTCAGGAGTTGCAACTGGAAATATTGCAAATGCAGGAGGTTCAACTGATGCAGAAGTGATTTATCCGATTGTGGTGCAATAGATATTAACAAAAAATAATAATTACAAAAAGACTCAAATTTATTTGGGTCTTTTTTTTATATTTACTCAAAATTAGGTTTATGAAAACACTTTTTCTGATATTATTTACCACAATTTCGTTCGCTCAAAATGTCGAACAAGACATTACAAAAGTTCTGGATAATTGGCATTTCGCTGCGGCAAATGCCAAATTTGACGATTATATGTCAGCAATGACCAACGATGCCATTTATATTGGCACAGATGCGACCGAAAACTGGACAAAACCACAATTTATGGCGTTTGCAAAACCTTATTTTGATAAAGGAAAAGCTTGGAGTTTTACAGCGCTACAACGACATATTTATTTGTCAAAAGACCAAAAAACCGCTTGGTTCGACGAATTATTAAACACCCAAATGAAAATTTGTCGAGGTTCAGGCGTTTTAATTAAAATAGGGAAATCTTGGAAAATTAAACATTATGTTTTGTCAATGACCATTCCGAATGACAACTCTAATGAAGTTGTGAAAATAAAAACACCTATTGAAAATGAATTGATTGAAAAGTTAAAAAACTAAATTATTTTCTTAGATTTTCCAACATTACATTGGTCATTTTTTCTAAATCAAATTTGTGTCGCCAACCCCAATCATTTCTTGCCTGAGTATCGTCAATGCTTGCTGGCCATGAATCGGCAATTTTTTGACGAAAATCTGGTTTATATGTAACTTCTAGTTCTGGAATATGTTTTTTAATTTCGGTTGCAATTTCGCTTGGGGTAAAACTCATTGCAGCTAGATTATAAGAGGAACGAATTTTTATTTCAGCTGCATCAGCCTGCATAATTTGGATAGTGGCGGCTATTGCATCATCCATATACATCATTGGCATTTTGGTTTCTGACGATAAAAAACATTCATATTTTTTATCATCAATTGCTTTGTGGTATATATCAACTGCATAATCTGTTGTGCCGCCACCAGGCAGAGTTGTCCACGAAATCAAGCCAGGATAACGAATACTGCGTACATCGACTCCAAAAACATTATGATAATATTCGCACCAGCGTTCGCCAGATTGTTTGCTAATTCCATAAACCGTACTTGGTTCCATGATAGTAAATTGTGGAGTATTCTCTTTTGGAGTTGTTGGTCCAAAAACTGCAATACTTGATGGCCAAAATATTTTTTTTATCTTTTCGGCTTTTGCTAAATTCAAAACATGAAACAACGAATTCATGTTCAAATCCCATGCAAAAGCTGGGTTTTTTTCGGCTGTTGCCGATAGTAATGCCGCCATCAAATAAATATCCGTAATTTTATGCACTTCGACCAAATGTTCAATTTGATTAAAATCTAAAGCATTAACAACTTCAAATGGTCCAGAATTGACAACATCATTATTCAATTTTCTGATATCGGCAGCAATAACATTGTTAGTTCCATAAATTTGGCGCAATTTGTAAGTCAGTTCAGTTCCTATTTGACCGCAAGCACCAATTATTAAAATTTTAGTTTTCATTAGGAGTATTTTTTTACAAATATAATATTTTCATCAACAAAATAGTATTTTTATTACAATCGCTACAACTTTCGGTTCAAATAGATAGAAAATTCACTACATGTTGTACCTAAATTTTTAAAAAAATCCACTATTTTTGTACCAAATAATTACACTTTGAGTCTCTACAAATCTCTTTTTAAACAAACTGCAATATATGGTCTAGCAACAGTTTTACCTAGAATGCTGAGTTTTTTGCTAGTCAGACTTTATACAGACGTGATGCCAAAAGCAGATTATGGTTCAGTAACCATAGTGCTTTCTTGGATGGTGTTTTTCAACGTAATACTTTCTTACGGCATGGAAACTGCTTTTTTTAGGTTCTATAACAACCAAGATAACAAACAATCGGTCGTTCAAACTACAACAATTTCTATTTTCTGGTCTTCTATGGTTTTCTTAATTTTTGGGTTATTGACTACCAATTACCTAGGTAAAATAGCCGACACTGACCCAATTTACATTTCTTATGCAGTCTGGATTTTGGTTTTTGATGCCTTGACGATTATTCCATTTTCAAAACTTAGAGTTGCTCAAAAAACAATAATATTTGCAATAATAAAAATTTCAAATGTTGTTGTAAATCTTGGTCTCAACTTTTTTTTCTTAGTAGGTTTACCTTTTTGGGTCAACCAAAATCCGAATATTTTTCTGTTGGAAATATATGTTAGAAATTTTCAAATTGGGTATATTTTTATTAGCAATTTAATTGCAAGTTGCTTGACAATGATGATTTTTGCACCCGATTATTTTAAACTAAAATGGCAATTTGACACCTTACTTTGGCGAAAAATGTTGCAATATGGCTGGCCAATTCTCATAGCCGGGCTTGCATTTGGCATTAACGAACATTTCGATAAAATACTGTTAGGCAAACTATTACCTCCAGACATTGCCAAGTCGGAAGTTGGTACTTACGCAGCTTGTTATAAACTTGGTTTATTTATGGTTTTGTTCAGAACAGCTTTTACATTGGGCATCGAACCGTTCTTCTTTAGTCATGCCCAAAACGAAAATGCACCTCAAACATACGCTGCAATTACCAAATACTTTGTTATTTTTGGGTCTATAATTTTATTAGTAGTTATTGTTTTTGCCGATTTATTAAAACTATTACTTATTCCAAATCCTGATTATTGGGCTGCAATGAAAGTAGTTCCTCTGATTATTTTAGCTAATTTTTGCTTAGGCATTTACACCAGTCTTTCTGTTTGGTATAAGTTGATTGACAAAACTAAAATTGGTGCATATATTTCAATAGTTGGTGCTTTTATAACACTAATAATCAATTATTTATTAATACCGCAATTTAGTTATATGGGTTCTGCAATTGCCACTTTAGCAGCTTATGGAACCATGATGGCAATATCTTATTGGTTAGGTCAAAAAAAATATCCAATTCCTTACGATATGCCTAAAATTCTTGGTTATTTATCGGTATCGGTTGTTTTATCAGGTCTTTCTTTTTATATTCCAATGTTTAGAGAAAGCTTTGTCTTTGGAATATTCGCAATTTTAAGTTTCGGATGTTTTATTTATTACAACGAAAAAAATACTATCCTCAAAATTCTTAAGCGAAATTAATTTTTAGAAGCCAATAAACTAACGATTGCTAACCTTAAGTCAATATCTTTTATCAAGAAAAAGCTTTTGTCACAAATGGTTTTCCAGTTACAAGAAAACGGTAGCTTTTTATTTAAAATAGAAAATTATATATTTGAGAAAATTTTTTTTCAAAAATGGAAACCTGTCAAATCAATTCGCCTCTTGGTATTATTAAAATTGTTGCAGAGAACGCTATAGTTTCAGAAATTTTATTCGCAGAGAATAGCAAAATTTCAGATGTAATTCCAGATTCGTTGTTGGATATTGTTCAAGAAATAAAAGAATATTTTGATGGTTCAAGAAAACAATTTACTTTTAAAAACCAACAAAAAGGAACCGCCTTTCAACAAAAAGTTTGGCAAGAACTACAAAAAATTCCATACGGAAAAACAATATCATATTTAGAATTGGCAAAAAAATTGGGTAACCCAAAAGTAATTAGAGCCGCTGCATCGGCCAACGGAAAAAACAAGTTGTTGCTGGTAGTTCCTTGTCATAGGGTTCTTGGCAGCAATGGTGCATTAACCGGTTTTGCATGTGGATTGTGGCGAAAAAAACTCTTGCTTGACTTTGAAAACCCGATCAATCAAGAAAGTTTATTTTGAAATAACATCAATAATGTATTGCTTCGCCAATTACCATTTTCAGACTCGAGTTCTTATAATTCAATAAAATCTGGTTAATTAAAAAATTAATAATAAACAAAAATTTTGGGTTATTTAAGAGACAGTTGCGTCAAAATTCGCTATTGATTTCACTAATCTATTTTTTTAACAAAGTGAAACCCTAAAGGTTCAAACCCTTGGTTGAAATAAAATTTATGTGCTTTGAAGTTGCTTGTAAAAGCATCCAGAACTATGCAAGAACAGCGCTGTTCGATAGCCTTTTTTGTCAAATAATCAGTCATTAACTTTCCCAACCCTTTTTGCCGATGTTCAGGGTGAACTATAAAATTGTCAATCTCAATATATTTACCAGTCCATAGTTTTACGCCGACCCAAAAACCTGTTAATGCCAAACAACTATCGTTCTCAAAAACTGCCAATTGTTTGTAATTATGAGGCAACATTTCTTGAAGATAATTTTGATATTTTTCTTTGGTTATCGTTGGATACAAATGAGTTATCATTTCAAATTGTGAAATAATTTCTGAAATCGAGGAAAGTTCAACTAGTTGCATTTTTTAATTTTTTTAATTTTTCAAATTTATATAAATACATTCAAATTTCAATAAAACTTGTTCAGGGTTTGAAAACTAATTTTTTTAAAACTATATTTGTTTTACAAAATAAAATTTTTATGTTTTCAAAAATAGCCTACCAAGTTTTCGAGCAAAGTATTCAAGATTATCACAAGTTTGACAATGTTGATCAACCGATAAACAACCCATTTGACAAAAACAAATTTGAGCATTTGTTGTACCATAAAAACTGGATTGATACCGTGCAATGGCATTTTGAAGACATAATTCGTGACCCAAATATCGACCCTATTGCAGCTTTGAACTTAAAACGAAGAATAGATGCTTCAAACCAAGAGAGAACTGATATGGTGGAATATACAGACAGTTATTTCCTTAACAAATACCATAATGTGGTCGTCAAAGACAATGCAAAAATCAATTCCGAAAGTCCAGCTTGGGCATTTGACAGGTTGAGTATTTTGGCTCTGAAAATTTATCATATGAACGAACAAGCGACTCGAGCTGACGCTAGCCAAGAACACAGAGACAATTGTCAGAAAAAACTAAATATTTTGTTGGAACAACGTAGCGATTTATCAGCTGCAATTGACGATTTATTAAGCGATATTGAACAAGGAAATAAGTTTATGAAGGTTTACAAACAAATGAAAATGTACAATGATGATGAACTTAATCCTGTTTTGTACCTGAATAAAAAATAACTATTTATTTTAACAACTTACAAGTTTTAAGTTTTCAAAACCTAAAATGTTTTTTTGAATTATAAAATTGCCAAAACTACCAAAACATATTGCCATAATGCGCCTTTCTGCAATGGGCGATGTTGCCATGACGGTTCCTGCTTTGTCTGCGCTCAATAGCCAATATCCGGAAGTTAAAATCACTGTAATATCTAGAAAATTCTTTGAACCATTGTTTAACGGAATTCCTAATATTATTTTTTTTGAGTTTGATGCTCAAAATCGACACAAAGGTTTTCTGGGTTTGATTAGACTTTTTCAAGATTTGCAACTTTTAAAAATAGATGGGTTTGCAGACTTGCACAATGTTTTACGATCTAAAATAATTACATTTTTATTTACCTTTAGCGGAACAAAAACTGCGACTTTAAACAAAGGTCGTGCTGAAAAAAAAGCATTGACTAGGCCAAACAATAAAGTTTTTCAGCAATTGCCAACCATGTTCGAAAGGCATTGTGAAGTTTTTAAAACACTTGGTTTCGACATCAATATGTCTCAACCAAAATTTTCTGAAAAAGCAATTTTAGACTCTGAAATTTTAGATTTAATAAAAAATAATAATCAAAAATTAATTGGAATTGCACCTTTTGCACAATATGATTCAAAAGTTTACCCATTAGACTTAATGCAAGAAGTTATTGACCTATTGGCATCAAATTTAAAAAATAGAGTATTGCTTTTTGGCGGAGGAAAAAAAGAAATAGACAAATTAAATTTGCTAACGACAAATAAAAAAAACGTTATAAATTGTGCAGGCAAATTGTCATTTACTCAAGAATTAAAATTGATTTCGAATCTTGACATCATGCTTTCTATGGATTCTGGCAATTCGCATTTAGCTGCAATATTGGGTGTAAAAGTAGTCACGATTTGGGGAGCAACTCATCCTTTTGCTGGGTTTGCGCCGTTCAATCAACCTTTAGAAAATTGTTTGACAGCCAATAGAGACTTATTTCCAAAACTGCCAACATCTGTTTTTGGCAATAAAATTGTTTTGGGATATGAAGAAGCAATGCGAACAATTTTACCAAAAGATATCGTTCATAAAATAGAAGTTATCTTGATTTAATTTTTTTATTGACGCAACCTTTTTCAATTTTTTACATCTTTATATAAATAAAATAAATTTATTATGAAAAGATTCCTTTTACTATTAATTACAACTGTCATAATTAGTTGTTCTGAAAATAATGAAATTAAAACAATTAAGGAAAATCCACCAATAAATGCTACTGAAAGCAATTTAGGAATCGGAATTAATAAAGATGCTGACTTAAGTTTGGTTTTTTCGACCATGAATAATATTGGGTTTGACATTCGTCAAATGAATGGATTTGTCTATAACTCAAACACACCATCAACTAGCGTAAACAATCTCATAAATTTGATGAATCAAAAGACATATATCAATACTGGTGCATGGTCGGCAACATCATCTAGTGTTTATTTTTATGCTCCTGAAAACAAAACTCGAATCATCAATACGATGTTCAACATGAATCTGACCAATCAAACAGATTGGTTGAACACTATTGCAACACTAAATTTAGAAGATAATTTGAGCGAAACAAAAAACATGTTGATTAGTGTTCCTGCAGGTACTGAAGATTATTGGAAAACCCAAATTATGAATTATTCGTTCGTAAAATGGTCAGAAACCTACAATCAAGTTTGTTTAGAATATGTTCATGCACCAGTTACATCTGCAAATGTTCCTGCGACTGGGACTGTCAATCAAGCTATTCCGATTTCGTTATTTTTTACGGTTTTTAATGGTTGCGGCAGTTTTGGTAATATTACTGAAACTAATTCTGGTAATACAAAAACTATAACGGTCAAAGCCAAATACGAAGGTTGCTTCTGTACATTGCCCGTTTTTAACCTAAACTCAAATTATAATTTTATAGCAACAAGTCTCGGAATTCACACGATTCGATTTTTACAACCCGACAATACTTTTTTAACTTATACTATTAATATTCAATAAATTAATCATGAAAAATATTATTTATACGACTTTATTTGCAGTTTTACTATTAAGTTGCTCTACAAACAATCCAGCAACGATTGCAGCGCCAATCAATATTACGCCAACATTATTATTAAAAGGAGAATTGTATGGTGCTGGTCAAGAAAATATTTTGGAACAAAGAACGGTTATCGACAATCAAACAGATTTTGATAATTTACAAACTCAAATGAGTATGGTCAACAATACACTATTTCCACCAACGATTGCAGTGAATTTTGCAACCGAGAAGGTTATTGCGGTTTTTTCTCCAGTTCAAAATAGTGGTGGACATGCCATAAACATTAGCAATATTGTCGAAACCAATACCGAGATTACGGTTACTGTTACATCAACTTCGCCACAAGGTTTTGCTACAACAGTAATAACACAACCATATCATGTTGTGAAAATTCCGCAAACGAACAAACCTATTGTTTTTAATTGATTTTAAACAGATTTTGACAATTGAGCAAACCATTGTAGGCTGCAAAAAAAAACGATATAAATGCTCAAGCATATTTATAGAAACTGTTGCCTTCAAAATTGTTTGGAGTTTGTCTTAAATATTCGCCCATTTATAAGGTGGCACAAGATAATTTGCAAGATGAATTTCTATTGATTTTTGAATAAATAAATAAGTTTGATAACAAAGGATCATTTTGAAGGTTGCACCATGTGAGTTCTCATAAACCATGTTTTACAACAATACCGTAATGCAACTTTTCTCTAAATAGTTACTGACAACATTACCGATAATGACGATACTGATTTAAAAATAGACAGTATTTCACTTGAATTTTTAATTCACATAATTCAAGATTTGCCTTACAAGTATTGACTTGTCTATAATCTTTTTGCTAGTGATAATTATTCGCACAAAGAAATTGCCAGCAAGTTAAACATTTCAATTGGAACATTAAAATCGAACTCGAGGTTGTTCCGCCATCAAATATATGGAACAATTTTGAGCATGAATTATTTAAAAAGAAAACCAAAAAATAATTCTGTTTTGGTGGAAATTTTCTGGCGTTGCGGCAGTTTTGCTAGTTGGTCTTTTTATTGGAAAATATTTTTTGCGTGGCACAATCATAGCAAGTTCGGATTTAACCGATGTTAAAGTATCAAATCAATACTTTTATGAATGATGTTGGTGCTTATAAACCTTATTTTATTGGTGTTTATTCAGGAATTAGTTTTGGGTTTTAAAAGAAAAATTATTTACCCAAATCGACTATTTGTTTTAAAATAACCGTTCGAACTTCGTCTCGAATATCTTTTTTATCATCGAGTGTTTTGTCTTTTGTTTCGACAAATTTATGAACTTTTACTCGCATTATTCCTGGACTTCCGCTCAAAAAAGTGAAAGAAAAACGTTTCTTATTATCTGCAAAAGTCATAGGCACAATAGGTAATTTATGTTCAATTGCCAACCTAAAAGCACCATCTTTAAAATCGTCTAATAAAATATTTTCTGCCGGGACACCACCTTCAGGAAAAATACAAATACTTAAACCCTGATTGATGCGTTTTTGTGCCAAATTAAAAACCTCCATGCGACTTCGGGTCGAACTTCTATCGACCAAAATACAAGTTCGCTTATAGAAAAATCCGAAAAGTGGAATTTTTACTAACTCTTTCTTGCCAACAAACACAAACGGATTTCGAGTTATGGCCAACATCAACATAATATCGGTCATTGATTGGTGGTTAGCAGTCAACATGTAACTTTTGCCTTGTTCAAGTTCTTGGTCTTTTTCGATTTTGATATAAAAACCCATTCCAAACAAAATAACACGAGCCCAAATTCTTGCCATTACAAAAAAGTAAGGATACCATTTTTCTTTTAGAATCGAAACAACCAAAAATGGAAACATTAACAAAATTGGTATTGCCATCAAGACATAAAACCAGACTCGCCAAAAGCACCAAAATATTATTTTAAAAATTCGCATTTATTATAAGTGTTAGAAACCCAGCATCAGGGAATTTTATAAGCATTGTTCCCGCTATTTGTTTCAATCTTTTTCTTGTCAAAAAAGCCAAGAAAAAGGATTTTCACTACTATCGGGGTTAAAACTGCAAGGGTTAAGGCTTTTCTAGAATATATTTTCAAAATTCAAATGTAACAAATCAAACCATACATTCCATAAAAATATTACATTTGCAAAAATAAAAAACTTTGTGCATTCGTGCCTTAGTGACAAAAATATATTAAAATGTCGAAAATACTTACTGGCGTGCAAAGCACAGGAACACCGCATTTGGGCAATCTTTTGGGTGCAATAATTCCAGCAATACATTTATCAAACCAACCCGAAAACGAATCTTTTCTGTTTATTGCAGACTTGCATTCTGTAACACAAATAAAAGATGGAACGACACTTCGAGCCAACACATACAGCACTGCAGCGGCTTGGCTGGCTTGTGGATTAGATGTCAACAAAGTAGTTTTTTACCGCCAGTCAGATGTGGCACAAACAGCAGAATTGTCATGGTACTTGAGTTGTTTTTTTCCGTTTCAACGCTTGACATTGGCACATTCGTTCAAAGACAAATCCGATCATTTAGAAGATGTAAATGCAGGTTTGTTTAGTTACCCAATGCTTATGGCTGCTGATATTTTGCTGTATGACGCCAATATTGTTCCTGTTGGAAAAGACCAATTGCAGCATATTGAAATTACTAGAGATGTAGCCGCTCGTTTCAACCACCAAATGGGCGAAACATTTGTACTTCCAGAAGCCAAAATTCAGGAGGAAACGATGTATATTCCGGGAACTGATGGACATAAAATGAGTAAATCTAGAGGCAATATAATCAATATTTTTCTTGAAGACAAAACCCTTCGTAAACAAATAATGTCTATTGAAACCGACAGTACGCCGCTCGAAGAGCCAAAAAACACAGCAACTTGTAAAATTTTTGCACTTTATAAATTATTAGCATCCGAAGCCGAATTAGCATTATTCAAAGAAAAATACAAAAACCTCAACCAAGATTTTGGTTATGGTCACGCCAAGCAATTGTTGTTTGAATTAATCATTGATAAATTCAAAAACGAAAGAGAAAAATATAATTACTTTATGAGCAATCTTCACGAAATTGATGATTTATTGCAAATTGGTGCCGAAAAAGCAGGTCAAGTTGCCAATAAAGTTTTGGGTAGAGTTCGAGAGAAGTTGGGGTTTAGTTAGAATTCGAAGAGTTTTATAACTTGAATCTAATTTATTTAAAGAACACGTCAATAATTTTAAAAGATGCTGACGGAAATAAATATTCTCAAAAATTCAGTAAAAAATAACTATTTTCTTAAAATATTCATAAACCTACAATTATATTTAGTTGTAGGTTTTTTTTGTATTTTTGTGTTTTAATAAAATTTGATGAAAAAAATAATTTCTTATCCAATAACCATACTGTTTTATTTAATTTTCTTTGTGTTTTTGTGTATCTTTCATCCAATACAAATTATTTGTTTAAGAATATTTGGATATCAAGCCCACAAAAAAAGTGTCGATTGTTTGAATTTTTTCTTGATTCGTTGCACCAATTTGTTAGGAACAACCTATAAATTTGAAAATCTAGATACCATTCCGAACAATGTTCCGTTAATATTTGTTGCGAACCACCAATCAATGTATGACATAATTGCCGTAATTTGGTTCATGCGAAAATACCATATAAAATTTGTTAGTAAAAAAGAATTGGGCAAAGGTGTTCCCAGTGTCTCTTATAATCTGCGAAATGGAGGATCGGTATTAATTGATAGAAAAGATCCAAAGCAAGCCATCGTTGAAATAACAAAACTTTCAAAATATATAGAACAAAACAAGCGTTCAGCGCTTATTTTTCCTGAAGGAACAAGAAGTAAAACAGGTATGCCAAAGAAATTTTCAGAAACAGGTTTGAAGATTCTTTGTAAAAATGCACCATCCGCATTTGTTGTACCAATAAGCATAAACAACTCTTGGAAAATTGTTAAAAACGGATTATTTCCGCTAAATTTAGGAAATAGACTTACCTTTACGATTCATAAAGCTATGGCTGTTAATGCATTTTCATTCGAAGCAATAATGATCGAAACAGAAAAAGTCATTGTCGAAAACTTAATATAATAACAAGAAGACATTTTAATCTTAATTTTATAAAAAATTTAAAGCAAAAAAGTCATTCATATAAACCCTAAAATATGTCATTAAGTAACATGCGGTTAGAAGTCATGCATTTTATCGAAAAAAAAATCGATACTTTCGTTGACCAATATTTAATTCCTGTAGAAAAAATTTGGCAACCAACCGATTTTTTACCAAATTCTCAAGAAGAAAGTTTCTTTGAAGAAGTAAAAGAATTGAGAGAAATTGCAAAAGATTTGCCATATGATTTTTGGGTAGCTTTAGTCGGCGATACCATCACCGAGGAAGCTTTACCAACCTACGAATCTTGGTTGATGGATGTAGATGGCGTTGGTCAAGCAGAAAATAACGGTTGGTCAAAATGGATGCGCCACTGGACATCAGAGGAAAACCGCCATGGTGATTTGTTAAATAAATATCTTTATTTGTCGGGTCGTGTCAACATGCGCGAAATCGAAATGACAACCCAACATTTGATTGCCGATGGTTTTGATATTGGCACAGGTCGCGATCCATATAAAAACTTTGTGTACACCAGCTTTCAAGAATTAGCAACCTATATTTCGCACAATCGAGTGGCACAATTGGCCAAAAGTTATGGTGACAATAAGCTTTCGAAAATTTGTAAAATGATTGCTGGCGACGAAATGCGACACCACCACGCCTACTCAGAATTTGTATCACAAATTTTCAAAGTTGATCCTAGCGAAATGCTATTGGCATTTAATTATATGATGAAGCAAAAAATCGTCATGCCTGCACAATTCTTGCGAGAATCGGGCGAAAAAATAAGTTCGGCATTTACACATTTTTCTGATTCTGCACAACGCATTGGCGTTTATACCGCAACCGATTATGTTGATATTATGCAAAAATTGATCGAAAAATGGGAAATCGAAAAATTATCTGGGTTGACGGACGAAGCAGAAAAAGCTAGAGATTACTTAATGAAATTACCCTCAAGAATGTACAAAATTACAGAAAGAATGGTTATTCCAGACGAATCACAGATTTTCAAATGGGTGCAACCTGCTATGATCAAATAACAATTAGAACATAACTTTCAATTAAAATAGAAAACCCAATTCATGAATTTGAAATGGGTTTTTAAATTATGATTTGTTAAAAAAATAAATTTAGATATATAAATTTTAACCAAAAATGTCAACAAACTTAATCTTTAAAACAATCTCATTCGTTAAACAAAAACTCGAAAATGCCGAATCTGGGCACGATTGGTTT
The DNA here is from genome assembly GCA_043769905.1 of Bacteroidota bacterium. Lineage (GTDB taxonomy): Bacteria > Bacteroidota > Bacteroidia > Flavobacteriales > Flavobacteriaceae > Flavobacterium. The sequence continues at coordinate 53,424 of JAYVIW010000034.1, forward strand.
CATATTGAACGGGTTTATAAAAATGCTTTGTTGATTGCAAAAAATGAAAACTGCAATCAAATTATTGTTCAACTTGGCGCTCTATTGCATGATATTGCCGACAGCAAATTCCATAACGGAGACGAAAAAATTGGACCAGAAACTGCAAGAATTTTTCTTGAATCAGAAAAAGTTGAACAAGATATTATCAACCAAATAATTTTTATAATCCAAAATATTTCGTTTAAAGGTGGTAATTTTGACAAAAAAGCAACCTCAATTGAGTTAGATATTATTCAAGATGCTGACAGACTCGATGCCATGGGAGCGATCGGAATTGCAAGAACTTTTAATTATGGTGGTTATAAAAACAGACAAATTTACAATCCTGAAATTCCTGCAAATCTTAAAATGACTAAAGAACAATATAAAAATTCAAACGCACCAACAGTTAATCATTTTTATGAAAAATTATTATTACTAAAGGATAAAATAAATACAGAAACGGGAAGAAAAATGGCCACTGAGCGCCACAAGTTTATGGAAATTTTTCTTGAACAATTTTATAGTGAATGGAACGGTGAGAAATAAACTTTAATTATTTTCCAATAAAAACAGCTTTTCTTTTCTCTAAAAATGCAGTTGTTCCTTCTGTAAAATCCTCGGTTCCGAAACATTTACCGAAGGCTTCTATTTCGGTTTTATATCCATCTTCGCCGTCTCTAAAATTGGAAATTATGGCTTTTATAGCATGAGAAATTGCGACTGGTGAGTTTCTAATAATTTTTTGAGCAATAGCGTTACAAAAATCTAAAAGTTCAGATTGAGGCACAACGTGATTTACCAATCCTGAACGATGCGCATCTTCGGCTGTAATCATTCCTGCCGTCATAATCATCTCCATCGCTAGACCTTTTCCTACTAATTGCGGCAATCTTTGAGTGCCACCATAACCAGGAATTACACCTAACGAAACTTCGGGCAGCCCCATTTTTGCATTGTCCGAAGCAATTCTAAAATGACAAGCCATTGCCAATTCTAGACCTCCACCAAGTGCAAAACCATTCACGGCAGCAATAACCGGCGTTTTCAGATTTTCTACAAAGTTGAATAGAATTTCTTGTCCTTGTGCTGCCAATTGCGCGCCTTCTTCAATAGAAAAATTGGCAAATTCAGCAATATCTGCACCCGCAACAAATGCTTTTTCACCATTTCCAGTCAAAATTATGGCTCTAATTTCGTGTTGGTTCTCCAAATTATAGAATGCTGAATGCAATTCTTTAATTGTTGAAACATTTAAAGCGTTTAATTTTGTAGGTCGGTTAATAGTTATTGTTGCAATGTTTTCATTGGTTACAACCAAAATGTTTTCGTAAGTCATTGTTTTTTTATGATTTAATTAATGGCAAAGAAACCGTAAAAGTTGTTCCTTGGCCGTATTTTGATTCAAAAGTAATTGTTCCTTTGTAATTTTCTATAATATTTTTTATTATTCCTAGCCCCAACCCCATTCCACTTGTTTTGGTTGTGAATTTTGGTTCAAAAATACGTTCTATATTTTCTTGTTCGATTCCAATTCCATTGTCTTTTACTAATATTAACACATTGGATTCGACTTTTTTTACAGCTACCAAAATTGATTTATCAGCTTGATTTTCGGCAATAGATTGAATAGCATTTTTGACCAAATTATTAACGATTCTAACCAATTGGGTTCTATCCATTTTGGAAATAATTTCTGTTTCTTCAGATTCGAAAACAATATATTCTTCGTTAAATATATCTAATGTTAAATCGACAACTTCTACAACATTTAAGTTTTCATTGTCTTGTGCTGGCATTGATGCAAAGTTGGAAAACGCCGCCGCAACCGAACTCATTGCATCAATTTGTTGAATTAAAGTTTCGGAATAATCTTTAAGTTTTTGCTTTAAATTAGGATCAGTTTCATCGAATTTCCTTTGGAAACTTTGTACCGTCAATCGCATCGGTGTAAGTGGATTTTTAATTTCGTGAGCGACTTGTTTTGCCATTTCTCGCCAAGCTTCTTCGCGTTCACTTTGTGCCAATTTCAACGCGCTTTCTTCGAGTTTATCTACCATTTTATTATAAGCATCAATCAATGAATTGATTTCTCTGCTATTAGCTTCGATTACTATTTTTTCATTTTTTTGGTTCAAAGATGTTTCGCTTAACTTATCTGAAATTGTTTTTAATGATTGCGTTATATAGGATGATAAAAAGTATGCAACTGCAAATGCAACGAGTAACATAAAACTATATACTTGTGCCAAACGAAGCAAAAAACTTGACAATTCAGCCTCGTAATAACTGTCATCTTCGACATAAGGCAAATTCAAAATTCCGATTGGTTTGAATTTATCGTCTTTTATTAAACTAAACGAAGAACGATTTTTTTTTCCATTATTATCAGTACTAATATCGACATAGCGTTTTTCAATCGAGGATTGTACCAACTTTAAAATAAACTTTTTAATTGGAGGAGATTGTTTATCTACAGAAAATTTAGCTTTGGAAGATTTTATCAAATTGCCTTTTAAGCTATAAATGTTAATCTCAAGATTATGAATATCTGCCAACTCATGAATTTTATCTCTGAAAATATAACTCAAATTTCCTGGTTTCAATACATAATTTGTATTGGCAAGAACATAATCAATATTTTCTTTAATGGCAACTTCTTTTCGATCGAGTTTTTCTTGGTGATAAATTTTTGCTTCGTTCTTGAATTGATAAATCGAGATTGAAGCCATTATTACCAACGAAATTAATATCAATAAAATCATCGACAAGAAAATTCTTATTCGAAGCGAGAGCATTGATATTTTGAAGTCCTTCATGTGTTAGTTTTCATTTCCGTTGAACAGCGGCAATTTTGAGTCGCAGTTCAATTTTTTAAAAAAAATTGAGACCAAAGACTATTTTTTTTCTCTAATTTTTTTATAAAACTTAAATCCTAGCATTATTATTATAGAAAAAAGAAAAATTCCTGCAACACCATAAATCCAATTGATTGCGTTTTTTAAAACTACCAAAAACACAATAGCAAACAATATTATTGTTGCCCCTTCATTCCATAACCGCATAAAATTATTAGAATATTTTACCTCATCGCGTTGCAATTGCTTATAAATTTGGTGGCATTTTAAATGATAAATATACAACACAAAAACAAAGCCAAGTTTTACTTGCATCCAATCTGTTTTCAGCCAAGCATTGCCTAAATCGGTAAAAAACAAAATCCAAAACGCAAAAAAACTAGCCAAAATGGCGCTTGGCCAAGTAATAATGTACCATAATCGGTAAGTCATTATTTTGTATTGTGCTTGCAAAATTTCTCTTTCAGGCGATGGTTTTTCGTTGGCTTCTATTTGATATACAAACAAGCGAACGATGTAAAACAATCCAGCAAACCAAGTAACTACAAATATAAGATGAAGCGATTTTAGATAATTATATAATTCCATTATGTACAGTTTTAACATAAATTTATTTTCATTAACCTAATTATTAATGAATTTGCTGCGGATAATTACTTAGTGTTAAAATCTCCAATCCAGTTGGCAACAACTTGGCACCAGGCATCATCATCATTTAAACAAGGAATTGCTATAAATTCTTGGCCACCATGATGCAAGAACTCTTCGTTGGCCTCCATCGCAATTTCTTCTAAAGTTTCTAAACAATCAGATACGAATGCTGGTGTAACAACCGCTAATTTCTTAATACCCTTTTTAGGCATTTCATTGATTGTTGTATCGGTATAAGGCGTCAACCATTTATCGCCAGCCAATCTTGACTGAAATGTTTGACCATATTTTTCTTTTGGAATATTCAAATATTCGGTAACCAATTTTGTAGTTTCATAACATTGATGGCTGTAACAAAACTCGTGCGCTGGCGATGGTGTGCTGCAGCAAGTTCTATCAATTTTACAATGCGATTTGGTAATATCTGTTTTGCGAATGTGACGTTTTGGAATTCCGTGATACGAAAACAGCAAATGGTCATAATCATAATCGCCCAAATGCTTTTTTATGTTTTCGGCTAGAACTTTAATATAATCAGGTTTATTGTAAAATGCAGGAACGGTAGTAAACTTCATTTCTGGGAAATGTTTGGCGCGCAATTCTTCTGCCAAAACCAAAATTGTCGTCGTCGATGCCATTGCGTGTTGTGGGTATAATGGAAAAAGCATTACTTCATTTACGCCTTTATTGTGCAATTCTTGTAAACCTTTCATTATCGAAATCGTACCATAACGCATTGCTAATGAAACCGGAATGTCAACCAAATCTTGTACTTTTTTGTGCATTCTTTTTGACAAAACAATTAATGGCGAACCTTCGTCCCACCAAATTTTGGCATAAGCAGCAGCAGATTTTTTTGGTCTGGTTTGCAAAATTACACCACGCACCAATAGTGCCCGCAATAAAAACGGCACATCTATTACGAATCGATCCATTAAAAATTCATCTAAATAAGGCTTAACATCTTTTGGTGTTGGACTTTCTGGCGAACCCAGATTTACAAGTAATACTCCTTTCATTGGTTTGTAATATTATAGTTCTAATTGGTTTGTAAAAGTAACGAATCTTACTTTTTATATTGATTTGATTAACAATTATTTATTTGTTGTTTCATAATTTTAAACATTCGGATTCAGGGTCATTAAGTATTTTTTTGGTGTTGTTGCAAATTTCTTTTTGAAAGCAGCAATAAAGTGACTTCCAGTACTGTAACCAATTTTTAGGCCAACTTCATTTACGTTATACGAACCAGAATCTAATAGTTTTCGGGCATAATCCATTTTATAATCAAATAAAAATCCATAAACGGTATCGCCATAAATTTGTTTGAATCCCATTTTTAATTTATTTAATGTCAAACCAATTTGGTCTGCTAACTCATGTAAACTTGGGGGTTCGGCCATATTGGCGATAATAATTTCTTTGGCTTTTTTAATTTTAATTACATTATCTTCATCGATTAAAAATGGACATTGTTCGGCATTTGGATCTTCGTTTCGGTTGAAATACAAACTCAATAATTCGTACCCTTTTCCTTTATAATATAAATTTTTAATGGATGGATTTAAATTATAATGGAACAATTGACTCAAAACAATTGCCATTGACGGCGAAATATTATCCTCTTTGTAATATTTTTTATCCTTATTATCATCACTCAAAAATGTAATATAATTGGCTTCGGTCGAAAATAATGTGTGAAATTTTTTGATAGAAATAATCACCGATATCGCCCAAGAATTTGCTGCTAATTCGAGGTTTAACGGCAATTCTTTTTGAGGATTATAAAGCAATAATGACTTTTCTTCTTTTAAATCTAAGGTATAATTTCCTTGATTGAAAATAAATTTGCCGCTGCCTTTTAAACCAAAATGAAACTGAATCAAGCCACTAGTTACTTCGCGTTGTGCTTGAAAAACTACGTTTGAATCGTTTTGAAAACGAATCAAAATAAAATCATCTTCAATTTTTATAATTTCTTCTGAACCCATAGCGATATTTTTTTTATATGAAAATTCGTAAAATACAAATAAATTATTTAGAACAACTCTAAATTAACCAATTCTAAAATGTTGAAAACATTACAAAAGTAAGTATTTATTAACTATTTTGACGATAAAAATCTAAAAAAACATTAAGCGTTCTAAATAGAACTTTTAGCGTTGTTTTTATCTAATTTCTAGTAATAATTTTGCACTTAGCAACGAAAGTGCATTTTATGGAAAATTTTAATTTATCAAAGCATCAAACTTTTTACTCAATCGGATTGAGTTACAAGAAAGCGGATGCCGAAGTTAGGGGCAAATTTTCTTTGAATGATAATGCCAAAAACGCACTTTTACAACAAGCAAAATTAGAAGGAATCGATAGTCTTATTGTTACATCTACTTGCAACCGCACCGAAATTTATGGTTTTGCGGAACATCCCTTTCAACTCATCAAGTTGCTTTGCGAAAACAGTATCGGAACAGTGGAAGAATTCCAGAGAGTTGCACACGTTTATAAAAACAAAGAAGCCATTTCACATTTATTCAAAGTAGGAACAGGTTTAGATAGTCAAATTTTGGGCGATTTTGAAATTATTTCACAAATCAAAACCAGTTTCACACAGGCCAAATCCTTTGGTTTGGCCAATGCGTTTATGGAACGTTTGGTAAATGCCGTGATTCAAGCAAGCAAAAAAATTAAAACAGAAACAGAAATTTCTTCAGGTGCAACATCAGTTTCATTTGCATCGGTACAATATATAATGAAAAATGTAGCGAATATTGGCGATAAAAACATTCTGCTTTTTGGAACAGGAAAAATTGGAAGAAACACCTGCGAAAATCTTGTAAAACATACCAAAAACGAACAAATTACGCTTATAAATCGAACCAAAAACAAGGCCGAAAAATTGGCAGGAAAACTCAATCTAATAGTTAAAGAATATGCCGAACTGCATCTCGAATTGCAGAAAGCAGATGTTTTGGTCGTTGCAACTGGAGCGCAAAACCCTACAATCGATAAAGCAATTTTGAATTTAAAAAAGCCGCTTTTGATTCTCGATTTATCTATCCCGAAAAATGTAAATGAGAATGTCAAAGATTTAAAAAATGTAACTTTGGTTCATCTGGACGATTTATCGCAAATTACTGATGAAACTCTTGAAAATAGAAAAAGTCAAATTCCTGCAGCCGAATTTATCATCAACGAAATAAAAGATGAATTTATTGCTTGGACCAAAAACAGAAAATTTGCACCAACAATTCATGCCCTTAAAGCAAAAATGAATGAAATTAAAGATGCCGAATTGAATTTTCAACGAAAAAAATTAACTAATTTCGATGAAGAACAAGCCGAAATAATTAGCAATCGTATCATTCAAAAAATAACAAACCATTTTGCTAATCATCTCAAAGACGAAGATACGATGGTTGATGAAAGCATCGATTATATCAATAAAATATTTCAATTGTAATCTTACATGAAAAACAACCGCAAATTCACAGATTTTAAAAATTAGCGAATTAGCGTTAAAAAAAATTGCACTAATTGTGGCTGAAAAAACAATAAAAATAGGAACTCGGGACAGCGAACTCGCGCTTTGGCAAGCCAATACGGTCGAAAAATTGCTTAACGACTTAAGTTACAAAACCCAAATTGTTGCCGTAAAATCTCAAGGCGATTTATTGCTCGATAAACCACTTTACGAACTCGGTATCACAGGGATTTTTACTAAAACCCTCGATATTGCTATGATAAATGGTGAAATTGATATTGCAGTTCATTCTATGAAAGACGTCCCAACGGCTTTACCAATCGGAATGATGCAAGCTGCCGTTTTGAAACGTGCCAATGAAAAAGACATTTTAGTTTATAATAAAAACCTGAATTTTCTAGAAAATTTAGGAACAATTGCCACCGGAAGTTTGCGTCGTCAGGCCATGTGGCTCAACAAATATCCTGCTCATAAAGTAGTCGATTTGCGTGGAAATGTAAACACAAGAATGCAAAAATTAAAAGATAATGATTGGAATGGAGCCATATTTGCTGCAGCAGGATTAGAAAGAATCAACCTTAAACCTGAAAATTTCATAAATCTTGATTGGATGATTCCAGCGCCAGCGCAAGGGGCAATGGTTATTCACGCGATGCAAAATGATGAATTTTGCAAAGAAGCTGTTGCCGAATTGAACGATCTTGAAACCGATATTTGTACGTACATAGAACGTCAATTTCTACGAACTCTAGAAGGTGGTTGTACTGCACCAATCGGAGCATTGGCAACTTTCAAAGATGATGAAATTTCGTTTAATGGTATTTTATTATCAATCGATGGAAAACAAAAAATAAAAGTCGAAAAAGTTGTACCAATTCAAGAATGGAAAAAATTAGGATATAATTTAGCCCAAGAAATTTTGAATAACGGTGGCACAGAATTGATGAAAAAAATTAAGGAAAGTTTGAAAAAATAATTTCTAAATGTGAAATCGCAATTTCACATTTGATAATTTTAAAAGCGAATCAAACTGATTAACTTTTTATAAACAGAAAAAAATGGAAACTCAAATCAGCATATTATCGACCAAAACATTATCTGACGAACAACGACAAGTATTTATCGATGCCAATATTGACTTATTGGAACAAGATTTTATAGAAATCGAAAATAATAATTTTGAATTGAATAACATAAATGAAAATCTTATTTTTAGCAGTCAAAACGCAGTTTTAAGCTTAATAGAACAACAAAACTGGGAAAAATTTAAAACTAAAAATACTTTTTGTGTAGGCATCAAAACCAAAGAATTATTAGAGCAAAACGGTTTTAAAGTTGATGTTTATATGGATTATGCATCAGAATTGGCAGAAATTATTACCTTAATCTACAACAAAGAATCATTCACCTTTTTTAGTGGAAACTTACGTAAAGAAACACTGCCAAAAGCGTTAAAAGAAAGCAAAATTAAGTTTAATGAAATCGAAGTTTATCAAACCAAATTAGCACCTTTCAAAATTTCAAAAGAAGAAAAATTTGATGGCATATTGTTTTTTAGTGCATCAGGAGTTGAAAGCTATTTAAAAGACAATAAAATAAAAACCGAAACTTGTTTTTGCATTGGCAAAACAACTGCAAATTCATTAGATAAATTTACAAAAAATATTGTAATTGCTGAAATTCCAACAATCGAAGATGTGATTGAAAGTTGCATCGAAAAATATTTATAAATTCTAAGTCCTAACATTTTCTCAAAACCTGCTAGGTCTAAACATAAAATAAAATGATCAAAAACGACCTATTTCTAAGAGCCTTAAAGGGCGAAACCGTTCAACGTCCACCTGTTTGGATGATGCGTCAAGCAGGACGTTATTTGCCCGATTATAGAGTTTTACGCGCTAAATATGGTTTTTTTGAACGCTGCCAAACCCCTGAATTGGTCTGTGAAATAACACTACAACCTGTTGATCAAGTGGGCGTAGATGCCGCTATTATTTTCTCCGATATTCTTGTCGTGCCACAAGCAATGGGTATGGAAGTGCAATTGATTGAAAGTGTTGGACCTGTTTTGCCGAATCCGATAAAGAATCTTTCAGATGTTGAAAAACTGAATATTCCCGATGTAGCAGACAGTCTCCACTATGTTTTTGACGCTTTGCGTTTGACAAAAAAAGAACTTGATGGACGTGTCCCGTTGATTGGTTTTGCGGGTGCTCCGTGGACTTTATTGTGTTATATGGTGCAAGGTAAAGGTTCAAAGACTTTTGATGCCGCTAAGGCTTTCTGTTTTACACAACCTAAAGCCGCACATCGTTTACTACAAATGATTACCGATACGACGATCGTCTATTTAAAAAAACAAGTCGAAGCAGGTGCAGATGTGGTACAGATATTCGATTCGTGGGGAGGTTTATTAAGTCCCGCAGATTTTGAGACGTTTTCGTTGCGCTATATT
>JAYVIW010000035.1:0-12237 GCA_043769905.1 Bacteroidota bacterium
GAAATATTTAAAATTACACTAATTGAATTTAAAAATAAAATCCTAACTTTGAATCAAATTTAAATCAACTTTCATCAATAACGTTATGAAACTTGACACATACTTATTAAATAAATGATTGATAAAAATCAATATTTTGTTGCACAATCTTATTAATATCAAAAATTTCTTCAACTCTAATTCTGGCATTTACCCCAGTTTGCAACGCAAAATCGTCATTTTTTAAAATATCAATAATTGCATTTGCAAAATCTTGATGCTTTTTTGGATTTATCAAAAAACCACTTTCATTATTTATAATTATTTCATTGGTCCAACCAAAATCACTCGTCACAATTGCTTTTTGCATAGCCATAGATTCAACAGTTACCATTCCTAGTGTTTCGGCAAATGTAGGAAAAACGCAGACATTGGCTTTCTGAATATATGATTGAATTTCCTTATAAGGAATTTTTCCTAAATATTGAACATTTTTTAGCAGTTCAGCATTGCTTTTTTCTTGAAATAATTGCCAAGTTGACAATGAATTTGTCACGATATCATTAGCATCAGCACCAATTAACAACAACGTGGCGTCAGGAAATTGTTTTAAAACACATTCGAAAATTTTGGGCAATTCCAAAACACCTTTTTTTCTTATTATTGTTCCTATATATAAAACCAGACCTTTTTGAAAAACATAAGGATTTGAATTTTCAAAATATTTTAATTGAATGCCGTTGTGAATAATTTTTATTTTTTTACTATTTAAATTAAATATTTTTTGAGACAATTTTCCCGCAAAATCGGTAGGCGCAATATATGCTTTTGCGTTTTTTAAAGCCAATTTTTCGAACCAAAAATTCTTGATTTTTTGTTTCCTTTTTTCAAGATGACAAAAATAAGCATCGCTTCCGTGAAAACGAATTATTAATGGAATTTTAAAATTCATAAAAGCAGTTATTCCAGTCCAATCTGGTGCTTCTAAAATATCAATTTTATTGTTTTTAATGATTTTATTTATAAAATTTTGAATGTTCTTTCTATAAAAAAACCAAGTCCCAAATTGGTGTTTTTGATGTTTTATCAAATAAAAATCAATGCCATTTTCTTTAAAAAAATCATTAGAAATTTGACCATAAACAAAAACAGTTACTTTGATTTTTTTTTCAACTAATGCATCTACAAGATTCTTAATGCTCGTGCCGATACCTGCAGCATGAGCCACTTTTGGGTGCGGATATTCAGATGTTAAAAAAGCAATATGCATTATTTCAAAATAGTTTTTATCGCATTACATATTCTTTCTGAGGCCTTCTCTGGTGGATGTTGGTTGATAGTTTCGAACCACTTTTTGGCATTGACAACTGTTGATTCACTTTCTAATAACAAAGATTCAATATTGTTTTCGATCTCAGTTGCAGCGTTGAACCAGACAACAGCATCTTTATTGGGCATTGAGCGAAAATGAACATATTTGTAACATTTATAAATATCCCAATTTTTAATTTTTTTAGTTTCTTGATTATAATTAAAATAACAACATGGCTTGTTGAATGATACAAAATCAAAAACCATCGACGAACCAATATTTACTACAAATAGTGAATGTTCAATTGTGTTGGATAATAAAAAATTGTCTTCTTTTGTTGGCAAAATCGTGTTCCAGTCAGTGCCAATTGCGTCCCATTTTGGAGCAATTTCAACAATAACCGTTTTATATTTTTCAATAATTTTTTCATAACGACCTGAAAAATCTACTGGGCATTTTCTGAAAATAATACCTAATTTATGTCCTTTTTTGTTCAAGTTGACGATTGCATTGGCAAAATCATCAAGATATTTTTCATCATCGGGCGATGTTGTTTCATCGTCACCAGAAAAACAGATATAATCTTTGTTTAAATCAAGATTATACTGATTAAAAAATACTGTTTTTGATAATAAAATATCTTTATCAAAATGATTATCAAACTGCGGCGTTCCAGTTACAAATATTTGATTTTCTTTTACGTATGGATAATAATTTAGTAATTCTTTTTTCATCAAATCGCTCCATACAAAATAAAAATCGGTTTCGGTTACCATGGTTGCTTTTGGCAAATTGTCCCAAGAAAAGATAAACGATGCGGTGGGAATTGACAAATCTTGTGCGGCAAGAATCGGAGCAATCGCTGATGATGAACGTTGGTTGGTACAAAAAACTAGATTTGGTTTTTCTTTTTGCAAAGTTGCAAATGACTGTTTGTAAAAATCAGTTTTTCGTTCTAAATCGTTGATTTTTTGCTTAATTTTAAACAATCCTTTTTCTGATGAATGTGTTACTATCAAAAACTTGGTAATCAAACTTTTGATAATTGCTTTTAAACTTTTAAAGGGAAATGGAAATCTATAACTATCATAAACATTATCATTTTCTCGTTTGATGCTCAAATTTAGTTCAATATGTTTTCGAGTATTTTTAAAAATTTCTGTAAAAAAATGATTTCTCGAATTTTGAATTTTTATTTCATCAAATCCTAAATTAGTTAAATTAAATGGTGTATTGTTCCAATATACCAAATCTAAATCATTGATTTTGGCAGTTTTATAAAATTCGGAATAAGCAAAAATGCGCAAACCCACACCGTCAGGAAGTAATATGAATATTTTGGATTTATGTTTCATTATCAATTAATTAACTTATTTATTGAAAGTAAATTGAACCCCGAAACCATAATTAATGAAACCATAAGAACTAGGTTGGCAGAATTTTTATTGTGGTTACTTGAAATTGATTTATAAAACATAAAAGTTGAGGCAGGAATTAAAAATTCATATCCCGTTAACCATCTTGTTTCTACAAAAGTAACACAAATAAAAGACAATAAAATATATAAAGCTATTGTGAAAATCAACATTAGGTTATGGGTTTTTACAACTGATTTTCTAAGGAATAAAAAGAGCATTGAAAACAATAATAATCCATAAAATCGTACCGAAATTAAAAGTAAATATCCAAAATTATAAACAAAAATTTGGGCCAATAGAAGCGGGTCTTTTAAAATGACTTCAAAAATATTTTTCGGCAAACTTTTTTCACCATTTGTTTTTAAATAAGTATTAACCTCTTCAAATCTGGTGTTGATCCAGATAGCATCACGATGAATAGGTAGCACGACGTGGTTTTGAATTTTTTTTAATCCTAAATAATTTCTTTGTATCCACACGGCGCCAGTTTTTGGGTTTTTATCATAAAAACACAATTTTTTATTTTCTTTGAGGCTGGGAAAATGAAGGAGAACAGTTACAAACAAAAAAACAATAGTCATATAAGTAATATTTTTAAAAACTAGCTGCCAAACAATTTTTTGAGTAAATTTTAATAAAATAATCATTAAAAAAATACACAAAATAATTATTGCTGTTGTTTCTCTAATAGATAATGCAAGTGCCAACAAAGCTCCTAATGCTATAAAATTCATTTTGTTTTCAAAATCAAAGAAAATTTTAGTGATCAAAACATAAATAATAGATGCTACAAAAACAGCCAAAAAAGTATCATTATATGCTACACTATAAGCTTTTAGGTTAGCAACTTGTGTTGTCACCAAAATTGCAATTCCAAAAAAATAAAATCTATCAATCTTGTTTATATAGAAAAAAAGAGTTTTGATTAAGATAATCAAAATCGCTAGTTGAGATAACAAATTTACCAAAAAAAAGGACTGCTCATACGAATGTGTTAAATTAAAAAAAAGGGTTAAAAAACTATTGTAAAGCAACCCATATCCCGCAACACATCCGTCATAATAACCTAACTTTTGAAAATGACTAAAAGCTGCAAAAAAACTATCACTATCGCTAGCTTGCATTCTAGAAATATCACTATTATTAAGCAATAATAGTGTCAGACTTACTCCAACCGAAAAAGTCAAAACAATTTTTTGAAACCCTTTTTTACTAAAAAAATTTAAGTTAGTCATGATTACAGGGATTTTAATTATCTCTAAACTGCTTTTGATGATTGATATTCCAAATATTATTATCTAATAATGAATCCAAAAACAATTGGGCTGAATTTCCTTTTCCGAAATCGCTAATTGTAGGTAAAATTTTATGCAAGTCAATAGTTTTCAAAGCATTGGAAATATCCGATTGCTCATAAGAAACATTGATAATATCTGCATTGACCGAACGATTTTGCTGACGAGTACCAACATTGATTATCGGAATACCGTAATACGGTGCTTCGCGAATACCAGCGCTGCTGTTGCCTATTATGAATTTTGCGTTTTTTAATAATGTTAAAAAATATTCGAATCTTAACGACGGAAAAACTCTAAATCTTAAATTGGTTTTTAAGTTCTGAATTTGTTGAATAATTGCAGTGCTGCCTAAATCGTTGTTTGGATAAATAATAATAAAATTGTGTGAATCATTTTGTAAGCTATCAACAAAATTTTTTGCATAAACTTCCATTTTATCCACTTCGGTGGTTACTGGATGAAACATCACAAGGGCATACTGATCGAAATTTATTTTATAATATTCTTTAACCGTTGCCAAATTAGGCAAATTGTCGCTAAACATAATATCGAGATCGGGCGAACCAATTTGAATAATCGATTCGGACATTTCGCCCATTTGCATTAATCTATTTTTCGCCAACTGATTGGAAACGAAATGAATATGGCTCATTTTGCTGGTCGAGTGTCTTATTAATTCATCTATGGTTCCCGAAACTTCGCCACCTTCTATGTGTGCTACTAATATGTTATTTAACGAACCCACAATTGCTCCCGCTAGTGCCTCTACTCGATCGCCGTGAATAACAATCAGGTCGGGATTACAATTTTTAACATAACTTGACAAGCCTTCTATGGTTTTGGCCAATGTCAAATCCATAGTAGTTTCATGGGTATGATTCTCGAATTTGTGTATATTTTTGAAATTGCAACGCTCGATTTCTATTACTGTATATCCATACGTTTCTTGCAGGTGCATGCCAGTGACAAATACAAAAACCTCAAAATTAGCATGGCTTTCTAAAATTGAAATCAATGATTTTATTTTGCCAAAATCGGCTCGGGTTCCTGAGAGAAATAGTATTTTTTTTGGCATTATTGGCATTTATTCTTTATAAAACAAAACTACATTAATTATTGTAAAAAATTGGTTTTGATAAATAAAAATATCCCTGTAATAATTTCAAAACCTGCGGGTAGCAGTATTGAACCCGCACGCAGAGCTAGGGTTTTGAACAAAATCTATGCAAAGATTCCTGCTTTAACGAGTTAAAAGCAGATTCTTTTATAACTTCAAAACTGGGGTCAAATAAAATACTGTTTTATTTTATCAACAAAAATTACTCTTAAAGATTAAGTAATTGTTCTATTAAATTCTAGCAAAACCCGTTCTAATTTGGCTTTAATTTTTGCTTCAGATTGCATAATTTAGCTTGTCATTAAAACGTCGTCAACAATTATAGCGGTTAAATTTCAGATAGAATATTTTGTTTTGCCTTATGTTAATTTGCTTTATTAGATGGGTCTCTTTTAATTTTGCTTAATTTCAAATTAGATAATAAAAAAATCAAATCGTGGTAGAAAAAAAAAACCTCAAAAGACTAAATTTTGAGGTTTTTTAAATATTCAATGATTGCAAACTGCAATTATAATTAATTTTTGAATGCATTCATTCCTGGAAAATAAGCAGTATCTCCTAATTCTTCCTCTATCCTCAACAACTGATTGTATTTTGCCATACGATCCGAGCGAGATGCCGAACCCGTTTTTATTTGACCACAATTCAACGCAACAGCCAAATCGGCAATTGTATTGTCTTCTGTTTCGCCCGAACGATGCGACATAACCGATGTATAACCTGATCTGTGTGCCATATTAACGGCAGCAATCGTTTCGGTTAAAGTTCCAATTTGGTTTACTTTTACAAGTATTGAGTTAGCGATTCCTTCTTTAATTCCGCGACCTAAACGTTCAACATTGGTTACAAATAAATCGTCACCAACTAATTGCGTTTTATGACCAATTTTTTCGGTTAGGTATTTCCAGCCTTTCCAATCGTCTTCATACATTCCATCTTCGATAGAAATAATTGGATATTTTGCAGCCAATTCTACTAAATAATCGGCTTGCTCTTCGCTGGTTCTTATTTTTCCGTCTGGACCTTCGAATTTAGAATAATCATATTTACCGTCTACATAAAACTCTGATGCTGCACAATCTAACGCCACCATAACTTCGTCTCCGAATTTATATCCAGCATTTGTAACTGCCAATTTTATGGTATCCAAAGCATCTTCGGTGCCACCTGCTAAATTGGGTGCAAACCCACCCTCATCACCAACCGCAGTTGATAATCCACGATCGTACAAAACTTTTTTCAGGTTATGAAAAATCTCTGTACCAATTTGCATTGCATGAGTAAAAGATTGAGCTTTTACAGGCATAATCATAAATTCTTGAAATGCAATCGGTGCATCAGAATGACTTCCACCATTAATGATATTCATCATTGGTACTGGCAAAGTATTTGCCGAAACACCACCAATATATCGGTATAATGGCAAACCTAACTCATTTGCAGCAGCTTTTGCAACCGCCAATGAAACGCCTAAAATAGCATTGGCACCAAGGTTGGATTTATTTGGAGTGTCATCCAAGTCAATCATTCTTTGGTCAATTAAATTTTGTTCAAAAATTGATGTACCAAGCAACTCCTCAGCTATTTTTGTGTTTACATTTTCAACAGCTTTCAGAACACCTTTACCAAGATATGCTTTTCCGCCATCTCGCAGTTCCACAGCTTCGTGTTCACCGGTCGATGCTCCTGATGGAACTGCGGCCCGACCCAAAACACCGTTGTCGGTTACTACGTCAACCTCAATAGTTGGATTTCCTCTTGAATCAAAAATTTGTCTTGCGTGAATTTTAATAATAATGCTCATATTGATATTAGATTTTAGAATCAAGACATTATGCATTTAGAAAATAAATACTTGATATAATTTACTACGCAAATATATTATTTAAAAATCAAAAAAAAATTTATTAAAATTGAATATTATCAACGACAACGATTTAGTTTATTAATTACGCATAATTTTAGAATAATTATTAGCTAAAAAACAATTAAGTGAATTAAAAAAAGTCTTCACGATTTAAGGAAACGATTTCATGAATATGCAAATTTAGCTGGGATTTAACTCTAAGACAAAAAGACTTAATTTTAACACATGACACGAGAAAGAAAAATTTACTATTCAACATTTAAAATAAAAGCTGTACACCCGAACGAACTGAACAGGCGACGCAATTAAGTAATGAAAGATCCAACATTACCGAACTAGCATGAGAATCAAGCATTCGAGTTAGTATGCTATATAAATAGCGCAAAGATTATGATAAATTTGGAGCTGGTAGTTTTCATGGCAAAGGCACTTTAAAACAAACTCAAGAACAAAAAAATCATGAGCGATTTAGAAGCGAAATTGAAAGAAGCAGAGTTAGAAAGCGATATATTAAAAAAAAGTGGGCATTTTTTCCAAGAGCGGTCGATAATATTTGATTTTATAAAAAATCATGAAAAAATATTTCCGATTGAAAAAATGTGAAAAGTTTTAAAAGTCAGCCAAAGTGGATATTACAGTTGGAAAAACAATTTTATTTCAAATAGAGTTCAGAAAATTAACAGTATAAAAGAAAAAATAACAGCCCTATATTTTGAATCTAAACAACGCTATGGAAGTCCAAAGATAACAATAGAATTAAATGCTTTAGGATATAAAATTCCAAGACCCGAGTACTAGCGAACGGGCGAAGCAATAACTATTGCTAAATACATGAAGCAATTAGGTTTATTTAGCAAATTAAGTAAGAAATTTAAAGTTACAACCGATTCAAAACACAATTATTTAGTTCTAGAAAACATTTTAAATAGACACTTTGTGGTTAGCCAACCATCAAAAGTGTGAGTTTCAGACATTACTTACATTCATACAAAAGAAGGTTTTTGTACTTGAAAACCGTAATGGATTTATATGACAGAAAAATTATTGGTTGGAGTTTAAGTGATGGTATGAGTACCCATGAAACAACTTTAGCATCATGGAAAATGGCAATTAGAAACAGAAATGTACAAGCAGATTTAATTTTTCATTGCTTCGCCAGTTCAAGCAAAGCTATCGAGTCTGATAGAGGTGTTCAATATATAAACAATAAATTTGCAAATATTTTAGAATTCTATAAAATAACTAGAAGCATGAGCAGAAAAGGAAATTGTTGGGACAATGCAGTAGCAGAAAGTTTTGTTAAGCTGTTAAAAACTGAATAGATTTATGGCAATAAACTAATAACAAATGAAACTTCAAATCGTTGAATATATTGAAATCTGGTACATCAAAAAAGAAGGCATTCCGTATTAATATATCTGACAATATAGGAATTTAATAATCAATCAAATAATTACAAAAATGTCGCTTAACTTAAAACCCACTTTTTATTTGCATATCCACTCTCATTCCAAACTTTTTTTTTGAAAAAAAAAAGATTTCCTCTTCAATCTCTTACGCATCACACCCACTTAAAGCACTAATTTATTATCAAAAAAATCAGTATTACGTTTGTAATGTTAAGTCTAACAAAAAAAAAAGAGTTGTGTCAAGTAAAATCTAATTCTTCAAAAAAAATAAATTAAATTTGCACCGACAACAGAACTCATTATGACTTACACTACAAAACAAAACTCAATTTTACTTCTTGCCGACGGAACAATCTTTCACGGAAAATCAATCGGAATTTCTGGAACAACTTTTGGAGAAGTCTGCTTTAATACAGGAATGACAGGTTACCAAGAAATTTTTACCGACCCAAGTTATTTTGGTCAAATAATGGTCGCCACCAATCCACATATCGGAAATTATGGCGTAAATGCAAATGAAGTAGAATCAGATTCAATTAAAATTTCAGGATTGGTTTGCAAGAATTTCAGTTTCAATCATTCTCGTGCCGATTCCGAAAGTAATTTGTTTAACTATTTCAAAAAACATAATCTAATTTGCATTTCTGACGTTGATACACGTGCATTGGTTTCCTACATTCGTGATAATGGCGCCATGAATGCCGTAATTTGTACGGACGAAACTTCAATCGAAGATTTAAAAATTGCTTTAGCAAACGTTCCTGATATGAAAGGTTTGGAATTGGCATCTAAAGTTTCAACCAAACAGCCTTATTTTTACGGCAACGAATCGGCGAAATACAAAATTTCGGCTTTGGATTTAGGAATCAAAACCAATATTCTTCGAAATCTTGCCAAAAGAGATTGTTACATAAAAGTTTTTCCATTTGATGCCACTTTTGAAGATTTATCCGAATTCAATCCAGATGGTTATTTTCTGTCAAATGGCCCTGGAGATCCAGATCCACTTTTTTCAGCGATTGAAGTTGCAAAAAAAATTATAGAAAACAATAAACCACTTTTCGGAATTTGCCTTGGGCATCAAGTTATTGCTTTGGCAAATGGCATTTCGACCTACAAAATGTTTAATGGTCATAGAGGAATCAACCATCCAGTAATGAATCTTTTAACAGGCAAAGGCGAGATTACATCTCAAAATCACGGATTTGCCGTAAATCGTGATGAATTAGAAAAAAATCAAGATATGGAAATCACACATTTTCATCTCAACGATAACACAGTTGCTGGAATGCGAATGAAATCTAAAAACTGTTTTTCGGTTCAATACCATCCAGAAGCTAGTCCTGGCCCACACGATTCTAGCTATCTATTTGATGAGTTTATTAAGAATTTAAAAATATAGTGGAATAATTTGGGCGTGACCCCGAAAAAAAATCGGGGTCGTGCTTTTTGTTCCCGCTTTTTTAAAAAAGTAAAAAAAACTTTTTTAAAAAGAGCTCCACTTCAATCACTCACGCAAAACATATTGCATAATTAGATTATATTTTTTTTATAACTTTGTATTAAAATCCCGAAAAATGCCGCAAATAATAACCAACATCGACGATCTAGATTTAAACGGAAGTTATACTTACGAAGATTATTTATTGTGGCAATTTTCTGAGAGATTAGAAATTATAAAAGGAAAAATCTTCAAGATGAGTCCTGCGCCAAGTAGCAGTCATCAAAGAGTTTCAATGAAGCTAACAAGAGAATTAGATAAATATTTTTATAATCTTTCTTGTGAAATATTCGTGGCTCCATTTGATGTTAGATTGATTAACTTCAAAAAAAGTAGTTCCGATAATCAGATTTTAACCGTTGTTCAACCAGATTTATGTATTATTTGTGATAAAAACAAAGTTGATGAAAAAGGTTGTTTGGGTGCTCCAAATTTAATAATCGAAATTTTATCCAAAGGAAATTCCAAAAAAGATTTAACGATAAAATTCGATTTATACGAAGAAAATGGCGTTCAAGAATATTGGATAGTCAATCCTTCTGAAAAAGATGTACATATTTATACCTTGCAAAACGGAAGATATATTGGATCAAGACCTTTTATAATGGAAACCGAAATTCAATCTCCAACTTTTCCAGAATTAAAATTCGAAGTTGATAAAATTTTTGAAGTTTAAAAAAATTAACAAAGAAAATTAAATAGAAGCATAATACAATATCATCTTGACAACATCAGCTTCTTCTGAAAATGATAGATTATTATCGTTTACAAACTTTTTAATTATATCCTTTTTATCTTCAAAAAAACTCATAATGTTAGATTTATTAAGTTTAATACTTTTAAATTCATTTGACTTTTTAAAAAAATACTTAAAAGTCTGAACATATTGGTCTTGTGTGATTTTTTCTTGAGTTAATGGATTAATAGTACCAGCTTGAATACTAATTGTAAACTCTATAAGAAATATATACTTATTAGAACTAAATAATTCTTGGTACAAACCATTTAAATCTTCTTTATTATTATTTAGATATACTTTATATTTATTATTTTTTACATTAATATAATCAATATTTGATAAATCATACTGAAATACAGAGTCCTTCGAAATAAAAAATTCTAATGTTTTAGTTTTTAAATTTTACTTTAGATTAAAAATCTTGTTTTCTGCACCGCTTTTCGTAAAGAGTTTAAAAATACCGTTCCAACTTTCAAAATAAGTAAAGAGATCGAATTATTGTTTTGTCTTCAACCCTGTCCATAAGCCAAGTACCAGATGTATTTATTGAATTTACTTCATTTATTGAACGAATTGCAAATTGCGGATCGTGTTTGCTGAGCAAATAGTGATAATGATAATGAACTAAAAATTAAAATTAAATATTTACTTTATAAATGTTTTAAAACGTAAACATAATAAAAAAGGATAAACAATTACTTGCTTATCCTTTTTTATTAATGAAAAATAAATAAAATTATTCTTCTGTTTCTGCAATTGGAGCTTCCTCAACAGAAGCAGATGAAGCGTCAGATTCGACTTTTTTAGCTTTAGAACCACGTCGGCTTTTAGCTTTTTTCTCCTCTTTTTTTCCACCATTGTAAAGATCATTGAAATCAACTAGTTCGATCATTGCCATATCAGCATTATCTCCTAAACGATTTCCAACTTTAATAATTCTAGTGTATCCACCTGGACGATTTCCAACTTTTTCAGCTACATCTCTGAATAAATCAGTTACTGCATATTTGCTTCGTAAATAAGAAAAACAAATACGACGATTGTGCGTTGTATCTTCTTTAGATTTTGTTATTAGCGGCTCAACAAATTGTTTAAGTGCTTTTGCTTTTGCAACAGTGGTATTTATACGTTTATGCTCAATAAGAGAACATGCCATATTCGCAAGCATTGCAGCTCTGTGACCCTTTTGTCTGCTAAGGTGATTGAATTTTTTTCCGTGTCTCATGACGTAATTTATTAAACTCCATCTTGCTTCAATCCACTTTGGAGAGCAAAATATGAAGTAATTTATTCTTTATCTAATTTGTATTTTGCTAAATCCATCCCGAAAGTCAAATTTTTGATTGCTACTAGTTCATCTAGTTCTGTCAAAGATTTTTTACCAAAATTGCGGAATTTCATTAGATCATTTTTGTTGAAAGATACCAGATCTCCCAATGTATCAACTTCAGCAGCTTTTAAACAGTTTAAAGCTCTAACTGATAAATCCATATCAACTAATCTAGTTTTGAGCAGTTGACGCATGTGTAAAGACTCTTCGTCGTAAGATTCTGTTTGTGCAATTTCATCTGCTTCCAAAGTAATTCTTTCGTCAGAA
>JAYVIW010000036.1:0-8297 GCA_043769905.1 Bacteroidota bacterium
TTTTGGCTACGCCAAAAACTGATTTCTATTTTAATGATTATAATAAACATTTTAATATATTTGCTATTCAAACTTTTAAATATCAGATATATGTCAACAACTGTAACAAGAAAATACAAAACCAAAGATGTAGAAATGTTAACTGCAACAGCTACAATCATCGAAAATGCAATTGCTAACAAAACACTTTTGCAATCCAAAAGAACTACTTGGGCAGACCCATTTTTTGATGACCTCAAAACACAAATTCAAACTACAACAGATACCTATTTAGGAAAAGATGCAGCGCAACTAATGCGGCAAGCAACTCAAATAGTATTAACTATTCAAGCACAAGCCCTAAACGACCTTGCTGAATTTAAAGTACAAATTGAGCAAGATTTTAAAAATGTTCCTGTTCACAAAACAGAAATTCTTACACAACTTGGTTTTACAACCTATCACAAATCAGCTCAAAAAGGTGACCAAGAAGGATTAGTTAATTTATTGTTTCAATTCAAAACTAACCTTAACCCTACTCTAAATACAGAAATAGTTACCAAAGGAACTGCACAAGCAACAATAGACAATATTATTGGCTACGCCAATACATTAAAAGATGCTAATATTTCACAAGAAACCTACAAAGGTACTCGCAAAGAAATAACTGATGAAGCAATAACTGCATTCAATCAAATCTATGACCAAGTAATTAGCATTGCCAAAATTGCAAGCAATTTTTATAAAACTGATAAAACTAAACAACAACTTTTCAGTTTTGCTAAAGTATCAGCAACTCTAAATAGTAAGTCAACAAAAACGACTATACAAGAAAACAAATCATAAAATCCCAAGGAAACTCAACTGTAACCTACGGAAGATTAATAGTGGAAGGCGGAAGATTTACATTGACAGGCAGAAGATTTAAAGTAAACAACGGAAATAATATAATGATAGGCGGAAACTTAATAGTAAATGAGAGTTGTTTTACTTTGATACAGTGAAGTTTTACCTTGATAGGCGGAAACTAAATAGTAATACACGGAAGCTACACCTTGATACACGGAAGAAAAAACAATAGGCGGAAGAAAAAGTAATACACGGAAAAATAAAAAGACTTCTGGTAACAGCAGTTACAAGAAATTGCTAGGCATGGGATTTATCGGAAATGGTAATTGTTGAATCAAAGTTTTGTCTATATTTGTAATTGACAGTGAATGAAGTACGCAACTTCTTGTAGCTGCCAAACGTTGTGCGACAGCAATGAGCAGCAGAATCCGAAAAGAAAATTAAGTTGAAAAATGAAACATATTAACGAAATAAATTCTGAAGGTTTTGCGATTATAGACAACGTCTATTCCGAAAATGAAATCGAAAAAATCATTGCAGAAATAGAAAAAGTTACTGAAAACGAAACCGAAAATTCTACTTTTAGAAAATCTCAAGATTTATTTGCAATTCGACAATTTCATAAAGAAATTCCAGAAACGCTAAATTTTATTTTTAACCAAAATTTGAGAGAAATTATAAAACTAAACTTTGGAGAAAATTATTTCATAACGAAATCAATTTATTTTGACAAACCAGAAAAATCGAATTGGTTTGTAGCTTATCATCAAGATTTGACAATTTCTGTCGATAAAAAAGTGGAAATAGAGAATTATGAGAATTGGACATTTAAACAAAATCAATTTGCGGTTCAACCGCCAAAAGAAATATTGCAACAAAACTTAACAATCAGAATTCATATTGACAAAACAACAAAAGAAAACGGAGCATTGAAAGTTCTGAATAAATCGCACAAAAAAGGAATAGTAAGAACCGAAAATATCGAAATTGAAAACGAAATAGAAACGATTTGTGAAGTTGAAAAAGGCGGAATAATGATAATGAAACCGTTGATTTTTCACGCATCGAACAAAACTACAAACAACGAAAGACGAAGAGTAATCCATATTGAATTTAGTAACCAAAAATTACCAAACGAATTGGAATGGAGCGAAAAAATCAATTTTAACATTAATTAAATCGCATCGATTTTGCCGATCGCACAACAACGGTTTGGAGCAATTGGGGTTTTAGGATTCAGCGAAAGTAGGTTTTGTATTTGGAAGTTTGGTTTTTAATTCGATACATTTGGCTAACCAAATCCCCAACTGACTCCAAGCCGCGGGACGTTGTCGGTCAGTCAAAAAAACTATAAAACAAAAAATATGAATGAATATAACGAATACATTAAGATTCCAAAAACAATTAACCTATTAAAAGCAAATGTTTTTGCAATTATAATTATGGTTCCAATAACTTTAGTTTATTTAATTCCATTTTACTTTATTTGGAACGAAACAATCACAATCGCGAATTTGAAGACTAATTTGAAAAGTATAGATTTTACTAATAATTCTTTATCATCTGTTTCAATAACGTTTATAGTGTTGGTAATTGGAATAATCATCCACGAACTTATACACGGAATTAGTTGGTCAATTTATGCAACCAAAGGATTTACATCGATTAAATTTGGAGTATTGTGGAAAATGCTCACTCCATATTGCCATTGTAAAGAGCCTCTAACTGTTAATGCGTACATAATTGGCGCAGTAATGCCAGCTATAATTTTGGGGTTTATTCCAGCTATTATTGCAATGTTTATAGGAAACGTACTAATTATTTTTTTTGCATTAATTTTCACAATAGTAGCTGTGGGAGATTTTATGATTATAAACCTAATTAGAAAAGAACCAAAAGATTCACTAATATTGGATCACCCAAGTGAGGCAGGGTATTTCGTTTTACAAAAAAAATAAAAAAAATGACCGAACCGACAACAGCGGTTTGGCGCAATTGGGGTTTTAGGTAAACTTTAAAGTTTGTTTTGTGTTTGCAAGTTCGGTCATTAATTTATACATTTGGCTAACCAAATCCCCAACTGACGCCAAGCCACTAGACGTTGGCAGAAATTATACAAAAAACGTAGCAAAAATAAAGAAATGACAGTAAGAAAAATTATAGAATTAATTGATTTTATTAAATCAATAATAGGTAAAGATAAATATTCAACATTATTACAAGATTATATTGTAACTATTCAAAACAACTCAAATAATTTAGTTTTACTAAAGGAGTTAACAGAAAAATCAATAATAGATTATGAAAATCTAATAGATTCTGAAATTCCAGAATTATTAGAAAGAGTACTTGTTGACAAAGTAAAATCTTTTATGAAAGACGATTATGATAAACAATTACAAAAATTAAAGGAAAGTAATTTTGCAGATCCAGGAAGCCAATATAATACACTTAATGGAATTTTAACCAATTTACAAGCAAGAGTAAATCAAAATATTGCGGAACTTGATAAAATTAAACTAACTGTTAAACCTTTTTTATCAAAGGATTATTCAGAAATACAAAATGATCAAAATGCAATTTTCGCAATTATTTTCAATAATGAAACATCATACAATAATTTAAAACTATTATCATTTGAACTTAAAAATTGGGATAAAGGATTATTTTTGTATCAACAAATTATATCTGACGAAACACCTCAAGCATTTGAAATAATTGAAGTTGACCAAGGTTCAGTAGAAGTTGTAATAAATTTGGTTTTTGATGTTGCAGAGAAACTTGTTGACTTATTTACCAAAGGATTTGAAACTTACGGTGCTTATCTCGCATATAAAACATTAATTCACGAAAATTTAATAAAAACATTTGGAGGAAATAAACAACTTTTAAAATTAGAAGTTGAAAGAGAAAAGTTACTTTTAGAAAACGTAAAAATTGCTGTAAAAGACGAATTAAAAAGGCAAACTAAAAAAACTAAAAAACACGAATCAGTTGAAAAACAAATCGAAGTAGTAACAAAACTTGTTACAGAGCATATCATAAAAGGTAATAGTATAAAACTTCTTTCTGCACCAGAAGAAAAAGAAGAAGAAGTTTTAGAAAAAGAAACAATAAAAGAAAATCTATATCTTAAAGGAAAAATAGATTATAAAAAATTAGATGAAATAACAAAACAACTTCTTTTATCAGAATTCACATCACTTCCACCAGAAGATAATTACGAAAAAGAATAACTTCTGCCAACAGCGGTTTGGCGCAATTGGGGTTTTAGGCGAACTTTAAAGTTGGTTTTGTACTTGCAAGTTGGTTTTTTGTTCGATACATTTGGCTAACCAAATCCCCAACTGACGCCAAGCCACGAGACGTTGGCAGACACTTTCCCCGAACAGAACGAAAATATGATACAAAAAGGAAATAGACAACAAGGAACACCATATTTCATAAGCGAAACAAATTCATTTCAAATGGAAAGAATTCCGTTAAATGAAAAACATTTTCAAGAAAATTGGTTGCAGAAAATTATTCATAATAATCCGCAAATTTTACCAATTGACGATATCGAAAGTGGTTTTGCGCCATTAATTTCAATTGGTAGAGAAATCTCAACTTCGGTTGGTTATATCGACAATTTGTATATTTCGCCAAACGGTTATTTGACAATTGTAGAAACAAAACTTTGGAGAAATCCAGAAGCAAAACGAGAAGTTGTTGGGCAAATTATTGATTATGCAAAAGAATTAACGAATTGGAATTTTACTAAACTAAATAATGGCGTAAAAATTTCAAGTCAACTTTACAACAATAATTCCAAAGGAATTATTGAGTTAATAAATGATTTTGAGAAGGTCGAAGAACAAGAAGAATATAAAATTATTGACAATATTGAGCGAAATTTAAAACGTGGAAGATTTTTGCTTTTAATTGTTGGCGACGGAATTCGAGAAAGCGTAGAAGAAATGGTTGATTTTCTTTCAAATACGCCACAAATTCAATTTACTTTAGGTTTAGTTGAAATGCAATTTTACAAAAATCCTAACGTTGAAGGCGAATTAATAGCAATACCAAACTTAATAACTCGAACTAGGGAAATTACAAGAGCAATTGTGAAAATTGAAAATTCAACAACTGGAAATGTAACAATTGAAACCGATTTTATTGAAGAAAAAGTCAAACCAATCACAATAAGAACAACAATTACAGAAGATGATTTCTTTGAGCAACTGAAACAAAATACAGATTTTGAAAGTGCAGAATTTGCTAAATATATTTTAAAAACTGTAAAAGAAAAAGAATATTTTGTAGAATGGAGCCAAGGCGGATTTATTACAAAAATATTAGACCCAAATGGAAGCGGAACCAAAATCACAATGTTTATAACTGACCGAAAAGGGCAAATTTATATTGGTTTTTCAAAACAACAAATTACGAAAATAGGTTTAGATGAAAAATTAGCAAACGAGTTTGCTACCAAAACTGCAAATTTAGTAAAAGGCTTGATTCAAAATCCGCTTTATCTTGATAATTGGAATAGATATAGTTCAATCAAAGAAATAAAACCAGTTTTTGCAGAATTTATAAACGAAGTTGATAATTATGCAGAAAAAATTATTGAACAACTAAAAAGTCTAAATTAAAAATGAAAATTTTAACTTGGAACGTTGAACGACTTGAAAAAAAAGAAAACAAAAAAATATTAGCCAAACTCTGCGAGTTTGGCGCAGATATTATTGTTTTGACTGAAACAAGTTCCATTTTAAATCTTGGAGAAAACTATAATTGTGTTTCAACAGAAACTTTAACCGAAAATTACGACAACGTAAATTACAACGTTGGAGAAAATAGAACTTCAATTTGGACAAAGTATAAATTTGTAAATCATTTTCAAACTTTCGATAATTATACAAGTATTTGCTCAGAAATAGAAACCGAATTTGGAATATTAAAAGTTTACGGAACAATTATTGGAATATTTGGCGGAATTGGAAAACGTTTTGAAAGTGATTTAATTGGACAATTAAAAGATTTTGAAAACTTTGAAGCCGAAAAATCAAATTGCATAATTGGAGATTTGAACGTTTACTTTTCGGGTTACGCCTATCCAAGTCATTATGCGAGAAATATTTTAAACGAAACGTTTGAAAAACTTAAAATGGAAAACTTAACCAAAGAAATTGCTGAAAACGTTGACCACATAATTATTAGCAAAGAATTTATTAAAAACAAAAAAACAGAAATAGAAATATGGAATTTAGAAAAAAAATTAAGCGACCATATTGGAATTTGTCTAACAATAAACTGAAAAAAAAATAAAAGCGATCTGCCAACAGCGGTTTGGCGCAATTGGGGTTTTAGGTAAACTTTAAAGTTGGTTTTGTACTTGGAAGTTCGGTCTTTAATCGATACATTTGGCTAACCAAATCCCCAACTGACGCCAAGCCACGGGACGTTAGGCGACAGCAATTTTCCAAACTTTGCTCATAATTGAAAGATAGTGAATTTTGAAAGTTAGAATTTTGAAAAGTTAAAAGTTGCGGAAAATTTTACAGAAAACCGAAAAAGCCGAGTTGTAATAATTTGAAACTTGTGGAAAGTTTTGCAGAAAATCGAAAAAGCCGAATTTTAGAAACTTGAAAGTTGCGGAAAGTTTTGCAGAAAACCGAAAAAGCCGAATTGTAGAAACTTAAAAAAGTGCGGAGAATTTTACCGAATCCGAAAAAGCTGAATTGTGGAAACTTGAAAGTTGCGGAAAGTTTTGCAGAATCTCGAAAAAGACGAGTTGTAAGAATTTGAAACTTGTGACAAGTTTTGCAGAAAACTAAAAAAGCCGAATTGTAGAAACTCAAAAGTTGCGGAAAGTTTTGCAGAAAATCGAAAAAGCCGAATTGTAGAAACTTAAAAAAGTGCGGAGAATTTTACCGAATCCGAAAAAGCTGAATTGTGGAAACCTGAAAGTTGCGGAAAGTTTTGCAGAAAATCGAAAGAGCCGAATTTTAGAAACTTAAAAAAGTGCGGAAAATTTTACCGAATCCGAAAAAGCTGAATTGTGGAAACATAAAAGTTGCGAAAAGTTTTGCAGAAAATCGAAAACCGAATTGTAGAAACTTAAAAGTTGGGGAGAATTTTGCTGAGACAGAAAATTCGAATTGTGCAGTTGGAAAATTGCAAAAGAAATATATATTTGTAAAAAAATCAATTTAAACAGCGAGTTTTGCCGTCGCCTAACAGCGGTTTGGCGCAATTGGGGTTTTAGGCTCAATTTAAAGTCGGTTTTGTACTTGGAAGTTTGGTCTTTAATTTATACTTTTGGCTAACCAAATCCCCAACTGACGCCAAGCCACAAGACGTTAGCAGAAAGCAATTTGAAAATCGTGCAAAAAAATAACGTAAAACAAAATAAAAAAATGAAAATTAAATTTACTCTTTTGATGATTTTATCATCACTAATTTTTTCAAGCTGTTCAAATCAACCAGATTGTGATAACGAAGAAGCTATTAAAGTAGCAAAAAGTTTAATAACACAAGAACTGAAAGATAAGTCAGGATTGGCTCTTGCAATGTTTGGAATTGAAGATGATGGAAATATCGATAAATTCGTAGATGAAAATATTGAACTTGTCAGCATCAGACCAACCGAAAAAGACGAGGAATTAAATAAGTGTAGTTGTGCAACAGAAATATCATTTAAGTTTTCAGATGAATTAATTAAAAAGTTAGAAGAAAATAGTAAAGGAAATTTGATAATTACCGCTATAAACAAAATGATGACTCAAAAATTGGATTATGATTATACGCTTCAAAAAATAAAAAAAGATGACCAACTACTTGTAGAAGGAATTGTTCCAGTTGAAGAATTGCAAAGTATTTTTATGAATTACGTTATGATACAAAATGCACTAAAAAAAGAAAACATAAATAATGAAGAAGAAACGTTGAGCGAAGAAGCTGTAAACGGAAAAGAAGTTAAAACCGTAAGTAAAAATGATGCAGAAATTAGTGCAAACTCGGGAGAAATAATAATTGATAAAAGTTACATATATAGTGATAGTGATTATTCAACTAAAACAAAAATGTACTTAATAAAAGGAGATGTTTTTGACATTGGCGAAAACAAAAACGGTTTTTATGACATCCATTATAAAGGAGAAAACTATGATAAAAACATTCAAGGCTTTATTCCTGAAGCAGAAATGAAATTTCTTTATTTGGACAAATACGGAAATAAAACATATATAGAATAATATAATTTTGCCATCTGCTAACAGCGGTTTGGCGCAATTGGGGTTTTAGGCGAACTTTAAAGTTGGTTTTGTGTTTGGAAGTTGGTTTTTAATTCGATACATTTGGCTAATCAAATCCCCAACTGACGCCAAGCCACGAGACGTTACCTGCTATGTTCCAAAAAAAATTCATAAATAAATGAAATCAATCGAAAACGAGTTTAAATTTGAATATATAATTGACTACGA
>JAYVIW010000037.1:0-4289 GCA_043769905.1 Bacteroidota bacterium
GTAACTATTTTAGATATTGAGTTTGAATCTTTTAAGAATATATTTTGTTTTGCATTTACAGAAGCAGAATATGTTTGCGATTTACTCGCAACTTCTGCATTGTTAAGTAACAACTCTTGCACTTTACTGTTTAGATTTCCGATTGATAATTCAGCATTTAGTTCTGAATAATTAGTAAATGATTGCAAATTGGTTGATAATGCTTGTGCGTTTTCTAATCTCTTACCGAAAGAATTCTCTGATATACTTGCCATATATTATTACGTTTATGTATAACTTTATTATTATAGTGGAACAAATGTAAAGTAAAATTAGATAAAAATACTAAGTTTATATACAATATTTTTATGCTTGTGAAAAAATTACTTGTATTGATGAATAATATTTAAAGTAAATTAAGTAATTCAGTTGATTGAATAAATGATATTTTCTAATTTGTGCAACTATTTTACATTTTGGATTTACCTTTTGCTATTCCGTCGCGCGAAGGTTGCCGACAACGTCTCGTGGCTTGGCGTCAGTTGGGGATTTGGTTAGCCAAATGTATCGATTAAAAAATCAACTTCCAAACACAAAACCAACTTTAAAGTTTGCCTAAAACCCCAATTGCGCCAAACCGCTGTTACCTGCTGTGTTATTTTTTTAGCACTTCGTTTCTATGATATTCCATATAATTTTCTCTTCCGTCAATTGGTAAATGTGGAATTATTTTGTTGTCTGATATTCCGATTTTTGAGTAAGTCATATTTGACAAAAATGGCGATAAAATCGTCTTTTTGTCGTTTGTAAATGATAAAAAACCTCTATCAAATAATCTATCAAATGTTGGCGTTAACATAAATCCGTTATAAGGATCAGTTTTTTCAAACTCATTTGATTTTATCCAAGGTTTTATATGACTTGCAATTAAAAGTCTATCATCTGAAATTAATGTTATTGGACAAAATGGACATTGTCCCAAAAGATTTTTTCGATATTCTCCTTGACCAATTCTTGCTCTTAAAATTTGTTTCTTTTCGATATTATTTACTATAATTTCTTCTATTTGTTCTTGTTCTAAAATATATGGGTGTTCAACTTCTCCAAAATAGTCGGCAAATAATCTAAAATAATAGTTTAGTTTACCATTCTCATCTAATAATTTTATCACGGAAATAAAAGTGATATTTGGCAAAGAAAGTTCTCGAATTATCTTATATGCTAAATCCGTTGAGTTCACGTAAATTCTTGGTCCTGCAATTTGTGTTTGTTCCACAACTTCAAATTCTATTTTTTCAGGTAATGCATCTATTTTAACCTTTCTTTCATTCCAAAGATTTGGCAAAATCTCTTTATTTATATAAGGTTGTTCGGGATTTAGGTATTCAATTTTAGTTTCTTGAAGATATTTCTGTAAATCATCTTTCAAAAGAAAACAGGTAATACCGAAGCCATTACTTCCAAAAAAACTTCTTGTTTCTTGTCCGTCTTGCCCAATATACAATTTTGCCTCACCATTTCCAATGCCAATTTTGTTTTGGCGAACTATAAAACTATTTTTCATTGTAATGAACTCCATTAACTGCTTCACTAAAAGTATATTGAGCAATAAATTTATCATCATTTAAAAAATCCGATAATTCAGAGTTATTAATGTAATTCTTAATTGCGTCATTTCCATTATTTGCTCTTTCATTTCCTTTATGAAAACCATTTTTAAAAATTGCGTATAATTTCATTTTTTAAAGATATTTATGTGATGATATTCTAAAAAATCTTTATTTGGTAAAAATCTTTTTGGCATATGTATTTCTTTGTTTTCAAAATCTAAAAAGAACTTTTGAATATTATTTTCTTTTTTAAATTCATCGAAATATTTTGAGATTTTGATTTTATAATCAAAATCAATTGTTATAAAACCTTTATCAAATGCTTTATCGTGAATTGAATTTAGGCATAATCCATTTTCAGGATTTAATCTGTTCTTTTCGTCTTTTGACCAAGGAATAATATGACTTGCGATTAAAAATTCATTTATTGATATTCCTGTAATACAACATTTATTGTCATACGATGCCAAAACTGCACTTCTGAAAAAAGACTGGTTTACTCTTACTTTAACTAAACTTTCTCTAACTCTTCCTTCTTTTATTTCGTAATTTTCATAATCTTCAATTATTATTTTTTCTAAATCTTGATTTAAAAAATTCGCAAGTAAAACTTCACTTTCATATGCAAGTGTATTCCAATCGTGATAAAATTCATCAAAAATTATTTTGTCTAATTTTCCTACATTTGAAGCACCTTTTATATCTCTTTCTTTTAATGAAGGATCTAAACTTGCAAAATTAACAAGTTTCCAGGCAACTGCTGATGGTGTTCTTTGAATTGCTTCTGCTAATTTTTTGATTAATGGATGATTATAATTTATTTTGCTAAATGGTATTTTACAATATAAATTAAAAGCAACTATCAATTCTTCTCTTGTCCAATTTCTTCTTGCTGTTGCCATTTTACTGTTGTTTTGCGTTAGGGATTGAAGTGGAAATCCTTTTGCTTTTTTCTTTAAAAAGCAAAAGATTGAAACGTAAAGCCAGACCCTTGTGGTAACGCCCAAATATTAAATAAATTGAATTCAATTTGACACAAATTTAGTTATATCCATTTGTTTTAAAATTGCAATTAAAACATCAACTACTATGCTGTTTCCTGCTTGTCTGTACATTTGTGTGTCGCTAACAACTTGTTTAAAATCATCACGAAAACCCATTAATCTCAAACATTCTTTAGGTGTAAGTTTTCTAATTCGTCCAGAATGAGTAACATAGTTATCTAAACTTGTACGATGCATTTTGTGCATACTATGCAAAAGCGGTCTTGCTATTTCTAAATCTGTTTTCACATTCGTTTTAAAAGTTTTTGTTCCAGAACTTAAAACATAATCTTTTGTTTTTTCAGACAAATAATATTTTTCTTCAACTTCATTTACATCAAAAACGAATTCATTGAATTTACTTTCAATTTCTTCTTCAAAAACAAAATCTCCGTGCCAATTAAATTGCTGGTTTGCCTTTTGGCAAAGTGCAATTTCTCCATTTATTTGTGTATATCTTTTTGTTCTATTTTTTGAACTTGTAACAAATTTTACGACTTTTTCTTTTAAATAATATTTGCTATCTGTGTAATCTTCTAAAAAATCTTGCATTTTGTGTTCCAATGTTATTCCTTCAGGAAATTGAAAATTCACTGAATTATCTTTGAACCCAACTACAAAAATTCTTTCTCTATGTTGTGGCATTCCAAAATTTTTGGCATTTAAAACTTGGTAGAAATATTTATATCCTAATTCGTCAAATGTTGCTTTTATTGTTTCAAAAGTGTTTCCGTTGTCGTGATTTAACAAACCTTTTACGTTTTCAAAAATAAATACATTTGGCTGACTTTCTTTAACTACTCTTGCAAATTCATAAAAAAGCGTTCCTCTTGTGTCGTCAAATCCTTTACGTTTTCCAACCATTGAAAATGATTGACAAGGACTTCCACCGACTAAAATGTCTAATTTATCTTTATATTTTTCTCCATCAATATTGTGGACATCATTGTACCAATTTTCTTCTTTTATTTTGTAATTTGCAAAATAACTTTGCTTTGCAAAGTTATCAATGTCACTTGCAAATTGAATTTCAGTTTTTAAATTCAATCTTTCAAAAGCATACTCTATTGCTCCGATGCCAGAAAACATTGTTCCAATTTTTATAGTTGCACTTGGATTTGAAAATTCTCTTTCTCTCCAATCTTGTAAAAATTTAAAACTTTCTTGTTTTGTTAGGTAATACCCAAGTTGTTCATTTACAATATTTAATACTTCTTTGTAGTCAGGATATTCTTTTAAATCTTCAATTATTTTTGATGAATAATGATAATTTAAAAGTGTAGATTTGTCTGTTTGCAGTATTTGACAAAGATTTTCAAAGTGTTCTAAACTTAAACTTCTTTCGTTTTTTTCTACTTTTCCGAGAGTTGATTGGTCAATGTCAATATGTGATGCAACTTTTCGCAAAGGATAACCTAATTCGCTTCTGCGTTGTTTTATGTATTCTCCAAAAGTAACTTCCATATTTGTATATTTTTCTGTTCGGACTGATTTTGTCCAAAAGTATGGAATATTTTTCTGTTATACAAATTTCGTCGTTTTCGGAAAACATAGCAGGTAACGTCTTGTGGCTTGGCGTCAGTTGGGGATTTGGTTAGCCAAATGTATCGATTTAAGACCGAACTTCCAAGTACAAAACCAACTTTAAAGTTCGCCT
>JAYVIW010000038.1:0-28511 GCA_043769905.1 Bacteroidota bacterium
TTCGAGAAAACTCTTCTTGTTCTTGACATAATTTTGCTAATTTAGGGTTTTTAATCCTATCTTAAACTACTGTCTGAATTTTAGGGAGCAGCATAAAAAAATATTTTTTTAAATAAAATAAAAAGAAATATTTTGGTAATTAAAGATAACAAAATTAATCAAATGGTTACAAAAAAAATTATTGAAAATAATAATTCCAACTGTACAACAATAGAAAATAAATTATCTAGCAATAGAAATTTTAGAAAACGAAAAATTTGATGTTGTTTTAATGGATATCAATATGCCTATTATAAAACGCCAAATTTTATGTTTTTTGTTAAAGCCTTCCTTTTAAAGAATTAAAAACCCATGCTATTGCAAAAAAACCAATACCAACAGTTACAAATCCCCAACCAGCAACATCTGCATATCGATATGCTCCGAGACCTATCAAAATTAATGCCATCAGAATCATCAATAAGGTTGCCCAACCAAGTACTGTATTTTTATTTGAAGCCATTATTTTGATTTATTTAGGATTGCAAATATCGATAAAATAATTTAAAAATCAGTTAAAAATTTTAATCAACATTTCCTTATACAAATCAATTATTGGCAGTCCGTGGGTGCCAACTCCTTTACTTTTCACGTCAATATCTCTCAATAAATTGACAATTTGACTTACTTTTTTCATCGGAAAATTCTTCAAAGCGATATCATAATCTTTCAAAAAAAATGGACTTACACCTAAAACTTTTGCAACATTATTGGGGTTTTTGTCTTTCAGTCCATGGTATTTCAAAACTTGAACAAAAAATGAGAATACCAACCCGACGACCATAACGATATTATTATCCTTTGGGTTGTCCGCAAAATATTGAACAATTTTATATGACTTTAATTGTTCTTTATTTCCTAATGCTTTTCTGAGTTCAAAAACATTAAAATCTTTGCTAAAACCAATATTCTCCTCAATACTTTTGGCAGTAATTGTGCTTCCTTTTGGTAAAATAAGCTGTAATTTTTCAAGTTCATTATTGATTTTACTTAAATCATTTCCTAAAAATTCGACAAGCATTGCGTTGGCTTTAGGTTCGATTTCATAACCTTTTGGTTTTAAAATTCGGTTTATCCAAGTTCCAACTTGGTTGTCATACATTTTTTTGGATTCAAATACCAAACCGTTCTTTGCTAAGGTCTTTAATACTTTTTTACGTTTGTCCAACGTTTTATATTTATAACAAAAAACTAAAATCGTTGTTGGCATTGGATTTTCGGCATATTTATCGATTTGATCGATTGTTTTAACCAAATCTTGAGCCTCTTTGACTATAATTACTTGTTTTTCGGCCATCATAGGAAACCTTTTGGCAGCTGAAACAATATCTTCTATAGAAACGTCTCGACCATAAAGTATCGTTTGATTAAAATCTTTTTCGTGTTCTTGAAGGATATTTTTTTCGATGTATTCAGTTAATTTATCAATATAATATGGCTCTTCACCCATCAAAAAATAAATAGGTTTGATGTTCCCTGCTTTTATGTCGTTTACTATTTTTATAATTTCGTCCATTTGATATATTAAATTATAGATTTCAAATATCAGATATGAAAATTGAAAACTTTAAAGTATTTTTGTAAAATGATAAAACTCGATTTTCCTGATTATCAATTTCGTCTCAAAAATAGTGAAAATAAAGTATCTATTTTCTGCGAAATCAGAAAAAAATTTGTGGTACTCACACCCGAAGAATGGGTCAGGCAAAATGTTGTACAATATTTATTAATTGAAAAAAAATACCCAAAATCATTAATTAATGTTGAAAAGACATTAAAAATCAATGGACTAACTAAACGTTACGATGTGGTTGTTTTTAACAATAATGGCACCATAAACATATTGGTGGAATGCAAATCTACCGACATCAAAATAACGCAGACAACTTTTGACCAAATTGCTCGATATAACATGACATTGAAATCCAATTTTTTGATGGTCACTAACGGTCTTTTACATTACTTTTGTAAAATGGATTTGAAGCAGGAAAAATATTATTTTCTAGAAAATTTACCCGAATATTTAATTTAGAGATATGTTTTTTGAACATAAAATCTAAAACCCAAAATCTAAAATGAAAATAGCAGTCGTAATTCTCAATTGGAATGGTCAAAAATTACTTAAGCAGTTTTTGCCTTCGGTTGTAAAATATTCTCAAGAAGCCGAAATTTTTGTTGCTGACAATGATTCGACAGATGATTCAATATTATTTCTAAAACATAATTTCCCAACTGTTCATATTATTCAAAACAAAGAAAATTTTGGTTTTGCAAAAGGTTATAATGAAGCATTAAAAAGAATCAAAGCTGATTTTTTTGCACTCGTAAATTCAGATCTCGAAGTTACCGAAAATTGGTTGCAACCGATTATCAATACGTTTATAAATGAACCCAAAACAGCAATAATTCAACCAAAAATCCTTGATTTTAAGTCTAAAAATTATTTTGAATATGCAGGTGCAGCAGGTGGTTTTATTGACAAATTTGGTTATCCATTTTGTCGTGGTCGAATATTTGAAACCATTGAAAAAGACAATAATCAATACAATGATAATTCCGAAATTTTTTGGGCTTCAGGGGCTTGCTTTTTTATTCGAAGTAATGTTTATAACCAATTACATGGTTTTGACGAAAGTTTTTTTGCACACCAAGAAGAGATTGATTTGTGTTGGCGTGCTTTCAATAAAGGTTTCATTATCAAATATAACGCACAATCAACGGTTTATCATGTTGGGGCCGCCACTTTACAAACTGGAAATCCAAGAAAAACATTTCTAAATTTCAGGAATTCGTTGTTGATGTTGACCAAAAATTTGCCAAAATCAAGTTTAATTCAAGTTTTGTTTTTTCGAATGATTTTGGACGGAATTGCTGGTTTAAAATTTTTATTTCAAGGAAAGTTGCAACATTTTTTGGAAATTTTGAAAGCCCATCTTTCGTTTTATTTGTTATTTTTAAAAAATTATAAAAAAAGAGACAATTATCAATCAGAAAAATACTTTAAATTAAAAAGCATCGTTTATAGCTATTATATAAACAATGGCAAGGTTTTTGAAAAAGTTA
Source organism: Bacteroidota bacterium (assembly GCA_043769905.1). Classification (GTDB taxonomy): domain Bacteria; phylum Bacteroidota; class Bacteroidia; order Flavobacteriales; family Flavobacteriaceae; genus Flavobacterium. Next base: position 3,103 of record JAYVIW010000038.1, read on the forward strand.
TTAAAAATTAAATAAATCTAGTAAATATGAAATTGAAGATTGACCAAAATCAAAAAAAAAAAAAATAATAATATGTGTAAAAAAATAGTAATCTGCTTGTCAGTTTTAACTTTAATGACTTCTTGCGTATCTAAGAAAAAATTTATGGAAGCTGAAGCCAAAAATAAAGAAATTCAAGATTTATTGAATACTGCAACCGTAAAATTAAATTCGTGTTTAGAAGAAAAATCAGGCTTGAACGCAAGTTTATCTGCGTTGAGAGATCAAAATGAAAATTTGAAATCTACCAATCAAGGTCTAATTTCAACATCAAAAGATATGACTGTTTTGTCTACAAAAGGCGCCCAAAACATTGAGAAAGCTTTAGAAACAATCAAAGAAAAAGATTTAAAAATCTCAAGAATGCAAGACGCCTTAACCAAAAAAGATTCTGTTACTTTAGCATTAGTTACAAGTATTAAAAGCTCTGTAGGAATTTCTGATCCGGATATTGAAGTAAATGTAGAAAAAGGCGTTGTTTTTATATCTATTGCTGATAAGTTAATGTTCAAATCTGGTAGTTATATAGTTTCGGATAGAGCGAAAGAAGTTTTGGCCAAAGTTGCTAAAATTGTCAATGACAAACCTACATTTGAATGCATGGTTGAAGGGCACACGGACAATGTTCCGTTTACAGGAAACGCTATTTTAATAGATAATTGGGATTTATCTGTTAAGCGTTCAACAGCTATTGTTAGAGTTTTGACCAAAGAATTAAAAGTAAATCCAGCACAATTAATTTCGGCTGGACGCGGCGAATTTATTCCACTAAACGATAATTCCACGGCTGAGTTACGGTCGGCAAACCGCAGAACAAGAATTGTAATTCTTCCAAAAATAGATGAATTTTATGACATGATTGAAAAAGAAATGAAGAAGCCAACGAAGTAATAATTTTTGCATATTTCACATTAAACTCAAAATTCAAATTTTGAGTTTTTTTGTTAATTTTTCTTTTTATTAGGATTTATAGCCGTTTTTTGTTTTATTTGATAAAAACTAACCAAATATGAAATCATTTTCTTTAGATGAAATCAATCTCGTTTTAAAAGGCGAAATTGTAGGCAATATCACAATTAGAATTACAGCACCAGAACAATTAGAATTAGCATCAGAAACCGAAATTTCATTTATCGGAAATAAAAAATATGAAAAATTGTGGTCAACTTCTGCTGCTTGTTTAGCTGTTGTCAATGAAAATATTGGCATTGAGCCCGGCGAAAATCGTGCTTTTATAAAAGTAAAAAATGCAGATTTGGCAATGAGTCAAGTTCTAGAAATGTTTGCTCCACCAACTCCAATATTTTATTCAAATATTCATACTACTGCAATTATTGATGATAATTCAATTATTGGGCTTGGAACCCGAGTTGGAGCTGGAACCTATATAGGACTGAATGTCGTTATTGGAGAAAATGTTACTATATATCCAAACGTTACGATTCTAGACGATTGTAAAATTGGAAATAATTCTGTTATTTGGTCAGGAACAGTAATCCGAGAGCGCTGCCACATTGGTAAAGATTGTATTATTCATCCGAATGCAACAATTGGTGCCGATGGTTTTGGTTTTCGACCAGATCCGCAACGAGGTTTGGTGAAAATTCCACAAATTGGCAATGTAGTTATCGGTGATAATGTAGAAATTGGCGCCAATTCGTGCGTTGATCGTGGCAAATTTAGTTCGACAATTCTTGGCGATGGTTGCAAAATTGATAATTTGGTTCAAATAGGTCACAATTCTAAACTCGGAAAATTTTGTATTATGGCAGGAAATTCTGGTTTGGCTGGCTCAGTAACTCTCGGAGATGGCGTAATTATAGGCGGAAGTGCTTCTATAAAAGATCACGCAACAATTGGTGCTGGAGCAATAGTTGGCGCAGGTTCTGGCGTTACTGGAGACATTGAAGCAGGAAAAGTGATGTTAGGCTATCCAGCGGTAGATGCTAGAGATGCGTTGAAACAATGGGCTATTTTGAAACGATTGGTTAAAGAAAGTAATTCAAAATAGGTCGCAGCTTTTAAATAAAAAACCAATCCAGATTTATTTGGATTGGTTTTTTATAAATATTACTTATATTTCGACAATATATGATGCGTTTAATTTTAAAATTTTACAAAAATAAATTTAAAATTAAATAAACAATTCCGGCCAATATTGCAGAAACTGGAATCGTTAATATCCATGCCCAAAGCAAACTAACGGTTACGCCCCAGCGAACTGCCGATACACGTTTGGTCAATCCAACTCCAATTATCGAACCCGTAATTGTGTGCGTTGTCGATACTGGAATTTTTAAATGTTCAGTAAAATAAAGCGTTAATGCTCCCGCAGTTTCTGCAGCAACTCCTTCAAAAGAGGTTACTTTTGTTATTTTTGATCCCATTGTTTTTACGATTTTCCAACCACCAGAAAGTGTTCCTGCGGCGATTGCCGAGTAACAAGCCAACGGAATCCAACCTGGCATATTACCTTTCATATCGTCTTTAGGTAAAATTACATTCAACCATTCAGGCATTGTTTCTTGCGCTAATCCGCTAGTATTGATATAAACTGCAACGGCAGCTGCAATAATTCCCATTACTTTTTGAGAATCATTACCACCATGACCCAAACTAAAGGCAGCAGACGAAATCAACTGCATTTTTCGTAAATAAAATTCAGATTTGCTATTGTTCAAGCTACTAAACACCAAACAAAAAACACTAACAGAAAAAACAATTATACCTACCAAAAACCATTTAATATTGTGCGGTTCCAGCAAAACTGCCCAAAAATGAGAATCTATATTATTTTTATTTTCGATTTTATCAAAAAAATGCATTTGACTATAAATAAACCAACCGGTTAATGACATTAAACCAATTGTGAAAATTTTTGGATAAATTGATTTTTTAGAAGAATGCAACATCCATACTGAAATTAAATAAGATATTAAAGCTCCTAATAACGGTGCCAAAACTATAAAAGCAATAATAACCAAAACTCCAGAAGGCATGCCACCGTCTTTTCCTGGCGTGTACCAATTTACAATATCAAACCAATGTTCGGTTTCGCCTTTGGCATTTTTAAAACCAAATAATCCTCGCACCATTATAGCATGAGTGATTGCTGCACCGGCAAAACCACCAATTAATGTATGCGATGAGCTAGATGGAATTCCCAACCACCAAGTCAATAAATTCCAACAAATTGCAGCAATTAATCCGGCTAGAATTACCACTAAAGTAATATCCATCGTATGAGCAGTTTTTGCAACAGTATCTGCTACACCAAATCCAAAAACCCAATAAGCTAGAAAATTAAAAAATGCAGCCCAAACTACTGCCTGAAATGGTGATAATACCTTTGTGGCTACAATTGTTGCTATTGCATTTGCTGCATCGTGAAAACCATTTATATAATCGAATATTAAGGCAAGAACGATAATAATTATTAGTAATGTAAACATAAAAATAATTTTTGAATAAGGTTATTTTTATGAATGTTTGACAGAAATTGATTCTAAAACACTAGCAACTTGTTTGCATTTGTCTGTCGCAGATTCTAAAGCTGATAATACTTCTTTATATTTAATTATATTTTTTGCATCTGTCTCATGTTCAAATATTTCAGCAACCGCTTTGTCGTAAACGTTATCAGATTTATTTTCTAATTTATTTATTTTAATACAAGCATCTGTTATCTTTTTAATTTTCTTTAAATCACGTAATTCTTTAACCGCTTCATCTATAATTTGGCAAGCTTCAAGATTTATTTCGGTCAATTTTCTAATAGATTTTGTAATTTTATCAACCTGATATAATTTCATTCTGCTTGAGGCTCCATGCAAATTATCGGCAACATTATCGATTGATGTTATTAGTGCATGAATATCTTCACGGTCAAACGGTGTAATAAAATTACGACTTAACTCTATATTTGTTTGTCTTGTAATTTGCTCTCCTTTTTGCTCTAATTCATCAATTTTCATAAAAAAAACTTCACGTTCAGGCATTGAAACGTTCACAGCTTCATGAAGAATAGTTGCTATTTGAATTAAATTGTTGCTTGCTTCTTCAAATAGTGGAAAGAATTTTTTGTCTTTAGGAATTAAAAATTGAAAAATACTATTAATGTTCATGTTATTAATTTATTTAGGATATTGCAAAATTAAACTTTAAATGTTAAGACAACATTAAATCGTATTAAATCATTGAATATTATTGTCATTTTTGGCATTATCCCAAAAAAGGTTTTTGTCTGCCAGTGTTGCTTTTTTATTGCTAAAAATCATTGGATTAAAAATTGCTCCATTCCAGCCAAGCTCAGACATAGTTAGATTGTACAGTTTTAAAAATATTCAAAAAACAGTTTTCCAAAATAAATATTCAAAAAAATGAAATCGATTTCATAAATTTGCCAAAACACAATTTCTTATCAAAATGGATTTAAATTTCAACAAAAACGAAGATCACAATAAACTATTACTATCTGATTTAAAACATCGATTTGCTCAAGTTAAACTCGGGGGAGGTATCAAAAGAATAGAAAAATTGCACCTCGAAGGTAAAATGACAGCTCGAGAACGAATTGATTATTTATTAGATGATGGAAAAAAATCTATAGAAATTGGTGCATTTGTTGGAGATGGAATGTATGCCGAACACGGTGGTTGTCCAAGCGGTGGTGTTGTTGTGAAAATTGGTTATATATCTAGCAAACAGTGTATTGTAGTTGCTAATGACGCAACCGTAAAGGCTGGTGCTTGGTTTCCTATAACTGGCAAAAAAAATCTGCGTGCTCAAGAAATTGCAATGGAAAATCGGTTACCAATCATTTATCTTGTTGATTCTGCAGGCGTTTATTTGCCAATGCAAGACGAAATTTTTCCTGATAAAGAGCATTTTGGGCGCATTTTTAGAAATAACGCAATTATGTCGAGCATGGGGATTACACAAATTTCCGCAGTTATGGGCAGCTGTGTAGCTGGTGGTGCCTATTTGCCAATCATGAGCGACGAAGCAATGATTGTTGATAAAACAGGTAGTATTTTTCTTGCAGGAAGTTATTTAGTTAAAGCTGCAATTGGAGAAACTGTCGATAACGAGACACTTGGCGGCGCAACAACACATTGCGAGATTTCTGGCGTAACCGATTACAAAGCCAAAGACGATAAAGATGCCTTAAATAGAATAAAAAATATTGTAGGTAAAATTGGCGATTTTGAAAAAGCTGGTTTCAATAGAACAAACTCAGCAAAACCAGTTTTAAACGAACAAGATATTTATGGAATTCTCCCAAAATCGAGAGCCGAGCAATATGACATGTATGAAATCGTCAAGCGTATGGTTGACAATTCGGAACTTGACGAATACAAACCAGATTATGGAAAAACGCTTATAACAGCTTACGCGAGAATCGATGGTTGGGCAGTCGGGATTGTTGCTAATCAACGAAAGGTAGTTAAAAATGCTAAGGGCGAAATGCAATTTGGCGGCGCCATTTATTCTGATTCGGCCGATAAAGCAACTCGTTTTATTGCTAATTGTAACCAAAAGAAAATCCCTTTGGTTTTCGTTCAAGATGTTACCGGTTTTATGGTTGGTTCAAAATCCGAACATGGCGGAATTATTAAAGACGGTGCCAAAATGGTTAATGCGGTTTCCAATTCGGTTGTGCCAAAATTTACAGTTATTATAGGAAATTCTTATGGTGCAGGAAATTATGCAATGTGCGGAAAAGCCTACGACCCAAGATTAATATTTGCGTGGCCAAGTGCTGAATTAGCTGTTATGGGCGGCACTCAAGCTGCAAAAGTTTTGGCACAAATTGAAGCAAGTTCGCTAAAATCGAAAGGCGAAGTTGTGGATGAAGCCAAAGAAAAAGAATTATTTGATAAAATAAAGGCCAGATACGACGAGCAAGTATCTCCTTATTATGCAGCAGCCAGAATTTGGACGGATGCCATTATCGATCCACTAGAAACTAGAACTTGGATTTCGATGGGAATTGAAGCTGCTAACCAGTCTCCAATTGAGAAAAAATTCAATTTGGGAGTTATTCAAGTTTAGTTTTTATAAAAAATCCAATTTCATAAAACTAGACTGAAATTGGATTTTTTTTATTTTAAAATTTTATTCAACAACCTGAAATTTTGTGCGTTTACTTCCTGCATACATTTCATATTTAACTAATCTAGCTTCAAGACTTGCGTTGAAGAGTTTAATTTTTCTTGAAGGTTTCAAACCTACAAATTTCAAAGCTTCAAGATTGGCAGTGATGAACCAGGCATTTGTATTTGGATAATTTTTCTTTAAGGTATCGCCTATATTTTTGTAAAAATCTTCCATCTGAATGTTCAAACGTTCATCATAAGGCGGGTTGAAAACGATGTGCAACTTGTCATCATTATTTTTTTCTGAATCAAAAAAGTTGTTTTCTTCGATAGAAATATATTCATCAAGGTTGGCATTTTTTATATTCTCTTTGGCTTTTTGAACGGCACTTGGTGCTTTATCAAATCCTTTTATGGTATGATGAAATTCTCGTACTTTTTTCAATAAACTATTAGTTATGTTATCGAAAAGTTCATTGTCCCAATCATTCCATTTTTCGAAAGCAAACTCTTTTCTGTTTATATTTGCTGGAATATTACATGCAATCATGGCTGCTTCGGCCAAGAAAGTGCCCGAACCACACATTGGGTCTAAAAAATCGGTTTGGCCATCCCAACCAGATAAAATTAAAACTCCAGCTGCCAAAACTTCGTTGATTGGTGCAATGTTTGTTGCTAATCGATAACCGCGTTGGTGCAATGAATTTCCAGAAGTGTCAAGTGCTACCGACACATTTTCTTTGTCAATATGAATATTTATTCTTAAATCCGGATGGATTTTTTCAATACTTGGTCGTTGTCCTGTTCGTTCTCTAAATTGGTCAACAATTGCATCTTTACATTTTTGAGATACAAATTCAGAATGATTAAAATAATCTGAATGAACTGTTGCATCAATCACAAATGTTTGGTTAGCATATAAGAATTTACTCCAATTGACTCCAGAAATTCCTTTGTAAAGTGCATTTTCATCTTTGGCTTTAAAAAAATAAATTGGTTTCAAAATTTTTAAAGCTGTTCTTAATGACAAGTTTGCTTTATACATAAAACCTTTATCACCTTTAAAACTAACCATGCGAACGCCCTGTTCAACATCTTGTGCACCAAGGTTTTTCAATTCATTTGCTAATATTTCTTCAAAACCAAAAAAGGTTTTGGCAATCATTCTAAAATTATCTTCCATAGCTATTTCCCTTAGGAAAAAAATCAAAATTAATTATATTCTATTATATCAAACTGAATGTCATTTTAAATCTATACGAATCTCAGTGTAATAGTTTGCAAAAATAGTCTAAATTTGCATTTTAAATCGTTTTCAAATAATAATAAATGTCAATTTCTTTAAGTCATAAGTCCGATACTGCAAAACCTAAATCTAAAACTTGGTTTTCAAGCTGGTTCGATTCTCCCTATTATCATATATTATATAAAGAACGAAATTTTCGTGAGGCACAGATTTTCATAGATAATTTGACTTTTTATTTAAATATGGATGAAGGTTCGAAAGTACTTGATTTGGCTTGTGGCAAAGGCCGACATTCTATTTATCTAAATCAATTAGGGTACAATGTATTGGGTGTTGATTTGTCAGAAAACAGTATTGCAATTGCCAATAAAAATGCGAATGATAATTTGCATTTTAAGGTTGCAGATATGCGTGAACCATTTGAAGAAAAATATGATGCTATACTAAATATGTTCACAAGTTTTGGTTATTTTGATAATGATGATGACAATTTAAAAACATTAATTTCAATAAAAGAGAGCTTATCTGAATATGGTTTTGGAGTTATTGATTTTATGAATGTGAACCATGTTATTGCAAATTTAGTTGAAAGCGAAATTAAAATTGTTGATGAAATTGAGTTTCATATAAAAAGATATCATGCTGATGGTTACATATTTAAAGAAATTGATTTTGTGAACAACAACGAAAAATTTCATTTTTTAGAAAAGGTAAGAGCGTTTACATTAAAAGATTTTGAATTGTTGATGGATCAAGCTGGAATTTTTCTATTGGACACATTTGGGGATTACAAACTCAGTAAATTTCATAAAGTAAATAGCGAACGATTAATCATGATTTTTAAATAATGAATTATTTATTGCCTTTAATCTCGGTGCTTTTGGGTTATGGAATTGCACATTTTTTGAAACCAAACAACAAAACCAATCTTAAATTGTTATTGGCTTTTAGTGGTTCTTTTTTGCTTTCGATAACTGTTATGCATTTGTTACCAGATGTTTATGAATCTAGAAACAAAAATTTAGGTTTGTTTATTATGGTTGGAATATTGTTTCAAATTATTCTTGAATTTTTCTCGCAAGGTGCAGAACATGGTCATGTTCATGGTCACGAAAAAATGACACAAATTCCATGGTTATTATTTATTTCTCTTTGTATTCATGCATTTTTAGAGGGATTTCCTGTAAGTCATCATCATGATTTGGCTCTAGGAATTGCAATCCATCATTTACCAATTGCAATTATTTTGACCACATTTTTCATCAATTCGGGTTTGAATAAAAAAGCTATTCTTTTGTTTATGATAACTTTTGCAATTATGACGCCGATTGGCACGTTTTTGTCTGATTATTTACTGATTTTAAATCAATATTATTCGGAAATTACTGCAGTTGTAATTGGTATATTATTTCATATTTCATCGACAATAATTTTTGAAAGTAGCGAAGGTCACAAATTTAACATTGCAAAAATTTCTATGATAATTTTAGGAATATTATTAGCCTATTTTATTTAGATTTAAATTACTAAAAATCACCTCCACCACCTTCATCAGATTTTGGTCTTGCTTCTTTTTCCGTTTTTTTCTTGTTGAAACGGTAGGTGAAGTTCAGGTTTATTTGTCGTTCTCTTCTTTGCATTTCCGTATATGAATTTAGGGTTGGTAAACTAAATTCTCGAAACATTTTATTAGAATTAAATAAATCAGACACGTTTAACGAAACCGTTGCTTTGTCTTTCAAAACATCTTTACTAAAAGCCAAATTGATATTGTAAACCTCCAAGTTTCGTCCTTGCGGTGTGTCTTGCGGAGCAGTATAAATGGCATTTGTTTGCCAATCTATTTTGAACGGTAAAGTTATTTTCGAATTTAATTTCAAGAACCAATTGGTAGATTTCTGTTCCAGATATTCATTGACTACAATGTTGCTGTTTTGTAATGTATAAATGTTATTTCCATATAATTTGCTGCTAAAAAAATTGAAATTGGTATTTAATTTCCACCATTTTATAGGCGAAAAATTAGCTGTAAATTCCACTCCATATCTTTGTTCTGCATCAAGGTTAATTGGCGTAGATAATAATACTTTTACGCCATTGACAACTTGTCCGTTTTCTCGTCTTGTAAACAAAAAAGGATCATTGGCATTGTTGAAATAAATTGATGAGGTTAAAGTAACTTTGCTTAATTTAGTCAAAATTCCAAAATCAAAAGCATCAGTCGTCGATGGATTTATATCAGGATTTCCTTGAAAAATATTTACATTGCTAGCAAAACCCGCAAATGGATTTATAAATCTATTTCTTGGTCTTGTTATTCGTTTGCTATAATTCAATGAAATGGTGGTATTGTCGGTTATTGGATAAGTTAAAAACGCACTTGGGAACCAGTTTTTGTATTTTTTATTATCAAATTGATTGGTTGTCAATAAATTGATATCAATATTAGAATCTTCTAGACGAAGTCCAACTAGGTAACTCAACTTTTTGAATTTGGAACCATATTGAAGGTAACCTGCATTGATTTTTTCAGAATAGTCGAACACATTGGTCAGAAATACATTCGGTATATAAGCGCCAAAATCATCAATTGACCCAACTGCAAAATCAGTTTTTAGTCGGTTATAATCTCCTTTATAGCCTATTTCTATTTGACTTGCTTTGCCAAAAGGCAATACATAATCTACTTGAACAACATTTCTAGATTCATCTTGAACATTGGTAGTTGCTTCATTGGTCACCAAATTTTCTTGGCCAATAATAAAATCTTTAATTGCAGCAATATCTCTGCTTCTATCTTTTCCGAAAGTGCCGTTAATACTAAATTGATGCCCTTCTTTTTTGAATTTTCTAATAAAATTAGTTGTATAATCTGCATTTGCGTTTGTAGAAAATTGTGAACTGTTACGACTTCTTACAAAGCTTGTTGTTGGAAAATTATTAATTATTTTAACATTATCAGGGCTATCACCTTCATTAGTTCTTACGTTTATGGCATTGGTCCAAGTTGTTTTAGAATTAATGTTAAGATCAATTCCAAAATTATAAGCAATTCCTTTGCGGCCTCGTTCTCGGAGCGTTCTATCATTAATAGTGCTTTGAATTGTTCTGTTTGGATTCAAAAAATCAGTATCAGTCAAAGTACTTCCTGGATAACGGCTATCATTGTATCCCAATCCGCTGAAGAAATTAAATTTTTCTGATTTATAATTAAAATTCGAAATTACGCCATAATTTCTTGGATTTCCGACTGTTGCGGTTATCGACCCATTGGCACCGTTTGATTGTCCTTTTTTGAGAATTATATTCAATATTCCTGCACCGCCTTCAGCATCATATCTTGCTGATGGGTTCGATATTACCTCCACTTTGTCGATTGCTTCGGCACCAATTTGTTGCAATGTTGCTGCAATATTTGTTGTTGTAGTTGGTCGTCCGTCTATAAAAATTTTGACGTTTTCATTGCCTCTCAAACTTACATTTCCGTCTGCATCGACAGTTACTGATGGTACATTATTCAAAACGTCGTTTGCTGTACCACCTTTTACAATCATGTCTTTTCCTACATTATATATTTTTTTATCAAGCTTTATATCAACTGTCGAAATTTCTTTTCGAACCACAACTTCGTTCAATTGAGATGTGCTTTCTAACAGTGCGATATTTCCTAAATTTGTATTTTGTGAAATTTCTTTTTGGCTTATAATAAATGTTTTAAATAATACATATTCAATTTTGATGTTATAAACGCCAATATTGGCATCAACAGTAAATTCTCCATTTGAATTGGTTATTCCACCAAAAATTTGTTTAGAATTTTGAGTATTTGTTAAGGTTACAGTGGCATATTCAAGAGGTAATTTGGATTTATTTTCAATAACTTTACCAATAACTGATACTTTTTTTGACAGTTGTGAATGAATAGAAATTGAATAAATGATTAAAAATATCATCAATAAACGCTGTATATATTTCATGCGAAATGGTCTTTAAATTCTTTGTAAAAGTAATGCTTACTGCTTGTATTGCTTCATAATCTCGTGTTAAATGAAAAATAATTTTTTAAAATGATTTTATTAAAAAAATAGTATTATTTTGGCACTAAAAATTAGCAGTAAATTTAAATTTAACATTCTATGTTTATCAAACAAGGTTTTATAAAGAACAACAATTTTTTATTGTATATAATTGGTTCACTTTTAGCGATTATTATTTCAACAATAGGTCAAGTACCATTTATGATTGCTTTATTTTATAAGACAGTTGTTTTAGATAAAAAATCATTTCCATCAGATCAACATGTGATGATGAAAATTCTAGATTCTAATCTAACTTTGTTTTTATTGACTTTTTCATTTGCTTTTGGTCTTTTTGGTTTATATTTTATTGTCAAATATTTGCACAAACAAACCATTTTGTCTTTAACAACTTCAAGACCAAAAGTTGATTGGAATAGAATATTTTTTGCATTTGGAATCTGGACAATGTTCACAATTATTTCTGCCCTTGTTTTCTACTTTCTAGAGCCCGAATTATTTGTTTATAATTTCAAGCCTGTGCCGTTTTTAATTTTATTTATTGTCGCAACAATTATGATTCCGTTGCAAACCAGTTGCGAAGAATTTATTTTTCGGGCTTACTTGATGCAGGGGTTTGCCTTGTTGTCCAGAAACAAATGGTTTCCTTTAATGATGACTTCGTTAATTTTTGGAGGTATGCACATTTTGAATCCTGAAGTCGAAAAATTGGGTTATTCAATAATGATTTATTATATCGGTACAGGATTGTTCTTGGGGATTTTGACACTGATGGATGAAGGTCTAGAACTGTCGTTGGGTTTTCATGCGGCCAATAATTTAGTTGGAGCATTGATTGTCACCAGCGATTGGGGAGTTTTTCAGACCAATTCGATTTTAATTGATAAATCACAACCCGAGTTATTTTCCTCAATATTATTGCCTGTTTTGGTTGTTTATCCGGTCTTATTGTTTATTTTTAGTAGAAAATACGGTTGGTCAAACTGGAAAGATAAATTGGCTGGAAATATAGAAACCGACAATGAAATTTCAATTAATAAATTAGGAGAAAATGAATAATCCAACTTGCGACAAAGTACACAATCAGTTCAAATTTAATGGTTTTCATTTTGACAAAAATGACATGTTGCGAGTAGCTTATAGTTTTATAAAAGAAGGTCAAGATTTTGAAAAGCATGTTGGAGAGTTTTTTCTCGATTGGTTTGACGATAATAGTTACATGAATTTGCAAACATCAGGAACAACAGGGGCACCAAAAATTATTAAAATTGAGAAACAAGCCATGGTTAACTCGGCAATTGCTACTGGTGATTATTTTGATTTGAATCCAGGAGACAAATGTTTACACTGTTTACCTGTCAAATTTATTGCAGGAAAAATGATGTTTGTTCGTGCTTTTATTCTTGGTCTAGATATGGATTTTGTAGCTCCGAGTGCAAATCCATTAGCGAACAAAAATGTTTGTTATGATTTTGTCGCTATGGTTCCAATTCAGGCTCAAAATTCTTTGAATGAACTGTCAAAGGTCAAAAAAATGATAATTGGCGGTGCAAAAATGAATCCAAAACTTGAAAAAGATTTGATGAAAATCAACTCTAAAATTTTCGAAACTTACGGAATGACTGAAACAATAACACATATTGCTGCCAAAAAAATTGGCGAAAAAGCTTTTACACTATTACCAAACGTTACAATTTCTTATGATGATCGAAACTGTTTGGTCATTCATGCTCCAAAAATATCTGATGAAGTAATTATTACCAATGATATGGTAACATTAGTTAATGAAAATCAATTTGAATTTCTAGGTCGTTATGACAACATGATTAACAGCGGTGGTATTAAGCTAATCCCTGAGTTGATCGAAAAAAAGTTAGCGGGTAATATTGACCAACGTTTTTTTGTAACAGGAAAATCAGATGAAACTTTAGGTGAAAAATTAATTTTAGTAATTGAAGGTAAAACTTTCATGATAGAAGAATTGATTTTTAAAGATTTGGACAAATATGAAAAACCAAAAGAAATAATTTTTGTCGAAAAATTCAAAGAAACCGAAAATGGAAAAATAATTCGTACAGAAAGCTTGGATTAATTTTTTTAACACATACTATAATATTGAAATCTTTAGAAACCATCTATAAAAAATTATTTTTTAATAGATGTTTTTTTTAAATTACAGAATCTACTAAATTGTAAAAAACTATCTAGAAAAATTATTTTACTATATCTATAAAATACTTATCATTCAAAATTTCTATTTCTTTTGTTTTTTTGATTTTGAGATCAGCTGTTTGTTCAACATTTGTTGGTGTTAACCTTATTTTTTTATTATTAAATTTAATGTCAATTGGCATGTTAAAATCAGGAACATCAGTAATCCATTTGTAAACAAGTTGTCGTTTTTTGATTTTTAAATCTAATTTAGGGATATTTACAAATTTTAAATATTGATCGAAAATAGGAGTGAGGTTAAGTCCTGATTCTCTATTAAAAAAGGCTATGACCATTTCCGTGTTAATTATTTTATGCTTGAAAAGTTTAGTGAATTTAAATAAAATATTCCACCATTTCATATCGTCATTTATCACACTTCTTATCGTGTTTAGCATTAAAGCTCCTTTATAATACATATCACCAGAACCTTCGTTATTTACGCCATATTTACCAATAATAGGTTTGTCATTTTGTACATTTTTTTGCATTCCTGCCAAATATTCTTGGCCTTTTTGCTTCCCAATTTGACATTCTACAAAAACAGCTTCAGAATACATCGTGAAGCCTTCATGAATCCACATATCTGCAATATCTTTGCTTGTAATGCTGTTTCCAAACCATTCGTGTCCGCTTTCGTGAATGATAATATAGTCAAATGAAAGTCCAATTCCAGTTCCCGACAGGTCGCTTCCTTTGTAACCTTTCCTAAAATTGTTGCCGTAAGCAACTGCACTTTGGTGTTCCATTCCTAAATACGGAGTTTCAACTAGTTTGTACCCATCACTTTTGAACGGATATTCTCCAAATTTTTCTTGAAAGCAATCTAACATGGGTTTGACTTGTTCAAATTGAATTTTGGCTTTTTGTTCATTGTCTCTTAATACATAATAATTTAAATCTAGATCGTTATAATTCTCTCCAAAATTAATATAGTCCCCAATATTGACTGTAATATTATAGGAATTTATTGGATTTTTTACATGCCAATTCCAAGTAGTATAACCATTATTATTGTTTTTTGAACCTAGTAATCTTCCATTAGAAACTGCCGTCAAACCATTTGGCACTTCAATATTGATATTAGCACCATTATTAGGTTCATCGCTTTGAGAATCTTTGCAAGGAAACCAACAACTAGCTCCAGTTCCTTGACAAGCTACACCGACAAAATCTTTGTTATTAGCATCTTTCGTAAATACAAATCCGCCATCCCAAGGAGCTTGTTTTGCAACTATTGGATTGCCAGAATAATAGAAACGCAAATTGCCTTCAAAATTATTTAGTAAAAAAGATGGAAAGTCTATAAAAACAGCATTATATTCTCTCTTGTAGTTTAGCTTTTTTGAAACGAAAATAATGCTATCAACAACCATATTCTCGAACAAATCGATTTGAATTTTATTAGTTTTTTTTGCGGTTATTTTAAAAAAAATATCGTTGTAACCAATAATGTGTTTTTTATCGATATCAATTTTAATATTCAAATCATAGTGTTTAACATCAAAGCAGGTTCTTTCGGCAGATAGCCCGCCTTGCAAAGAATCTTTTCGAGTGAATTTTTCTTGAGCATAATTTGAAATTATGCTAAAAATTAAAAACAGACATATTATAATTTCTTTCATTCTAAAATTATATTTTTTTTACATATTGAGTGATGATTACTATTTGTTGACCGTCAACTCTACCTTCTATGTACTGGTCATTTTCGTGATCCAAACGTATATTTCTAACCGATGTTCCTTGCTTTGCAACCATACTGGATCCTTTTACCTTCAAATCTTTTATCAAAACTACCGAGTCGCCTGTTTCTAGAGGCACACCATTTACATCTCTGTGAACTATCTTATTTTCGTCGGTTTCACCTTCGCCTGTTGCTTTAGCATAATCTAATGTTTCGGCGTCAAGAAACATCATGTCTAAAAGTTCTTTTGGCCAACCTTGATGGCGCAACCGGCTTAACATTCGCCATGCAACTACTTGTACAGCAATATTTTCGTTCCACATGCTGTCGTTCAAACAACGCCAATGGTTGGCGTCTTCGGTTCCTTTATTTTCTATTTGAGTAATGCAAATAGTGCAAGCTAATATACTCTCGTCAAGGTTGGCTTTTTTTGATGGTAAAACCAAAAATTCTTTTAAATTTTCGGTACTTGAACACAATTCACATTGGTTATTGCTTCGTTTTATTAATACTTTTAGGATAGACATTTGTTATTTAATTGATAAGCAAAAGTAATAAGAAAAATAACATTTTAGAGTAGAAAAAAAGCAGCGTCAAGCATGTTACTTTTTTAATATGCAATATCAAAAAATTAATACGCTATTTTAAAACTCGAACCGAATGCGGTACTAATATTTTATAATCTCCACCATTTCTGATAACGTCTCTAACAATACTTGAACTGATAAATGATGTATTGGCGGCTGTCAACAAAAAAACTGTTTCTATTTTTGATAATCGTCTGTTGGTGTGGGCAATGGCTTTTTCAAACTCAAAATCGGCTGGGTTGCGCAAACCGCGAAGAATAAAATCGGCTTCAAGTCTTTTGCACAAGTCAATAGTCAGTCCTTCATAAGTTACAACTGTTATTTTTGGTTCAATTGCAAATGCTTGTTCTATAAATGATTTTCTTTGCTCTAAAGAAAACATATATTTTTTATCGGCATTGATACCAATTGCTACAAATATTTCATCAAAAAGTGGTAAACTTCGTTTAATAATATCAAAATGTCCTAATGTCAACGGATCAAAAGATCCTGGAAAAACTGCTTTTCTCATCATCAATTTATTTTATTTCTCGATTGATATATATCCAACCCACTCGACTGTTATTATTGTTATCAAAATCAATAACATAATAATATGTTCCGTCGGGCAGTTGTTGACCATTGTCACTTTGACCTGCCCATTCGTTGGTGTAAGCCGCTTTTGAATAAACAATCATTCCGTATCGGTTATAAATTTTTAGTAGTCTTACGTCAAGTAATTGTAAATCAAAAAAATCGTTTAAATTGTCGCTATTGGGTGAAATTCCTTTTTGAATGCCACAATATATATTTTCAATTAAAATATCTTTTTTCTTCGTGCAACCATTTGCCGAAGTTACGTTTACACTAATGGTTATTGGAAAATTAGGTTGTATGTTGTTTAATTTTAAATAATTAGTAAAATCAAGCACTTGCGAATTATTTGCAATTATTGCATTGTTGCTGTCTCTCCAAACTATTGTTGCAGTATTAACATCAAAAGAATTGTTTTGAGACGCTATTTCATATACATAATTTTCGCCAACGCATTGAGATTGAATTATATAATCTAAATCATTAAAAACCGTAACATTTAATGGTGCTGCTGCATTTGTACAAATACTGCCACTTGGAATAAAATTATAAATACCAGATGCAATCGTACTGATTGTATTAGGCGACCAAGTTCCCGAAATACCATTGTTAGAAATTATTGGTAGGCTAGGAGCGATACCGTTGTAACAAATATCGGCAATATTAGAAAAAATTGGCGTGATACTTGGCGTTACATTAATAATCAATGTTTGTGTATTGGCACACAAACCTGTTGTTGGCGTGAAAGTATATGTTGTTGTAGCCGAATTATTCAATGCAGGTGACCAATTTCCTGTAACACCGTTTAACGATATTGTAGGCAATGCTGATACAACAGTACCTGAACAAATTGTTGCCACCGAATTAAAGGTTGGAGTTACAATTGGATTTACAACTATGGTCATAATTTGGTTATTTACACACAAACTAGTTGTTGGCGTAAAAGTGTAAGTTGTTGTTACTTGGTTATTCAAAGCTGGTGACCAAATTCCTGTTATTCCATTTAATGATGTCGTAGGCAAAGCCAATAAAGTACCGTTTATGCAAATGTCTGAAACTTGTGTAAAATTTGGTGTAAGTATTGGATTAACTACAATGGTCAATGTTTGGTTATTGGCACACAAACCAGTTGCTGGCGAGAATGTATAAGTTGTTGTAGCCAAATTATTCAAAACTGGTGACCAACTTCCCGTTATTCCGTTAATTGAAGTGGTTGGCAAAGCTGATAAAGTTCCGCCTTCACAAATAGCATTAACTGCATTAAAAGTTGGCGTTATTCTTTGGTTTACAACAACTGTCATGGTAGCATTGTCGGCATTTTGTCCTGCATTTGGTACGAAAGTATAAGTTGTAGTTGCAAGATTATTTATAACCGGTGACCAAGTGCCGATTATTCCGTTTAAAGATGTTTTTGGTAATTCAGCCAAAAATGTTCCAGAGCAAATAGGTAAAATTTGATTGAATGTTGGAATAACAAGAGGTACAATGACAACAATTTGTAAAGTTGTTGGCGTAGCACATTGTCCCGAATTGGGTGTAAAAGTATATGTCGTTGTAGCCAAATTATTTAAAGGGGGTGCCCAAGAACCTGTAACTCCATTTAATGATGTGGTTGGCAACGGAGACAGCGAACTGCCAGCATTTATAGGTGCTACTGCAGCAAATGTTGGAGCCACATTTGGATTGACCGTTATAGTTATATTTCCGTTCAAAGAACACTGTCCCGCAGTTGGTGTAAAGGTATAACTAGTTGTTGATAGATTATTTAGGGCTGGCGACCAGGTTCCTGCTACTCCATTACTCGATGTGGTTGGTAACGGTAAGATTGTATTTCCAGCACAAATTGGTGCAATAGCGTTAAATGTAGGTAAAGTACTTGGATTGTTGACAGCAATTGTCATGGTGTTTGGTCCTGCACATTGTCCTGCATTTGGATTGAAAGTATATGTTGTAGTTACAGTATTATTCAAAGCTGGCGACCAAGTTCCAATAATTCCGTTGCTTGAGGTTGTTGGCAGTGCTGCTAAAGTAGTACCAGAACAAATTGGTGCAACCTGATTAAAATTCGGTGCTATAACCGCACCAACTGCAATGGTGTCAGTATTCGTCAATGGAATAACACAAGTATTACTGGTTATCTGAGTTAAATTTAGCGTTTGATTATTAGTTGGGTTATTAACAATAACAACACCAATACCACTTGCATTTAATGTTATATTTTGACTTGTTCCATTGTTCAAATTATAGGTCACAATTTGCCCTGATAAGCCTGTTATTGTAAAAATACCGTTTTCGCCATTGCAAATATTGGCACTGTTTAGTGCAACTGTTGGCGCTACAAATGCTGCTCCACAAACATTTATGACTGGTGGTGTCGAGAAATCATAATTTTGAGTAGTAACACCAGCATTGGTGCCTTCACCCATTGAACCATTTATTCTATGACCGACATAACCATACTTGGAGTTACATTGTTTGATAAGCGCACAAGTGTGTCCGCCAACTTCTGCAAAAGTCACAAAGTCGGTAGCTGCAATTCCGTTAGGTCTGTCAAGAAAATTCACATTGCTCGTTATTGTTCTTCCAATCATGTAATTAGAATTATATCCAGAGGTATAAATCGTTCCGTTTGATTTAATAACAGCAATGCCATCAAAGTTTTTATCATGCTCGTTACTTGATATCCAAGCAGCATCAGTAATCTCGGTGTTATTTGGGTTTTTGGCATTGACCCAACTTGTTCTTTCTAAAAAAGTTCTATCACCCAATTGACCATGGTTGTTTCTACCTAAAGTATACAATTTTGCATCTGATGCTAAAACATAATATGAAGGATTTAAACTATCTAGGGTTGCTTGAATCATTTTTACGCCTGCTATTCCAGGTGGCAATGTCATTTGTGTAGCATAATTTCTGGTTGCAGAAGCAGTACCGTTACCTAAATAGGTATTTTGACCCCATGTCCATAAGGTGCCATCGTTTTTAAGCGCAAAGGCCGTGTTGCCGTTGCCCCTAGTAAGATTGACATTGGTTATCGGTGTTGTGGCATTTTCCATGACTTGTGACCAAACATTGTCAAAGCCAGTTGCATTGTTACCTCTTATATTTATATATTGTGATAAAACATAAACTTCACCATTACAAGTAGTTATAATCAAACTATTTGTTGAAGCAAACAACATTTTGACATCTTCAGGATTAATGCCTACTGGTAATCCGTTTAATTGTCCATTGATGGTAATTTTTTGAAATATACTTGAAGTTGTTATTGTTGTGCTTAAAACCTTTCCTTCAAACCCTAAAGCAAATAATCCGGTTGAGGTCAAAACCAGCAATTGACAACCCTGAATTCCTCCATCAGATCCAATTGCCATTTTATAAATTGTTCCAGTTAATGCAGGATAGTTGGGTGCGTTAAATTCTAATGGATTTAATACATTTGTAGCACCATCATTTGCCATTACTTCGCCCCAAACTTTCCAAATACCGCTTTCTTCCTTAATATAAGTTGAGTGAAAAGCCGATCCCATATTGTCATAAGCAATATCGGTAGCTGAGTTGTTGGATAAAATGCCTGTGTTAGGGTTGCACGCAGTTGATGCGCCGCATTGTGCGAAAGAAATATTTATGGCTAATAAAAAAATAAATATATGCAGTAGAACATGTTTCATAAATAGAAAATTTTATTTTTATAAAATATTAGTTAGCAACAGGTTGCAATAAAGAAATGGTTTGAACTGTGCCATTAGGTTGCACAAAATCAAACATTAAAAATGCGTTTTCGGTAACCATTCCTGACAATTGATAAACAATTTCTTGAGTACCATTTTTTAAAATTTGATATTTTTTATCTACTTTTGCAATAATGTTGCTGCCAATTCCTGCTACGAATACATTGGCGAGGTTCATTTTGATTGGTTTTTTGTCAATAGAAATTACTTTCGCTTTTAGGGTTAAATAAATACCTGAACAATCTTTATTTTTGCGAATAGGTTTCGAAAATTTCACTGATTCTGGGTTAATAACAATTTTGGAATCAGCAACATTGACAACAATATTGTTTGGCAAATGGTTGTGGTTGCAATCATGCTCGCCTATTATTTCTTTTTCAATAACCTTAATTTGATAAATATTGGGTTGCTCAAAAACAAAGTCATTGATTTTTTCGCCCGAAATCATAAAATTTTTGTTGGTCGATGAAATTTCAAAAATGGTAGTTTGCTCAACTTTACCAAGATTGATTGTTTCGCCAAAAGCAATGTTGATTGTTTCTTGCGAAAATGAAAATATTGAAAGTAAAATTAGTGATAGTAAGTATGTTTTTTTCATAAAAATGTCTTTAAACAATAGCTAGAAAACTTTGAAAGCTATTTTTACAAACAAAAATAACTAATTTTTGGCCGAATAATCTAACAAACCAATAAAAAATCCCAAATCTCAAAAAGTATATTTTGAAATTTTATTATTGATAACTAAAAATAATACTAATGCTATTAATTCCAAAAACGTTAAAAAATTCTACTAAAAATGGTTTCGCATCGGCTTCTTCGTTCTGCGTATCTTCCCATTCTTTTGAGAATTTTGTTGCCCGTTCTTTAATTTCGTTCCAGTTTAATAACATTAATAAATCTGTATCTAGTTGCTAACAGTATTTTGTTAGCTATTTTAAAAATAAATAACTATCTCAACGCCAGCTCAATAGCGTTAGTAAACAAATCAGTCAATGAAATACCCGCTGCGGCGGCTTGTTGCGGAATGAGGCTTTCGGTGGTCAGTCCCGGAATGGTGTTCATTTCGAGCATATATGGTTCATTGTCAACAATAATGAATTCGCTGCGTGAGAAACCTTTCATTTTCAAGATTTCATAGGCTCGTTTGGCAATTGCTCCTACTTTTTGAGTCATTTCGTCAGATATTCTGGCAGGTGTAATTTCTTGTGATTTTCCTAAATATTTGGCTTCGTAGTCAAAAAAGTCATTTTCAGAAACTATTTCGGTTATGGGCAAAACGGTAGTTTTTCCTCGATAATTGATTACGCCAACCGATACTTCGGTGCCGTTCAAGAAACTTTCTATGATAATTTCATCATCTTCCTTATACGCAATTTCAATTGCAGTTAATAATTCGATTTCGAGTTTTACTTTCGAGATTCCGAAACTTGAACCTGACTTATTGGGTTTTACAAAACATGGCATCCCGACTTTGGCAACAATTGCCGCCGTGTCAATAGTATCGCCTTGGTTGAGGTAAAATGATGTTGCTGACTTTATGCCGTAAGGTTTCAAAACCGACAATAAATCTCGTTTGTTAAATGTCAATGCGGCTTGATAATAATCGCATGATGTTTGCTTGATATTGAGCAGTTCAAAATAGGCTTGCATCAATCCGTCTTCGCCTGGTGTGCCGTGAATGGCATTGAAAACACAATCGAAAATAATTTTTTGGCCATTGACATTGACCGAAAAATCGTTTTTGTCGATCGCAAATTCTTGGTTTTCATCGTTGATGTAAACCCATTTTTCTTTGAAAATGTGTATTCGGAAACCTAAAAATTTTGTGGCATCGAGAAATTTATAAACGACGTTGCCGCTTGTTAATGATATTTGGTATTCGCTGGAATAACCGCCCATGATGATGGCAATATTTTTCATAATTTAGATATTTTTCTGAAAATTGATTAAAGCCTTAGCCCTGATGGAAGCGGTATCCTTTTTCTGTTTTTTTAACAGAAAAAGATTTAGCGGACAGCAGGAAATAGCTTCTGATAAATAATTAAACAAAAATATCATTTTTTTTGAAACTTTATAGTCTTTGGATTTTATATATTTGCAACAAATAACAAAATATGAGTTTACGTAAATATTTATTCAGTTCGGCATTTGTAGGACAGGTCTTTATTGTAATTTTGATTTTAATCGGAATGGCTTTTTTCTTTATCAATTGGTTGTCTTATGCCACCAATCACGGCGCTGTCGTTGTTGTTCCCAACTTGAGTAAAATGAATGAGGAACAAGTTGAAGACAAGTTGAGCGACTTAGATCTAGAAGCGGTCATGTTAGATACTGTTGATTATAACCCAGCTTACCCAAAGATGTCTGTTGTAGTGCAAGATCCAGTTGCGGGTTCGGAGGTCAAAGAAGGAAGAAAAATATATTTAAAGGTTAATGCCAATGGTTATGCTTATATAAAATTGCCTAATTTGGTGCAGCAAACTTACCGCCAAGCTGTTCCTACATTAAAGGCTATTGGTTTAAAAGAAGGCACGATATCTTATTTGCCTAACATTGGCAAAGACATGGTGCTGGAAATGAAATTGAACGGCAAGCCAATAAAAGCTGGAGATAAAGTAATGAAATCGTCAAAAATCGATCTTGTTTTAGGCGATGGAATGATTGATTATGAAGATGAAGTTGATAGTTTAGGAGTTGTAATTCCTGATGCAAATGATTTAAAACCAGTAGAATGAGTCAAGAAAGCGAGCATTTAGCGATTGAAGATGAATTGTTTGAACATTTTAGATTTGAAGTGCCTAAAGGGCAAGAATTTTTGCGAATAGACAAATATTTGATGAACATGATTCCGAATGCAACCCGAAATAAAATTCAGAATGCAGCCACATCGGGCAATATTTTTGTGAATAATGTTACCGTAAAATCAAATTATAAAGTAAAACCGCTTGATTTATTGCAAGTTATGCTCTCGCATCCGCCATTTGAAAACAGAATTGACCCAGAGGATATTCCGTTAGATATTGTTTATGAAGACGATGCTTTTTTGTTAATTAATAAACCTTCGGGATTGGTTGTTCATCCAGGACACGGCAATTATACTGGAACTTTGGTCAATGCACTTGCTTTTCATTTTAAAGATTTACCAATGAATTCTAGTGAAAGACCTGGTTTGGTCCATAGAATTGATAAAGACACAACTGGGCTTTTGGTCATTGCCAAAACCGAAGCTGCCATGACACATTTGGCCAAACAATTTGAATTTAAAACATCTGAGCGTGAGTACATTGCTCTTGTTTGGGGCAATGTAAAAGAAGATTCTGGAAGAATAGAGGGTAACATTGCCCGACATGTTAAAGATCGTATGATGATGCAGGTTTTTGAAGACCCCGAAATTGGCAAGCCAGCCGTTACACACTATAAAGTTTTGGAGCGATTTGGATATGTAACCTTGGTTTCATGCAAACTAGAAACGGGCCGCACGCACCAAATTAGGGTGCACATGAAATATATTGGGCATACACTTTTTAACGACTCGCGTTATGGTGGCGATTTGATATTGAAAGGAACAACTTTTACAAAATACAAACAATTTATAGACAATTGTTTCAAAGCATTGCCAAGACAAGCATTGCACGCCAAAACACTTGGTTTTGTGCATCCAACAACTGGCGAAATGATGCGCTTTGACACAGAATTGCCTCAAGACATGCAGGATTGCATAGAAAAATGGCGTGGTTATGCTGCTTCGCACTTAGTCGAGGAGGAGGAAGGCTAATTTTGGGATTTTATAATTAAATTGTTTGGCAATTATATAATCTTAGATCGTATATAATTTTAATAATATTCACTTTCAGTAGTCTTTTAATCCATTTATGTTACTCAAATTTTTACTTTAAAAATACAATGAAAATAGTTATTTCTCCTGCAAAATCGTTGAATTTTGAGAAACAATTGCCTACCCATTTGTTTACCGAAAGTCTTTTTTTGAAAGATGCCAAGAAAGTGCATTCGGTTTTAAAAAAAGTAAAATCTAATGAATTATCTCTTTTGATGGATATTTCTAAAAATCTTGCAGATTTGAACTTTCAGAGAAATAAGGATTGGAAATTGCCTTTTACACCAGATAATTCTCGTCCTGCAGTTTATGCTTTTGACGGTGATGTGTACGGAGGTTTAGACGTTTATAGTTTGCCGTTTGAAAAATTGGAAATTCTGCAAAACAAACTCAGAATTCTTTCAGGATTATATGGTTTATTGAAACCTTTAGATTTAATGCAAGCATATAGACTAGAAATGGGAACCAATATAGCCATCGGCGATAGCAAGAATTTGTATGAGTTTTGGAAAACCAAAATCACCAATTCATTGAATAAAGAATTAATGAAAGATGAGGTATTTGTTAATTTGGCCAGCAACGAATATTTCTCGGCTGTTGATGTCAAGAATCTGAAAGTGAATGTTATAACTCCAGAATTTAAAGATTACAAAGACGGTAAACTCAAAATAATTAGTTTTTTTGCTAAAAGAGCTAGAGGGTTAATGGTTCGTTTTATTCTTGATACTAATGCGGAAACAATAGATGATTTAAAAGCTTTTGATTATGATAATTATAGGTTTGATGCCAATTTATCAAAAGGAAATAATTTGGTTTTTACGAGGTAATTTTTTTTAGATTAGTAGCTTGTTGATTTTCAGATATTAGGCGATTTGGTATTGTATTTAACGTCCCGTGGCTTGCTGAAGTTGGGGAAAAGCACACACAAAACTTTCAGTAAAACCTAAACTTTTCAAGTACAAAACCGACTTTCTTAAAGCTTGAAACCCCAATTTGAGCAAACCGCTGTTGTAGGAAGCCCGAATATACGTTACTGTTCCGTTTTACGTTTTTTTCTTTTTTTACACCTCTTTTTTTATATTGCGCATTTGTTAATAGTAATTGCGTATTTAATAATAGTAGTTGCGAATTGATTATAAGTATTTACGAATGTGTTAAAAGTATTTGCGTATTTAATAATAGTAACTGCGGATATATTAAAAGTAATCGAGTACGCAATAATAGTAAGTGCGTATTGATTATTATAATTTGCGCTTTGGTTATTTATGTTGGTTATGTTTTAAAATAATGTAGATTTACTTATATTTGTATTCTAAGACAAAATATTATATGGATATTCAATCATTTGTTAAAAACCTAAGTGCATCA
>JAYVIW010000039.1:0-36958 GCA_043769905.1 Bacteroidota bacterium
GGAACCGGACTGCGACAGTTTTGGCAAATAAATTAAAAAGAAAACGTTTAGCGTAAGATTGACCAGGATATTCCCTATTTTGATTGCGGCATAAACTACTGGTTTTTGAAAGGCCCTTAATTTAGAAAATGGGATGATTACCAAGGCATCTAGCACCAAAATCCAAATGGTATAAGTTATATATTGCACATCAAACCCTAATCCTGCGGCTAATGTATTTCGAAATAATAACGCAATGAATAAAAATGAAATAGAGGTCCAAAAAATAGAAACCGTGGTAGTTTCGACAACCGATTTTTTATCGGCTTCATTATTATAAAACCTAAAAAAAGCGGTTTCCATTCCATAAGCCAGAATGACGTTAAAGAAAATCATGTAGGCAAAAATGATGGAGACTTTACCGTATTCTGCTTTTGGAAGCAAATCAGTATAAAGCGGCACCAATAAAAAAGTGAACATTCTGGGTATAACCGTTGCCAGTCCGTAAATGGCCGTTTGTTTGAAAAGCTTTTTATATAATCCCAAGGTATCGTTATTAATTTTATCAAACAAAAATAACCAATTCATCGGTATTTTCCTTTAAGGATATAAAATCATTTTTTTTCTTTGACGGGAGTCAGCTTAAAAAATTTGATGGCATTCTTACTTTTAAATTCGAGCAGGACTTCATTTGGTTTTAAATCAAATTTTGGTTCCCCCAAAACTGGGGCTTTGTTGCCGTATTCTTTCCGGACATCACGGTCTAAAATGAGATCCTCAGTAAATGGTTTTTGGAAAAAAATTGCCTTATAAAGCGTTGGGGTTGTCTTCACAATCTTGGTTTCCTGATTGCGAAAGTAGATTTTTTCCAGTTTCAGTTCTTTAGAAAGTGGTTTTTTGAATTCAATATAAAAATGAATTTCCTGTACCGATTTATCTATTCCAGCAATTCCTTTTTGAAAATAAATTGCTTTGATTTCTTGGGGGAAATTGGTCTGGATTATTTCTTTTGAAGCGCAGAAAGTGAAACAAACCGACAGCATTAAAAAGGAGATTGTTTTGATGATTGTTATCATTTTTTAGAAATTTAGGTTAATCCTTCCGCATCCAAAATCTTTACAAAGTGAAATCCTTTTGGTCCATACCCTTGATTGTAAAAGAAACGATGCGCGGTAAAATTTGAGGTGAATGCGTCCAAAACAATATTGGTACAGCCCAAATCAATCGCTTTTTTTTCTACAAAATCGGTTAGTAATTTACCGATTCCTTTGGAACGGTGATCGGGATGAACGATAAAATTGTCTATTTCCAGATATTTACCGGACCATAATTTGATTGAAAACCAACAGCCCGTAATGCCAAGACAATTTTCGCCTTCAAAAACTGCGATTTGGGTATATTGATGTGGAACCATTTTTTTGAGGTAGGATTCGTATTTTTCGAAAGTGAGTTTTGGATACAAGTGTTGCATTACTTCAATTTGAGCAAGCATTTCGTCTAATGTGGTGAGTTCTTTGGTTTTCAATTTGCCGGATTTGATTGATAATATTTAAGCCATAAATTTAATCAAAAAAAGAGCCACGCAATAACGTGGCTCTTAAATATATTAGATAAAATATTTTATTATCCTTTCAAAGCTTCAGCTCCACCAACGATCTCAAGGATTTCGTTCGTAATTGCGGCCTGACGCGCTTTGTTATAGGTCAATTTCAATTGATCTCTCATTTCGGTCGCGTTATCCGTTGCTTTGTGCATGGCAGTCATACGAGCACCGTGTTCTGAAGCAAATGAATCTCTAATCGCTTTATACAATTGTGTTTTTAATGCTTTTGGAATCAATGTCAACACGATTTCCTCTTTTGATGGTTCAAAAATATAATCCGCCGTTGAAGCCGGTTTATCTGACTTGATAGGGGCTAACGGCAGAAACTGTTCCACTTGAATAATTTGGGTTGCGGCATTTTTAAATTGATTGTAAACCAATTCAATTTTATCATATTCCCCGGACACAAATTTTTGGGTCAATGTTTCGGCAATAATGGCGGCATTTTCGAAAGTCAGAACATCAAAAATATGACTTTGGTTATCAACCACTGAGTGTGTTTTGCTTAAAATATCGTTTCCTTTTTTTCCTATGGCAAAAATATCCACCTGTTTCCCTGCGTAAAATTCAGCACGGTTTTTAGCTTCTTTAATTGCATTAGTATTAAAAGCACCTGCCAAACCTCTGTTTGAAGTTACCACAACGAGTAACACTTTCTTTACTTCGCGTTGCGCTGTAAATTCCCCACCGACATCTCCGTCAAGAGTTGCAGAAAGATTTTGTAATAATTCCGTTAATTTCTCGGCATAAGGACGCATCGCCGTGATTGCATCTTGTGCTTTCTTTAGCTTTGCTGCAGAAACCATTTTCATTGCCGATGTGATTTGCATCGTAGATGAAACGGAAGTAATTCTGTTACGTATTTCTTTTAGGTTTGCCATTTTATAGTTGTTGGTTGTAAGTTGTTGGTTGATGGTTAGAAATTAAATTCTAAAAACACTCAACCAGCAACAATCAACTAATATTAAATATATTTCGCAGATAATTCTTTAGCTACATGAGCAATAACATCAGTAATGTTATCGTCTAATTTTCCGGCTTTTAAAGCATCAAGTGTATCTCTGTGTTTGTTGTTCAAATATTCGATAAAATCTTTTTCGAATTCTTTAACTTTGTTTACAGGAACGTTTCTTAATAAATTTTTAGAACCAGCATAGATTATAGCTACTTGATCTTCAACAGTATAAGGAGAATTCAAACCTTGTTTCAAAATTTCAACGTTACGTTTTCCTTTTTCGATTACATTTAATGTAACTGCGTCAAGATCAGAACCAAATTTAGCAAACGCTTCCAATTCACGAAATTGTGCTTGGTCTAATTTTAATGTTCCAGCAACTTTTTTCATCGATTTAATTTGAGCATTTCCACCTACACGAGATACCGAAATACCAACGTTAATTGCCGGACGAACTCCAGAGTTGAACAAATCTCCGTCAAGAAAAATCTGACCATCTGTAATAGATATTACATTCGTTGGAATATATGCCGATACGTCACCAGCTTGAGTTTCAATAATTGGCAAAGCAGTCAATGAACCACCACCTTTTACGATTCCTTTTAAAGAATCTGGCAAATCGTTCATATTTTTTGCAATTTCATCATTAGCAATTACTTTACAAGCTCTTTCTAACAAACGAGAGTGCAAGTAGAAAACGTCTCCCGGATAAGCTTCACGCCCTGGTGGTCTTCTTAGTAACAAAGAAACCTCACGATAAGCAACTGCTTGCTTAGATAAATCATCATAAACAATTAATGCTGGGCGACCAGAATCTCTAAAATATTCTCCGATTGCAGCTCCAGCGAATGGTGCATAAACTTGCATTGGCGCTGGGTCAGAAGCATTTGCAGCAACAATAACTGTATAAGCCATTGCACCTTTTTCTTCTAACATTTTAGCAATTCCCGCTACTGTCGAAGCTTTTTGTCCGATAGCTACATATATACAAAATACAGGTTTTCCTGCATCATAAAATTCTTTTTGATTCAAAATAGTGTCAATACAAACGGTAGATTTACCAGTTTGACGGTCACCAATTACCAATTCACGTTGTCCACGACCAACAGGAATCATAGCATCTACTGCTTTTACTCCAGTTTGCAGTGGTTCAGTAACTGGCTGACGGAAAATAACTCCCGGTGCTTTTCTTTCCAAAGGCATCTCGAATAGTTCACCACCAATTGGCCCTTTACCATCGATTGGGAAACCAAGTGTGTTGACAACACGACCAACTAATCCTTCTCCAGCTTTTAGCGAAGCAATACGTTGGGTTCTTTTTGCAGTCGATCCTTCTTTGATTCCTGTTGATGGTCCCAAAAGTACAACACCAACATTATCTTCCTCAAGGTTCAAAACGATAGCTTCTAATCCGTTATCAAATTCTACTAATTCTCCGTATTGAACATTAGAAAGTCCGTAAATACGTGCAATTCCATCTCCAACCTGAAGTACTGATCCAACTTCTTCCAAAGTTGCTCCAGATTCAAAACCCTCTACTTGTTTTCTTAATATCGCTGATATTTCAGCTGGTTTAATTTCTGCCATAATAGTTTATATAAATAACTAGTTGCTTAATTCTCTTTTTAAAACTTGTAATCTATTTGCAACAGATGCGTTATATTGCTTGTCGCCTATTCTTAGAATAAATCCTCCAATTATAGATGGATCTATCGTGTTTTCTATTGTAATTTTCTTGTCAGAAAAAGTAGCTATCTTTGCCAAAACTTTGGCTTCTAACGCCGCGTCCATTGCAATTGCCGTTGTTACTTTTGCAACTTGAATTCCTTTTGATTCGTCAAAAAGATTGTTATATTCTGATGCTATTGCGCCCAAAATTTCGAATCTTTTGTTTTCAAATAACAAATGAAATAATCCTTTTGTAACCGAATTAGCATCTACAAAAACCTCTAGCAAAGCTTTTTCTTTAACTTCAACGCTAATTGTCGGATTCTGAATAAAAGTGCTTAATTCTAGATTAGAAGCGATATTACTTGCTATACTTATCATATCATTCGACACAGCGTCGGCATTATTTTTAGAACTTGCTAGATCTAAAATAGCTTTTGCGTATCGAATTGCTGCTCTTGTACTTGACATAATTAGTTTAGTTTAGCATCATTCAACATTTTCTCTACTAACTGCATTTGAGAATCTTTGTTAGTTAATTCGCTTTTTAATAATTTCTCGGCAATTTCGATTGACAAGTTAGAAACGTGCGATTTAATATCTGCCATTGCAGCATTTTTCTCTGCTTCGATTGCTGTTTTTGCTTGTTGAATCATTTGCAAACCAGTTGCCTGTGCATCAGTTTTTGCATCTGCAATCATTTTGTCTTTCATTTCACGAGCCTCTTTAAGCATATTGTCACGCTCTAATCTAGCTTCTTGCAAAATTCGTTGATTGTCAGCTTGCAAGTTTTGCATTTCTTTTTTGGCATTCTCTGCCGAAAGTAATGCATTTTTAATGCCTTCTTCACGCTCGTTTACCGCATCAAGAATTGGTTTCCAAGCGAATTTTTTTAATAAAAATATTAATCCTACAAATATTATTATTTGCCAGAAAAATAAACCGAATTCAAACTGATTTAATAACTTTTCCATTTTTTAAAATTTTATTATATATTTTAAAATGTATTTAATTTTTTAATAAATTAAAACAATAGTTGCAACCAACCGTTGCAACCATTGTTTTTAAGTGAATGATTATGCAGCAAATAATGCAGCAAAACCAATACCTTCAATAAGTGCAGCTGCAATAAGCATAGCTGTTTGGATTTTTCCTGAAGCTTCTGGTTGACGAGCAATTGCGTCCATTGCTGAACCACCAATTCTACCAATACCTAAACCAGCTCCGATAACAATCAAACCTGCACCAACAAAATTTAAACCTTCCATAATATATGTATTAAAAATTAAACATTCTTTTTAATGTTTAGACTGTTTACTTTAGAATGTAGATTTATTTCAATCTATATTTTAAACTTTGCAATCTAAACTCTTAATGCGCTTCTTCGTGGTGGTGCTCTTCGACAGCCGAACCAAAGTAAAGAGCTGATAACATTGTGAAAATATATGCCTGTAAAAAGGCAACTAAAATTTCTAAAATTGATAAACAAAACGATAATCCAAATGATAAGGTACTTCCTATCCATCCTTTAAAAATGAAAATCAAACCAATAATACTCATTAAGACAATATGTCCTGCAAAAATATTGGCGTATAAACGAATCATTAAGGAAAAAGGTTTGATAAAAACGCCAAGCAATTCAATTGGTGCTAGCACTATCCTCATTAATTTAGGAACACCTGGCATCCAGAATATGTGTCCCCAATAATTTTTATTTGCAGTAAGATTTGTTATTAAAAATGTTAATAAAGCTAAAGCTGCTGTAATTGTTAAGTTTCCAGTTGCATTAATTCCAAGTGGTGTTAATCCAAAAATATTCAAAAATAAAATGAAGAAAAATATGGTTAACAAATAACTCATGTATCTTTTATAATGTTTTTCGCCGATATTTGGAATAGCAATGTCATCACGAATATATAAAACAACTGGTTCAAAAATTCTTCCTATTCCAGAAGCAATTCCACCATTTTTTACGTACGATTTTGCTAAACTACTAAAAATAAAAAACATTAATAAAGCTGCAATCATGATTGCTAAAACACTTTTAGTTATTGAGAAATCGAGAGGCCGAACGTTTAAAGGATGACCAGTTTTGTGGTTATCGATTATTTTACCATCTGGTCCATCCACTTTATAAATTTTCCCATCGTGATGATTCATTGCATAAAACTTTCCGTTTGATTCGGCAACATTTTCCCCATGATGAAATTTAGAAGAAGAGAAAAATTCAACTCCACCATCCCATAAAATAATCGGTAATGGAAAACCAAAATTTTGACCTGTTTTGTTGTCAGAAAAAAAAGTTACATCGTGTGCATCTAAAACGTGATGATTTATAAACTCTTTTATTTCGGTTTTTAAAATAGCTTTTTCATCTGTTACAACTGCTTTTTCTTTTGGATTAGCAAAACCCAAAGATGAAAAACCAGCAAATAAAATTGCTACTATATATAGGAGTGATTTATGAGAAAAAACCATATTTATTAGTTCTAGATTTTTAGTTTCTGAAATTTGGTGCAAAAGTACATTAAATCTTATAATCTAAAAAATTTAAAAAAGTTTTTTTTGAAGAATTAATGAAAAATAACTAATAACTGAATTAAAAATTCAAATTTTCTTATTTTTGTTCCACTAAATCAATGTTTTGATTATCGATGGAGTAATTGCTATCTATGACAAGATGTCAACAATTATTTGTTTCCAATGCTTTTAATTAATCATATATTTATGATTTTCAGTGTTATAACTACAATAGAATAAAATAAACATGTAAAAATTTGTTAATAAATTCTAAATGTTTATCTTTACATTAATATATGTTTTTAAAAAATACTATTATATCTTTTTTTAAATAATATCTTAATTAACCAACCATGTTATGAAAAAAACAATACCTACAATGTTTTTGATTTTGGCAATAAATTTAGTTAATAGCCAATGCTGGCGTGCAGTTTCTACGGGAGGTAATCATACAATTGCAGTAACCTCTAACGGTTCATTAGTGGCTTGGGGAAGAAATCAAACAGGTCAATTGGGCAACGGCAACGCAACTTCGCTTAACGTTCCTACTAAAATTGGAGTTTCGGTAAACTGGCAAAAAGTTTCTGCTGGAAACTCTCATTCATTATCTATAAAGACCAACGGAACTTTATGGGCTTGGGGTCGAAATAGCCTTGGCCAATTAGGAAATGGCACTGGAGGAAGTGGGCTGTTTTCAAACATTCCGATTCAAGTAGGAACAGACACTAACTGGTCGAGCATAGCTGCTGGCGACGAATATTCTACTGCTATTAAAGTAGATGGTACACTTTGGGCTTGGGGAGAAAATCAATACGGTCAATGTGGAGACGGAACAACCATTACCAAAAATGTTCCAACTCAAATTGGTACAGACGCGGACTGGGCGATCGTTTCTGCTGGTACCAACCACACACTTGCTATAAAAACAAACGGGACACTTTGGGCTTGGGGATATAACAATTCTGGTCAATTGGGCGATGGAACTATAATTTCAAAAACAACCCCAATACAGATTGGAACAGATAATGATTGGGATAGTGTTGTAGCTAGACTTTTTCACTCGGTAGCCTTGAAAACAAATGGGCTTTTATTGACTTGGGGTTCCAATGCAAACGGTCAACTTGGAGATGGTACATTAGTTGATAAAAATACACCCCAAAATATTAGTGCTCCGAATATTTTCTTAAAAATAGCCGCAGGATCACAGCACACAATAGCAAAAACTGGTGATGGTTCGCTGTCATCATGGGGAGGGAATTTATCAGGACAAATGGGCGATGGTACGACAATTAGCAAAACAAATCCTACAGCAATAACATCAACAATAACAACATGGACAATTATTACTTCTAAAATTTCTCACTCAGCTGGATTAAAATCTGATGGAAACCTATATCTTTGGGGTTCAAATATTTATGGTCAAGTTGGCGACGGAACTAATACCAATAAAACGATACCAACTCTTATACTTTGTCCAACCTTAAGCAATGAAGATTTTGCAGATTTTGATAATAATTTTAAAATCTATCCAAATCCAACTAATAGTTTTCTTAATATTGAAAATATTGACAATGAAATCGTCAAAAAGATTAGTATAAATAATATTCTTGGAGAAACAATTTTAGAAAAATCTCAAAACACAGCTCTAATAAATGTTGAGAATTTACAAAATGGTATTTATTTTATAACTATATATACAGAGGACAAAAATTTTCAAACGAAGTTTATTAAAAATTAATTTTCATCCTCGGCATTTAAAATCTTTATTGTTGCAACAGTCTCTATTATTAAAAAGATCATAAACAAAATTAAAAAATTCCATTTTTCAATTGCGTGATTATTTTCTCGATTTATAATTACTGGCCTAATTAAAGCATAACAAATTAAAGTTTTTATACAAGTAATTAACATAAAAACATTGCCTACTAGGTCAATGTTTTTATGTTTTATTTTGTTTAAAACTAAAAGTATTACAATTGACAAAAATGTATAAATTGCATATAATTTTTCTAAACTATAATTAAATATTGATTTATTTAATTGCAAGTTTAGCAAACAAAAAATAATTTTGTGCAGACTATAAAAACAAAAAATAGTCAATAAAACATATAATATTGATTTGTTTTGTTTGAACATCCTAATTTTGATTATTGGTTTTTACCTAACTCATTGACTTGTCTGTAAACGTTATATAATGAAATAAAGACGCCAAATACGGTCAAAATTTTATAATAATAAATTGTTGGATTTCGATAATTTTCATCTAACCAATACCCTAATTTATAAGATAAATAAATGATAATCCCCATTTGAAAGGGAATATTCATCAAGCCAAGCCATTTGTTATAACTATTTTTGTTCTGGTTTGAGTTTGGTATCATTGTTATTGTTTCTATTACCTGATTCCATAACACAAGTTGCATTGAAGTCTACGCCTGGTTCTACTGATAATTTACTGCAAATAACATCTCCTTTGATATTAGCTTTTCCTTTAAGATTCAATAATTCCGATACTGTTATTTTGCCGTCAAATTTGCCTTCAATATCGGCATTTTCGCAATTAATCTCGCCAATTATACTTCCCGATGGTCCAATTACAAGTTTGCCTTTTGAGCTAAAATTTCCAATCAAACTGCCGTCAAGTCTAAAATCGGCTAGAGATGTTATATCGCCTTTTATTATTGTTCCTTCAACAATTCTGTTGGTTTTTCCTAAAATATCTGTTAGGGTTTTTTCTTTTTTTTCAAACATTCTTACTACTTTTTTTGTCCCACATCATTAGATTTTATTTCTTTTCCAACATGCGTAGGATCATTTCCTTGCATAGGGTCGGCCGTAAATCTTGGAGGATTTTGTGATTTTTGGGGTTGGTTATTTTGCTTTGTTTGTTGTTTTTGTTCTAGCATCAATTTTTTGATTGCATCTGGCATTTCATTAATTACCTCCATTTTCTTATCGAGTGGTTTTGCAACTTTATTTGGGTCTTTTAGATATTCATCAATATTCTTCTTGATTTGAACTATTTTATAATTATCACTTGAAATGATAATTGATGTTTCAGAAACTTTATATTCAGTAAATTCTTTTAGAATAGAAACCACATCTTTAGCATCTTTTTCTGTTTTTAGGTTATGAATCACAAAAAAATCTTCGTTGTAAAGATACAAATCAGTCGACGTTTTTAGTTTGGCATAAGCTGAATTATTCAAAAATTTTGAAATTTTTGTAATCAAAGGTTTGGCATTTCCATCATTATTACAATCCAATCTGTAAATAATTTTCCAACTTAAAGGTTTCTCTAAATTAAATTGCAAAGCCTCCATAGCCACAATATCTTTTGTGATAAATGCTTCAGCGTCTTTGCCTTCTTGCACGTTCGGATAATTGAGTGAAACATAATTCAAGGCTTTTTTATAATCGACCAATCCTTTTACTTTTCCAATATTATTGGCTTTTAAAAGTTCTAATTTTGGCTGAATTTCATCGCCTGTATATTTATCAACTGCTTTGTTTACTAATGGAATAAGGCTTCTATACTCTCCGTTTTTATACATATTATACAAACTCATGTATTCTCCTTCGGGCGAATCAGTACCGGTTTTCGGAGTATTTCCGTTAATCAAAATCTGTGCATATCTTGATTCAGGATACATTTTGATAATATCCGCCTTCATTGCTACAGCTTTGGTCAAATCGGTAATCTCGTATATTTTATACAAATTATACATTGTTGGCAAAACCAATCTTTCCTCGGGATTTTTGGTCAATAATGACTCTAATTTGACTTGCGCTAGCTTATATTCATTAAATTTTTCTTTGTATATAACACCCAATTGAAAATAAGCAAAATTTCGGTCTTTTATCAATAAATCGATATCTGATTTCTTTTTTGGCAATTTATTAGTGTAACTGGCAACGTTATATTTAGCATCGTCAGTTTTTGTTTTACTTTCTTTGATGTCTGTTGTTGCAATTTCAAGGTTTTCTTCAACTGGTGGTTCTTGATTTGCAGATGCACCAGACGAATTACTACTTCTCCAGTTGTCTTTGAGTTTGCGGTCGCCCCAGTTTTTTCTGAATTCGATTCGTCCGAATCCCAAAGCTTTTTGATTATAAAAATAAAAATTACTTGTGTTCCCGAAGCTTTCTGCTACAATATCTGGCATTGGCAATCCCATTGGCGAAAGTGAACTTTTAGCACTTAAATCAATTTTTTGGGGCATTTTGGGAACGTTACTCCCATCGCCAATATTATCTGGATTTTTAATTTTATTTTTTTCTTCTAATATTTTTTGTTTGGCATCATCTATTTTTAGTTTGTCGATATAATCTTCATAAAACTTCGTTCTGTCCGCGTTTGACAATGCCAAAACATTTAAAATACTATCATTTGTAACGGCTATTCCTTCGTATTTGATAACATCTTCAAGATTTTCTCTTTTTTTCTTGATGATGTTGAATTCTCTTGTTCTTCCTTTTAGTTTTATCATTGTGCTGTCATAATATTTTCCTGCAGCAAGATATTTGGCATCATAAAAATTAATATCAGCAATGTTTCTAAAGTTTGATGCTTCCAAGTAAAGATCTTTTGAGTTGTTTCTCAATGATTTGTTGTAAAATTTCTTGGCGTTGAATGGCGATTTTTTTTTGTCATAATACAAACCCATTTGGTGGTGCAAAACGTCGAGAAAAGGACGGTTTTCTCTATCTGCAAGCAATTTGTTGTAATTTTTAAGGAATAATAAAGTGTCGCTTTTATCAAAATTAAATTGTTGTGCTTGACGAATGTGTGCATGCATTACATAAACCCGAGGTGATTTTCGGTTCATGTCAATAATTTCCTGATATGCAACAAAAGCACTATCTCTTAATTTTTGCTCTTCAAATAATTGTGCTTTTATAAACCTAAATCTTGCTTTTTCTTCATTGATTTTTGTAAATTGAATAGCATTATTTAATTTAGAAATAGCACTGTCTCGCTGGTCTGTTTTTATGTATGCTTGAGCAAGAATTGCATTAGCATCGGCAAAAGTTTGGTTTTTAAGTTTTATCTCGCTCAGTAATTTGGTTAAATTAGAAATTGCCAAGCCGTCATTTTCTAGCCTCATATTGGTTTTTTCAACCCAAATTTTGGCGTCATAAATTTTATCAGATTTCGGATATTTATATAAAATATAGTTAAAAGCCTCGAGCGCAGGAATAAACCTTTGGTCATAATATCTTGCTTTTCCGAGCATTAAGTGTGCTTCATCTATTTGTGTGTTACGTTCCGAACCGTCAATATTCATAGAACGGCGCTGTACAGCTTTAGTTGATTTTAGTTCGGCACGTTCAAAATCAGCATTTTTGGTTTTGTCTTTTGCATTTGGGTCTTGTGCTGGTTGTTGACGTTCAACTGGCAATGTCGTCCAAAAATTGTCTGTATAAGTGCTTTTTACTGTTGCAACACCTTTATCAAGAGCAATGCCACCATTATACAAAACATTGTATTTGGTGTTAAGTGCTTGAAAATTTCGGGTTGCGAAATTGTCTTTTTTTGTAGAACAAGCTAAAAAAATCAACAACACCACAACCATCATTGCTGTTTTATTATAGTTTTTCAAAATAAATTATTTTTATATTTTAACTTATAAAAGCCAAATTTATTATATCGACTGGTAAAAATACATTCTTTTTTGATATGTTAGTTGCATTTTAGGATTGTTTTTGATGTTTTATGTTTTTTTGAATAAAAAATTCTAAAATTTTTAGATTTTAAATTGTGGTTTATTATCCGATTACTCATTTTGGACAACAATCTATTAAAAACAGTTTCCAATTTAAAAGCGCGATTTTTTTATAATACAACCTCAGCAATAAAACTCAATAATTGAGGTACTTTGTTATTTTTAAACTGTAAATCAAATTGAACTTTTTTACCAATTTGTTTCAAGTTCAATTGCCCAGCTGTTACAGCAAAATTGCCAGTTTTACCTTTGCAGAAGCAAAAACGACCATAAAGCATTTTGGTTTGTTGCAGTTGATCGTTAGCCAATGAAATATTTTTGTCACTGTTATTGATTTCAAAAACTATCTCTTCGCGATAGCCCGCATCTTGAACACCTTTCGGAACATTGCGTGAATAACTGAACAAAATAACTGATGTATTTGGATTGTCTATTTTTTCATAGTAAATCGATCCAAATTCATCGGTTTTAATGTCAAGACTTTGGTTTCTGAAAATTGTGGTCGTGCATTTTCCGTTTTCTGGGCAAATAGTTTGAAGTTGTTTTTCTGATTTATTTTGGTTAATGGTATCACTAATTATGCTATTGGTGACCACATTCTTATTGGTTTTGCAACCGATAATTAAAACTGCAAAAAAAATAAATGATAGTAATTTCATGGTTTTATGTTTTTTAATTGTAATAAAAAATATTCAATAGGAATTTGCAAGAATGACTGAAAATATATTCTATTTTTAACTTATTATAATTAAATAAATAATCAAAAATCAAACCAAATTATTTACCGTTAAATGTAGTCATCGTGTTTTCAAGTCCTGCTGCTCCGAACGATTTTATGATTTCTGATGCTAATGACAACCGCTCTTCCATGACATTTTTTTCATCGTCAGACCATTCGCCCAAGACATATTTTATTTGCTGTCCCTTTTTAAATTCGTCGCTGATACCAAATCTAAAACGGGGATATTCATGAGAATTTAGCAACAAGTTGATGTTTTTTAGTCCGTTGTGACCACCGTCACTGCCTTTGGACCTAATTCTGATCGTTCCGAATGAAAGGTTCAAGTCGTCGGCAATAACCAAGATATTTTCTTTAGGAATATTTTCTTTGTCCATATAAAACCTAACTGCTTTGCCCGAAAGATTCATGAAAGTATTGGGCTTCAGTAAAATAAATGTTTTGCCTTTGAACTTAAAGTTGGCAATGACACCCAATTTTAAATCCTGAAAAACAATTTGCTCTTTTCGAGCAAAAAATTCTAAAATTTTGAAACCTATATTGTGTCTAGTATTGACATATTCGGCACCAATGTTACCGAGACCAACTATTAAAAATTTACTCATGGGGTCTATTGCTGTATCTATTTCAGGATTTGAAAAAATAGATTTTATCCAATTTATCATTTTGTAAAAGTAATAAAAAATGTTGTTTTGAATTAAAAATTTTGAAACTAATGGCTTTTGCCTAAATGATTACTTCACTAATCAGTGTTTTAATTTGAGTTTAGTGAATTTCGCTTGAATTGGACCACTTCTTAAGTTTCACTTTTCTTTAAATTGCTGCAAAAACGTAAACAAAAATTAATGCCTAACTTCTTTTTCTGGTCAGCCAACGCCCAAATGTTAATAATTTTGTAACTAATTGAAAAACAATTAAAAAGAAATTTTACAATAGGGTTTGTTTTCTAAATAAATAAGTGTACTTTTGCAGTCCGAAATTTAGAATAATTCAAGATTTTGGACAAATGTTTAATTAAAAATAAAATTATTGTGAACGCATTAAGCTACAAAACAGTATCAGCAAGCAAAGCAACCGTATCCAAAGAATGGATTGTGGTAGACGCTGACGGTCACAACCTGGGACGTCTTGCATCAAAGGTCGCTATGATCTTGAGAGGTAAGTACAAACCAAGTTACACTCCGCACGTGGACTGTGGTGATAACGTAATTGTTATCAACTCAGAAAAAATTAACCTTACAGGTAACAAAATGGACGAAAAAACTTACATTCGTCACACAGGTTACCCAGGAGGACAAAGGTCTTTGACTGCAAAAGTATTGCAATCAAAAAACCCTGCTCTTCTAGTAGAAAAAGCAGTAAAAGGAATGTTACCTAAAACGAAGTTAGGAGCAGAACTTTTCAGAAACCTAAACGTTGTTGTAGGTTCAGAGCACAAACAAGGAGCTCAAAAACCAAAAACAGTTAACCTAAACGATCTTAAATAATGGCTACTATACACAAAATTGGACGTAGAAAATGTGCAGTAGCACGTGTTTACGTATCGGAAGGAACTGGACAAATAACAGTTAACAAAAAACCATTTGCAACTTATTTTCCAACTGCAACTTTACAATACAAAGTTTTACAACCAATGTCAATGACAGAAAATGTAACCAACTATGATGTAAAAGTAAATGTCTACGGTGGTGGATCAACAGGTCAGGCAGAAGCTGTGAGAATGGCACTGGCTAGAGTAATGTGCGAAGTTGGCGAAGGAAACAGAGCTATCTTGAAACCAGAAGGTTTATTAACTAGAGATCCAAGAATGGTTGAACGTAAGAAATTCGGTCAGAAGAAAGCGCGTAAGCGTTTTCAATTCTCTAAACGTTAATATTGCTCGTTTTATACATTGGTATAAAACAAAATTTAAAATAATTTCAAAAACAATGTTATTGTTGCTCGTCAAGACGAGAATTAGTTTAGCATCTAAATGAGTCTTAATGTCAAATTCTAAAAGTCTAACCTCTGTTAGTCTAAAGTCTAAAGATCCAAAAGAAACATTGCTAATCAACAGAACGTAAACTAAGAAAAAATGTCAAACAAAGTAGAAGTAAAAGAATTACTAGAAGCAGGTGTACATTTCGGACACATGACTAGAAAATGGGATCCAAATATGGCTCCTTATATATATATGGAACGTAATGGTATTCACATTATCAATCTATATAAAACTGCAGCAAAAATCGAAGAAGCTAACGAAGCTATGAAGAAAATTGCTGCATCAGGTAGAAAAATATTATTTGTTGCTACCAAAAAACAAGCAAAAGACATCGTTGCAGAAAAAGCAGCGGCTTGTAACATGCCGTACATTACTGAAAGATGGCCTGGTGGAATGTTGACTAACTTCGTTACAATTCGTAAAGCAGTTAAAAAAATGTCAACAATCGACAAAATGAAAAAAGATGGTACTTTTATGACTTTGTCTAAAAAAGAACGTCTTCAAGTTGATCGTCTTCGTGCAAAATTAGAAAAAAACTTAGGTTCAATCGCAGATATGTCTAGACTTCCTGCAGCATTGTTCGTAGTTGATATCAAAGCAGAACACATTGCAATTAAAGAAGCTCAAAAATTAAACATTCCTGTTTTTGCAATGGTTGATACAAATTCTGATCCACGTGAAGTTGACTATGTTATTCCTGCAAATGATGATGCTTCAAAATCTATCGATAAAATTTTATCTTTAGTAACAGCAGCAGTTATTGACGGATTGGCCAACAGAACTTCAGATGCTTCAGAAGATGCTTCAGAAGGAACAGAAAAAGTTGCAAAAGAAGCAAAAGCAGAAGTTGCGGCTCCAGTTGAGGCTGCCATTCCAGCAGTAGTTGAAGAAGTTGTTGCTGCTGAGCCAGTTGCAGAAATTGCTGTTGAAGCAACTCCAAAAGTTGAAGCTAAAACTGAAGAATAAATATTAAAAATATTCCAATTTTAATTTTCCAAAATCCATAAAAATTATTGACTTAAATAAAGTTATTAATTTAATAAAATTGGAATTTAGAAATTTAGAATTGGAATTTTTACATTTGAAAAATATAATAATTTTAAAATAAAAAACACAATGGCAACAATTACTGCTGCGGACGTAAATAAATTAAGAACAATGACAGGTGCAGGAATGATGGACTGCAAAAAAGCACTTGTTGAAGCAGAAGGCGATTTTGATTTAGCAATCGAAAACCTTCGCAAGAAAGGACAAAAAGTAGCTGCAAACCGTTCTGATAGAGAATCTACAGAAGGTGCTGCAATTGCAGTTGTAAATGCAGATAAAACTGCCGGGGTAGTAATTACACTAAACTGTGAAACTGATTTTGTTGGAATGAACGAAAGCTTTGTAAAAATGGCTACTGAAATGGCTCATGCCGCATTGAATTATAAAACTATCGAGGAGTTTTTAGCTTCAGATTTTAACGGAATTACAGTTGCTGATAAACTTATCGAGCAAACTGGAGTTATTGGAGAAAAACTAGAAATCAGAACTTTCGAAAGATTAGATGGTGCTTTTGTTGGATCTTACATTCACTCGGGTAATAAAATTGCTACTTTAACTGCACTATCTGCTGTTGTAGAAAATGCTGACGAAGTTGCAAGAAACATATCTATGCAAGCTGCAGCCATGAATCCAATTGCTTTAGATGAAGCTGGAGTTGATGCTGAAATTATTGCCAAAGAAATCGAAATAGCTAAAGATTTATTGCGTCAAGAAGGAAAAGCAGAGGCTA
Organism: Bacteroidota bacterium; assembly: GCA_043769905.1. Classification (GTDB taxonomy): domain Bacteria; phylum Bacteroidota; class Bacteroidia; order Flavobacteriales; family Flavobacteriaceae; genus Flavobacterium. Next base: position 16,949 of record JAYVIW010000039.1, read on the forward strand.
TGATTGATAATATCGCTAAAGGTAAACTAGGCCGTTTCTTTAAAGACAACACGCTTATTAACCAAGACTATATCAAAGATAGTTCTATGAGCGTTGCTGCTTATGCAAAAACTGCTGGTGTAATTGTTACTGGTTTTAAAAGAGCTGCTTTAGGATAGATTTTAAATTTTAGATTTTCATAAAAAAATCATTTGCTTTGCAAATGATTTTTTTGTTTCAAATATTTGAATTTTTTGAATGAAATTAAATATATGGTTTTGATAATAAAATACTAACCGCATTACCACCAAAACCTACAGCATTTATTAAAATTCTATTGATTTCTTTACTTTGACTTTTTACTTCGGTAAATGGTACACCTATAAAATATTGGTTTTGCAACATTAAAATGGCCAGCTCAATGCTTAACATTCCTGATGCGCCGAGCGTGTGACCAATTTTCCATTTATTAGACGTTAATAAAGGAATATTCGAACCAAAAACTTTTTCTATTGCTTTCATTTCCGACAAATCTCCTTGAATTGTTCCTGGTGCATGCATAATTATTACATCAACTGAATCTGGATTTATGTTTTGCAAAGCCATCACCATTGATTTTTGAAAACAAACAGCATCGGTCGAAATAGAAATACTGTGTTCTAAAACTTCGGTTGCATATCCAAATCCTTCAATTATTGCTAAAGCATTTTCAGATTGACCATTTTCAAGACAACAAACAGCAGCTCCTTCACCAAGAATCATGGTGTTTTTTGTTTTAGAAAAATCTAATGTTTTGCAAGGATATGCATCATTATTGCTAGCATAAATTTTCAAAGCTTGCATTTGAGCAATAGTAAATTCGGTTAATGGTGCTTCGCTTCCACCAACTAAAAATTTATTACAACGCCCCGACTCTAGCCAAACTACACCGTTCAACAAAGCGTGCAAAGCTGTTGAACAAGTAACCGAATGTGAAATTTCAGGTCCAGAAGTTTGCAAATCATGCGCTACCCAACTCGATATATTGCCCAAAGTGGTACTTGGCGAGCTAAGTACATTGGCAAAACCATTTTCTAAAAAATTTTTGTAGTGTTTTTCGAATAATTCAGTTGCGCCTCTTGACGAACCTAGGTTGATTCCAAAATTATCGCCGAACTGCCAACCTGCCTTTTTAACTGCCTGGCGCGCAACCAAAATAGCATATAAAACTGAATTGTCGAGAGATTTGTATTTAGAATCTGATTTCTTTAAACTCTCAGTTAATAATTTGGAATTCTCGGCTAAATTGGCAACCCAATTTTCTTGATTATTTTTTGTGAAATAATGCTTGTCATTCAAGTAATTCTTCCAAATAGTTTCTGGATTATTACCTAATGGCGAAATTGATGCAAAAGCGGTTATGGAAATTTTTTCTGGCACGTATTATTATATTTCAACCCTATCAGATTTTTCAAACCTGACCAGGTCATTTATTTAATTTTAAACTATTTCTAAAACATTCTCAATAGTTTTATATATTTTATCAAGCTGATTATCTGAAATAATGTATGGAGGTAAGATATAAACAATATTGCCAACAGGTCGGAGAACCAATCCGTTTTCGATAAAATAATTGTATAATTTGTTTCTCAAATTGCCGTAATAACTTTCCTGGTTTTTGGTTTTGATTTCCAAAGCAAAAATAACTCCCAAGACTCGGGTAGTTTTTACTTTTTCGTGGTTCTTTATCCGGTTTTCAAATGCTAAATGAGATTTATTTATACGAGCAATATTGTCTTGCATTTCTTGAGATTGCAACAAAGCTATACTTGCTAGTGCTGCAGCACAACCAGTTGGATTGGCAGTAAAAGTGTGGCCATGAAATAAGGCTTTATTGACATCGTCATTATAAAAACAATCAAATATTTCTTGCGTAAAAGTGGTTATTGCCATCGGTATTGTGCCGCCAGTCAATGCCTTTGATAAACACATCATGTCGGGCTTTTTTAACAAATAATCTGTTGCAAAATTGCGCCCTGTTTTGCCAAAACCTGTCATGACCTCATCAGCAATTGTAAAAACTTGATTTTTTTTACAAATTTCGAGTAATTGGTCGAGTATTTTTGGTTCATAGATAACCATTCCGGCCGCGCCCTGCACCAAAGGCTCAAATATAAATGCAGCACAGTTTTTGGTTTTTACAACTGTGTTCAAAGCATTAATGCTAGCTTGCTCCTGCCCGATTATTGGCACTGGTATTCTCACTACATCAATCATTCCGTCTTGAAAAGCTTCAGTAAAAAACGAAATGCCACTCGCCGCCATTGCTGCAAATGTATCGCCGTGAAATGCATTTTCGAATGCAATAATCGTGGTACGTTTTTCGTTTTTGTTATAAAAAAATTGCATGGCCACTTTAATTGCAATTTCGACTGCTGTGGAACCATTGTCCGAAAAAAATATTTTTTGCTGGTTAGATGGTAAAATTTCCATTAATTTTTCTGACAACAATATTGCTGGTTCATGGGTAAAACCACCAAACAAAACGTGTTCTAAAGTCGTGAGTTGTTTATAAATTGCGTCGGCAATAAATTGATTAGAATGCCCAAAAGGATTGACCCACCAACTGGCAATGGCATCTATATATTCTTTGCCTGTTTCGTCCCACAAAAGTGCTCCTTCGCCACGAACTATTGCTATGGGCAACTGTGCAGTTTTATGTTGTGTGTAAGGGTGCCAAAGGTGTTTTTGATCTCGGTTTTGGAGGTTCATAGTAATTTTTGAATGTTCATTAAGGACATCAAACTGCAAGACTTTTGACTGAAAGATAGGTGACCTTTTGATAGATTTGTAATATTATGCAAAGGTATCGAAAATTTAAAAAGATATTTAATTTTTCTCTTAATAGAATCTAAAAGTCTAATGTCTATTAAACTATTGCCATCTGGTTTAGTGTCAAAGTAACCTAAAGTTTAAGCAAATTATCTCGAAACAAATCAGCATATTCGGCAACAACATTTTTGTCAAAATAAGGTTCTTCATTGATTCGTCCAATAAAATTTATTTTTGATTTTGACAAAATTATTGATTCAGTAGCCTTGTTTTCATTACCAGAAAAAATAATTCCTGCAACAGCTATACCTTTAGATTTCAATGCCTCGATGGTCAATAAAGTATGGTTGATGCTTCCTAAATAATGTCGTGAAATAATAACCACTTTATAATCAGGTTGAATCAAATCAATAATGCATTTGTGATCATTCAAAGGCACTAATATTCCTCCCGCACCTTCAATAACTAAATGATTGTTGGTTTTTGGTTCGATGATATTTTTTAAATCAATAACAATTCCTTCGTTTGCGGCAGCAAGGTGCGGACTTGCAGGTGTTGTAAATTGATATGCATTATCAAAAAATTGCGACTCAGAATTTGAAACGTAAGTTTTGACTTTATGCGTGTCTGAATTATCTAAATCGCCAGCCTGAATGGGTTTCCAATAATCGGCTTGCAAGGCTTCTACAATTATTGCAGATGCAATTGTTTTTCCAACATCTGTCGAAATTCCTGTTATAAATAGTTTCATTTTTTAGTTGTATTTTACTCTTTTGAGAATCTAAAACTCCAAAAGATTAGTTTAAAGTGAATTTAAAATTAAATTTAAAATTTGTGTAATGTGCTGTTTGTTGTCGTGGTTGTGCAAACAAATTCTCAATCTTTCTTGACCTTCGGGAACAGTGGGCGATAAAATAGGTTTGACATTAAAGCCATTTTCCTGAATAATTTTGGCAACTCTTTTTACATTTTCATTCCCCGGAATCACAGCAGATTGAATGGCTGATTTGCTTCTGATAAAAATAGGTTTCAAACTCAACAGATTTTTTTGCTGGTTAAAGAAAATGATGTTTTCACGAAGCCTTTTTATTTGAGTTTCGTCTTGCGACAATTGTTGATAGGCTGTCAAAATTGTTGCAACTGAGTGCGGAGAAAGTCCCGTTGTATAAATGAAACTTCGAGCAAAATTAATCAAATAATCTTTTAATTCTTGACTGCCAATAATTGCTGCTCCATGACAACCCAACCCTTTTCCGAATGTCATTATTCTGGCAAAAACCTTATCTTGTAATCCTAATTCTTGAACCAATCCTTGACCTTTTTCGCCAAAAACTCCAAGGGCATGTGCCTCATCAATAACCAAATTGCAATTGTATTTTTCGGTAACTCTAACCAATTTTTCGAGATTTGGACAATCGCCATCCATTGAAAAAACAGACTCGGTAACAACGTAAACTATCGCTTTTTCTGACTTTTTATTAATAGTTACTCGAATAATTTTTTCCTCCAAATCCTCGAAATCATTATGATTAAATTTATAAGACTTAGCATTTGACATTGAAATTCCGTCTCGAATTGATGCATGGGACAATTCATCAAAGAATATAAAATCGTCACGTTGAGGCACAGCGCCAAAAAAACCAATATTCGCATCATAACCCGAATTAAAAATCAAAGCCGCTGCTGATTCGTGAAATTGGGCAATAAAATGTTCTGTTTCCTGATATAAATCGAAATTTCCTGAAATTAATCGAGAACCTGTTGCTCCGTTATTTTTCAAGTCATTATCAATCAATAATTGATGCGTTTTATCAAAAATAATATCCAATTTTGCAAATCCTAAATAATCATTTGAATAAAAATCAATTAAATCATTGGGCAAACTCAATGTTCTAAAAGCATTGTTTTGAATTCTAATTTCAAGTTTAGTTTTTAGTTTTTGGGGCAATTTTTTCATTTGGCACAAAAATACAATATTTTCAATTGAACAATTTCAATTTTATTTATTTAGAAATTCAATTTTCAGAAAAAGTTATTGTTTGATGCCACTCAAAAAATTAATATCTTCAATTAATCGTGTTATTTCTTCGAGTTTGGTACCGTCATAAAAACCTCGAACTTGGCGTTTTTCATCGACTAAAACAAAATTTTCGGTGTGAACCATGTCATACATTTCATTAGGTTTGCCTTGTTTTACTGCCAAATATGACATTCGTGCCATGCGGTAAATGGCTTTTTTGTCGCCGGTAACCAAGTTCCATTTTTGGTCATTAACATTATTTTTTACAGCATATTGTTTAAGTTTGGCAACATCATCAACATCGGGCATCACACTATGAGACAACAACATAACTTTTGGGTTGTTGATAATTGCTTTTTGAACCTCGACCATATTACGGGTCATTTTTGGGCAAATTGAACCACAAGTTGTAAAGAAGAAATCGGCAACATAAATCTTACCTTGATAATCGTTTTGAGTAATAGTTCTGCCGTTTTGGTTCACAAACGAAAAATCGGCAATCTTATGGTATTTGCTTTTGAATTGCATTGTCGAGTCAACTAACTCTGGGTTAACATCCGAAGGATTGAATACTGGCAACATTTTTTTTGGTTTAAGTGCCTGATAAAAAAGTGCGATTGTTATTGTAGAAAATATCAAAAACACAATCAAAAAAATACGGTATTTTTTTACAAATAGAAGCATAAATTTTTTTCTCAAATTTACAATTTTCTAAAATTGAAACAAAACAATGAAATTAAAATTTTGCTAATTTTTGTGTAACATTACTTTTTTATTATTTTCAATAAAAAATATTTTTGTTGCAAACGCAAATACATAATTTCAAACCCATAATTGTAATGATGATTAATTCGTAAAAAAAATAGATAAATTGTTGAAAGCCCAAAACCAAAAATATTTTGGACTTTTTTATTTATCCACAAATCAATCAAAGCAGGTTAAACCATTCTTAAAAAGTATTAAAATTAAAGATTTTGTAAATTAATTAAAAAATCTTTGGTATTTTTGAATAAAAACCAACCCAATGAAAAAAAATATACTTCTAATACTAATATTTTCGTTTTTAACATCCTCGGCACAATACATAAAATCCGCACCTTGGATGCAAAAATTGGAAGACAACAAAAAAACCGAATTGTCTATTTTCGAAATTCGAAATTCATTTAACGAATATTGGAAAACCCATGACAAAAAGAAAAAAGGCAGCGGATACAAACCATTTATGCGCTGGGATTATCACTGGAAAAACTTGACAAATCAACAAGGTTTTATTATTTCGCCACAAGAAATGTGGACTGCATTTAACGAAAAAAATACAAGAAAAAACAACCGCTCAGTTTTTGCTGCCAGTTTGCCGACTTGTAATTGGCAACCTATTGGTCCCTTTACGGTAACAGGTACAGGCTCTTGGTCAACCGGACAAGGTCGTGTTAATGTCGTTTGTGTTGATCCCTCAAACGCTAACACTATTTATATGGGCACACCAGCTGGAGGAATTTGGAAATCAACAACAAACGGTACTGACTGGACATCTTTGTCAGATAATTTGCCCCAAATTGGTGTTTCTGGAATTGCCATTGACCCCAATAACTCAGATATAATTTATATAGCGACTGGCGATGCTGATGGGTCAGATACTTATTCAATTGGTTTAATGAAATCTATCGATGGTGGGTTGACTTGGAACACGACTGGATTGACATTCAACAATACCGATAGCTATGCAGGAGATGTAATTGTCTCACCAACAGACTCTAACTTAATATTGGTAGCTGCATCAACAGGTATTTTTAAATCTACCAACGCTGGTGCAACATTCCTAAGAGTTCAAACTGGTGATTTTTCGCAAGGAAGACTCCGATTAAAAACAAATGATCCAACGGTTGTATTTGCAGTATCTAAAAATAGGTTTTTTAGATCAACCAATTCTGGAACAAACTTTTCGATCATAACAAGCGGAATGCCAACCGATTCTGGTAGATTGTTAATGGATGTTACAGCAGCAAATTCAGAAGTTATATATATTTTAAGTTCAAATACATCAGGTGCTTTTCAAGGAATTTATAAATCAGTTAATGGCGGAACAAATTTTACACGTGCTGCTAACAACACTGATATTTTTGAAAGTACACAATCATGGTACGATTTGGCATTGGCAGCATCACCGACAAACGAAAACGAAATTTTTACAGGCTGCTTGAACATTTGGAGATCAATAAACGGCGGTACAAGTTTTACAAAAAGAAACAGTTGGAACTCGCCTTCAAGTGCAAGATACACACACGCCGACATACACTATTTAAGATATTTTGGTAACAAATTATTTTGTGGAAGTGATGGCGGTATTTATGTTTCTGATAACAATTCAACTACTTTTAGTAACCTAACTGCTTCGGCTCAAATAGGCCAATTTTATAAAATTGCAGTTTCTAAACAATCTGCTTCAAAAATGGTGGGTGGATTGCAAGACAATGGAGGTCAAGCATATAGTGATAGTTCATGGAAAAATTATTATGGAGCCGACGGAATGGATACTGCGGTTGACCCAAAAAATAGCAACAGATTTTATGGCTTTATTCAAAACGGCTCTTCGATGTATGTAAGCAACAATGCCGGTAACTCATCTGGAGGCGGCATCAGTTCACCTAATGGAGTAGATGGTAATTGGGTTACTCCACTTGCGGCCAACTCATTGGGCGAAATTTATTCTGGTTTTGGAGAATTGTTCAAAGTTGTCGATGGCAATTGGGCACAAGTAAACACAACATCATTTGCATCAGGAAATTTAGATTTAATCAAAATTGACCCAAGCAATGACAATAATATTTTTGTAGCAATAAACAGCAACTTATTTAAAAGTACTGATAAAGGAATTGTTTTTAATTTGATTTATCAAGCCACTAACAACATCACATCAATCGATGTACATGCAACTAACAGTTCCATTGTATATTTGACAACAAGCGGTACTGCAGGACAGGCTTTAAAATCAATAGACGGCGCTGTAAATTTTGTTTCCATAAGTGCTGGATTGCCTTCTATTTCAAAGAATGTGATCAAACATCAAGGTAGAAACTCAGTCAATCCATTATATTTAGGTACAAGTCTTGGAGTATATTATCGAGACGACAGCATGCAACAATGGGAACCATTTGACACCAATTTGCCAAATGTTTCTGTTAGAGATTTAGACATTAACCTTGAAGATAAAAAAATCACTGCAGCAACCTATGGTCGTGGCATTTGGCAAGCTGATATCGTTTTGGAACTACCCGCAATAGACATCAAAATTCAACAAATACTAAGTCCATCGACGGTTAACATAAATTGCAGCAATACCGTTTTGCCACAAGTTACCGTCAAAAATGATGGATTAAGCATGGTAAACAACATTACTTTTAATTATTCGATGAATACCAATAATTATGTTTATCAATGGACTGGAACTCTTGCCGCTAATGGTGTTTTGGCTGTTAACCTACCAGCTACAACACTTAACAAAGGTATTTATAATTTAACAATTGATTGTATAACTGCCAACGATGCAATTTTGAGTAATAATAGTGCAAATTCAACTTTTTACTTGAATAATCTAGGTGTTGAAAACCAAGTCAATACTTTTGAAAATTTATCCGATGAATTGATAGCCTTTGACGATTCAGGTTTAGGTTCAACATGGCAACGTGGACAATGTTCAACTGGCGTTGTAGATACAGGTGCCAACAATGTTTACACAACCAACTTTACGGGCAATTATCCAGATGTTCGAAAGTCGTTTTTGGTTTCTCAATGTTATAATTTAACACAAATGACGAACCCGAGAATAAAATTCAAAATGGCTTATGATCTTGAAGAAAATTATGATCTTGTTTATGTACAATATTCTGTAAATTCTGGAGCAAACTGGTATCTTTTAGGTCAAATGGGTACTAACTGGTACAACTCTGACCGCAACCAATTTACGACAGGAAACGACTGCAACAATTGCTTGGGAGGACAGTGGACTGGCAGCAACACAACATTAACCGAATATTTATATAACCTGAACCAACTAGGGGGTTTCACGAACATAATGTTTAGAATTGTTTTTCATTCTGATGATAGTGCCAACGCTTTGGGGGTTGTTATTGACGATTTTGTAGTAGAAAGTGCCGTGTTGAAGAACAATGTTTTTGATTTGAACCAAATAGTTATTTATCCAAATCCATCGAAAGATATTTTTAAGATTGCATTGGGAAATATAATTCCAAAAACAATTGAAGTTACTGATATTTCTGGAAAATTAATCTTTTCTGAAAATAAATTTGAAATAAATGGTAACGAAACAGAACTTGACATGACTAATGTCACAACTGGTATTTATTTTGTAAAAATAGCCACCGACGAACAATTAACTATTAAAAGAATTATAAAAAATTAATTATTACAAATGAATATTAAAAAACTATTAGTAGCAAGTATTATATTAACTTTTGCTTCTGCAAATGCTCAAAAAACACCCGGAATAAACACATCATATATGGATCTGAAAACCAAACCTAGTGAAGATTTTTATAGATTTGTTAACGGAACATGGTTGGACAAAACAGATATTCCTGCCGATAAAAATCGTTGGGGAAGTTTTGACGAACTGCGCTTAAACACTGATAAAGATGCTTTGGTAATATTGAACGACGCAGCCAAAAATCCGATTTATAACTCAAATACAGACCAAGGGAAAGCGGTTAATTTGTTTCAATCGATTATGGATACCGTTGCTAGAGACAAACAAGGACTATCTCCGTTAAAGCCATACTTAACAAAAATTGATCAATTAAAAAACATAAAAGATTTAGAAAAGTTGCTAATTGAAATGGCTCCATTAGGCGGTATCGGCTTTCTAGGAATTGGTGTTGGTGCCGATGAAGAAGACAGTAATAAAAATTCGGTCTCAATTTATCCAGGTAGTTTGGGTTTGCCTGACAAAGATTATTATATGTCAACCGACAAAGATTCAAAAGAAAAACGTGCCAAGTACTTATTGCATTTGACCAAAATGATGACTTACTTAGAAAGTCCAGCTAAAGCACGTATTAGTGCCAACCAAATTCTTGCATTAGAAACCAAAATGTCATCAGCAAGACTAGATAGAGTTGAGAGTCGTAACAGCAGATTGCAATACAACCCAATGACTTTGAATGAATTGCAAAAAATTATACCAGCAATTAACTGGAAAAATTATTTTACTACAATTGGCTTCAAAGACTTAAATTCAGTAATCGTTACGCAACCAAAATACATGAAAGCTTTGCAAAATATTTTTGCAAACAATAAGATAGAGTCTTGGAAAGCTTATTTAAAATGGACATTATTAGACGGCAGCTCAAACGAGCTATCATCTGAAGTTGAAAAAACTGACTTTGATTTTTTTGGAAAAATATTAACAGGTTCCTTGAAACAAAGACCAAGAGAACAAAGAGCATTGCAATCCGTAAATGGCTCTGTTGGCGAAGCGTTAGGTAAATTGTATGTTGAAAAAATGTTTCCAGCCGAAGCCAAAACCAAAGCTGTCGCAATGATTAAAAATGTTATAAAAGCTTACGAAATACGAATTAATAACCTAACTTGGATGTCTCCAGAAACCAAAGTGAAGGCAATTGAAAAGCTTAATAAAATAAATGTAAAGGTCGGATATCCAGATAAATGGGAAGATTATTCTACATTAACAATCAAAAATCCTAAAGAAGGAGGTAGTTTTTTTGAAAACAATTTAAACCTTGCTATATGGCAATTCAAAAAAGATTTAGACAAACTCAATAAACCTGTCGATAAATCCAAATGGGGTATGTCACCACAAACAGTAAATGCTTATTACAACCCATCTTATAACGAAATTGTTTTTCCAGCAGCAATATTGCAACCTCCATTCTATAATTATCAAGCAGACGAGGCTGTAAATTATGGCGGCATTGGAGCCGTTATTGGTCACGAAATTTCTCATGGTTTTGACGACCAAGGTGCAACGTACAACGCCGATGGCAACCTTGTTGATTGGTGGACCAAAAATGACTTAGAACAATTTACCGCACTAGGTACTGCACTTGCTGACCAATACTCTGCACTCGAGCCATTGCCAGGAGTGAAAGTAGATGGGAAATTTACCCTTGGCGAAAACATCGGAGATTTGGGTGGGGTTAACGCTGCTTTCGATGGTTTGAAATTATATCTAAAAGAGACTAATGAAACACCACTCATTGACGGTTTTACACCAGAACAACGTTTTTTTATATCTTGGGCAACAATCTGGAGATCAAAAATTAGAGATGAAGCAATGAAAAATCAGGTAAAAACAGATCCACATTCGCCTGGAATTTACCGAGCATATGTTCCAATTCAAAATCTTGATGTTTTTTATGATGCATTTGGAATAAAGGAAAATAACAAAATGTTTATAAAACCTGAAAAAAGAGTTCGAATTTGGTAATAATAACAAAATTTAAAAATCTCAATATTTATTTTATATTGAGATTTTTTTTGTTTTATTTTTCATAAAATTGACTTAAAAATAATTCTAATGGTTTGTTTTGAAAACAATAATCAGCATCAATTGAACCACCAGACTGTTTTTAATTATCATACCATTTTTATAAAAGACCACCCGAAAACCATTTTCCATTCCAAAGACTTTTCAGTTATATTGCTACTGCATTTTGTTGCTCCACGAAGTTTAAGCCAGATTTTTATGAACGTTCTTTCGGTATTTTTGCTATAAAATATTTACTTATGCATCCATATTCAGTAAATATTATTTGCTTGTTATGTTTTTTGCTCAAACTCTTAATTTTTGATTTTATTGGTTGCCAAGCCCTTGTCAAAGTCTTTATTTATATTATAATAAAAAATATTGAAAAGCTACAGCTGTTTTTGAAAGATCATTTCTTGAATTTTGTTATGGTTTGCGGAACAAATGGCTATATATATCTTATTGATCATGCCTATTTTCCCAAAAACATTGACAGATAGTTATTAGAGCAAACTTCAATATCAATCAATAACCCCAAATTTATTAGAATAAATGAAAAAAATAAATCTATATAAATTTTAGAAATTTTTATTGGTGCAAAGGGGATTTTGTGCATAAAGAAGTTAAGATTATTGATTTGATCAACAGATTTAGAACCAGTAAAATTGATAACGATTATAATACTACTTAATACAAAAATAATTGGTCACTCAATAAAAAAAAATAAATGGCACATAATTTGTAATAATTTTTTTAATGAATAAATCCACTCAAAGATTTATCAACTGTAATCACTTAGATCAGATTTTACAAATTTTAACAACAAATTTAATAGGTAATAAATAATCAGGATCTATTATTTTAAAAATAAATTTTTGATTTTTTTTATTATGAGTAGAAACTATGCATTTTTTAGTTAAAAACTAGAAATTTTATCTAATTTTGCAATAATTATTAGACTTACTAAACATCCAATTATCAACTAAAATGAAAAAAATAATACTTTTAATAGCTTTTTTTAGTCTAAATGCGACTGTTCAAGCCCAAAGTTCTGGCGTATTTTTTGACCTGGCAAATGTTTTTTTAAAGAAATATGTCGATGTCAATAATAAGGTTAACTATCAAGAATTGAAAGTCAATTCGGATATGTTAAACCTAATAATGGACTATGCTGCCAAAATTAATTTAAAAAACGAATCCAAAGATACTAACAAGGCTTTTTGGATTAACGTTTATAATTTGGCTGTAATCAAGAATGTAATTGAGAATTATCCGTTGAAATCTACAATGGATATTCCTGGTTTTTTTAACGAGAACGATTTTTTAATTGCCAATCAACGTTTGACACTCGATGACATCGAACATACCATTTTGAGCGAAATTTTTCAAGATCCAGGCATTCATTTTGTGCTAGTAAGTGGCGCCAATGGTGGTGTTCAAATAAAAAATGAAGCTTATATGCCAAAAGACATTGATGCGCAAATTAAAGCCGAAGCAACAAAATACATCAACAACAAAGACGTTATTAGGATTGATAAAAAGAACAAAATTGTCGAATTGCCGAAAATTTTTGAATGGTATTCTAAAGATTTTGTAACATATTATACCAACGAAATTGATTTTTTGAATATTTTTCTTGAAAAAAAATTAGAAAAAGATTATAAAACTAAAATTTACGAATATGATTGGACTTTAAACAAAAAAGTATAGCCAACAGTATTTTGGAAATAAAATCTTTAAGCAACTTTATAATTGCTTAAAGATTTTTTTATTTTAAATAATTCCAATAAATTTATAATCAAGTAATTGAATTGTTTTTTGACTTGAAACAATTTTGCCGACCGAGGGCTTTGATGTATCAAATTCTGGAAGTGCTAAATTCATTTCAAACGCCTTTTGAAAGTAATAATTTTTTCTTGATGGATGAAATGGAGCAACACCATTAAAAATTTCATTATAAATATTGTTAACAATTACTTTTTCAATAATACCGATGCAATCGTCTTGATGAATAAAATTAATTACAGCATCGGGGTTTTCAATATTTTTTCTACCAGCCAAAAAGTTTGCTGGATTACGAGAACCACCAACCAAACCACCAAAACGGATAATTGTTGATTTGAATTTTTTATTTGTCAAAAATAAATTTTCACAAGTCATTAATTGCTTGCCAGACTCAGTTTTAGGGTTCAAAATTGTTGTTTCGTCAACCTCAAGATTGTCGTCGTTATAAACAGATGTTGAACTAACAAAAATAACTTTTTTGATGGCTGATATTTCAATATATGGGATTAAATTTTGAATTTTAGAAACAAAATTTTCCGACTTGTCATACCTTAATTTAGGCGGTATATCAATTATCAATATTTCGGAATTTTCAAGAAATTTATTTATATTTCCAGCAATTTCATTTGCCTCGAGCGAAATTAAAAAAGGATGTATTTGATGATTTTGCAATAATTGTAGTTTGCTAGAGGTTGTGGTCGAACCATTTATTGAAAAATCATTTTTTATTAGTTTTAAAGCCAAAGGCAAACCCAACCAACCGCAACCCAAAATCGAAATTTGTTTTTTCATATCAAGCAAAGTTAATAAACAAATTCAATTTTATTGATTTTTTCAATTTAGATGTCCATCGTGACAATCATTCTTTCGAAAAATTCAAAAGTATGTTTTAATATATTGTTGTTGATTATTTCTCTGCTAATAAACTTTATTATCAAATGTAAGTTTCAAGAACGGTTAAAACACTCACCTATTTTTTTAGATAACTGAATTTTGGGAAGTTTACTAATTCAGATTTTTTTTCATGTTTATTAATTCTCGGTTTTTGGTTCCTTTTGTATTTTTATGCACCATAAATCATTATTGACAATCAAATAAGCATTAAGAAAAACAGATTAATGAATTTTTTAAGTATAAGGTATAATAGAAATTAACCAAAGTAAGTCCAAGCATTATTAAACGCTCTCGTTGCTAATATTCAGACTAATGGAATTAAAGTTCTATTTGCTTTTATGTAATTTTTTGTACTTTTTTAATTACTCACAATTGAAAAACAAAAAAAATTAAATTTTTTTATTTGGGGTCTTTGTCAAACTTCTAATAGCGTCCAATTTTTATGAACATTGAACTGGTAAAAAAAACATAAAAAAATATTCTCAGCATATAAGTTGTGTAAACTAACTGGAAAACATTACTTTTGCTTTTTATTTCAAAAAAAATATACATAATTAATGGGAACACTTATTCAGATCGCACAATTAATTCTGTGCTTATCATTTTTAGTAATACTTCACGAACTAGGACATTTTATTCCAGCAAAATATTTCAAAACCAAAATCGAAAAATTTTATCTTTTCTTTGATTACAAATTTTCATTAATTAAAAAACAAGTCGGCGAAACCGAATATGGAATTGGTTGGATTCCAATGGGTGGTTATGTAAAAATTGCCGGAATGATTGATGAAAGCATGGACACGGAACAACTCAAAAAAGAGCCGCAACCTTGGGAGTATCGCAGTAAACCTGCCTACCAAAGACTAATAATTATTTGCGGAGGGGTTATTGTAAATTTCTTTTTATCATGGATAATTTACTCATGTTTACTATTTAACAACGGCGATAATTATATCGATAATTCAAAGTTTACCAACGGAATAGCGGTTGATTCAACAGGAAATTTGGTGGGTTTGCAATCCGGAGATAAAATTCTAAAAGTTGATGGAACACAACAAACCAAGTTCAATGAGTTGCCTCTAGAAATTTTGTTTGGGGACAATGTAACTGTAAATCGTGCTGGAAAAGAAGTAACATTTGACCTAAACGACGAAGGTAAACGCGACGTAATTAAGTCCAAAGGACAAGGTTTCTTGCAACCAAGAATCGAAATCATAGTAGATTCGGTAACGCCAAAATCTCCAGCAATGTTAGCAGGATTGACCAAAGGAGACAAAATTATCAATGTAAACGGTACAAAAACTCAATTTTTTGATGAATTTAGTTCAGCATTAGGAAAATTTAAAAATGATTCTTTAGTAATTTCTGTTTTAAGAAATGGACAAGAAATGACAATAAAGACCAAAACAGACAGATCTGGTAAATTAGGCTTTGTTACAGATATGAGTTTGTTAAAAAGTGCATTTGTAACCAAAAAATTATCATTTGCAGATGCTATTCCTGCTGGCTTCAATAAAACTATTGCGACACTTACGGGTCAAATCAAACAATTCAAATTAATTTTTAATACTAAAACAGAAGGTTACAAACAAGTGAGTGGACCATTGAGAATGTTCAAAATTTTCAAGCCAACTTGGGACTGGACACATTTTTGGTCTTTTACAGCAATGTTCTCTATTTGGTTGGCATTTTTGAATATTTTGCCTATCCCAGGGCTTGATGGCGGTCACGCCATGTTTATTTTAATAGAAGTTATCACCAGAAAAAAACCAACCGAAAAAACTCTTGAAATTGCGCAAACTATTGGTGTTGTGATCCTTTTATCGCTCATGGCTTTAGTTTTTGGTAATGATATTTGGCATTTGATAACCGATTAAAAAAATAATTTAAAAAAATTATATTTTTATTTGCATCAATAAGAATTATTGCTATCTTTGCACCGCTTTTAAACTTAAAATTTATTTTTTTTAATTAAAATGGTTTCTTTAAAAAGTATTGTTTTTAAAATTATTTAAAAAAGTATATATTCCTTCTTAGCTCAGTTGGTTAGAGCATCTGACTGTTAATCAGAGGGTCCTTGGTTCGAGCCCAAGAGAGGGAGCAAATTAAAGCTAGTCGTGAGACTGGCTTTTTTTGTTTTAGATTAATAATTAAAGTTAAAAACTATCCTTAACTTCGAGTAAAATTAGGTGCTTAGTAGCGAATTTAAAAAAAATTTCTTTTAAATTGTCATTAGAAAAAATCAGGTTCCGACCATAATAATGCAGAGCAAACTACAAAAACAGCCCTAATGTTTGCTTTTATAACTATTTGTATTTAATTTATTAAATAACTATTTTTAATCTACGATGTAAACTAATGTTTGACTCCTAAAAATTATTTCGGCAACAAAATCATTAAACAAAAAAACCTCTTGATTTCTCAAGAGGCTTTCAGTACCCGGAACCGGAGTCGAACCGGTACGGTTTCCCACAGGTGTTTGAGACCAGCGCGTCTACCAATTCCGCCATCCGGGCAATTAGCAGTTATGTATTTGTCAAGCTTTAAAAAACTTACATCTACAGACACGAGCCAACCCATCGCTCAAGGCAAAGTGATACAATCAATTTTACCTTAACACTTTGCAAATGTAAAAAAATAATATTCAAATTCTATAAAAAAAAGTAAAAAATTTCAGTTTACATTAATTTTATTACTATTTTTGCACCTCGTTAGAACGAAAAATATACAACTAACTACAAAACAATACATTAATGCCACATCAAGAACCTGAAGCGAAAATTTTTGCTTGTTCCCAAAGTGTACACTTAGCAGAACAAATCGCTGAAAAGTATGGAGTTTCATTAGGTAAAGTTACCTTGGCGAAGTACAGCGATGGAGAATTTCAACCTTCTTACGAAGAATCTATTCGAGGTTTGAGAGTATTTATTGTTTGTTCAACTTTTCCAACTTCAGACAATTTAATGGAATTATTGCTTATGATTGATGCTGCAAAACGAGCGTCAGCAAGACACATTACAGCTGTTATTCCTTATTTTGGTTATGCACGTCAAGATAGAAAAGACAAACCGCGTGTTCCGATTGGAGCCAAGTTAGTTGCCAATTTATTAGATGCAGCTGGTGCCACAAGAATCATGACAATGGATTTGCATGCAGACCAAATTCAAGGTTTTTTCGAGAAACCAGTAGATCATTTGTTCGCATCAACAATTTTTTTACCTTATGTAGAAAGCCTGAAACTTGATAATTTGACCATTGCATCGCCAGACATGGGTGGTTCTAAAAGGGCTTATGCCTATTCTAAATTTTTAGAATCAGATGTAGTAATATGTTACAAACAAAGAAAAGCTGCCAATCAAGTTAGCTCCATGGAACTAATTGGAGAGGTTAAAGGCAGAAATGTAATTCTTGTTGACGATATGATTGACACTGGTGGCACATTAGCCAAAGCTGCAGATTTAATGATAGAAAAAGGTGCACTAAGCGTAAGAGCAATTTGTACGCACGCTATTTTATCAGGAGATGCGTACGAGAAAATAGAAAATTCTAAATTATTAGAATTAATTGTTACCGATTCTATTCCTTTAAAGAAAGTATCAAAAAAGATAAGGGTTGTATCTTGTGCACCTTTATTTGCGGAAGTTATGCACATGGTGCAAAACAATAATTCAATTAGCGGGAAGTTCTTGATGTAGTAGTACCATATATGTAAAAGGAGGCATTGAGTAAGAAATATAAATGACGATTTTGAAATTACTTTTTGAAATTGACATTAAAATTGAATAATTATTAACTATATATACATTTACAATGAAATCGATTACAATTAAAGGATCAGAAAGAGAAAGCGTTGGTAAAGTTGCGACTAAAGTCATACGTAATGCTGGAGCGGTTCCTTGCGTTATTTACGGAGGAAATCAAACAGTTCATTTTTCTGCAGAAGAAAAAGCATTCAAAACGTTGGTTTACACCCCAAATGCGCACACAGTTGCAATTGAATTAGGCGGAAAAACTTTTAATGCAATTTTGCAAGAAATTCAGGTTCACCCTGTTTCTGACAAAATTTTACACATTGACTTCTATCAAATTAGTGATGATAAAGAAATCACAATGGAAATTCCAGTTCGCGTTGTTGGAACTTCTCCAGGTGTACTTTTAGGAGGTGTTTTGCGTTTGAACAATCGCAAATTGAAAGTAAAAGCATTTCCGAAAAATCTACCAGACTTTTTAGATGCTGATATTACTCCATTAGAAATGGGAAACAAGCTTTATGTTACTGGTTTACCTCAAGAAAATTACAAAATCATGCACCCAGAAAACACGGTTGTTTGTCAAGTAAGAATTTCTCGTGCAGCAATGAAAGCCGCTCAAGAAGCAGCAAAAGCAGCAAAAGCTCCAGTAAAAGGAAAGAAAAAA
Source organism: Bacteroidota bacterium (assembly GCA_043769905.1). Lineage (GTDB taxonomy): Bacteria > Bacteroidota > Bacteroidia > Flavobacteriales > Flavobacteriaceae > Flavobacterium. The sequence continues at coordinate 35,356 of JAYVIW010000039.1, forward strand.
TAATTAAATTTATTTTGAGAATAAAAAAGACCACTTCATCTTTGAAGTGGCCTTTTTCGTTGAAAAATCTCAAATTGCCTCAAACAACTTGCCTGGCAATGGTCGCACAACGCCTTTTATTTCCATGTTGAACAAAATGACCGAAAGCTTATAAACTGGAAAGTTGCATTCTAAAGCAATTATATCAAGCAACTCTTTACCATTGGTATTCAAAAAATCATAAATATTTTGTTCGTCAGGTTCTAATGTTACAAATAATTGTTTTTGAACAGGCTTCAAATCCTTTTGAATGTCCCAATTCAACTGATAAACCAGATCGGCAGCACTTGTCAACAGATTAGCTTTTTGGGTTTTGATTAAATTGTTGCAGCCTTGACTTAATTTATCTGTAGAGCGACCAGGAACCGCAAAAACGTCGCGGTTGTAATCATTGGCTAAGGTTGCCGTAATTAACGAACCCCCTTTTTCTGCCGATTCTATAACGATTGTCGCTTCGGACATTCCCGCAACAATGCGGTTTCGGCGCACAAAATTTTCACGAACAGGTTCAGAGTTACTCCAAAATTCGGTCATGAAACCCCCATTTTTTTCCATTTTGGCAACATATTTTTTATGCACCTTTGGATAAATTTGGTTCAAACCGTGAGCAACAATACCAATTGTTTGCAGATTGTGTTCCATTGCAGCTTGATGTGCAACAATATCAACGCCGTAGGCAAAACCAGAAACAATAATTGGATCGAGTGTTGCCAAATCTTCAATCAATTTTTTGGTAAATTCAGAACCGTATGCAGTAACTTGTCTTGTACCAACAATACTTATAACTCGCTTTTGATTGATTTTAATGTTTCCAGAAGTAAACAATAATATGGGTCCGTCGATGCAATGTTTCAATTTATCCGGATAATTTTCTTGTTGAAAATTGACTACATTGATGTCGTTATTCTTTATAAATTTTAATTCTTTTTCGGCTTTTTCAAATGCAGTTTTATCTTTTAGGTTTTTCAATAAATAGGTTCCAACACCGTCAATTGTAGATATTTTTAATGATTTTGAATTAAAAATAGATTCAGCAGAACCACAATTCGAAATTAATTTTTTGGCAACAATATCGCCTACGCCTTCTATTTTGGTAAGTGCCAATAAATAAAATAATTCTTGCTCGCTCATCATGTTATTTTGAAGGCGTAAAGTATAAATTTTATATCACTTGTAATCATATTAATTCTATAAATTCTAATAGCATTATATATTTTTTAAATCGCTTTTAATATATATTGTTCTTACTAGCAAAACTATTTTTAGAATGAATAAAACATTATACCATATTAAAATTGATTTCAACAAATAATTTATAATTGGATGATTAAATAATATATGTTGCACTGATATAAAAATTAGCATTATAAAAAAATTATAACGTTAGTTTGCCTATTTTAAACCATATATCTATTTAGTATATGGATCAAACGAATATCAAAGGTTATGCTGCGACCTATTCTTCGGACAAATATCTTATAAATTAAGATAGGATTTAAATTATTTTTTTAGGTTTCTTGGCTAAAATCGGAGATAACTTTTTGGCTTTTTTAAGCCTAAAAAA
>JAYVIW010000040.1:0-12966 GCA_043769905.1 Bacteroidota bacterium
AGTAAAATTGGGACTATTGTAACCTCGCGTTTAGAAAAATATCGCAAAGAAACTGAAACTTGGTTGGCTAACAACAATATCAAATATAATGATTTAGTAATGCTCGATTTACCCAATATGGAAGCCAGACAACGTGCTAACAATCACGGGGATCATAAAGCAAAAGCCTATATGGCAAAACCTTATGTTTTATTTATCGAAAGTGAATACCATCAAGCGGTCGAGATCAATAGAATATCCAAAAAACCGGTTTTGTGTACAGCAAATTTTGAAATGATTTTTGAATCGGAATCTTTGATGTACAATCTAAAAAGCGGCAAACACTTTCCATTTTTACGAAAATATGCTTTAAAAGTAAGAGATAAAATACGACAACTAAAAAAATAGTGACTGAGGCATTATTAACCAATGACTTGCATTGTAAAATGTTTAAAAAATTAAATTAATGTATTATGGTAGTATTTAATCTAATACAAATTGTTTTGCTATCCCTGCTTGGTTTAGCAACATTGTATATTTTAGTGTTTTCGATAGCAAGCTTGTTTTACAAACAAAAACAATATGCGGATAATGGGAATTTAAAAAAAATAGCTGTTTTGATTCCCGGTTACAAAGAAGATGAAGTAATTGTAGAAGTTGCTAATTCAGCATTAGAACAAGATTATCCAGCGCATCTTTATGATGTTGTTGTTATTGCTGATTCTTTTCAAAAAGAAACAATTTCAGAATTAAAAACTTTGCCTATAAAAGTAATTGAAGTAAGTTTTGATAAAAGCACAAAATCCAAGGCATTGAACAAAGCAATGGCAACACTAGATTGTGACTATGATATTGCTGTGGTCTTAGATGCGGATAATTTGATGGCAAATGATTTTTTAAAGAAAGTAAATGCCGCTTTTGAACACGGTTTTATTGCGGTCCAAGGTCATAGAACAGCAAAAAACACAAACAATTCTTGGGCGGTTCTAGATGCTATTAGCGAAGAAATAAACAATAATATTTTTAGAAAAGGACATCGGGTTTTAGGCTTGTCATCGGCAATTATTGGTTCGGGAATGGCATTTAAATATGCTTATTTTAAATCACTTATGGCAACAGTTACAGCAGTTGGTGGATTTGATAAAGAAATTGAATTGAAGATGCTGAAAGAAGGACATAAAATTGTATATCTCAATGATGCTGTGGTTTTTGATGAAAAAATACAAAAATCTGAGGTGTTTGGTAACCAGCGTCGCCGATGGCTGTCTGCTCAATTGCATTACTTCCGAAAAGATATTTTAAGCGCATCTAAACATTTACTACTGAAAGGTAACATCGACTATTTTGATAAGGCAATTCAGTTTATACAACCGCCAAGAATTTTATTATTAGGTGCTGTTATACTTAGCAGTTTTGGTTTTGTAGCAGCCAATTATTTTTTAGAAAATCAAATTCCTTATTCAAATTATTGGATTATCTTAGTGATATCCTGTATATTATCTTTTGTTTTTTCGGTTCCAAAATCATTTTATAATACCAACACTTTGAAGGCTTTGGTCAGTTTGCCAAAAGGAATGTTTATGATGTTGTTGTCTTTGTTAAAAATTAAAGGTGCTAATAAAACTTTTATTCATACACAACATACGTCAAGTACAAAAAAACCAAGTTGAAATCATATTATCATACAAAGTAGTTTAGAATTTCAAAATGAAATCACCCATTAAATACAATAGATTAGAAAAACTAGAAGCATTGCGCGGATTTAGTGCTTTGTATGTGCTACTTTTTCATATGCTTCCGCAAAAAATCTTTATGTATGGAATTAATGTTGGAATACTTTTTCGATTTGGTTCAGAAGCAGTGATTCTATTTTTTATATTAAGTGGATTTGTTATTAAATATTCTTGGGAAAAATCAGAAGATAAATCTTTTCGAAATTATTTTGGTCGTCGGTTTTTAAGAATTTATATACCCCTTATCTTTATTTTTTTAATGGGCTATTTATTAAAATGTTATAATGAAGGAAATTTGGCTGATCCAGATTGGAAAACCTTAATTGGAAATATTTTTATGCTTCAAGATGTGATTTCTCAAAAACCAAATGTTATTTCTGCCACTTATATGGGAAATGGTTTGCTTTGGTCTTTGTCCTATGAATGGTGGTTCTACATAATTTTTTTCGTGCTTTCTAAGAACATAAATAACAAAAAAATTAATCTTTGGGTAAACTGTATTATTCTTCTGGGCGCCGCATCATATCTCATTTATCCTTTTATAATTAATAGAATAGCGATGTATTTTGGCATTTGGTGGATTGGAGTAAAATTTGCTTCGATTTATTTACACGGCGAATCCTATACTTTTAAAGCGATAAGTTCCTACGCCTATGTTTTAGCGACTATTATCGCACTATTAGGACTAAATTTATATTTAAATTTTTCATACACAAAAGTTTACAGCTATCCTTTAGTGGCTTACCCTTTTATAGAATTAAGACATTTTGTGTTTGCCTTTTTGGTGCTGTTCGGCTCAATAATTTGGAATAAATACAATTGGTTTGGTTTCAATACACTTTTTGGTGTGTTTAAACATTTAGCACCTATTTCTTATGTACTATATATTTCACACCACTATCTAGTTGTTGAAGCAACGTATTTAAGATTTATTAATAATAAAATAATTGAATATACAGTCTATATTATTACGTTGTTATTATTTTCATATTTAATAGAAGTTGTACTATATCCTAAAATTAAAAATCGCCTAATGGTTTACTTTTTAAATCCATCATTAAAAAAATAGCATCATGAAAATAGGGATAGAAGGTCAAAGACTTTTTCGTAAAAAGAAACATGGAATGGATATGGTCGCTTTAGAACTCATAAAGAACCTCCAAGAACTAGACCACGAAAATGAATATTATATTTTTGTAAAACCAGACGAAGATCATTCAGCTCTTAAAGAAACTTCGAACTTTAAGATAATTGAATTAAATGGTGGACCATATCCTACATGGGAGCAAATAGCGTTGCCAAAAGCTGCAAAAAAAATGGGTTGCGACGTCTTGCATTGTACCAGTAATACTGCACCTTTTTTTACTAGTATTCCTTTAATAACAATTCTTCACGATATAATCTATATGGAAAGTAGTTATATAAAAATACTCACTAGTAGTGCAAGCACCTATCAAAAATTTGGAAATATATATCGAAAACTTGTTGTGCCAAGAGTTGTTAAAAAGAGTAAAAAAGTAATTACAGTATCTCATTTTGAGAAAAACCGAATTGGCGAATTTTTTGGAATTAAAGGCGATACTAAACTTGATGCTATTTACAATGGTGTTAGCCAACACTTTAAACCTGTTACCAACAAAGAAGAACTGCAACGCGTAAAAGAAAAATACAATTTACCAGATAAATATTTTTTTTTCCTTGGAAATACTGACCCAAAAAAAAACACAAAAGGAACTCTAAAAGCCTTTTCCGATTTTTTATTACAAACAGGATCAAATCACAAGCTTGTTATGCTTGATTATGATAAAACCGAACTCAATAAAATTTTGGTTGAAATTAATGACACTAATCTTATCAAACATATTGTTTTAACAGGCTACGTAATCAATACCGATTTGCCTTCCATTTATTCGCAATGCGACGTGTTTTTATACCCCTCACTAAGAGAAAGCTTTGGTATTCCAATGCTAGAAGCGATGTCTTGCAAGGTGCCCGTTATTACATCAAATACCTCATCAATGCCTGAAATTGCTGGCGATGCTGCTCTTATCATCAATCCGTTTAATCCTGAAGAAATAACACAAGGCCTCATTGAAATCTTAAATAACGAAGCCTATAGAAAATCACTTTGCGAAAAAGGACTAGAACGTAGCAAACAATTTTCTTGGAGAAATATGGCAAAAGAGTATCTAAAGCTTTATGAATTAATTCATGCAAAAAATTCAAAAAAACTATAGGCTATGTTAGAAGGTAAAAATATTATTTGCATTTCACAAACTACCTGGCACGGTGAATTTACCAAATCAACGGTACAATTATTGTCGCTTTTGGCAGAAAAAAATACTGTTGTTTTCGTTGAATATCCTTTTACACTCAAAGATGTTATTATGTCTTTATTAGGAAAACAAAGGGCACAGGTTGCAAGAATGCTAGGCTTCAAAAAGAGAGTAATAGACGAAAAAACAGATAATGGCGCTATTGTGAAACATTTAGTAATGCCTCCTGTTATACCAGTAGATTTCATTAAAAACGAATCCATTTTTAAAAAAGTTTTTAGTATCAATGCTTTTATTTATAAAAATCAACTTCGACATACGATAAAGAAATTAATGTTAGACAATCCAATTATCATTACGGCTTACAACCCAATGTATGGTTTACCAATGATTGGCGAATTGAACGAATATTTGAATGTTTATTACTGTTATGACGGTATGGATACGCAAAGACACAAATCAAGAATTTATGACATTGAACAACAATTTTGTAAGCAAGTTGATGGCATAATTACAACATCGGATTATTTAAAATCTGAAAAGCAGAAGCTAAATTCACAATGCGTTGTGGTTAAAAATGGTGTCGATTTCAAATTGTTTGAACCACATGCAAAAAAATCGGTTTCTAGCCATTCTAGCTTGAAAAAAGTAGGCTACATCGGAACCTTAGATTTTAGGTTTGATATTGACTGTATGGAATTTGCTATTCAGGAATTGCCTCAAGTTCAATTCGAATTTACAGGCTATTTATTAAACCAAAGTATAAAAGAACGTTTATTAAAATATGAAAACGTTGCCTTTTTTAAATCGGTAAAACCGCACGAAGTTCCCGAATTATTATCGAAATATGATTTAGGAATTATTCCATACAAAATGGATGAAGTAAATAAAAACATTTATCCATTAAAAATTAATGAATATTTAGCTGTTGGAGTTCCAGTAGTTATGACAGCTTTCGCCAATTTAACCGATTTTAAATCGATGGTAAAATCAGCAGAAAATAAAGCTCTTTTCAAATCCCATATTGAAAATGAATTAAAAAACGATAATGACAATTTAATTAAAGAGAGAATCGAATTTGCCAAACTTAATTCCTGGGAAAACAGAGCGGCTGAATTCGGAAATAATCTCGAAAAATTTATTAAAGATAAATATCCATCCTAAATTAAAAGCTATGATTGCATTGAAAATTATATTTTGGTTTCTATTATTTGTAATTGTTTACACCTACATTGGATATGGTATTTTGCTATTTATAATTATAAAAATAAGACGGTTTTTTAAACTTGGCAAAAAAGTAAAAATTGACCCAAATTATGAACCTGATGTCACACTTTTTATTGCAGCTTACAATGAAAAAGATTATGTGGAAGCCAAGATGAAAAACACTTTAGGTCTTGAATATCCTAAAGAAAAATTAAATATTATTTGGGTGACAGATGGTTCTGACGATGGAACACCCAATTTATTATCAGGTTATCCCAATACCACTGTTCACCATTTAGAGGAGAGAAATGGAAAAATTGGCGCTATGAATCGAGGTATGGATTTTGTAAAAACCCCTATCGTAATTTTTAGTGACGCCAATACCAATCTAGGAAAAGAGTCCATTAGACGTATTGTAAATTTATTTAGTAATCCTACTGTTGGATGTGTATCTGGCGAGAAACGAATTGTTAATAAAGAAAGTGATGTAGCTTCTGGAGCAGGAGAAGGAATCTACTGGAAATATGAATCTGCCTTAAAAAAATGGGATGCTGAATTATATTCGGTTGTAGGAGCTGCAGGAGAACTTTTTGCCATTAGAACAGAATTGTATCGTCACGTTGAAAAAGACACTTTGCTGGATGACTTTATTATTTCACTCAGAGTTGCTCAAGAAGGTTATACCATTCAATACGACCCCGAGGCTTATGCTATTGAAACTGCATCAGCAAATGTAAAAGAAGAATTTAAACGTAAAGTTAGAATCTCAGCTGGAGGAATTCAATCTATTGTAAGACTTCGTTCTTTACTGAATATTTTTAAATACGGAACGCTTTCCTTTCAGTACATTTCGCATCGAGTTTTGCGTTGGAGTTTAACACCATTGTGTCTCATCCTTTTGATCCCTGTTTTAACAATATTGGCGGTCAACGAAGGTATTCTGTCCTTTGGATTTTATTCCATAGTATTTTGGTTGCAACTTCTTTTTTATGCTTCTGCTTTGTTAGGTTGGTTTTTAGAAAATAGAGAAACTAGGGTTAAAATTCTGTTTGTTCCTTATTATTTTTTCATTATGAATTTATCGGTAGTTTTAGGGTTCTTTCGATACATTAAAAAAACGCAATCTGTGAATTGGGAAAGAGCCAAAAGAGCCTCGTAATTATGTATTAAAACTATAGTTATCATTGATGAAAAAAATAAAATTAATATTGTTATTTTTTGTTTTACTATTCTTATTTGTTTTGACTGCAAGATATATTGTTAGAAAACCTTCTTTCACGATTCAAACTAGCGGAAAATTATATATCGTTAACAAAGGAAGTAGAGATATTACAGTCTTTGATTTATTTAATGGCAAAGTAATAAATGAAATTCCTATTGAAGTTGAATCCCATAATGCGACTACTTTGTTAACTCAAAACAAAGTGATTGTTACAAATTATGGCACTACTGAAATCAAAGGAAAAAGTTTAACTGTTATCGATACAAAAAATAATAAAGTTGAAAAAACAATTGAATTTGCAGCCGGTTATTTGGGTTTAGATGGCATTGTCGCTATTTCAAATTCTAATAAAGTGGCTGTTGTTAGTTCGATTAGTAATGAATTATTAGTTATTAATTTAGATACAGAAACAGTAGAAAAAAAAATAACGACACAGCAAAAAATGAGTCACCTTGTAGTTCTACACCCATTCAAACCATTGGCTTATGTTACAAATATCAACTCGGGTTCTGTTAGTGTTATTGACCTTGAACTCGAAAAAGTAATTAAAATTATTCATTGCAAAATTGGAATCCACGCCATCGATATTACACCCGATGGGTCAGAAATTTGGGTAACCAATAATAAAGAAAACACAATCTCTGTTATCAATACAGCCACGTACCAAATTACAAATACCTTGCGATCTGGAAAAGAATCTTTACGTCTAAAGTTTTCAATTGATGGTACACATTGTTTGGTTACCAATTCTGCCGATGGAACCATTTCGGTTTATGACCAACACTCCAAAAAGCAAATCAAAACGATACAACTTCACGGCAAAGATAGGCTGTTAGAAAGATTGTTTTACCATACACCACGTCCCGTAAATATTTTAATGCACCCCAATGGGTTATATGCTTTTGTTGCTAATTCGAATGCCAATAAAATTGAGGTGATTGATATGAAAACATTTACTCTAGTTAGCACCATAGGAACAGGAAATGTTCCAGACGGAATGGCATTTGTGAAATAGAAATCAAATTAATTCGTCTAACCAAAATAAAAAAAAGCCTCGTAAACTATTAATTTACAAGGCTTTTTAAGTTTTATTTGTGGTCCCACTTGAACTACTAAAAACGAAAACTACAATTTTATAAACGTTTGATTTCATTACAAAAGTAGTAATAAATTCAATGATTACAATACTTTACAGATTAATAAAGATGTATTGTAAATTGAAGTAAATTGCAATAAACACGCTTTTACCGTACAACTATCGTACAAATAGATTATATTTGTAGTGTTCAAATATCAAACACTATGGCAACTATCAATTTTTTGTACCGTTCAACTAAAGACAAAGCAAATTTACATTTACGTTTATTGTATCGTTTCAATGACATTGATTTTGTTATTGGAGCAAATACAAAGTTTGAAGTTTCAAAAGACTACTGGAGCAACCAACACAAACAAAGAGCATTCAAAAAGACTAATGATGTTTTTGAGTTAAACAAAATTCAAGAAATTAAGACAAAGCAAAATGATACTGATAAAGAACTTAATAATATTGAAAATCATATCTTAAATGCTTTTAAATTTGCTAATCCTGATGAGGTAAACAAAAGCTGGTTGCAAACTCAAATTGATAATTACTACAACCCACCACAGGAAGCCGAAGCGTTACCAACGGAACTATTAAAGTACTTTGATTATTTTATTGAAGTCAGAAAAAAGGAAATATCAAACGGAACACAAAAAAAGTACAACGTTACAAAACACTTGCTGGAGCGTTACCAAAAAACTAAAAACAATCCAATTAAAATTTTTGATGTGAATGATAATTTCAAAAACGATTTTGAAAATTATTGTTTAAAAAACAATTACGCTTTAAATACTATTTCAAAGGATTTAAAAACTATTAAAACAGTATGCAACCACGCAAAGCATAACGGAATTATTACAAGCCACCAATTAGACAAAATTAAAACACCTCAACAAAAAACCGAAAAGATTTATTTAACCTTTGAGGAACTTCAAAAAATTGAAAACATAGACAAAAGGCGGTTAAATGATAATTACGATAATGCAAAAGACTGGTTAATAATTTCGTGTTATACAGGACAAAGAATAAGTGATTTTATGCGTTTTGAAAAGTCTATGATTAGATACGAAAAAAACAAACAAGGAATTTCAAAACCGTTTATCGAGTTTACACAAGTCAAAACCAATAAAATTATGACGGTAGCACTACACCCGAAAGTTATTGAAATTTTAGAAAAAAGAAATGATGAGTTTCCAAAAGTGATTTCAGACCCTAAATACAATCTGTACATAAAACAAGTTTGTCGTATTGCTGGTTTAACTGATAAAATTAAAGGTAGTAAATTGACCGACTTAAACAATGAAGACAAAGCCGAAAAGAAAACCAAAGATAAAGATGAGGTTAAACAATTTCGCAAAGAAGACGGAATGTTTAAAAAATGGGAGTTGATTACTTCGCATATTGGCAGACGTTCCTTTGCTACTAATTTTTACGGAACTATTCCAACTACTTATTTAATCAATGTTACAGGACATAGCACAGAAGCAATGTTTTTAAATTACATAGGTAAAAGCAATAAAGATTTGGCAATGGAAATAACTAACTATTTTTAAACAGCAAAAATAAATGTTTTATTTTAGGTGCATATTTTACACCTTTTACACTGACTTTCCGAAAAACAAGCTTAATTTTTCTTCATTCTTTTCATAAAACAATCTTAATTTTTCTTCATTTGTTAATTGTGATTTAACTTTATGGGCAAAAAGCACTTCAATAAATTCCTTATTATTCCTTATTTTATTTAAAAAATGCCAAGCCGTTTTTTGAGTGATATTATACTTTTTAGATACTTCAGTACTTTTTAGATTATAATTTGAATTATAACAATCTATTGTTATTTCAAATGCCTTTACTATTCCAAACCTGACATTGTGAAATATAGTGTTTTGAGTTATGTAAGTTTTTGATTTACAGGACTTACAAATTTTAGTAAATTCAATATTTTTATAAAAACTAACACCGTTGCATTTATGACATACAAAATCTTCACTATTATTTAAAAATAAGTGTTTTTTACATTTTTCAACTGAATTAAATTTTTTTTTACTCAAAATTGGTGCGAATAAGTATATAAAAAATATATTTTAAATGTTTGATTTATAGTTTTTTAAATTGTTTTACGTGTTTTAAAAACAAGACAAAAATAAAAAATATTGTTTACAATATGAAAGCAATTGAATTCGATTGCTAAAATAAAAAATAGTAAACAAAATGAGTGAACAAATTATCTTACAAGGAACAACACCCGAAGCATTAGTAAAACTAATTAATGAGGGCATAAAAAGTCAATTAGAAGACTTCAAAAAAAACCTCAACACCAACGACCCTGACATTTTATTGACCCGAGCCGAAGCTTGTGAGTTTCTTAAAATCGAGCAAACAACTTTATATTTTTGGGTAAAGTCTGGCAAAGTACCTTGTTACGGGATTGCAAACAGACGGTTTTTTAAAAAATCGGACTTACTGAATAGTTTAATCCTATTAAAAAAATAAGTTATGACAAATACAGGCAAAAACGTAAACGAGTTAAAAAATATCATTTCAAACGAAATTGAAAGCAAAGTAAATTCGATCGAAATTGTAAAACAGAAAACCCCAAACGAAATTTTAAAGGAACTTACAAAGAGTATTGGGCAAATTGATTTTCAACTTTTGGCATTTCCTGAAATTGAAGACCTACAAAAAGAATATTTTAAGTTGCAATTAGAATTGTTTGGAAGTAGTGTAAATAGCGATAATCAAATAGAGCCAATTTATACAGATAGTGATAGTAAGGAATACAAAGAAGCTTTTAAGCAATGGCAAAAAATTAGCAAAAAAATAGATAAATGTAAATTAACAAAGAACCATTATTTAATCCTTTGTATTGAAAAGCTTTTAGAGATTGCCACCGCTAATAAATGGGATTTATGCAAAAATGAAGCCTTTATTTATTTGTACAATAGCTTTTACTGGAATGAAATAAGCAAAGAGTTACTTCAATCTTTTTTAGGTAAAACCGCCATAAAAATGGGAGTTGAAAAATTCAAAGCAAAAATATTTACTTTTCAAGATGAGTTGTTCAAACAGTTTTTAGCTGAAGCTTATTTGCCAAAACCCGAGCCACAGCCTAATTGTGTTTTGATTAATTTACAAAACGGAACTTTTGAGATTACACCCACAAAAAGAGGTTTACGAAACTTTGATAGTAAAGATTTTATTACCCACCAATTACCGTTTGAATATGACCCCGAAGCCACCGCCCCACAATGGCAAAAGTTTTTAGATGAGGTATTGCCTGATGCAAACAAACAAAAAGTATTTGCAGAATTTTTTGGCTACATTTTTATAAAACCAAGTGTATTGAAACTTGAAAAAATGCTTATTCTTTACGGAACTGGAGCAAATGGCAAAAGCGTATGTTTTGAAGTCTTAAACGCCCTTTTAGGGAGCGAAAATGTAAGCAACTTTTCGTTGCAAAGTTTGACCGATAAAGAGGGTTATTATAGGGCAAAAATTGCAAATAAGCTGGTAAACTATGCTTCGGAAATAAACGGCAAATTGGAAACCGATGTTTTTAAACAAATGGCTTCGGGCGAACCAATAGAAGCACGTTTGCCCTATGGAAACCCAATGATATTAAAAGAGTATGCAAAGTTAATTTTCAATTGTAATGAATTGCCAAAAGATGTGGAGCATACGAACGCTTATTTCAGACGGTTTTTAATTATTGGTTTTGATGTTACTATTCCCGAAGACAAACAGGACAAACAATTGCCACAAAAAATAATTCAAAACGAATTATCGGGAGTATTCAACTGGATTTTGAAAGGACTTGACAGAATATTGGCGCAAAATAATTTCAGTAAATGCGAAGCAATAGAAAACGCCCGAAGCGATTACGAAAAACAAAGCGATAGCGTACAAATATTTATAAATGAATTCGATTTTAAAACCTCAACTACTGATTATACATTGATAAAAACACTATACGAACAGTATAAAAGTTTTTGCATTGAAGACGGTTTTCGCCCTGTAAACAAGTCAAATTTTATGAAGCGATTAACCGCATACAAAATTTTTGTAACACGCTTAAACGTTGGCAATGTAGCTTATATCATAAATGATAATGATTTTGTATGATGGAAGTGTACAAATACACTTTGGACAAAGGAAGTAAGAAGTTTCTTTGTCCTAATTGCACCAAGAAAACATTTGTTTTATACATTGATACAGAAACAGGAAACTATTTGCCTGATGACTTTGGTAAATGCGATAGGGAGCAAAATTGTAACTATCACAAACCACCACCAAAAGGCAGTAAGTACTATTTAATAAAGGTTTTATCTTTAAAAGAAATAACAGACAAAGCAATTAAAATTACTGATGTAAACGGCAATGTTTCAATAGTGCCAAAATCACAAGTACTGGAGCAGTCAAAAAATGATTGTTGGATTTCAGATTGGTTTTTAAAAAATAGCACTATTCAATACTTAACCAATGAGTTTAAATATCATTATTCCAATGTATCGGAATTTATAAATGAAGTCAAACAAATAATACAACCGCCACAAATAGCACCGAGTTACCACAGTTTAGAACTATTGGACAAAATGTATAATGTAAAACAAACAGACCATTTGACCGAGTTTTTAAAGATGAGGTTTTCAAAAGATGAGGTTTTCAAAGCAACCCAAAATTATTTGATTACAGGAACAAATATTTGTTGGTTTTATTCCACTGTATTTTGGCAAATAGATGACAAAGAACAAATACACGCTGGTAAAATAATGCAATACGATAGGTTTACAGGCAAAAGAGTAAAAGAGCCTTACAATCACATAAACTGGTTACATAAAGCCACCAAAGAGCCTGATTTTAATCTTTGTCAATGTTTGTTTGGATTGCACCGAGTTACTGAAGACTATCAAAAAACAATTGCAATTGTCGAAAGTGAAAAGACGGCAGTAATAATGAGTATTTTGTTACCGCATTACATTTGGATTGCCACAGGAAGCAAAGGAAACTTTAAATTTGAGATGCTGAAACCTATCAAAAAAAGAAATATTATTTCATTCCCTGATAAAGGCGAATACATCAACTGGTTAAACAAAGCCACCGAGTTAAACGCAATAGGTTTTAAGATTGCAGTTAGTGAAATATTGGAGCATACCGATTTTGAAAACGGTTTTGATTTAGCAGACTATTATTTGAATTTAAATGTTTAGATTTGAGAATTATTAATTTAAAACTTATAAAATTATGAAAAAAAATTACTTAATCTTTTGTTTATCAATGCTTATGTTTTCGTGTTCAAAAAATAGTGAACAAATAGAAATTGCAAAAAGTGAGATTGAAAAAAGAATGTCAGAAATTGAAAAAAAAGACATTAACCCAAGTTGCAGGTCATAAGTTAAAATACTGTTAAATTCAGTTAAAAAAAACCATTAGAAATGCTGTTTAGTCTTTGTTTTTATTGAAGAAGTC
>JAYVIW010000041.1:0-2144 GCA_043769905.1 Bacteroidota bacterium
GTGCAACAAGTGTACTACAATGCGAAAAATTAAACAAAAGAAATCAAATGTTTATAATTGCATCTATTGAAAAAATTATAAAAAGAAAATATTCGTACAATAATAAAGCAACAAAAATTGAATTAAAAAATACATTGATAAGTCTGCCAACCAAAAATGGAGAAATTGATTTTCAATTGATGGATAACTTTACATCAAAATTAGAAAATTTACATATTAACAAATTGGAAACACATTTAGTAGATAGTAATTTAAAAGACTATGTTTTAACAACTAATGAATTAAAAGTTTTAAATGATTTTGAAAATGATAACATTAATTATGGAACGTTTAAAATAAGTAATATATTTTCAATACATAATACCCCAAGTTTCAATAAAGACAAACTCATTGATGGAGATGAATTTGATTATGTTACTAGAACATCACAAAATCAAGGTATTTTACAAAAAACAAAATTTGTAAATGAACAAAACATTAATACTGCTGGA
Source organism: Bacteroidota bacterium (assembly GCA_043769905.1). Taxonomy (GTDB): domain Bacteria; phylum Bacteroidota; class Bacteroidia; order Flavobacteriales; family Flavobacteriaceae; genus Flavobacterium. Next base: position 492 of record JAYVIW010000041.1, read on the forward strand.
AATTGGAGTTTAGGTTTACTACAAATGGACTTCTTTTATCGACACAGTCCTTGGTATGCAGGTCAATTTATTAGAAAAATCTCATCTAAAATTGAACTTGAAAGAAGTGCAATTTTATATTTTACAGTTATGCTAAATAAACAAAAACAAAATCTATTATCAGTACTTGTTAGAGATGTAGATAATAAATTTTTAAATGCTAAAATTAATTTACCAATAAACGTAGATAAACAAATTGATTTTGCTTACATAGACACGTTTATTTCTGCAATTCAAAAAACTGTAATAAAAGATGTTGTCACTTATACTAACAAAAAATTAGAAACAAAGGAATAAATATTGTAAGAAAAAACTTTTTTCATTATTTTTGAGAATTATTAATTCAAAACCAAAAAATATATGGCTTCAACTTCAGAAACAGGAAACGCAAAAAACGTTGCAAATCTTCAAGACTTAATTTCATTCGTAACAGGTTACGGAGCAACCTACAACCCAACCAAAAACGCACTAAAGTTGCCACAACTTTCGGCATTAGCAACAGCATCACAAGCAAGTTTAGCCGATGTAATAACCAAAAATACCGCATACAACAACAAAGTAAACGAGCGAGTAGTTGCTTTCAGCAACCTAAAATCTCTTTCAACAAGATTAATCAACGCATTGCAAACCACCGATGCCACAACCCAAAAAGTTGCCGATGCAAAATTATTCAACAAAAAAATGCAAGGAGTTAGAGCCACCGCAATAACAACCCCAGTAGACCCAAACGCACCAGCACCAACCACAATTTCTACAAGCCAACAATCTTACGACCAACAAATTCAGCATCTTGCAGGAATAATTTCGGTTTTACAATCAGAACCGAGTTATGCACCAAACGAAATCGACTTAAAAATTGTTACGCTTACAGCCAAGCAAGCCGACCTAACCGCCAAAAATAACGGAGTAGCAACAGCCTATACCAATATTTCCAATTCAAGAATTTCGAGAGACACAACACTTTACGGAACAGACACAGGATTATTTGACATAGCAACCGAAGTAAAGAAATATGTTAAATCAGTTTTCGGAGCAACATCTCCACAATTCGCCCAAGTAAAAGGAATAGAATTTACCAAGAAAAAGAAATAACAAAACCAAAAATATAAATATGGCAAGCCGAAACATAAATACACCAAGCCGATTTATATATATTGCTATCGCAATTATATATATCTGCTTCGCAGTTATATATATGCGTTCCGCATTTATATTTATGCTTGTCGCATTTATATTTATTGCAATCCGATTTATATATATACCTATCCGATTTGCATCTACGCCTACCCGATTTATATTTATGCCAGTCCGACTTACATATATACCAATCCGAAACGTAAAAGAAAAAGGCATACAAATAGATTGAAAACTAACCGCCAAAATGGGCATCTGCTAACAGCGGTTTGGCGCAATTGGGGTTTGAGGCAAACTTTAAAGTTGGTTTTGTACTTGGAAGTTCGGTCTTTAATCGATACATTTAGCTGACCAAATCCCCAACTGACGCCAAGCCACGAGACGTTATGCCTCAGTTCAACCGAACTGAGGCAGAAAAAATAACGTTCTAAACAATTAAACATTCAAAAAAATGAGATGTAGTAACTGCGGAAAAGAAAC
>JAYVIW010000042.1:0-118907 GCA_043769905.1 Bacteroidota bacterium
CTATCTGTGAAATCTAAAATGCTTTGTCCTATAAATTTTTCCATAATGTAAATATATGTAAAAATTATAAGTAATTATCAGAACACCTCAATTTATTAATAAGTATAAATGATTATAGTTACCAAAAAAAAGACATGGAAAATATAGACAATGCGCTAACTGAACTTAGTTTATTTGAAACACTTATCCTCGATAAAATGGGAGTTTCTACGCAAAAGTTATTGACAACGCAGCTGTTTTAAATTTAGGCGGTTTTATGAACTAGAAAATAGCCAAAGACGCCAATATAACAACAGATGAGTGGACGGGTTATAAGTAATTAGATGAAGTTTTTCATAATATGATACATATTAAATCAGAGAAAAAAGGCGAAAACTTTCCAAAAATGTACCAAGTTGTGATGAATTTTAAAGACTGATAAAGACGAATGCATCATTATGTTGAAGCTCTTCAAGATTATATAAATGAATTTACTTAGAGATTTAATTGCAGCTTTATGAACGAAAATGTCATCAATAATGCTAGATAGAATGCTAAAAAAGGACCGCATACGTCCAAAATGATTATTAATTAAACGTATAAGTCATTAATTCTTTTAAACACATACTATATGCTTCAGAATCAACAAAACTTCTTATAATAATGCGTTCAACTTGTACTTCTCCAAGAATATATTTTTCTTTGATGTCAAATCTTTGGCATTAACCAATTATAAATCTACTGATATAAATTTAAAAATTTATCATTAAAATATATCAATTTAAAAACAAAAAAAAATCTCAAACTTTCACTTGAGATTTTATATCATTCTAAAATTTTATTTCAATTAAGACAAAGCTTTTTGAACTTGGTCAGCCGCTTCTTGAAACTCAACAGCCGACAAAATTGGCATTCCAGAATTGTCAATCAATTCTTTAGCAATTTCGGCATTTGTTCCTTGCAAACGCACAATAATTGGCACCTTTATTGCATCGCCCATATTTTTATATGCATCAACAACACCCTGTGCAACTCTATCGCAACGCACAATTCCACCAAAAATGTTGATTAAAATTGCTTTTACATTCGGGTCTTTCAAGATGATTCTAAAAGCCAATTCAACACGTTTGGCATCTGCAGTTCCGCCGACGTCCAAGAAATTTGCTGGTTCAAAACCAGCATATTTTATCAAATCCATAGTTGCCATAGCAAGTCCTGCGCCATTAACCATGCAACCGACAGTTCCGTCAAGGTCAACATAATTCAAACCTGCTGCTTTCGCTTCAACCTCAATAGCTCTTTCTTCCAGAACATCTCTGTAAGCTTCCAATTTTGGATGACGGAATAATGCGTTATCATCAAGATTTACTTTAGCATCGACAGCAATAATCTTGTTATCAGATGTTTTTAAAACTGGGTTTATTTCAAACATTGAAGCATCAGAACCTATAAAAGCATTGTATAATGAAGCTACAAAAGCAACCATTTCTTTAAAAGCATTTCCAGAAAGACCTAAATTAAAAGCAATTCTACGAGCTTGAAAAGCTTGCAAACCAACATTTGGGTCAATTTCTTCAGTAAAAATAAGGTGTGGAGTGTGTTCTGCAACCTCTTCAATATCCATTCCGCCTTCGGTAGAATACATAATCATGTTACGCGCACGACCTCTATTTAATAAAACTGACATATAAAATTCAGAAGTTTCGCTTTCGCCAGGATAATAAACATCCTCAGCAATTAAAACTTTGTGTACTTTTTTTCCTTCTGGTGGGGTTTGGGGCGTAATCAACTGCATACCGATTATTTGCTCGGCAATTTCCTCAACTTGTTGCAAGTTTTTAGCCAGTTTTACTCCTCCACCTTTACCACGTCCGCCTGCATGAACTTGGGCTTTAATCACGTGCCAACCAGTTCCGGTTTCTGCAGTCAATTGTTTCGCAACAACAACAGCTTCCTGCGGATTATTGGCAACATAACCACGTTGCACTTTTACGCCATAACTGGCCAATATTTCTTTTCCTTGATATTCGTGAATGTCCATAACACTAATTTATTTAATAGTTATGCAAAAATAGAAAAAATCATTTAATAATCAGAATTTATATTTTTTATTTAGAGCTATTTCCTGCTATCATTCCAAAACTTTTTCAATTACCACGGGTTCAAACCCGTATCAATTAAAAAAAAGGTTTTTCCTTTCACCCGAGCCTGAAAGTGCGAACTGGCGGAGCAATCAGGGCTAGGGTTTTTTCTTTTTCGAAAAATTTATTTTCTATTTGATAATTTTAAAAATTAAATTTGAGTTGTAATAATGTCAATATTTGAATTTATTTTTTGAAAATCTTTATCGTTTGTAACAAGCTTTAGATTTTTATCAATAGCAAATTCATTTATTATAGCATCATTAAAATCTATTAATTGAAAATTTTTTAAGATGTTTTCAATGTTAATAGAATTGAAATTATCTGAGCATTTTATAACAATTTTAAGACTTAATATTTTAGAAATAAGATTAGAAATTTTAAAAGCAGAATCTTTATAATAAGTTGTTACAACATATTTTTTTTTAAAATCATTTTCTATTATTTTGTTCTTTATTAACCAGTTATTGTAATCTCTTTTTAATAAAACATTGGAAAATTCTGATAAGACCGATGATGTAATAAAAATTGAATTGTTTTTTGTAATCAATTCTTCTAAAAGCTGAGAATAAGCTTTTTGGTCACGACTTTGATAATCAGCGACTGTAGCAAAAAGCAAATTCCAAATGTTCGTATCAAAAAAAAATTGGTCATTAAAACCAACTTTCAAATCTTTAATATTTATTACCGCCATAGATAGCCTTTTTATTAGATTCTTCAAACGCCTCTTTGTCCGCAAAATATTCTTTTGCTCTTTGAATTACGTCCTTAAATAAAATTCTATCCTCTATTTCTACATTTTCAAGTTTCAGATGTTCATTCAGAAAAGCTGGTGTATAACGTTTTTTTCCGTAAAGTTTACCAATTGCGGCATTTAAAAACGCTGTAATCATAATAGTAATACCGCTGAAATCTAAAACAACTTTTTCGTTTTGCTCTAAATGAGAATTGACAATTTCAAATACACGCTCTCCATTTTCTGTTGAAACGGCTAGTTCAGAATTAATTATATCTTTGATAATTAGGTTTTTCATAGTTATATAATTATTTGATTGTTTCTTATGCAAATATACAGTTTTTTAAAATATATTTTCAAATTCTTCCTCTTCTTTTAATATGTAATGATTTCTATCGTTTAAGTTGAATTTTAAATTGATAATTGTACCATCAAAAACCGCATTTAAACTTCTGACATCTGTGATATCATTTTTATATTCATAAAAACCGTCAGCCGAAATAATTTGAATTTTGCCCCTATTTAGTTTAATAAATTGAAAAATAACATCTAATCCTAAACCGCCCGAGGTGTCGCCATTTTTGGTGGTATTACCTTTTTTCATTGCCCAAAGAATAGCGTCAACGGCAGAAATATTTTCTTTCAAGTGCATTGACACGTTTTCTTTTATATTGACTCCTTTGTCCACAATTGTGAAAAATAATGGTTGATTAGGTTTTTTTGGATAAAATTGTCCACACGTATGAATAAAGTCACATTTGCCATGTGTGCGTGCATTTTCGTAAATTTCAAATATGTTTTTAGTAATTTCCTTGCCTAACTTGACACTATGAGATGGAAATTGCGCTTTGCTAAGCAATTCTGCTACAATATAATTGTTAAAACCAACATCGTCTATGGGTGTGAATTTTTTGTATCGAAGAACGGTATCATAAATATCTGTAATTTTATCAAACCCAAATGGTAGTAAAAATTCATTTTTTCTTAAGATGGTTTCAACTTGTCTTTGAATGTTTATAACCTTAATTTCATTGTTGTTCGCTGCTATTATTTCAAAAATTGTGCCAATGAGTGCGCACAGATTTGCTTCGAGAAAAGTTACTCTTACAAAATCGAAAGTAATTGTTGAATCGGTTACAGATTTGTATTTGTTAATCCAAGTGATGATATAATTATATCCCTCGAATTCACTCTTTATATCGTTTGGTATCGTTATTGTCATTTTTTAGCTAATTAAAATACCGAAAATCATCAACCAACATTTCATAAATTTCGTTTTTTACTTTTTTGGTAATTGTTTGTATAAATGCAATTTTTTCTAATAAATCTGCACATTCATTAACTTCGGCATATTTTTTTATTTGAACCAAACCACTATTTTTGGTCACAAAATCGGGATAGTCAAAATATTTAAAATAAGCTTCATTTTGCAAACCAACGTTCTGTAAAATTTGACCTTTTGTAAAATTTTGATTCCAATATTCATAAAATTCCTCGATTTTGAAAGCCAATTCGTTTGCCGATGTTTTAGATTTTTTAATTTCTTGTTGCAATGTTGTACAATAAAAACTATCGGGGTTGTTGGGACTCATTGGGTTATCGACCCAAACTTCGGGAGCACCAACCACAGGGTTGTCTTTCTCGAACTTGGTAACAACACAGCGGTTTTCTGCCAAGCCAAAAGCATAACACAAGGCGTACCAATCTGTTTTTAAATTTTCTGAAATGTTGGGTTGCCACAAATCGTATTGGTTAGCCCAAGTTGGGTATTTTCCAACCAAATTCTTTGCAATTGCAAACCAAGTAAAAGTCGCTTGAGCTGATGAATTATTATAAGCACAATATCCATATTTATCTGGTGTTGAACTGAAAATTTTACTTGAATTTATATTTAAAAAATTTGGCATAAGCGCTATCCATAATCTATCAGGTTTATTTGATAATCTCTCTGATGGTTCCTGTTTTAATCGAACTGGTGAATTGTCATCCATAAAACCAATAAATAACCCGTCTTTTTCTCCGCACTTCCTTAATAAATTAAAATGCTTCTCAGTATTTTTAAATGGAAAACCACTACTAATTACTTTATTATAATTTTTTATTGAAGTACTAAAATCATATCTAGTTTGTCTAACAAATTTTTCTTTTCTTGCTATTTCAGGCAATAAATCCCGAATATCACCTCGAGAATTATCCAAATTAACAAATCCAAATTGCGCAACAAAATTTTCGACTGTTGGTTTTAAAACTTCATCGGTATCGTTCCAGTTAAAAGCTAAACTTTGTTTTTTAATGCTTGTCAAGTCCAAAACTTTTACTTTGTTTTCACGCTTTGGTTGTGGGTCGTATTGCCAAATTGTGAAAGCCAGTGGCCATTTGCCTTTGAGCTTGAAAAACTCGTTGCTGGTGGTTATAAAACCGTTTAGGTATTTAAAATTTTCGTCCCAAGTAGCTCTAAATTGTTTGTAGGTCGGGCGAGGTATCAGCCAAGATGTTGGTGTAAAAATCATGACCAATGGCTTGGCATCGGGCAATTTGGCGGTTTGTGCTTTGCAAATATTCATTATTTGTCCCAAAAAAGCCAAATAGCGTTCTTTGCCAGCATCGGCACCGGTCAGGGCAAGAATATCGGGATGAATGTCGTACTCGGCATCTTTATCGATTCGAACTGCTGTTTTTTCGTCGGTATTTTTGTAAGGCGGATTGAGCAAAAATGCCAAAGGTCGCTCGATGCCTTTTTGGGTGCTTTGCAGTACTGCTTTTTCGAGTTCATTATAATAGGCTGCTCCGCTGGTGTCCAAAAAATTCAGTCCTTCATTGGTAATTGTTTTTGGTACAATGGTAATGTCTATACCCACATGCCATTTGTCGGCTTTCATTCGTTTTTCGATAATTTTTAGAAGGTCAGGTTGCAGTTCGGATATTATTTTTTGTTTTATTTTGCCTTTGTAACTGCTTATTAGGTTGCCCGAACCACCTGCTGGGTCAAACACTACATAATTGTCATGTATTGTTTCTGTAACTTCGTTTTTGGCAAACCATAGTGCAAACTTACTCAGGTTATCGTCTGTAAAAAAGATACCGTGTTGCTTGACATATTCAGGATCTAGAACCGCCAAAACTTCGTCAAATCTTGAGAAATAAAAATCTATAGTAAGCCCAGAACCGTTGTTGGTGTGAATGTAATATTTGTTGACAAACTTTTTAAATTCATGTTTTTTATTGACTGCAACATCGATAACTTCACTTGTTTTGATGTTGTTATAACCATTGACCACAAATTTTTCGGATTCACCTTGCAAACTTGCGTTTGAAGTTTCGTCCCAATAGGGAATTATAGAATAAAAAGCATGAATAGCATCTATAGGTTCATTGAAATAAAATTTCATTTCCTCTATTTTCGAAATAAAATTGTGTATGGTAATAGGTATTCTCGAAGATTCTATGTTAAGCAATATATCTTTAATAGCATAGGTTTCTGCTATCAAAGATTTTTTATCTTTAAAAAGTTCACCTTTTAAGTCATGGGGTTCTAACCAAAATTGTGCTTTGTCCTTGATGGCAAGTTTATTGGCAGTTTGGGTTTTACTAGCATTTAATTTACCCATAGCATTTGGTGCAACATTAACATCAGACATGTTTGCAAGAATAATTGGAAATTCAGGCAACTCTTTTATTTTCCAAATGCCACAAAAATTATGAGCAATAACTATAATTGTATTAAAAGCCAGACCATGCTTTTGTTTGTAATGCAAAGCTTGATAGAAGCCATCTAACCACTGACTGAAGTTTGTTTTTGCTTCGACTATAAGAATTCCTTCCACATATCCATCAGCACCATTAGTTCCTGTTGCAGATTCTGAGGTAAACTTGTCTTTAAATATTTTTTTGAGTAGCGGAAAAAGCAATGGTCGTTTTGCGTCTTCGTTTTCATTGCTTTCAATATACTTTTGGAAGCTTTTTATTTCTTGATCATATGAAACTGCTTTAGCCATTTTTTATTTTTTTTGCTAAAATAAAGTTTTTATTGTAAACGTTAAATTTTATTTTAGGAAATAAAAATTCTTAATTAATAAAAAATAACAAATTAATTAATACATATAAATTTTGATTTTCAAAAAAAATTATTCCTAAAAAAAACCTAAGTTTGTATAAATTTTATATTTGTTATAATGAACATACCAATTTCCAAAAATCCCAGAATCGTAATTATTGGTGGCGGTTTCGCCGGTATAGCATTGGCAAAAGGGCTTCGCAACAAAAACGTTCAAGTCGTTTTGTTAGACAAACACAACTATCATACTTTTCAGCCTTTACTTTATCAGGTGGCAACGGGCGGACTCGAAGCTGGGTCTATCGCCTACCCTATTCGAAAAGTCATTCAAGAATATGACGATTTTTATTTCAGGCTGACACAAGTTGTTGAAATTGATACTAAAAACCACAAAATAATATCAGAAATTGGTGATTTAAATTATGATTATTTGGTAATTGCTACGGGTTCCAAAACCAATTATTTTGGAAACAAAGAAATCGAACGCAACTCGATGGCAATGAAATCAATTCCGCAATCATTGAATATCAGGAGCTTGATACTCGAAAATTTTGAACAAGCAGTTTTAACAACCGATACTGCTGATAAAAATAGTTTAATCAATTTTGTACTCGTTGGTGGTGGGCCAACTGGAGTTGAACTTGCTGGTGCATTGGCCGAAATGAAAAAAGTCATTCTTCAAAAAGATTATCCAGATTTAGACATTGACAAAATGCAAATCAACCTAATTCAGTCTGGAGATAGAATTTTGAATACCATGTCTGAAAAATCATCAATTCACTCAGAGGCATTTCTTGAGAAATTAGGGGTTAAAATTTGGAAAAATGTTCGCGTAACCAACTACGATGGTCGCACCATTACCACTAATACCGACTTAACATTTGATACGGCAACTGTCATTTGGACTGCTGGCGTACAAGGTGCTGCAATTGCAGGTTTATCTTCAGACGCATTAATTGAAAGGGTCGAACGAATTCGTGTTAATGAATTCAATCAAATTAAGGGTTATAACAATTTATTTGCTATTGGCGATATTGCTTTTATGGAAAGTGAATTGTTTCCGCAAGGTCACCCAATGGTGGCACAACCAGCGTTGCAACAAGGCAAATTATTAGGTGAAAACATAATTAATTTAATCAATAAAAAAACACTCAAACCATTTGAATATAAAGATTTAGGCTCAATGGCAACTATTGGCCGCAACAAGGCTGTTGTTGATTTACCAAAATACCATTTTTCGGGGGTTTTTGCTTGGTTCGTTTGGATGTTCGTACACCTATTCTCGTTAATAGGTTTTAAAAATAAAGCTGTTGTTTTTTTGAATTGGGTTTACAATTATATTAGGTTTGACCGAGAAGGTCGATTGATTATTCGCCCGTTTAAAAAAGCAAGTTTCACAAGTTTTACTTCTGATGAGTATTAGTAAATCAAGTATTCATAATAAAAAATTTACAACTTTTAAAAAATATAAAGATTTTACAACTTTTGAAAAGTTGTAAAATCTGAATTGAAATTACCTTTTCAAACTAAAATGTCCTTTTGTAAATCGACCATCTTGTAATTCTAAGGTAAACCAATAATCGTCCGCGGGCAATATTTGATTATTAAAACTACCATCCCAGCCTTGGCTTGAGGTATCGAATTTTTTTATTAATTTGCCATATCTATCAAAAATTGTTACGGTTGAATTGTAATTAATAGTCAAATCTAAACCTTTTACATTCCAATAATCATTATAACCATCGTTGTTGGGTGTAAAAAATTTTGGTGCACCAATAATATTCAATTGTTGTTTTACAACACCACAATTATAAACATCGTTTACAAAAACTTCGTGAATGCCAATTGGAATATTATCAAATACATTCGATTCTTGATAAGGTCCATTGATATCATCAAGGCTGTATTCGTATTTTCCTGGACTGCTAGGACTAACATTTATAATCGCTACATTATTTTCGGTCAAATCTGTGATTGTTGGTGGCAATAAAGTGGCAACATCAGAGGCGTAAACTGTTATTGTTCTGGTATTTTCACACAGAGTCAATTTGTTTATAACAGTAACTGTGTAAACTCCACCTTGATTTACTGCTAATGTCGGATTGGTATTGGTTAACAAAACGCCATCTTTTTTCCAAATAAAGTTATAATTCGTTGTTGGCGAACCGTCTATAATTGCAGCATCGAGTGTTTTGGTTAATAACGGCAAATTGCTGCAAATCAATTCGTCACCTAACAAATTAATTTTTGGTCTTGAATTAACTATAAATGCTAAAGTTGTCTTTTTAAAACAAGTTGGATTTAGCGGATTTAAAACCGTTACCATTATATTTTGCGTAGTTGTTGAAAACGGATTTGGCATTGGATAAAAATCCAAACCAGCAGCATCGGTATATTTTACTGTCATTCCGGTTTGTCCGTTCAGAATTGTTGATTCGAATGTTGATGTATCAAATGGAAATTTTCCGTCTTGCAAACTTGGATCAACCTCATCGTCGCACTTTATCAAATCATTTGGATTAATTGCAGTTGCTATTGGTAATTTATCTACCACAATATCAAAACTATAATCTTCAAAACACGATTTCAGGTTCGTTGCAGTAACATTATTAACAACTTTTACTTTTATGGTTTGTGTTAAATTTACAGACAATGGATTTGGTAATGGACTTGATAATGGATTACCTAAACCATCTGTGTAAATAACGCTTACGCCTGTTTGAGTTCCGATTAAAACTGCCTCAAATGCTGATGTATCAACGGCTAAAATTCCGTCTTGGTCATCATCACAATAACGCAAAACGTCAAGTGTGTTTACCTTATTAATGATTGGTAATTTCTCAACATTGAGGTTTATTCTTGCAAAACCAAAACACGAATTATCCAAATTACTGTCTATTCGACCTATGATTTCTTGAAAATTTGGGTACCCAATATTTCTATAATTTACAATATCTGTAATCTCATTGATTTCGGCAGAAGCATCGGATGGGTTTCTGTAATATTTAAGCGTATAACTAAACGTGGTAAGCAATCCCCTAATGAATGCGTCTTCGGCTGAGAAATCAAATTTTGTAATTCCATCTTTATCATTATTTAAAGGGTCTAAATAATCGTCACATTTGTTGATTTTTTGTATAAAATTTGCTGGCAATTGCGTCACCGAAACCAGTATATTCATTTGTACAACGCTGAAACATTGTGAAGCATTTTCAACAACTCGAACCCAAACTGTTCCTGTTCCAGAATTAAAAACTACTGGATTTGGAACTTTTACAGTTGCATCATTCGTATTTGCTCCAGTCAAAGTTGTAAAATAACTAAAAGTTTGATTAGAGGCATTTGAAGAAATATCATTGTTGCGATCCAATAAATTGATGTCAGTCAAACCATCTAAATCATTGTCACATTGTTTGATTGTAATAACTGTTAAAATAGGTTTTGCATTTACTGTCAAAACAGCATTTGCAGAAGTTAAACCGCACGAATTTCCGCTTTTAGACAATATTACTCTGTATAAATAATTGTTGTAAGTTAACGGAATATTACTCAAAGTCAATGTTTGAAGATTAGCACCGCTGTATATTGAATTATTGGTAATGTTATTAAAAGTCAAACCATTATCAGTAGAAACTTGCCATTGAAAACCGTCAACAATCGTGTTTATCGTAAAAGTTGTACCATCTAATTCGCATGAAGTTGCATTTGCAGGCTGAGTGGTGATCGTCATTGGTGCAGCAATTGTGTAATTGTTATTTATGAGTGCTGTATAACCTGCTCCGCTAGTTACCAAACCATTAGGGTTAGTACTTGGAGGAACAACATTACCCAAAAATTTATCTGAATTTGGGTCAAGAAATCCCGCTTCTAATACATCAGAACAGCCATCAGCATCGGAATCACTATTCATAAAATTAGGTATGTTAGCCGCATTGCTTATTGTTAGTAAGTAATTTACCACACCACTATTAGCTGTGTTTTGCAAACTACTTGACAAACCGTTTGTACCAAAACTTGCTGCATTTCCGTCTATAATTCCATCAAGATTGGCATCGATTGCATTGCTTCCTGATTCTACTAAATCATAAATTCCGTCATTGTCAGAATCTAAATCGAGGTAATTTTGAATGCCATCACCATCAAAATCTAAATTAACAACATTTTGTTCAAAAAAATCACTAAGACCATTTTTATCTAAATCGACAAATAATGAATTGATATTGGTTGCGTAAAAGTTTCCTAAGTTTTCTATAAAATTAGGAATTCCATCATTATCAGCATCTAAATCATTTTGGTCTGGTGTACCGTCAAGATCAAGATCTTTTGGAACGCAAGTTGCTATCAATGAGAAAGTAGCATTATTTGCATTAAATTCTAATAAATTTTCGTGGGTTATTGAAAATGATGTTGTGTTATTTATTCTAAAACTAAAATCGCCAGTCCCAGCTGCTAATGGTGCTGTACTATTTACTCGAAAACGAATTTCGAAACTAGAAAATTTAGTAACACCAGTTTCATAAGTTCCGTCATAATTGGTATCAATTAGCAGTTGATTGGTTGGATTTATAACAGTTATGGTATTATTTTGGGAGCAATTAACAGTAAAATTAGAATCCGAATTTAATAAATTTGCCGCATTGGCAGTAGTTACGTATTCTAAAGAAAGTGATATGGGTTTTAAAAAATCTGTTTTGTAAGTTATTTTATTTCCTTTTCCAGCAGGTACTTGGGTTACAAAACTATTGACATTTCCGGTAAAAGTTCCCAATGAAGTAGCAGGATTGTTGGTAACCAAACCAGTATACGAATTTGAATAAGCATTAATATTGACTACACCAGCAGTTGCGACAGTTGTATTTATTGCTAAATTTCCGTTAGATTGTGCACAATTTGTTATTCCGTCATTATTTAAATCAATATCTATATTATTATTTACGCCATCATTATCAGAATCTATTGGGCATTCGCTGACCGGAATTTCGACTGAATCAAACGGCAAATTAGCCGTACCACAAGCAGTTATTTTACCGCGAACAAAATAATATCCTGGCGATGTTGGTGTATAGCTGTTAGATGTTGCTGTTGTTTGAGCAATTCCATTTTTAAACCATTGAAAATTGTCAAAAGCGGACAAAGCACTTACTTCAAGATTCACGCTACCTACACAACCTAAACCAGTTGCACTTGGTGGTGAAATAAATGATATTTCGGGATCAAAAGTAAAACCAGAATAAAAACCACCATAGGTTGCAAAACCACTATATCCGTAATAAGACAAATAAACTTGACTTGTCGAAAAAACGGAAATATTACCAGTCAAACCAGTAAAAATATAAGTTTCATATTGCGAATTTCCTGGTACAGATAATGGTCCAGATACTGCTGCTATCGCTGATAAACTTGCCAACGTATAATTTGTACCATTAACTATAAATGTTAAAGTTGAACCAACTTCAGTAACGATGTTTACTGCGCCAGTAAAATTGCTCAAACCTCCAATTTGATTAATTAAGGGTATATTATTAATAACTTTTGGGGTTCCACAACTTAAAGGGGGAACAAAAGCCATATTTTGATTGGCTGGGTCTAATGCACTTCCGATGCCTTGGTACGCAAAAGCAGGTTTGGAAGTTTCTATAAATAAGTTCTTGTTTACGGAGAAATCAGTGCCATCAAATGATTTGTATTCGCCCGCACTCAATGTTATAATTGGGGTTGAATTTCCGTTCACAAAAACTTCAGTTCCATTTTGATCTGCAACAATCATTGGTCGTTCGGTCACATTAATACCGCCTCCTTTTATAAAAATATATTTAGTACCTGTTCGTTCTGCTGAAACGATTTGATCCATTCCGATATCTAGGTTTGCAGTGTTACTGTTGCTCCCTGCAAATGAGCCACAATTAACAACAATATCTTTATCTGAAGTAATTGAAGCTCCGATCAATCCGTTTTTATTAGCAGCGAGTGGACCTTGAACTGCCATTGCAAAACTCTCTCCTTGATTCAAAACTATGTTTGATGGATTATTTAGTGCTGCAGCATTATTAATTAATTGAACACCAGGCTTTATACTTCCAAATGAAATTGTTGTATTGTTTGCAGTAGCCAAAATCGTTGCAAATGTATAATGGCTCGTGGTTGTTGATGGTGCAAAAATATTTTCAAAAGCACCAATTCTAAATTGTCTTCCTAGTGCTGCCAAGCCCTTAGAAACAATGCTTCCTGCATGATAACTTAATGGCGTTGCGGTCATTCTAACGGTTACATAAACCAAATTATCGGCTTCAACAATGTAACCTTTATTGTTTTTAATAGTGTTTACGCTCGCTTGATTGATAATCATTTGAGTGTTGTAACCCGTACCAATATAAAATATGTATGGTAAATCTCTAGAAACAGTTCCCAAAGTTACAGCACCACCAATGGCTTTAATTTTAAAATTAATTGGAGTGGAACTCGGACAAGAAATATACATATATTGACCTTGTGGTTCAACTACTGCTGCAGCAGAAACTGGTGGAATATAATGTATTCTACTAAACTGGGAGAAAGTATTAATTGCAAAAAAAAATACAATTATGGGAATAATTTTTTTCATAAAAATAAATAATTTCAAAAGTAGTCATTTATCTTACATAAATGAAAAGTTCGCAAAAAAATCAATAAAAATTAGCCTTTCAAGTCAAAAAAGAAAACAAATTATCTTTTAAGTGCAAAATGACTTTTAATAATTCGGTTATTTTCAAGTTCTAAAGTAAACCAATAATCATCGGCTACAAGTTGTTTTCCTTGATAATTGCCGTCCCAAAAAACACTGTTTTTGTTTATTTGGAATAAAAATTTTCCAAAACGGTCATAAATATTAATGATTGTATTTGGATTGATATTTTCAATTTTCCAAACATCATTATAACCATCATTATTGGGTGTGAAATATTTAGGGAAATCAAGTACAAATACTTTATCAGAAACTGTTGGATTACATGTATTTAGATCAATAATAGTAACAAAATATTCGCCTATTGCAACATTCTCAAAAAGATTACTTGATTGAAAATTAATGCCATCTAATGAAAATTGATAATTGCCAACTCCTGAATAATTGACCAATATGGTATTGTTATTTTCGTTAAAATCATTGACATCGATTGAGTTGATTATTGCCGATTCTGAGGGAAGCACAACAAAATTTTTGGTTAAACTACAAGTATTTGTTTTGGAAACTTGTACCGAAAAATTTCCAGTTGTGGTAACATTTATAAAATTATCAATTAAATTGCCATTACTCCAAACATAACTATAACCTAACGGAGCTTGCAGTTTTACAGATTTTAATGGACACAAATATTTAGTTTCAGTTCGGAAATTATCTCCTGAAAACGAGTCAATATTTAAAGTCAATTTTATTATACCTCCGCAATTGAAACCATTGCTTATTCTACCAAAAATTATTTGTTGATTGGCAATTGTATTGCTAAAATTATTAGAAATTTGGTTTTGTTCTAAAATAGCATCATTTTCATTCAAATAATAATTTATGGTTTCGTTACTTTCAATTGCAGGAACCAAATTTGGCGTTATTTTTAAGTTCAAATCAATTGATGTGCGACCGTCTTGGGTTGTATCAGTGTCACAAAATGAGAGTGTTTGAGCTGTTTTATTATTGTTTATTTGAAGTAAAACATCAGCATAACTTGAGCAACCAAAAGTATTGGTAACTTTTGCAACCAAATTATTGGTTGTCTTGTTTATGTAATTATTTGGATTTGAAATTGGCTCCAAATTATTTTGTGCATTGTTCAAATTTTCAAAATAAATGACGCTTCCTAGACTTGAATTATTATTTCGAATAAAATTGTCTACGCTCGATAAATTGAACGTTGTTTTTCCATCAAGATCAAGATCACAAGCTGTTAAGATTGCATTTTGAAGTATGGGTTTATCTGCAAATTGAATTTTTATTTGACCATTGACCTCACAACCGCTAGAACCAAGAGTTACTTCTACCGAATATTCAACTTCATTGGTGTTGGTATTGTCCGTTATTTGATAAGTTGATCCAAATTCATTGGTAATTTGCGTGCCGTTTGCAAACCATTTATAGGTATTTGTTCCTGGTTGTCTAGCATCAAGAATCTCTATTTCGCCACTGCAAATAGGGTTGTTGTTCAGCACAACTTTATCGGTACCAAGATCAACACCAATATTGAAACTACCGCCTTTTAAGAAAATTGCAGAATCATATAAATTGTTGCCTTGATCGGCAATAACTAACTTAATATTATATGTTTTGCCAGGAATAACAATGGCTTTTGCTTGCAATGGAATGGTTTGACCATTAAAATTTGTAGGATGATTAACGCCGTTAAATGCATCGAAAAACTGTGCATTGGCGTCTGGGCAAATGGTTCCAATGCCACGAACAGTATTGACCGAAACTGGAATAGTAGTGTTAGGAATAATAGCCAAATTTTGGTAACTTGTTGCTATATCTTCTTTTAACAAAAAGGCAAATCCATCAGTATAAGCACATTGACGAGAGCTAGGGTTTGACAAATATTGTTCGGAAGAAAATATATAATCAAAACTAATTTTGCTGGTTAAAGGCACAAAATTAAATTCCAACACAGTGGCATTTATTGAACTTGAAATACCAAGAGCGATATCTAAATCGCTATCGCCCATCCAACTTGTAAAACCTTCACTCAAAATACCGCTATTTGGTCCGATTGCCGAAGTAGATTTTCCGGTACTCAAAATTATACCATCGGAGAATGGAAAACCACTAGAACCTGCCGTAAAATAACCATAACTATTTTCTGCACCAGAGAAATTTCCGCTTCGTATCTGAAAACCAGAAACGTTAGCACAAGGTGAATTTATTAAAGTATTCTGAACTAAATCTTGTGGTGAAACATTATCGACAACTTGAATATATTGTGCATTAACAAATGTCGAAAAGCAAAAAATAATTATAAAACCTAAGAAATTAAAGTCATTTTTCATGACTGCAAATATACTATAAATCCCTTTTTTGTAATAATTTTAATGAGGCAAATACAAAAATAAATATCCAAACCAAAACAATTAATATTGATGAAAAATGTACCGAATAATCAACGTCTGTTCCAACGCCAAGTTTTTCGCCAGCTTCTTTAATTATTGACAATCGAGATGATGGATTAACAATTAAATTCGACATTGATTCTAAAGGAAAAAACTGAAAAAGAGTATCGATTTTTTCGTTTCCATTAAAAAATTCGTATTTCAATATTCCATAAATAATTTTCTCTAAAAAATACCAAATAAACAAAAATCCGAGTGCAAATGCAGAACGTTTAATTAAGATTCCAATAAATAAACAAAATGAAAAAAAGCCAACTAATTTGACAAAAAATGCCAAAACAAACTCTAAATCCGAAAAAACTATTCCAATTTCTGTATAAGACGAAAAACTATATCCTAAAATTAAAGACATTATGATTACAAAAATTGTAGAACAAAACGCAAAAAAAACAACGGTCAAAAACTTAGAAAGAACAAACTCTTTTTTGCTCATGCCATCAATTAAATTTTGTTTTAATGTGCCATAACTGTACTCATTTGCCATCATTGAAACGATTACAATGGCAAGAAATAATTTCAAAACTGCAGCAACATAAGTATTAAAATGCCAAATAAACGGAAAATTAAAAATTCCCATTTCTGACGGATCAATATGAAATGGTCCTAGATCGAATTTTATTGAGGCTATCATTGCTATTAATGACAACAAAACAAAATAAGAAATTGTTAAAAATCGACTGGCTTTGTTCAACCAAATTTTTTGTAATTCTATCGAGAGTAATCTTTTCATTTTTTTTATTTTGAATTTTTAATTGAGTATTGAGACTGAAAACTAGCTAGTCAATTCCAAAAATTGTTCCTCAAGACTGTGTTTTCTCATAACAAAATGCGTCAATGCAATATTATTTTCAAATAAATAATGACTGAAAGTGGCAGCGTCGATTTTTGATTTCATAAAAACTAGAATTTTACCGTTTTGGTATTCAATTTTTTCAACTGCAGCATTTTTAAGTAAAACTTCTTTTAATTTTGGAATATCATCAGCATTTAATTCATAAAAATCTTCGTTATTTGTCATTCCATTTACGGTTCCTGAATATAAAATTTTCCCTTTTTGCAAAACCAAAACGTGTGTACAAACTTTCTCTACTTCGTCTAACAAATGCGATGCTAACAAAATTGTGGTTCCCTGTGAAGCAATTTGTTTGATAATATCTCTAATTTGATGAATGCCTTGTGGGTCGAGACCATTGGTTGGCTCATCGAGAATTAACATTTCAGGATCGTTCAACAAAGCTGATGCTATTGCCAAACGTTGTTTCATTCCTAAAGAAAAAGTGCTAAATTTTGAGTTTTCTCTTTCTAACAAACCTACAAGTTGAAGCTTTTCTTGGACTTTAACAAAGTTAATATTCTTGATTTTGCAAACCAATTCTAAGTTTTCACGAGCGGTCATGTAAGGATAAAAATTAGGTCGCTCGATAATGGCCCCCACTTTTTTTAATGCTTCGTGGGTTTGCACTGTGCCGCCAAACCAAGAATATTCGCCTGATGTTTTATTGACAACGTTCAAAACAATACCCAAAGTTGTTGATTTTCCCGATCCATTTGGACCAAGAATGCCATAAACATTGCCTTTGACAATTTCTAACGAAACATTGTTCACAGCATGAACATATTTGTTATAAATTTTATTGAGATTTTTTATTGAGAGAATTGTTTCCAAGTTTGCGATTTTTTTGGTTTTATGTTTGACGAATGAAAAAGTGTAATGTTACAAAAAAAACCACTAACTTTTTTTTTAAAAATTAATGGTATTCAATTATGCCCAATATACTAACAAATTTAGTTTTTATTTACTGAAATTAAACAAAAAAATCAATTCTTTAACTTTTTTCTTCTTTGTTAAAATATACCAAATAATAATACATTTGTTTTTCTTCGTCCCAACCTTTTTCTACATATTTTTCGGCACTTTCTGGATTGATAAAATCCATTTTTATTTGAATGTGAGTATCCAGATTGATGACGTTTTTTATTGATTTTCTTGCATCAGAAACTGCGGCATTGGCAATTGGAAAAGTCGTAATGTCTTCAATAGAATATTTCTCACCTTTGTCAACTTTATAGTTTTTGAATTCCGAAATCAGATCAGGATTGTCTATAACCTCATTCATAAAATTGGTTTCTTCAAACTCATCGTTTTTTGCAAAATAATTTACGGAACGATTCATAAACATTACTTCTTCTTTTTTGTCTTCGGCAGGAAAAACAACATCTTTAGCAAAACCTTGACAGAATTTTAGGTATTTTTTGGTAATGAAATTTTCGTCTTCAAAAGCATCAACAGAAAGGAAATGTTCTAGCCAATATCTGGCATCGTAACGGTTTGAGTCAACTGTCAAAATTTTGTAACCTTCTTCTTTTTTATAATTAAAAATAATGCATCCTTTATCTAATTTGTTCAAACTAACACCTTGTTGCAAAATCATTTCTAGGTGCGACGTTTTTTCTTCAAATTGCAAAAAATCAGATTGAATTTCACTTTTGAAAATTCCGACTGCATCAACATTAAAATTATCAATATTTAAATTGGTCAAATGTGCGATATAAACCTCCCCGTTTTTGATGTGCGGATGATTGGATTGCTCGAACAAATGAGTTGTTATTTTTTTGGAAACTTCATGCACTTTAGTAGGGTTGTCAAAAATTTCAGAGGCAAATTTATACATTTCATTATAATCCAAATCTACTTCATGAGCAAACTGAAAATAATTTTCTTCTTTTTCGCGAAATGGTTTTAAGAAAAATTCTTTCATTAACGGGACAATTTCGTCATTTAGGGCAAAAGTGTTTTCAGAAAGAAAAATAGCTTCATTACGACTTTTGTTGCCAACTCTATGAATTGAAAGCGAGTCGATGTGGGTATTATAAAAGTTTATCATTTTTTAATTGGACTAAATTTTAATTTGTAATCTCTAATTTTTAATTGAACTTAATTCCAATTTTCTTCAAAGCCATAATCTTCAAAATTTTCGCCTTCGTCGAACATATCCAAATCATCATCGTCATAATCGTCTTCGAAATCATCGTTGTACTGCTCAGAATTCATGTCGGCTTCAAAATTATTTTCTGGGGCTTCGTCAGGCATTTCGCCGTGAGAAAATATTGTTTCGGGATAAATGTTGCCAACAACCCGTTCTTCAATAGATGCTAGTTCGACCAAAAAAGTCCACATGTTTATAAAATCATAAACATATATAATTTTGGTGTTTTGTTTATCAAGAATATCAGAAAGTTGGTAATCAGACATTATTTTCATTTCTCCAAGCGTGTCTCCAGTATCAAATAGTGGAATTTCATCTTCTTGATTCCAAGTTTCATCACAAGTGTAAAACGAGCCTACTTCCATGCCATCAAAACCAAATGAATTGAATATTGCATTGTGCAAATCTTCAAGATTATCGTCTTCAAGAATTGCAATATCTCTAAAAATGTCTTCTTCGTTGTCGAGGATTACTCGGAATTTATAAACCATTGTCATTCATTTTTTTATAAATGCAAATGTAAAATTAAAATTTAGAATTTAGAATGAACTAAGTTTAATTGTTGAAAACATTTTTGTTTAATTTTTTTTAATAAAATGTTAAACTGATTTTAATTCTAAAAAAAAAAATATTTTTGCTTACAAAAGAATTATTTATAGATAATATTAAATTTATTTATGATTAAGTAAATTTTAAATTTGTTTTTTAATCTTTCAGTTTATAATTTTCTAAACAATGAGAGAGTAAACTTTAACGAAAAATTGTGAAAATTTTGAAATATACAAAATTTGTTCATGATTATTTTTGCTTTATAAAAAAACAGATTTTGTTTTTTTAATCTCATTAACAACTCACAATATGTATTTAATTATCTATTAAAACCTATCTTATTTTGTTCTAAAATCAGCATCAAACCTTGAAAACTTTTTTAAAACTAAGTTTTTTTTTATTAGATTTCAATTAATTACAGTTTCATATTTTAAATTAAATAAATGTCAAAAAAAACAAACCTCTTTGCCAACCTCAATTCAGATTTCGCAGCTGGATTAGTCGTTTTTTTGGTGGCTTTACCTTTGTGCTTAGGAATAGCACTTGCAAGCGGAGCACCGCTATTTGCGGGAATTATTTCGGGAGTTATAGGCGGCATTGTTGTTGGCTATTTGAGTCAATCACATTTGTCAGTTTCTGGTCCCGCAGCAGGATTGACAGCAATTGTTTTAACGGCTATAACCGATTTAGGTGCTTTTAATGTTTTTTTATTAGCAGTATTTATTGCGGGAATATTGCAATTGGCATTAGGCTTTTTGAAAGCTGGAAGTATTTCAAACTTTTTTCCGAATAATGTTATAGAAGGAATGTTAGCAGGAATTGGTGTCATCATTATTTTAAAACAAATTCCGCATGCGTTTGGATATGATCCCGATTTTGAAGGTGATGAATCGTTTTTTCAATCGGATGGTCAAAATACATTTTCTGAAATTTTTCAGATTTTTAATCATATAACTCTCGGTGCGGTTTTGATTGCTGTTATTTCTTTAACTATCTTGATACTTTGGACAAAGTCTAAAACGTTGCAAAAAATAAAATTAGTGCCTGCCGCTTTAGTTGCGGTATTAGTTAGTATTCTAATTAATGAATTTTTAATCCAAGCAGGAAATAGTTTAGCCATATCTAAAGCACATTTGGTCAAACTACCCGTTCCTGAATCAATTGAAGAATTCAAATCAATATTTGTTTTGCCTGATTTCTCGTCAATTTCAAACCCAAAAGTTTGGATTGTTGCCGCAACTATTGCAGTTGTTGCTTCGATCGAAACATTATTGTGCATTGAAGCATCGGATAGAATGGATTTGCAAAAACGATATACTGACACCAATATAGAATTAAAAGCACAAGGTATTGGAAATATAATTAGTTCATTGTTAGGCGGTTTGCCAATGACATCAGTAGTTGTTAGAACATCCGCCAATAATGCCGCAGGTGCAAAATCAAAAATGTCGACAATAATTCATGGTATTCTTTTGTTGGTAAGCGTTTTGGCTATTCCTACTCTTTTGAATAAAATTCCCCTAGCAACTTTAGCAGCTGTGTTGTTAATGGTAGGCTATAAATTAGCAAACCCAAAAACAATTATGCATTTTTGGAAAAAAGGAAAATACCAATTTATTCCGTTTATAGCAACTTTTTTGGCAGTTGTATTTACTGACTTGTTAAAAGGGGTTGCACTCGGAATGATTATTAGTATTATATTTGTGTTGAAAGGCAACATGCAGCGTGCTTATAAATTTAAAAAAGAAACATTAAAAGACGGAGACATTATCCATATTGATTTGGCACAAGAAGTTTCATTTTTGAATAAGTCCGCAATAAAAACAACATTATCTGAAATTCCAGAAAATGCCAATGTAATAATCAATGCATCTGAAACAGTATATATTGCTCATGATGTTTTAGATTTGATCAAAGAATTTAGTACTATTAGAGCCAAAGAAGACAATTTAAAAGTAAAATTAGTAGGGTTCAAACCGCAATACCAACTCCAAAATACTGGAGATGAAGCAAAACACGTATTTATAGAACATAAATAATGAAAAAAGAAATGAAAACATTAAATCAAGAAATTCAAGCCACAATAACTCCAAGAAATGCACTACAAATTTTGGAAGGGGGAAATGATAGATTTTTAAAAAACCTAAAAGCCAATCGAAACTTGTTGCAACAAGCCAATGAAACTAGAGACGGACAATGGCCTTTTGCAACCATTTTGAGTTGTATAGATAGCAGAACGTCGGCAGAATTGATTTTTGACCAAGGATTAGGAGATATATTTTCAGTAAGAATCGCTGGAAATATAGTCAACACCGACATACTTGGCAGTATGGAATTTGCATGTAAAGTTGCTGGTTCTAAACTAATTGTAGTACTAGGTCACTCTAAATGTGGCGCAATTAAAGGAGCTTGTGACCATATTGAAATGGGAAACTTGACCGAATTGCTATCAAAAATTCAACCTGCGGTCTATCAAGAAAAAGTTACAAAAAACGAAAGAAGTTCTAAAAATGCGACATTTGTAGAAAATGTAGCTGAAATTAATGTAAAACGAAGTGTAAAAAGCATTATCGAAAGAAGTTATATCTTAGAACAAATGATTGAAAAAGGCGAAATCGGAATTGTTGGTGCCATGCACGACATCGAAACAGGAAATGTAACTTTTTATGAAGATGTTTCTTTTATTAAAGACGAACAAAATCCAAACTTTTCGGTAGCAGATTTGAGACAATAAGTTTCAAGTTTTAGATATTTATTGAATCTCTTAAAAGACCTAATTTTGAAAAAATATTTCAAAATTAGGTTTTTCATTTCATCCCTATTAATCAACATTTCGGTAAAAAGTTTTTTATATTTTAAAATTGATGTTACATCTTTGCTTCATCAAAACAAAACAATCATGAAATCGATTACTACACTAACAATTTTATTATTCTCATTTTTAACATTTTCACAAATAACCATTTCTGGTAAAGTTGTAGATGAAAAAAAACAACCAATTCCATCAGCCAATGTTTTTATAGAAGGCACCTATGATGGAACAAGTTCGGACGGAAATGGAAATTTTACATTCACAACAAATGCAGTTGGAAACCAAACAATTTCGGCTAGTTTTTTGTCATATGATACTACTAAAAAAATTATCGATGTCTCGAATGCCAAAAATTTAACAATAATTTTACTCGAAAATGTCAACACTTTAGATGCAGTAACAATTTCGGCAGGAAATTTAGAATCTGGCGACAAGGCAAGAGTTTCAGTTCTAAAACCGTTGGATATAGTTACAACAGCTGGGTCTAATGCCAACATTGTTTCGGCTTTGCAGACTTTGCCAGGAACCAATAATGTTGGCGAAAGCGGCAGATTATTTGTTCGTGGTGGAGAGTCAGATGAGACCCAAATTTTTGTCGATGGCCTGCGAGTAGCTCAACCTTATGGTACTTCGGCAAATAACACGCCCGTTCGCGGTCGATTTTCGCCTTTTTTATTTTCAGGTGTAAACTTTTCAACAGGTGGTTATTCTGCTGAATATGGCGATGCACTATCGAGTGTTTTATTACTGCCAACCAAAGACGAAGCAGATGCCGACAAAATAGAAATGTCGTTTATGACCGTTGGTTTAGGAATTGGCAGAACAAAAAAATGGGAAAAATCATCTTTAAGTTTTAATACTTCTTACATCAATTTGAAACCCTATCAATTACTTGTACCTCAAAGAATTGATTTTAATAAACCATTCCAATCAGCATCAGGCGAGTCGGTTTTTCGCTATCAATTTGCAAATGGATTGTTGAAAATTTACACCGCCTTTGATGTGCAAACACTAGATTTGAATCAAGAAGATGTAAACCAACCTACAAAAGTACGATTTGCACTAAATAATAATAATCTATACTTAAATTCTAATTATAAAGGAAATTTTGGCGAGAAATGGCAAATTTTTGCAGGTTTAAGTTATGGTTACAGCCAAAATCATATTGGCATTGATGCCGTTAAAGTTAACAATTTTGAAAATTCAACGCATTTGAAACTAAAATTTAGAAAATCGTTTTCTGAAAGATTCAAATTGAATTTTGGAGCAGATTATTTCAATACTCGTTTCAATGAAAATTTTAATGTCATTTTCAGAAATGGATATCAAGAAAATATTTTGGCATCATTTGCAGAAGCAGATATATTTTTGTCAAAAAAATTGGCTTTTAAAGCTGGTATTCGCGGTTCAAACAACAATTATATCAAAGAATTTGCCATAAATCAACGTTTTTCATTAGGATATAAATTTGCGAAAAATAGTCAATTCTCTTTGGCATACGGAGCGTTTACTCAAGCACCGCGGCAGGAATATTTAAAATTTTCTAATCAATTTGAATTAGAAAAAACTTCACATTATATTCTCAATTATCAATACAATAAAGAAGGACAAACTTTACGACTTGAAGCCTATTATAAAGATTATCGTGATTTAGTCAAGTTTAATACTATAAATTCTCAATTGAATTCTGTTTTCGATAATTCAGGAAATGGTTTTGCAAAAGGATTAGAATTGTTTTGGAGAGACAACAAAAATATTAAGAATTTAGAATATTGGCTATCCTATTCTTACATAGATTCTGAGCGAGATTATCGCAATTTTCCGAATCAAGTAACGCCAAATTTTGTAGCCAACCACAATGTTTCTTTAGTTACAAAATATTGGATTGATGCTTGGAAATCGCAGATTGGTTTTACTGCCAATGTTTCGTCTGGGCGACCATACAACAATCCCAACGAGATTGAATTTATGAATTCAAAAACACAAATTTATCAAGATTTGAGTTTCAATTGGGCATATTTGTTGACAACTCAAAAAATACTATATTTTTCTATGACCAATGTTCTCGGCTCTAATCAAGTTTTTGGTTATGAATATGCCAACAATAAAAATAGTTCGGGCGTTTTTGAAAGACGTGAAATAAATCCTCTGGCTAACCGTTTTTTCTTTTTAGGTTTTTTCTGGACAATAAGCAAAGATAAAAAGGACAATCAGTTGAAGAATTTGTAATAATCATTAATTAAATTCTTCAAACCAGTTAAAATAAATTAATTTTGTATTTAAAAAATTGAAGCCTAAAATGGATTTAAATCAAGAAATACATAATGCTATAGAAGTATTGCAAAACGGAGGAATTATTCTATATCCAACAGATACTGTTTGGGGAATTGGATGTGATGCAACTAATGAAGAAGCGGTTGCAAAGATTTATCAACTCAAAAAAATAGCCGAAACCGAAAGCATGATTTGTTTGGTAAATGGCGATCGAATGATTCACAATATTTTTAAAGATGTTCCCGAAGTAGCTTGGCAAATAATGGATTTATCAGAAAAACCAACAACATTAATTCTTGATAAACCTCATAATGTCGCAAAAAACTTAATTGCATCGGATAATACGCTAGGAATTCGTGTAGTTAAAGATTCATTTTGTTTCAAACTAATAGATAAATTAAAAAAACCTATAGTTTCGACGTCGGCAAATATTGCGGGTAAACCTACCGCACTGACCTTTTCGGAAATATCGAAAGAAATTATTAAAGGTGTTGATTATGTTGTAAATTTGTCTCGAGACAAAAAATGTGGCAATCCATCGACAATTATCAAAATTGCTTTGGATAATCAGGTCAAGGTAATAAGAAATTAAAAAAGTTTCCAGTTTACAAAAACTGAAATCTGAAACTTAAAACAAATTAATGAACTATAAAAAGTCTTTAAACAATAAAATATTCGAAATAATATCAATTGCATCACAAGAATTAAATCTTGAAAGTTATGTAATTGGCGGTTTTGTTCGTGATTTAATACTCGAAAGAGATTTCAAAAAAGACATCGATATTGTCGCTGTCGGCTCTGGAATAGAACTGGCATTAAAAGTTGCATCATTGTTGCCAAAAAAACCAAAAGTACAGATTTTCAAAACATATGGAACTGCCATGTTAGGTTTTGAAGGTATTGATATTGAGTTTGTTGGTGCAAGAAAGGAAAGTTATAATTTTGAATCTCGCAATCCAGTTGTAGAAAACGGCACTTTGCAAGACGATCAAAACCGTAGAGATTTTACGATTAATGCTTTGGCAATTTCATTAAACAACAATAATTATGGTGCCCTTTTAGATCCGTTTAATGGTTTGATAGATTTAGAAAATAAAATTATTAAAACGCCACTCGATCCAGACATAACTTTTTCTGATGATCCATTGCGAATGTTGCGTGGCATAAGGTTTGCAACACAATTAGGTTTCGAAATCGAGGCAAATTCTTTGAATTCGATTACCAAAAATTCAGAAAGAATTAGTATCATTTCTGGCGAACGAATTGTCGATGAATTGAATAAAATTCTATCTACATCAAAACCTTCAATCGGGTTTTTGTTGTTGTTCAAAACTGGTTTACTAGATATTATTCTGCCAGAATTAACTGCATTAAACAATGTTGAAGAAATTGAAGGTCATACCCACAAAAATAATTTTTATCACACGCTAGAAGTTGTAGATAATATTTGCCCAAATACTGATGATGTATGGTTGCGTTGGGCGGCATTGCTGCACGATATTGGCAAAGCACCAACCAAAAAGTTCAATAAAAAACAAGGTTGGACATTTCATGGACACGAATTTTTAGGCGGGAAAATGGTGAAGAAAATCTTCGAAAGATTAAAAATGCCTTTGAATAACAAAATGAAATTTGTACAAAAAATGGTCATGATGAGTTCACGACCAATTGTACTTTCGCAAGATTTAGTGACCGATTCTGCAGTTCGAAGATTAGTTTTTGACGCTGGCGAAGATGTCGAAAGTCTAATGATTTTGTGTGCAGCAGATATTACAACCAAAAATCCAGCGAAATTTAAAAAATACCATAATAATTTTGAATTGGTTCACAAAAAAATTAT
Source organism: Bacteroidota bacterium (assembly GCA_043769905.1). Taxonomy (GTDB): domain Bacteria; phylum Bacteroidota; class Bacteroidia; order Flavobacteriales; family Flavobacteriaceae; genus Flavobacterium. The sequence goes on from JAYVIW010000042.1 coordinate 26,502, forward strand.
TGAAGTCGAAGAACGAGATTCAATTAGAAATTTTCAGCCTCCAATTTCGGGCGAAGAAATTATGGAAATTTTTAATTTAAAGCCATCAAGAGAAATTGGAATTTTAAAAGAAGCCGTTAAAGAAGCTATTTTGGAAGGCGAAATTCCAAATGATTACCAAGCGGCCTATGAATTTGTTTTAAAACGAGGCTCAAAATTGGGATTAGTAAAGGTTTAACAAATGTTACTTCAAAGATTATTCTTTAATAATTAATTTTACAAAAAAATAATGTTCCTCAAAACCGCAAAAATTTCGTTAATTTTAGTTTATTTAGTAATTGTAGCTGGCGCATTGGTTCGAATGACTGGATCGGGAATGGGTTGCCCAGATTGGCCAAAATGCTTTGGCTATTTTATTCCACCAACAGCTATTAAAGAGTTGTTGTGGACTCCAAATCACGAATATTTTGAAGGTCAAGTAATTATAAAAGACGAAAAATTATTGGTTGCCAATACTGATTTTAAATCAACTGAAACATTTAACAACAGCCAGTTTAGGCTTTATACCAAACACGATTATGCCATTTTTAATGCTGTCGAAACTTGGATAGAATATATCAATCGATTAGTTGGCGCATTAGCAGGATTGGCTGTTTTTATAATGGCAATTTTTTCTTTTGGATATTGGAAAACCAACCGAAAAATCACTTTATATTCTTGGATAACAGTTTTCTTAATGGGTTTTCAGGGTTGGCTAGGCGCACGTGTTGTTTACTCAGTTTTAAACCCTGTAAAAATTACAATTCACATGATTGTTGCTTTAATTATTGTTGCAGTTTTATTGTATATTATTAAAAAAACATCTACTTTAAATGCTAATTTTATAAATGATTTAAAATTCAAAAATGTTATATTGATCACTTTAGTATTGACTTTTTTTCAGATAATTCTCGGCACACAAGTTCGACAATATGTTGATGAAATAGTCAAAATTGTTGGTTATAATCAAATGCATAAAGTACTTGAAAACCCAGAAGTAACATTTTATATCCACCGTTCATTTTCGATTTTGATTTTAGGTTTAAATTTATTTTTGTTTTTTAGAAATAAAAAATTAAATCTTGGTTTTTACAAAATAAATTGGGTTATGACATTAGTTGGAATTGAAGTTTTATCAGGAATGGCGATGTATTATTTGGATTTTCCTTACACTTCGCAACCTATTCATTTGGTGATTGCATCAATATTATTTGGTGTACAATTTTATTTATTTCTTGAAAATCGTAAAATACAATTAAATGAAAATATTTAAAATAATATTATTTATACTAATATCAAACTCAATTATGGCTCAGAATTTTGTTGCGAACGATGAAAATAGCAAAATTAATTTTGCGATAAAAAATATTGGTTTGAACGTAAACGGAAATTTTTCGGGTTTGCAAGGCAAAATCGTTTTCGATGCTAAAGATTTAAAATCTAGCGATATAAATGTTTCTGTGATTTCTAATTCGGTCAATACAGATAATAAAGCAAGAGACAAACACTTGCGTGAAAGTGACTATTTTGATGTTAACAACTTTCCGTTAATTACATTCAAATCTACAAAAATCGAACCAGCAACGAGATTAAATCGCTATAATGTAGAAGGAAATTTGACCATAAAAGGAATCTCTAAACTAATAAAATTTGAGTTAATTGCAATTGAAAAAGACAACAATCTAGATTTAAAATGCAACTTCGAAATCAATCGCCGCACTTTTAAAATTGGTGCAAATAGTTTGGTTTTATCTGATAATGTAAAAATGAATTTGAATATTATTGCTCATAAATAAAAAAAACCTCTAAGGATAAAAAACTTATAGGATTTGATTTATATAGATATATTTTTTTTAAACCAATTCTAATTTCTTTATTTCATCTGTATCAAAACTTGGTAAAACAATTTTATCAATTAATTGGTCTTCAAGCAAGTTTGCCCAAGATTTTAGATAAATAATTGTATCTGACTTTAGGTTTCTATTTAAGAATTCCACTCCCATTTTATTTAAAATATCAGTATCTGATAGCCATTCTAAATGTCGCAAGTCTTGGCGTGTAAAACCATAATCGATCATCTTTTCAATTATTAAATCCATTGGCAAGCCAGAAGTTGGACAATAATCTATTAATTGCTCTGACCAATCGCCACGTTTTTCGAGTGCATATTTCTGAATTTCAGCTCTTGAAAACGAAGTTATCGTTTGTGCTAAATTGCCACAATTGCAACTTCCCATATGTCCCCATTCATAACGATTTCCGTTTTCGAGTTGAGTCGCAGTTTTGCGTAAAGCATCGATAATTTTTAAAGAAGGATTTGCCATTTTAATATTAAATTTAAAATTTTAGATATAGTGAAATAAGAACAAATATAAACAGTTAAATTTAAAATTAAGGTAAACAAATTGTAAATTTATTCGTATTTTTACATGCTGACTATATTGTCATTTATTATTAGATTTATTGTTAATGTCTAAACTTGCAGTTGCAGATAAATTTCTAGATTTATCAGATTATGGAAGATTTTTCGGAGAATTTCTTGCCAATTCGTTAAAAAACACAAAATTGACCGCTATTCACGTTACTTTACTTTTTGGAATTTCTGGTTTAACCGCTGTTTTTTGTATTTTAAATGGTTATTATTTATCCGCTAGTTTTTTTATAATTTTAAAATCAGGTATTGATGCAGCAGATGGCGCACTGGCAAGACTGAAAAATAAACCATCCTATATTGGTAGATATTTAGACAGTGTTTTTGATATTGTATTAAATTTATTGTTTTTAATATCAATTTGCTATGTATCAAAAACTAGTTTTTGGTTAACAATTATAGCATTTATTTGTATTCAGTTGCAAGGTACTTTATACAATTATTATTATTTAATTTTACGCCATAATTCGATTGGCGGTGATAAAACCAGTCAAATTTTTGAACATAAAACGCCAAATGCATTACATGGCGAAAGTCAAAAGATTGTTAATCTTTTGTTCAAAATCTATACTATAGTTTATGGTGCATTTGATAAAATAATTCATTTTCTTGATGCAGATGCGTATAAAGTAAAAACATTTCCGAATTGGTTTATGACATTTTTATCAATTTACGGTCTCGGTTTTCAATTATTGATAATTGCAATAATGTTGCCACTAGGATTAATTGAATTTATAATACCGTTTTTTATTTATTATTCAGTGTTTATTCTAATTATAATTGGAATACGAAAAACATTTTTTAAAAGTTGAAATTAGAGTTTAAGAATATAAAGTTCGTCAAAATCTGAAAAACTAGATAATATTCTAACCAATCCAGTTCTTAAATTCTTGTACTTTTTTTCTAGCAACTATTAATTCTTCATCTTTATAAGTAGGAAAAATTATTTTTAATCTTGAGTTGGAATGCAATTGAATTTCTTTGATAGATTTTAATGGAATAATAAATTTTCAGCTTACTCTAAAAAAAGTTTTGGAGGCTAACTCGTTTTCTAATTGATCCATAGCGCCATCAATTTGATAATTTCGATTTTTCAATTGTATGTATATAAGTTGCTTTATTTTATCTATAAAAACATTCTATTTCATCAATGGTCATCACTTTTAGATTTTGACCAATTTTGACTGTTAGCCTAGTTTTGAAACTTTTATCGAATGGGTTTTGTAACATTTCTTTAATTTGTTCAAAACCAAACTGTGGCTTGTTTGTTACTTCCGCAACATTATTAATATACTTTTTTACAGCAATTTCAAGTTCATCCTCATCAATTGGTTTTAACAAATAATCAATGGAATTGAGTTTAAAAGCACGTAACGCATATTCGTCAAAAGCTGTCGTAAAAATCACAGCAGATAGAATACTTACTTTTTCAAAAATTTAAAATTACAATCCATCAGATAATTGCATATGCAAAAAAATTAAATCCAGATGTTCATTTTTTAAAAAACCATTCGATAAAATCTTTTACAGATTGCAGCATAATATCTACTTTGAAATTAATTTTCTCAAGTTTTCGCTGCAATAACCTTGCGGCTGGTTTTTCATCTTCAATTATTGTGTTTTTAATGTCATTTACCACAAATTAAAATTAATATTTTTTATAATCAAAAGTAAACATAATTACAAAAAAACTACTGAAAGACCTTTACATAATCAATAACAAACTCTTGCGGAAAGGCTTCTAAATCAATATCGTTACCACCAAAATTTCCTCCAACTGCCAAATTATAAATCATATAAAATGGCTGGTCATAAGGCCAAATATCCTCAGTTTTTTCTATTGGATTAAACACATAAACTAATTTGTTGTCTATAAAAAATTCAATTTTTTCTTTATTCCAATCAACAGCATACAAATGAAAACCATTTTCAATCCCTGCAATATTGGTTTTCATAGTATTTATTGTTTCTCCATGAGTATCCTGAGTGTGCAACGATGTGTATAAAATGTTTGGTGTTTTTCCTACATATTCAAGAATATCAATCTCACCACATTTTGGCCAATTGACTTTATCTATGTTCGAACCTAACATCCAGAAGGCAGGCCAAGTTCCTTTGGCAAGAGGCAATTTTGCAAGTGTTTCAATTCGACCATATTGAAATTCTTTTTTGCTTTTAGTGGTGATTTTGGTCGATGTAAAAGTATTATTATCATTTTTGGCAGTTATAGTCAATTTTCCATTAGCCACTATATAATTTTCATTGGTATAAATTTGTTTTTCATTATTGCCCCAACCACAAATATTTGGGCAACCATCTCCAAGTTCAAAATTCCAATTTTTTTCATTCAAAGTTGTACCGTTAAAATTTTCTTGCCAAACTAATTTTCGCTTTTGACTATAAACACAACTAAACTGCAATGAAATTAACACAATAAAAAGTATATTTTTCATAAAGATTTAATTAGTGTATTGAAAATCAGTTTCTAAATTTTTTACAGAATTTGTACCTACAAATAATTTAAAATCACCAGTTTCTGCTTCCCATTTATTATTAGCAGTAAAAAATTCTATGGTTTTTTCGTCAATTGTAAATGTAATATTTTTTGATTCATTGGGTTGTAATTCAACCATTTCAAATCCTTTTAATTCTTTAACTGGTCTTGTTGTGCTGCCAACCAAATCTCTAATATACATTTGCACAACTTCTTTTCCTGCTACATTACTATTATTTTTAATGTTTACCGCAACTTGAATTTTTCCACCTTTAGAAAATGAATTTGTTGATAATTTTAAATCCGAATATTCAAATTTAGAATAACTTAAACCATAACCAAACGGATAAAGTGCTGTGTTACTAACATCTGAATAATGCGACCAAAAAACACTTTCTGGCTCATTCATTGTTGGTCTTCCAGTATTTTTATAATTATAATATAACGGCACCTGACCAACATTTCGAGGAAAACTCATAGGTAATTTGCCACTTGGATTATAATCTCCATATAATACGCTAGCAATTGCATTGCCACTTTGTGTACCCAAATGCCATGCTTCAACTATTGCAGGAATATTATCATTAGCCCAAGGAATCGCAAGTGGTCGACCGTTTGTGAGTACTAAAACTATTTTCTTATTAACCTTATAAATAGCCTCTAATAATTCTTGTTGCACTCCTGGCAAATCAATGTCAGTTCTGCTTCTGCCCTCACCTGTTTGTAAACCATGCTCGCCCAAGACCATTACAACAATGTCTGCCTTTTTAGCATTTTCAATTGCAGCATCAAATTCTGATTTATCTGTTTCGTTAATTTTGGTTTCCCAAACAAATTGTGTTCTACCTACTGTTACATCAGCACCTTTGCTATAAGTTATTTGGTTTTGAGTATATTTTTGTAAACCTTCGACTACTGAAACTGCTGTGTTATCATCAGCACCAATTCTCCAACTTCCAAGCGGACTTGTTTTGTCATTTGCCAAACCTCCAATTAAAGCAATTTTTAAACCTGATTTTTTTAAAGGTAACAAATCGTCATTATTTTTTAATAAAACAATTGATTTTTTTGCCATATCTAGCACTACATCTTGAAATTCTTGTTTGCCAACTGTAGCTTTTTCTCTATTTTCGTCACAATATTTGTATGGGTTTTTAAATAAATCAAGTTCAAATTTGACTTTCAAAACCCGCTTTACAGCATCATCGATGATTGATTCTTTAACTTTACCTTCTTTGACCAATTCTGAAAGATGCGTTACATAAGCATTTGATTCCATATCAATATCAGATCCTGCGTTAATAGCAATCTCAGATGCCTGTTTGTTGTTTTTTGCAAATCCATGGTTAACCATTTCGCCAATTGAACCCCAGTCAGAAACTACTAAACCTTGAAAGTTCCAATCTCCTTTTAATATTTTTCTCTGTAAATAAACATTTCCTGTTGCTGGAATACCATTCAAATCATTGAACGAATTCATTATAGTTCGGACACCAGCCTCAACAGCAGCTTTGAATGGAGGAAATATTGTGTTTTGTAAAACCGATTCGCTAACGTCAACTGAGTTGTAATCGCGACCAGATTCCGCAAAAGCATAACCTGCAAAATGCTTGGCACACGCCAAAATATTTTTATGAGAAGTTAAATCCCCTTGAAAGCCCTGAATTCTAGCAACAGCTATTTTACTGCCAAGAAAAGAATCTTCACCAGCTCCTTCCATAACCCGTCCCCAGCGAGCGTCACGAGCAATGTCAACCATTGGTGCAAATGTCCAGTTGATTCCAACCGATGCAGCTTCTTCGGCAGCAATTTCAGCAGATTTTTTTATAGCTGCCAAATCCCAACTTGCAGCTTCGGCAAGCGGAATTGGACTTATTGTTTTATAACCATGAATAACATCAAACCCAAAAAGCAATGGGATTTTTAATCGTGTTTCTTCGACAGCAATTTTTTGTAAAGTTTTTACTTCTTTTACTCCTTTTACATTCAGCATTGAACCAACTAAACCATTTTTTAGATCAAGAAATTTTTTTGCAGCTTGTCCTTCTTTTGGAACTGGACCTGTTGCATCATAAAAACCATTGTACTGATTAAGTTGACCAATTTTTTCGTTTAAAGTCATCAACTTTAAAAGTGAATCAACTTTGATATCTAAATTAGTATTTTTATTAGAGGTCAATGCGTTTTGATTTGATTTACAACTACATAGTATAAATAATACTAATGCTGATACAAACTTTAGATGATGGTTTTTCATTAATTTTTTTCTGATAATAACAAAGATGCACAAATGTGCATCTTTAGTATTTGTTAGTTATATTTTAGTCGTAAGTGATTTCAATTACCTATTTTATTTATTGGTACAATCGAATGTAGTCTACTTCCATTGACGATTGTGTGAAACCATTTGCAATTGGCCCACCAAAAGTTCCTCCCATAGCTACATTCAAAATCAGGAAAAAATCACTATTAAATGGAAGTGAACCATTATTCACGAGCGTGTGAAACAAAACATCATCTACAAAAAATCTTATTGAATTTGCAGACCAAATAACTTTATAATCATGATAATTAGCTGACGCACCTGTAATAGTAGTTGTGTTGGTGTTAGCATTTCCAGCAAAACGCCCCGGATAATGTAGTGATCCATGAATAACATCTGGAAAACTACCTTTGTGCTCCATAATATCTATTTCACCACATGCTGGCCACACATTTGTACTAAAATTTGCTCCTAGCATCCAAATTGCTGGCCAAGTTCCTGCTCCAGCCGGCAATTTTGCTCTACAAACTACTTTTCCGTAGGTAAATTGTTTTTTTCCTTGGGTTTTTAGTCGTGCAGATGTATAGGTGTTAGAAATTTGGTCTTTAATTGCAGTAATTTTTAAATTTCCACCTTGCACAACAACATTGTTTGGACTATTGGTGTATGATTGTTGTTCACCATTTCCCCAACCACCAGCGCCAAGATCATAACTCCATTTAGTAGTATCTGGTGCACCGTTAACATTAAACTCATCTGCCCAAACTAAATTGGTAAAATCTGTACTGTCTTGAGTTGGCTGAATTGAAGTAAAAATATGGTACCAAGCTGATGAATTCGGTGCACCTGATGGTGTAAACGCTTCTTGAACACTTCTAACAACCATTCTGCTGCTTGTTAATGACATTATTTCATATTTGGTTTCACCAAAATAAAAACCCATAAAACCATTGTCAGAAAAATTCATAACAGTTCCTCTTTTCTTTAATGGATTGGCTAAAGATTCTGAAGGTGTAAGTGTTACATTTTTTATTCCAGTAACTGCAGGTCCAGAATAAGGCTGACAAGAGTCTACATATTGGTTACTATTTGGTAATCCTACAACACTTAAAAATTGTCTGTTAATTAACGTTGAACCATTATTGTTGTATTGAAATCTCATGCCGCCCGTTGAAGTTTTGGTAAAAGTCAAAACATCATCGTACAAGCACGTTGTATTTGAGTTAAAAGCAACTGATTCGTAATTGTGAGCATACCAATTTTTTAGCATATCAGTATTATTGCTTCCTTCTCCAAGGTGACCCACTTCTGAAGCTGCCCAATACCAATTTTTTTGAGAATCTCCAGTTAATAAAGTTACTGCTTGGTCATCTTTGAACTCAAAAAACACTTCAACTTCAATTGTTTTGCTTGTACTTAGACCGCCTTTTCCAGAAGCGATAACGGTTACAACATATTTGTTAGTTCCTGGATTTGTAAATCTTTTTTTATAAACCCCACTTGGTGCAGAAATAGATTCGTCACTAAAAATATATTTATACGAAATCGTGTTATCTGCTTTTGCAGAAAATGTAACAAAGCCAGAACCATCTCCATAAAGAAATGCTGGTGCACTTACCCCTTGCGTTAATGATGACAATGTTAAATTATTTGGTGAAGATAAATCTCCAAATGAAGCTTTATCGTCTTGACAGTTAATCATTAAAAAAAGAGTAAAAACTGTTATTATTTTAAAAACTATATTTTTCATTTTAAATAATTTTATTAATTAGACTGACGAATATCGTCATACAAAAATGTATAATTTGCGGTACCATCACCCATTGTTCCTAAATCAAAGATTAATACTAACTTTTGGTATTGCACTGTTGTTGATATAGCTGTATAATCAAAAGTAAGTTCTTCCCATGTATTAGCAACGGTTGTTAAAACTTGTTTTTCAAAAAATAAAGAACCGTTAGAGTTGTTTTCAACTTTCAACAATAACTTGGCTCCCACTCTAGGAGAAAAAACTTTTATTTTCATTTTCTTTAAAGTTGAAAAATTCATTGGTGACGACAATACCAAAACGCTACCACCATAAACCTCACCGGCATTTTTGACCATTTTAGCAACATTAGCACTTGTATTGATGCCTGTCACTTGTGGATTAGGAATTTTAGAAGAAACACCTCCGCCAAAATTAATGAAGTTATAAGGCAAAACAGGTGATTCGAAATTGACAGGTAATAATATCAATAATGATGGCGTTGCCACTATAGTTTTAAAAAAATCAACAAATGCAGCACCTGGACTTTGAGCAACTACTCGAACTTGGTATGTGCCAGCGGTAGCATAAGTATGGTTAATTTCAACGTCTTCTAAAAACGAAGTTGGAACTTCATTGGCAACATCACCAAAATAAACTAAAAAGTTTTTTTCAAATTTAGCTTTTGCTTTTACGGTTACTGCAAGACTATTAGTACTTACTGGATCTACATTGGCGACAAAATCTGTGGGTGCTGCAAATGTCATTGTTACAGGTTTAATAATCTCAGTTTTTTGACCGTTTAAAGTTGTACCTACAATTTTTACGTTGAAAACACCTTCGGTAAAAGTATGCGTTACTGATGCTGCACCATTTACAATTCCAGGAGCTACCGTTCCATCGCCGAAGTAAATTTCAAATTGGGTAACACCATCACCAGTTGGATAAAACGATATGTTTCCAGAATTATCTGTGCTATATTTGATAACTGCATCAATATTGCTTGGAGCACTGACTTTCTGTAAATCGACTTGCTCATTATCATTGGAACAACTCATTGTTACCAATATGAATATTGAACTTAAAATTTTATAAATATTTTTCATAGTATTTTATAATTTAGTATCCTGGGTTTTGTTGCCAATTGCCATTTGATAGTTGTAATTCTTGAAAAGGTATTGGGAAAACTTCATTTTTGTTTGGTGTAAATCCGGTTATTTTTCCAACTGCTTTTCCTGTTCTTACCAAATCGAAAAAACGATGTCCTTCTCCCATTAATTCTAAGCGTCTTTCGCTCCAAATATCTTCTATTAAAGCTTGGCCAGATGTTGATCGGTCATGCAATAAATCTGCAAAAGCACGTCTTCTAACTAAATTTAAATAAGTTCTTCCTTTAACATCGTTTCCGCTTCTTGCATTGGCTTCGGCGGCCATCAATAAAACATCAGAATAGCGAATAGAACGATAGTTGTTTGGGTTTGTTAAATTCAAATCATTTGCAGCTGTCGAACTTCTTGTTCTTGGCAAATATTTTCTGTTAAAAAAACCTGTGTGGTTGTAACCAGTTCCATAACTTGCAGCGTTAGCTGTTGCCCAAGCAGCAATATCAAGAATGGTAACTGCTTTTCGCGTGTCGTCATTGTCAAAAGCATTTGATGCTTCTTGAGTTGGCACATTAAAACTAAAACCTGATGTAAAATTTGGTCCAGAATAACTACGAACACCACTAAAACCAACGGCAACATTACCTTCACTGCATTGTAAACAACCAAAACCTGCACCCTCTATATCTGAATATTGAACTTCAAATACAGACTCGCTTCCATTTTCACCATTGTTTTCAAAAATTGTATTATAGTTGGTTACTAACGAATAAGAATTAGAAACAATGAGGTTTTCTAAAACTGCAGCAGATTGTCCAAATTTATTTTGGTACAAATATACTTTTCCTAAAAGTGCTTGTGCTGCACCTTTGGTTACTGTTCCAGAGTATTTAGGTGTTACACTTAAATTATCTACAGCGTACAACAATTCAGATTCAATTGAAGCATAAACATCTGAAACGGGAGAACGAGGAATTTTCTTTTCATCATCAATTTTAAAACGTTTGTCTCCACTTAATGGAATTGCACCAAACCATTTTACCAATTCGAACTGATAATAAGCTTTAAGAAAACGAACTTCAGCAATGATTTGTTCTTTGCCCGCAAATTCAGTTTTATCTTTAAATTCTAAAATATAATTGCAACGTTGCACACCTGCAAACATCCAATCCCAAAGATTTTTAATTTCACTATTGTTTTCGTTTTGAGTCATTTGATCTACTTGTTGAAAACCAATAACATCGTTGGCACTTTCGCCACCAGCTAATGTATTGTCTGAAGCTATTTCGCCCATCAAAACATTTATATAAGATGATTGTAACAAGTCATAAGCACCAATTAGAGCATTTTCATATTCTTCTTTTGAATTAAAATAATTTTCTGAAGAAATTGCATATACAGGAACTCGTTCAACAAATTCATCTGTACAAGAAAATGTTATTGTTGCTAATAAAGCAAATAAAAAGCTGATTTTATATATTTTATTTTTCATTTTATATTTTTAAAAAATTAAATTTATTCCAAACATATATATTCTTGGGGTTGGATAAAAACCATTGTCTACACCAAAACCTAATGTTGACTCCCCTGGTCTGTCTGGCGAAGAACCACTCGATGCCGCTGGATCAAAGCCTTTATACTTTGTAAAAGTATAAACATTGTTAATAGTTGTATAAAAACGTAGTTTTGATAAACCTATTTTTTCAACAACTTTCTGATTAACAGTATAGCCTAATTGTATATTTTGAATTCTAAAAAAAGATGCATCTTCTACAAAATAATCAGATAAAACAAAATTATTATTAGGGCCAACACTAACTCTTGGAACAGTATTACTTGTTCCTTCTCCTGTCCAACGATCTAAAACATAATTTAATTTGTTTACATCAGAAAGTGCTCTTTCGTAGTTTCTTACCATATCATTTCCGATTGATGCATAAGAATAAGCTATAAAATCAAGATTTTTATAATTTAAATTTAGGTTGAATCCAAGATTATAGTCTGGAATAGAACTTCCGACATCTGTTTTATCTTTTAAATCTATGACCCCATCTCCATTCATATCCTTATAACGAATATCACCAGGAGAAGTAATATTAGAACCCAAAGCAGTTTGAGATGGATGTGCATCAATTTCTGCTTGGTTTTGAAAAATACCATCTGATTTATATCCATAAAAATAACCTAAAGCATAACCTTCTTCCATTCTTGTAGAAGCTGGTTGACTTACGCCAAAACCACCACCTTCTATATATTTTTCAGGATTATTTACTTCTAAAACTATATTAGTTAATTTTGTGATATTGAATCCTAAACTAAAATTAAAATTTTCTAAAAATTTATCTTTGTAGTTAATTGCAAATTCAAAACCTTTATTATTCACAGTTCCAGCATTTACCGTTGGGCTACCTCCACCAGGTGCATAAACTCCAACAATTCCAGAAACGGGAACTCTCTCTACCAATAAATTATTTCTTCGTTCATTAAAATAATCAGCATTAATTTCAATTTTGTTATTCAAAACTTTTAAATCAAAACCTAAATCAAATTTTTCTGCTTCTTCCCATTGAATTTTCGGATTTGGTAAAACACCAATAGCAGTACCTTTAAGTATATTTTCATTTGTAACATATACTCCTTCTCCATTTAAACTACCAATGTATCTATTATTTCCAATCTGGTCATTACCAAGAATTCCGTAACTGCCGCGAATTTTTAAGAAATTGAAAAACTTTGTTTTTTTAATAAAACTTTCGTCAGAAACAATCCAACCAGCTGTAACAGCAGGAAAAATTCCAGCCCTTTTATCCGCACCAAATTTGGTTGATAAATCTCGACGTAATGTCCCAGAAATTAAATATTTTCCTTTAAAATCATAATCTAAAAAAGCAAATTGAGAAAATCTTCTTTCGTCGAATGCATATGCAGAATTGTCATTTCCAGTGCCCAAACCAGTAGCAAGGTTTATATCTGCAAATTCATAAGAATTATTTGGAATTTCATAACCTGTTGCAAAAAGACCAGAACCAAACTCTTTATAAGAAGTCATTCCAACAGTAAACTTAATCTTATGATTTTCTAAAAAATTCTTTTCGTAATCACCAAAGAAGTCAAAAGTAAAATCATTGTCATTGGTCGTATTCTGATTTACTCTACTTCTAGGAACATCAAAAACTTTCCCACCATAACTAATTTTTTTCGAGAAATTTTTCGAAATACTATTACCCGAATTAAAACCTACTCTGGCTGTAAATTTTAAATCTTTGGTTAAATCATATGTTAACTTGACATTACCAGTTAATTTTCTCAAAACATATTCATTATGAGTATTATCAATTTGAGCCATTGGATTAATTAATTCAATTCCATACCCAGTTGAACTAGGAATTAAAGTATAATTTCCATTTGTATCAAATACAGGCAATATTGATGGTGAGTTAACTGCATTAAACAAAACAGAACCCAAACCATTATCATTTACACCACTACTTTTTAAGAAAGTATAAATAAAATTTGTTTGAATTTTGAATTTATTTGTAATATCCGCACCTAATGCTATTCTAGCGGTATTTCTTTTAAAACCCGATTTTTCACCACCTACAATACCATCTTGTTTCATATCAGAACCACTTAAAGAATAAGTAATTTTATCAGAACCACCAGAAATATTAAAATCGTGATTAGCTATAAATGCAGTTTTAAAAATTTCATTTTGCCAATTAGTATCAGTTCCAGTATTTGAAACAATTGGAAAAGGAATTGGTTGTCCGCCATTGGCATAGCTTTCGTTGAGCAATAACTTATATTCTCTAGCATTTAACAGATCTAATTTTTTTGTAGTTTCTTGAATTCCTAAATAAGAATTTACAGATACTCTTGTTTTAGAATTTTTCTTGCCCTGTTTTGTTGTAACAAGCACAATACCGTTTGCTCCAATAGTTCCATAAATTGCAGCTTGAGCATCTTTAAGAACAGTTATAGATTCAATATCATCAGGATTTAAAACAGTTAAATCACCTAAAGAGCCATCAATTAAAACTGTTGCATCGGTTTTAATATTTGATGCTACACCTCTAATTTTAATATTTAATCTAGCCCCTGGTGCACCTGATTGAGCTGTTACATTAACCCCAGCAATTGTTCCTTGCAAAGCTTGTTCTACTTTAATTGGTTTTAATTGTTCAATTGTTTTTGATGATAAAACTGCAACAGAACCAGTTACATCTTTCTTCTTTTTGCTTGAGTAACCCAAAACAACAATTTCGTCCAAAGAATTTTTATCTTCGGTCATTTTAAGATTTAGCTTTTCGTTACTGTTAACAGTTACTTCAAATGAGCGATAACCAATAAAACTAAATTGTAAAACGGATCCTTTACTTATCTTGTAAAATTGAAAAGAACCATCAAAATCAGTAGATGTACTTAGGGTTGACCCCTTAACTTTGACATTAATTCCTGCAATAGGAATTCCTGATTTGGAATCTTTAATAATTCCATTGACGTCAACGGTTTGGGTAAACCCAAAAATCGAAATTAATAGAAATGATAATAATAATTTGAACTTCATATTTGTTATTTTGGTTTGTTAGTAAATGTAAACTTAATCTAATTTATCTGAATCAAAAATAAATACTACCTCTACAAAAATTATACATTTGGTTTTTATGAAAAAATACGTTAAAAACCAATAAAATCAAGGGTTAAAACAAATTATAAAAAAATAATTCAATTGAACAATTTTAATTATTTATGAAAATGTTGTAGTAATGTTAAGTTTATGATAATATTAAAACTGATTTAAATTGATAAAATATACTCAACCAACCCTTGTTCGTGGGGTAATTCCATCTTTTTACGCAATCGATATCGTTTGATTTCTACGCTTCGTATTGAAATGTTGATTAAAGGTGCAACCTCTTTTGATGACAGGTTCAATCTTAAATAAGTACAAAGCCTCAAATCATTTGGTGTTAACGATGGATGTGCTGTTTTTACTTTCTTTAAAAAATCTTTATCGGCGGTATCAAACGCTTCTTTGAAAACATTCCAAGAACTGTCGGTAGATATATTTCGGGTTATGTTAGAAATTACCGATTTTATTTTACTATCGCTTTCTGTTGATGTTCCTTTTAAATCTTCTTTTATTAATGCCAATAATTCATCTTTTTTAATCAAACTCATTGTCGAAACTGCTAGTTCACGACTTTTGGTGTCAAAATCTTGCGACAATTGCTCGTTTCGAACTTTCATTATCTCTTTTTGATTTTCAAGTTCTTTTATTTCAAGCAATAAATTATTTTCATCTATTAATTTTTCACTTTGTTTTTGGTAATAATCTTTGTAAGCTTTATTGATATAATGTACTGATATTAAAAACAATATCAAATAAAAAAGCATAGCATAAATAGTGGCATACCAAGGTTTACTTATTGAAAAACTGTACATCGCAACATTATCAGTAGTTGAATTTGCAAATTTTGATTTCACTTTAAACGTATAATCTCCTGGAGGTAAATTTTTGAAATTTACGTTAGATTTGGCACTCCATTCACTCCATTCCTCTTGAAAACCTTCTAATAGATACTTATACTCTGCATTAATATATTTATTAAATTCTGGGATAGTGTAATTAAACGTAATATTATTTTCATCATTAGTAAAATCACCTTCATCTATTAATGAACTGTTTATGAAATTTTCGTTTTGTTTGTTGATACTTATATTTGAAATAGCAACGTTGTAATTTTTAAAACTTAATTCATTGATATTGATGGTATAATAACCGTCAGTAGTTCCAATCAAATAAACTGCGTTTGAAAGTTGGGTAATATTTTCAAAACCTAACATAGAATTAGTCAATGTTGAAGGAATAGGAATTGAATTTTTGTTGAGCTGAGTGCCCAATTTGCTCATTGAAAAATAATGAATATAATTTTTTGTAAACAACCAGATTTTATTAGATTTATCGACTATGAGTTTTCCTGATGTATATTCCTCCTTATCAAAAACCTTGCTTAGACTTAGATCTTTTTCAAATATTTTATTAGTATTATTTAGTTTAAAAATACCTTGTTTTGAAGCATAATAAATCGTGTTGTTAAATTTTACTAAACTAGCATTTTTACCTTTTTGGGGTTCGAGTAATGTTTTTTGATTAATAACCCTTCTAAAATCAATATCAATCGATAAATTAAAAATACCCTCATATTCGTGACTTACAAAAATTTCATTTCTCAAGTTTGGTTCGAAATACCTAGTTGAATAGTCAAAACCTGAAATTTTATTTCTAAAAATCCAATTGTTGTTCACTTTTTCTAGAACAGAAATTCCATAATAATTTCCTTGTAAAATTATATTTTTATTGCTCGAAACATTCGAAAATTTCCACGTCCCTGAAGAAGCAAAAATATTGTTTGCGTTACCATTATCAATAATAAAAGTTCCTGAATCATGTCCACAGAAAAGTGTTCCATCAGTTTCAAACAATGTCCACACTTGTCCTTTCGTGCCACTTATAAACTGGAAATTATCATTAGAATTGTAATTCTTAAAATACAAACCTTGGTTAGTTCCAATATACATTTTTTCTTTATAACGTATTGATGCATATACTGTTCCAAAAAAACCTGTATCATCAGAAAAACTTTTAATGGGCGATTTAAGATTAATACAATTGATGCCGTTGTCAAGTCCTAGCCACAAATTATTATCAGCATCTTCAAACAGCGATAAAACAGTATTATTGCTCAAACCTCTGTTTTGAGTAATATGATAAATAATTTTTCCTTCATTTGAAATTATAAAAAGCCCATTAGAAACAGAACCTAATGCAAAATTGCCATCTGATAATAATTGTGAGCTATAAATATTACTGGTATCTATCCCAGAGTCAATTACTAATTTAGTTAAAATATTACCATTTAATTTAAATAATCCTGCTTTTTGGGTTTGAATAATTAAACCTTCATCATTTCCAAAAATATTAACAATACGATTGTTTTTAAATAAAACATTGTTAGAAATAAGTTTACTGTTTCCATTTTCAATTTCAAATAATCCTTGATTATCCGTCTGAAAGTATATACCATTAATCGTAGTGAACGATTTTATAATATTATTCTTAGGAGCAAATATTTTAAATTTATTAGTTTTTGTGTCGTATATATATATTCTTGATAATGATTGAAAAACTACCCACTGTTCATAGTTAATAATGTTCCAAAATTGTTCATCATCTTGAATTTTTGATTTGATTTTCTGACTCAAAGATTGATATTTCAATCGACCATCTGATTGTTTGCTCCAAAAACCAAATTCCATATAACAGCCCGTATAAACCTTATTATCTATAACTTTTACAGATCTGATAATTGTTTCGTTTGGGGATGGATAAAGGTTCCAATTTGATCCATTGAACTCCAACAAACCTTCATTATTTGCAAAATATATAAAATTATTTAAACCCTGAGAAATCATCCAATTTTGATTGCCAGCGCTGTAAGTTGATGGAGCATACTTTACAATTGGAGGTAGTTCTTGAGAAAAACTTAGAAAAGAAAACAGTATTAATAAAAATTTATACATCCGTATTGATAATTGAATTTTTGTATAAAGATATTAATAATTTAATAAAAAAAACACGTTTTTTTCAAAACGTGTTTTTAAACAATTCTATACCAAAAATTAGTTTTTTATAAATCTTGAAGTAGTTACTTTTCCTTCAATTTCTGCTTTTAAAACATAAATTCCTTTTTGTAAACTAGAAACATTTAGACTAGTACTTGAATTATTCATTGATTTTTGAAGAACTACCTGACCTAGCACGTTATAAATTGAAACATTTTCAATATTTAATTTTGAATCAATATTTAAAATATTATTTACTGGGTTAGGATACATATTTAAAGAATCTTGATTGGCAAATTGATTTACTGCTAAAAAATTACCATTTACAACATCATCAAAATAGTTAACTTCACCAGTTCCAACTGCACCGAAATTGAAAAAAACAACTACTCTACGGTAGGTTGAAGCTGCAACACTTGAAGGAAAATTAAACGTAAGTTCCTGCCAAGTTGCTGCCAAAGGTGCAACAACATCAACTTCGATATCTGGATTACCACCACCTTCTAACTTTAATTTAACTGGAGTATTGGCATTAGGTGTCCAAACTTTCATTTTTAATGATTGATTTGTAGAAAAATCTATTGGGGTGGTTAAATCAAAATAGGAACCAGCATAAGTTTGTGCTCCTACAGTTCTAGTATTTTTAGATACTTTTGCTGATGTGTTTATTCCACTTGCGTCTGGGTTGGATACCAAAACATTATCACAACCGCCAAAACTTGTAAACGCATAAAAACCTGGAGTTTGATTTTCAAAATCTACTGGCAATACTATTCCAGGTGGTGGCACTATTTCAGGACCAAAGGTGATATTATCAAAATAACAAGTGTTGTTAGTTGTACGACCGCCATTTGCATCAATAAAAATAACTATTTGGTTGATACCAGTAGAAGATGGTTGACCAATCTTTGAAGCAA
This sequence comes from Bacteroidota bacterium, assembly GCA_043769905.1. Lineage (GTDB taxonomy): Bacteria > Bacteroidota > Bacteroidia > Flavobacteriales > Flavobacteriaceae > Flavobacterium. The sequence continues at coordinate 45,101 of JAYVIW010000042.1, forward strand.
AATTAAAAGTTAATTCTTCCCATTGATTTATCAATGTGTTAGCAACATTTATTTCACCTGAAGAAGCACCATTTGCAGAAAATTTGATACCTACATTGCTAATTACTGGCTTCCACACTAAAATTTTAACAGTAGAATTTGTTGAGTTTAGTGTAAATGTTCCAAATGGAGATCCAACAGCTGTTTCTGTTCCAGCATAGAAAGGTGCACCAACAACTGGTGTATAACTTGCAACAGTTGCAGATGTATTGGCTCCAGTCATATCTGGATTGGCAATAATGTTTAGTGGTGGACAAGGAGTTGAGGGATTCTCAAAAGTGTTCCATGTCCAATTGGCTCCTGCACCAGTTGACTCAAAGTTAATAGGGTTAGTTTGTGAAAACCCAATTGATAATGCCAATAAGGCAATAATTGAAGTAATTTTTTTCATAATAATAAATTTTTTGATTTAGTCAAATATACAAAAAATTACTTAACAAATAGCTTTAAATTAAAATATATATAAACTATACAATAATTAAGATTCAAAAAAGTAATGAAATTTATTAAAATCAAAATAAATAATTTAGTGTTTAGCTTATTATGATTAAAATCTAAAATTTAATGTGTTGTGTTAATGTTAAATTTTATTATTACGTTTTTATACAAAATTAAACCAGATTTTTAAATTTATGTAATCAAATTGCTTGTTTAATGTTAGCAATATGATAATTAATTAATTTTAAGTTATTTCGATTGCAGTTTGAGAAACTGAAAATTATTATTACAATTCTTTTAAGCTATTAGCCTCTATCAAAATTAGATTTACCTTCTAAAAAATATAATGAAAGTTTTCTAAGCAGATAATTCAGCATAATCTATAATGTGGGTTTGAATACAAATATCAAAAATGACAACCAAACATTAAGCGTAAAAACAATTCATATCGAATTTAGTGCTAACGAAATTTTTATAATGCTGATAATATCCTCTATCCATACATAATCATAAAATTGAAAAAGCCTCAAATTTTTGATTGAAAATAATTTAAACAGTATATTCTTTTTTTGCCTTTTTAACGAATATCTTATTAATTTAGAGGGAAATTTAAAAAAAATTGCTTAAATATCTTTTTAAATAATAAATGAATAGAAGTATAATTAAATTAACATTAATTATATTCGTTTCACATTATAAAAATGTTTATTGCAAAAAAAAACCTTCTAGATAGAGAAGGCTTTAATAATTATTTTTGAAAAAAATTACATTTTAGCTACATGCTTAGTTAACTTTGATTTCAAATTTGATGCTTTATTGTCATGGATAACATTTTTCTTTGCTAATTTATCAATCATAGAAATTACTGATGATAATTTAGCTGAGGCATCAGATTTATCAGTAGACATTCTTAATGCTTTTATAGCATTACGAGTTGTTTTGTGTTGGTATCTGTTAAGTACTCTTCTTTTTTCGTTACTTCTTATTCTTTTTAAAGCAGATTTATGATTTGCCATTTTTTTAATTTTTAATTGTAATAATTATTTATAAACTACTAGCTAAAAAAGAAAAACCTCCCATAACCTTAAAAAGATTACTTTGGTTTTTACTAATAAAATAAAAATTCGAGACACCAAACTTATATTTTATAAAACTTATTTACAACTATTAGTAGCCCGTAGGGGAATCGAACCCCTCTTACATGGATGAAAACCATGCGTCCTAACCGATAGACGAACGGGCCTGTTTTTCTTTATTGCGAGTGCAAAAATACAACTATTTTTAATCTATGCAATACTTTGAATAACTTTTTTTTATTTTTTTTTAATATGCTTTTGCAAATAGCACACTTCCAACTGATTGTGCTCCAGAAAAAATACACTTACCCTCATTAAAAACACTGTTAATTGGGATACATCGAATAGTTGCTTTGGTTAAATCTTTGATTTTCTCCTCGGTTTCGGCAGTTCCGTCCCAATGTGCCAATATAAATCCTCCTTTGTTTTCTAGAACTTCTTTAAATTCCTCAAATGAATGCACCTCAGTAATGTGATTGTCTCTAAAACTCAACGCTCGATTGAATAAATCTGATTGAATTTGAACTAACAATTCATTTATATAATTTACAATTCCTTCTTTTGGTTTCACTTCTTTGGTCAAAGTATCTCTTCTTGCCACTTCGAATGTGCCGTTTTCTAAATCTTTTGGACCAATGGCAATTCTAACTGGAACACCTTTTAATTCCCATTCTGCAAATTTGAAACCTGGCTTTTGAGTCGTTCTATCGTCAAATTTTATGGCAACTTTCAATTTTTTGAATGCTGAAACAAGCTCGTTTGCAACGAGAGAAATAGCGTTAAACTCTTCATCTGTTTTAAAAATTGGAACTATAACAACCTGAATCGGAGCCAAATTTGGTGGTAAAACCAATCCGTTATCATCAGAATGTGTCATTACCAATGCACCCATTAATCGTGTCGATACGCCCCATGATGTTCCCCAAACATATTCCTGCTTGCCTTCTGCCGATGCAAATTTTACATCAAATGCTTTTGCGAAATTTTGTCCTAAAAAGTGAGAAGTTCCTGCTTGCAATGCTTTTCCATCTTGCATTAATGCTTCGATGCAATAGGTTTCTTCGGCTCCAGCAAAACGTTCGGTTTCAGTTTTGTATCCTTTTATAACTGGAATTGCCATGAAATTTTCTGCAAAATCAGCATATACATGCATCATTTTTTCTGATTCTTCTATTGCTTCGGCTTTGGTTGCATGAGCTGTGTGTCCTTCTTGCCATAAAAATTCTGCTGTTCGAAGGAATAATCTTGTTCTCATTTCCCAACGCACAACGTTGGCCCATTGATTAATTAACAAAGGTAAATCCCTATAAGATTGTACCCAGCCCTTATAAGTTGACCAAATTATTGCCTCGCTTGTTGGTCGCACTATTAATTCTTCTTCTAGTTTGGCATTTGGATCAACCATCAATTTTCCTGGTTTATCAGGGTCATTTTTTAATCGATAATGTGTTACAACGGCGCATTCCTTGGCAAAACCTTCGGCATTTTTTTCTTCGGCTTCAAACATACTTTTTGGTACGAATAAAGGAAAATAAGCGTTGCTATGTCCCGTTTCTTTAAACATTCTGTCTAATTCGGCTTGCATTTTTTCCCAGATTGCATATCCATATGGTTTGATGACCATGCACCCACGAACGGCTGAGTTTTCGGCCAAATCGGCTTTGACAACCAGTTCGTTGTACCACTTTGAATAATCATCTGCTCGTTTTGTAAGGTTCTTGCTCATATAATATAGTTTGGCACAAAAATTGTTTAACTTAATAATAACTAAATAGTTTGGCAAAACTAACTATTTTTGTAATGTCCAACAATAAAAAAACCATCGATATGAAAACTATTTTATTTTCTCAGAAAAAAACTTCCATTTTTTCAATATTTGGAATGCTATTGGTACTAACAACTTCTTGTGGTTCTTATCAAAATAAATCTTATTATGACCGTGACGGTATTTATGGTAGCGAGGAAAGACAACCTGAACGTAATGTGGTTGTAAATAATGAAGAGTCAAGATATAAAGATTATTTCTACAATCTTCAAGATAAAAATCAAACACCCGAAATTACTACTGATATTGATAATTACTCTTCGGTAAATGGTGGAAATACTTCTCAAGCAAACGATACTCAAGAATATAACAACATACAATCTGGTTGGGGTGGAAATCCTGACAATGTTACCGTGAATATTTATGGTGGTGGTTTGGGCTGGGGCAACAATTGGGGCTGGAACAACGGTTGGGGCAACAATTGGGGTTGGAATAATGGTTGGGGCAACAATTGGGGTTGGAATTCTGGTTGGGGTTGGAACGATCCATTTTTCAACAACGGTTGGGGCTGGAACGGTGGCTGGGGCTGGAATGCTGGCTGGGGCTGGGGAAATCCTTATGCTTGGAATGGATTCTATGGTAATGGATTTAATAATTTTGGTTGTAACAATTTTAACGGAAACTTTAGCGGTCATAACGGCGGATATACGTACAATCGTGCTTCTGGAAGAAGAGGTACTGCTTCAAATTCTAGAAATTATACCAGCAATGAGTTTAACAGTTATGGCCCTAATCGAGGAAATAGAAACGGAAATGATAGAAACTATTCAAGCAATAGAGACGAAAATTCAAGACAATACTATTCAGTAAGAAATAATGGCGGACGAACAAATGGTTCTGGAACAAGAGATTATTCAAACACAAGAAATACGAATACTCGTGAATATTCTAATCCGAATAATGTAGACTCTAACCCTAGAGATTATTCTAATACAAGAAACAATTCTAACGCAAGAAACACAAATACTCGTGAATATTCTAATCCAAATAATGTGAACTCAAATCCAGATAGAAGCAATAATTCTGGAACAAGAACACAACAAACTGCACCAGTTCGCAGTTCTCAACCAACTTATTCGCAACCATCAAGAAGCAGTGCAGAATCTTCATCTTCAAGAAGTTATTCGTCTCCAAGTTCAGGCGGCGGTAGTTACTCTGGTGTTGGCGGGAGCGGTGGTCGTTCAGGCGGAGGCGGTGGCAGACGCTAATTGATCAAAAAAAAACCTATGTTGATTATCTGTAATTACATAGGTTTTTGTTTATAAACTAAAATAAAAAATCATGAAAAATTATATTTTACTACTACTAACTTCTTTTTCTAGCATTTTCATTAATGCCCAAGAAATTACAGATGGATTAAGATTGGCACAAACAAATATAAATGGAACGGCTCGTTTTCAGTCAATGAGTGGTGCTTTTGGTTCACTTGGTGGCGATTTTTCCGCAATAAATATCAATCCTGCGGGTTCGGCAATTTTCAATAACAACCAATGGAGTATTTCATTAAGCAATAATATTTTAAAAAACAGCACCAATTATATTGGTACCAAAACTGAATCTGATAAAAATTCGGTAACGGTTAACCAAGCGGCTGCTATTTTTGTATTTGATAATTATGACCAAAAAAGCAATTGGAAAAAATTTGCATTGTCAGTTAATTACGAAAATACAGGTAATTTTAACAATGATGTTTTTTCTGCAGGAACCAACAACAACTCGCTAGGAAATTATTTTACGAGTTATGCTAATGCAAATCAAAGTGGAATTCAATTAGGTTTTATTGAAAATAATAATTATGATGAACTTAATTTTGCAGACCAACAAGCTTGGTTAGGATATGAGGGATATGTAATTAATCCCGAATTTCCTTCCGATCCATCAAATACTAATTATTTTAATGGAGTTCGATCTGGCGGAAAATATTACCAAGAAAACACATTTGAAAGCAGAGGATATAACGGAAAACTTAATTTTAATATTGCAGGTCAATATAAAGATTGGTTGAGTGTAGGAATGAATTTGAATTCACATTTTACTGATTATCGACAATCAACAAGTTTTTTTGAATCAAACAACAACCCAACCACAATCGACCCAATGGTAAAAGAAATTCGTTTCGACAACGAAATTCATACTTTTGGTTCTGGATTTTCATTACAATTCGGGGCAATTGCCAAAATAAACAAACAATTTAGAGTTGGTTTAACTTATGATTCGCCAACTTGGTACGAATTAAATGATGAGTTGACACAAAGTCTAGTAACAGTTAGAACCGTCAATGTTGGAGTTCTTCCAAGAGATGTAGTTGATCCAAAAGTGATTAATATTTATGAACCATATCAATTAAAAACACCAAGCAAATGGACGGCGAGTGGTTCTTACATATTTGCCAAAAAAGGATTAATAAGTCTTGATGTTGCCACAAAAGATTTCAGTGATATTTCATTCGGTCCCAATAACCAATTTACAAGAGTTAAAGATCAAGTAAATATTTTATTAGATAGAACTTTCGAATACCGTTTGGGTGGCGAATATCGAATCAAGAATTTCAGCCTTCGTGGTGGTTACAGATTTGAACAATCACCATACAAAAACAAAAAAACAATTGGCGATTTATACGGAATTTCGACTGGTTTAGGCTACAATTGGGGCGAAACCAAACTTGATGTTTCTTATGCTTATTCGAAGAGAAATATGCAAAACCAGTTTTTCTCGCAAGGATTAACCGATTTTTCATCAACCACAGCAATCAATAGCAATGTGACTTTTACATTGGTTTTTGAGTTATAAAAGCCTCCTAAACCCCAAAGGGAGAACTATAAATAAATTCCACTATTAAATTTTTTTTAGTGGATTTTTTTTAATTAACAAATTTGTGAATCCTTATAAATATAGGTAGTCAAATCTGTATCAAATAAAAAAAAAATCGTAAATTTGCCAACTTTCTAAAATATCAGGAAAAATAAATCTATGAGAACCAAATCTTTAAAGAAAAATAAAATCAACGTTATAACGCTTGGCTGTTCTAAAAATATTTATGACAGCGAAGTCTTGATGGGGCAATTAAAAGCCTCAGGAAAAGACGTAGTTCATGAACAGGAAGGCAATATTGTAGTTATTAATACTTGTGGTTTTATTGACAATGCAAAACAAGAATCCATCAATACCATTCTTGAATATGCCGATAAAAAAGAACGTGGAATTGTTGATAAAGTATTCGTTACAGGTTGTTTATCAGAACGATATCGCCCGGATTTAGAAAAAGAGATTCCAAACATAGATCAATATTTTGGTACCACTGAATTGCCAAGTTTGTTAAAAGCACTTGGTGCAGATTATAAGCACGAATTATTAGGAGAAAGAATTACAACAACTCCAAAAAATTATGCTTACCTTAAAATTGCTGAGGGTTGCGACCGACCATGTAGTTTTTGTGCAATTCCACTCATGCGAGGCAAACACGTTTCGCAAACAATCGAAAAATTGGTCAAAGAAGCACAAGGATTGGCTCGTGATGGCGTCAAAGAATTGATTTTGATTGCACAAGATTTAACTTATTATGGTCTGGATATTTACAAAAAACGAAATCTTGCAGAATTACTAGAAAATTTAGTAAAAATTGAAGGAATAGAATGGATTCGTTTGCATTATGCTTTCCCGACAGGTTTCCCTATGGATGTTTTGGAAATCATGAAACGAGAACCAAAAATTTGTAATTATATAGACATACCGTTACAACACATTTCAGATTCGGTTTTAAAATCTATGCGACGTGGCACTACTCGAGAAAAAACAACCAAATTATTAAAAGAGTTCCGAGAAGCGGTTCCAGGAATGGCAATCAGAACTACATTGATAGTTGGTTATCCGGGCGAAACACAAGAAGATTTCGAGATCTTGAAAGATTTTGTACAAGAAATGAAATTTGACAGAATGGGTTGTTTTGCTTACTCGCACGAAGAAAATACACATGCTTATTTGCTTGAAGACGATGTTCCTGCTGATGTAAAACAAAAACGATCGGAAGAAATAATGGAATTGCAATCTCAAATTTCATGGGATTTGAACCAAGAAAAAATAGGTAAAGTTTTCAAATGCATAATTGATAGAAAAGAAGGCACACATTTTGTAGGTAGAACAGAGTTTGACTCACCAGATGTTGATAATGAAGTATTAATTGATGCTACAAAATTCTTCGTCAAAACAGGAGAATTTGCAATGATAAAAATTACAGAAGCTACTGAGTTTGATTTGTATGGCGAACCCGCATAATCAAAGGATAAACTTTAAATAAATTTCTTAATTTGGAAATAAACAATTTACTACCAATTACTTAAAAATAAAATACATGAAAAATATAAAATTATTATTAGCAATTTTACTATTAGTTTTTTCAACAAACTCAATTTTAGCACAGTTTGGTCAAGATAATGGATTTGGTGGTCAAGGAATGGGCGGCGGAATGGGCGGTGGCCGCATGAATCAAATGAATCAAGGCATTCCGCAAACTCCAAGTAAGCCCGAAGAAGAATCAGAAAAATCGAAAAAAGAACGATTAGACAAAACCGTTAATAAGCTAAAAACTGAATTAACACTTGACGAACTGCAAGTATATGCTGTGCAAGGCGTTATTTCTGAAAATATGAAAAAACAAGCAGCACTTTTCAAAAAAGAAATAAGCGACGACGAAAAAATTCAAGAATTACAGGCATTATCCGAAACAACAGACCGAAAAATAAACGAGTTTTTGAACAAAGAACAAAAGAAAAAATATATTGAAATTACTGCAGAACGAAAAGAAAAAATGCAGGAAATGATGGATAAAAGAAGGTAAATTAAGATTATTTCCATGAATATAAAAAAAATATTATTGTTATTTGTTATTGGAATTTCATTTACAAATTTGGGCTTTTCGCAAAGTTCAATGGTTGAAAACAGAACTGAAAAACAGATTAAACAAGATTTGGATAATCAAATGGACCAATTAAAAGTCGAATTGAATTTGAATCAAAATCAAATAAAGAATATACGTAAATTAATAGTCGAGAAAAACAAAAATATCTTTTTGATAATGAATAGCAAAATCGATGAATCAAAAAAAACGATAAAATTTTGTAATTCCATTCAAGAAACAAACGTTAGAATTAATAATTTGTTGAATAAAGAACAAAAAGTAAAACATCTTGAACTTACTAAATATAACATAAATTGTATTCAAAATTTATCAAATTAAGTTTCAAATAAATAAATCATAAAAAACTCCAAAATCAAATTTTGGAGTTTTTTATTGCTAATAATGATACAATTCAAATAATAAAAAATATTGCGAAATTTCAAAAAAATCATTAATTTCGCTTTCTGAAAATATTCTAAAAAATAATTTCATCAAATAAAAAACAAATACAAAATGAAATACGATATTATAGTTTTAGGAAGTGGTCCTGGCGGATATGTAACAGCAATTCGTGCCTCACAATTGGGTTTTAAAGTTGCTGTAATTGAGAAAGAAAGTCTAGGTGGCGTTTGCTTAAACTGGGGTTGTATTCCGACAAAAGCATTATTAAAATCAGCTCAAGTGTTTGATTATTTAAAACATGCATCAGATTATGGATTGACAGTAAAAGAATTTGACAAAGATTTTTCGGCTGTTGTAACTCGATCTAGAAACGTTGCTGGAGATATGAGTAAAGGTGTTCAATTTTTAATGAAAAAAAATAAAATTGACGTTATTGATGGTTTTGGAAAACTAAAACTAGGCAAAAAACTTGACGTAACTTCACAAGACGGAAAAGTAACTGAATATTCGGCAGACCACATCATTATAGCTACCGGAGCAAGATCTCGTGAGTTGCCCAACTTGCCACAAGACGGCCTGAAAGTTATTGGTTACCGACAAGCAATGACCTTGCCAAGCCAACCAAAATCAATGATTATTGTTGGTTCTGGAGCAATCGGTGTAGAGTTTGCACATTTTTATAACGCAATGGGAACCGATGTTACAATTGTAGAATTTATGCCACTAATCGTTCCAGTAGAAGACGAAGATATTTCGAAACAAATGGAACGCTCTATGAAAAAAGTAGGCGTAAAAATCATGACTTCATCATCAGTAGAACGAATTGATACCTCAGGAAATGGCGTAAAAGCTTATGTAAAAACTGCCAAAGGCGAAGAAATTCTTGAAGCAGAAATTTTGTTGTCAGCTGTTGGAATCAAAACTAATATCGAAAATATTGGTCTTGAAGAAGTGGGAATTGCAACTGACAAAGACAAAATTTTGGTCAATGCCTATTCACAAACCAACATTCCTGGTTATTATGCCATTGGCGATGTAACGCCAGGACAAGCTTTGGCTCACGTTGCTTCTGCTGAAGGTATTAATTGTGTCGAAAAAATTGCAGGTTTGCATGTAGATCCTATAGATTATGGCAATGTTCCGGGTTGTACTTACGCAACGCCAGAAATAGCATCAGTAGGAATGACCGAAAAACAAGCCAAAGAAAAAGGATATGAATTAAAAATAGGAAAATTTCCGTTTTCAGCATCTGGAAAAGCAAAAGCATCTGGAACTCCAGACGGGTTTGTAAAAGTAATTTTCGATGCCAAATACGGCGAATGGTTGGGTTGCCACATGATTGGTGCAGGTGTTACAGATATGATTGCCGAAGCAATTGTTGCAAGAAAACTAGAAACAACTGGTCACGAAATTTTGAAAACAATTCACCCCCACCCTACTATGAGTGAGGCTGTTATGGAAGCTGTTGCCGATGCCTACGGAGAGGTCATTCATTTATAAAGCGATACAATATAATTAAATATTTTAAGAAACCGATTTGAATAATTTCAAATCGGTTTTTTAACTTTAATTTATAGCGGTTAAATATTTTAGTGGAAATTTCTGCTTTACTTTTGTTTATATATATCCGTTATAAGAAAATGACAAATTCCGATTTACAATTTTTTAAGAAATTAAACGGTTTTCAAACCGAAAATTGGGTTCGAGCCATTGATTCAAAATTAATCTTCAAATGGATTGATGATTTGTTTTATATTTTATTTCCCGAAAAAAAAATTGATATCGCTGAAATCGAAAAATTATGGAAACAAAATAAAATTGATTTAGAAATTATTTTACAAAAAATAAATCAAGACGCATTAGAAGACAAATCAAATTTATTAGAAGTTTTTTACTCCAAAATACCTTCAATATATAATTCATTACAAAAAGACGCAAAATCAATTTTTGATACTGATCCTGCGGCCGATTGTATTTCGGAAATAATCAATTCCTATCCAGGTTTTCTGGCAATTGCTTTTTATAGAATATCAAATGCAATTTCGCATCTAAAAATCAATATGTTGCCTAGAATAATTTCGGAATATGCACATTCTAAAACAGGAATCGATATTCACCCAAATGCCAAAATCGATGTGCCATTTATGATTGATCACGGAACGGGAATTGTTATTGGCGAAACTTGTGTTATTGGTAAAAATGTATCCATTTATCAAGGAGTAACTTTAGGTGCATTACAAGTCGATAAATCAATGGAAGAAAAAAAACGCCACCCAACCGTAGAAGATAATGTGGTTATTTATGCCAATGCAACTATTCTTGGCGGAAGTACAATCATTGGAAACAATAGTATTATAGGTGGAAATACATTCATTACCAGAAGTGTCAATCCGTTTTCGATGGTCATGCAAGCCAACAAAAACAATATTATTATCCAACAAGAAAACCAAGATATTAACTTTTTCTCAATATAAATATTATGAATAAATTCAACAACATTCTCGAAACTATTGGCAACACGCCACAAGTAAAATCAATAAATTGTTTGGAACAGATGCCTGTGTTTATATTAAATTAGAACGAGCCAATCCAGGTTCAAGTATCAAAGATAGAATAGCATTAGCAATGATTGAAGATGCAGAAAAATCAGGAAAATTAAAACCAAATTCGATAATTATTGAAGCAACATCGGGCAATACTGGCATCGGTTTAGCGATGGTTGCTGCTGTAAAAGGTTACAAATTAATTTTGGTCATGCCAGAATCAATGTCGGTCGAAAGACGCAGATTGATGAGTATTTATGGAGCCACATTCGAATTGACGCCTCGAGAAAAAGGAATGAAAGGCGCCATCGAAAAAGCCGCAACAATGACTGCCGAAATAGAAAATGCTTGGTCGCCATTGCAATTTGAAAACCCATCAAACATTGATATTCATAAAAAAACTACAGCGCAAGAAATCATCAAAGCGTTTCCAGAAGGGTTGGATTATATGATTACTGGAGTTGGAACTGGCGGACATATTACTGGTTGTGCCGAAATATTGAAACAACATTTTCCAAACTTAAAAGTTTTTGCTGTCGAGCCAGAAGCATCACCAGTAATTAGTGGCGGAAGTCCTGCTCCGCACCCAATTCAAGGCATTGGTGCTGGTTTTATTCCGGCTAATTTGAATACCGATTTGTTAGATGGAGTTATTCAGGTTTCTAAAGATGAGGCTTTTGAATATACCCAAAGAGCAGCAAAAGAAGAAGGGATACTCATTGGAATTTCTTCTGGAGCATCATTGGCAGCAGTTGCTAAAAAATTAAAAGAAATTCCTGTAAACTCAAAAATCTTGACTTTTTGTTATGATACTGGCGAACGCTATTTTAGTATTGAAGGGTTATTTGTTTAGATTATTTTTCAGAACCCAAATATATGTTTGTTTTGTAAGAGATTTTTAGCAAAAAGTAGAAAAATTTTAATTCTATTGAGAAAGTTTTTATAATGCATTACCATACTGAATATTTTATTTAAAATTGTTGCACTATTATGAAATAAAGTGGCATTCCAATGGTGATGTTAATTGGAAATGTAACTGCCAAAGCCATTGGCAAATACAGTCCAGGATTCGCTTTTGGGACAGTTATTTTCATTGCAGCTGGAACAGCTATATAAGATGCACTTGCAGCTAAAACAGCAAATATAAACCTATTGGTTACATCTGTTGTTACCAATCCACTTAGCAAAGCGAATAAACATCCGTTTACTAATGGAGTAATTACCGCAAAAAGAAATGGAAATAATCCAAAAGAAAAGAATGCTTTTAGTTTTTTACCGCTTGTAACTCCCATGTCAAGCAAGAAAATTGCTAAAAACCCTTTAAACAAATCATTGGTAAATGGCTTGATACCTTCGGCTTGTTTTGCATTTGCAATGAAACCAATTACTAAACTACCTAAAATTAACAAAACACTTCCGTTGCTCAACGAATGTTTAATAACCGATGGAATTTTAATTTTTGTTGTATTTTCATTTTTATTAAACAACGAAATCATAACCAATCCTATTATTATTGCTGGCGATTCCATCAATGCCATAATAGCAACCATATGTCCATGAAGACTCATTTGCTGTGCTTCTAAAAATGATACAGCTGTTACAAATGTTACCGCACTAACTGAACCATAAGAAGCTGCAATAACGCCAGCATCTTCTACATCCAACTTTCTTTTCAAAATAAAAAATGTATATATTGGTATTATTGCAGATATACTAATACCAAACAACATGGACAATCCAATTTCATTTGTAAATGTTTCATGAGAAAGTTCTTGACCGCCTCTAAAACCAATTGAGAATAATAAATAAAGTGAGATAAATTTTGACGAGTTAGCCGGAATTTCTAAATCACTTTTTACATAAACAGCAAAAATACCCAACACAAAAAATAGTAATGCAGGATTAGTTAAATTTTCAATTAATAAATTAAAGTTCATAAAATATTTTTTTTCGTTATCGTGTGTTTTATTGCTTATTTAAATAATGAAATAATGTTTAAAAACTATTTTATAAATCCTTAATACAATTTTTGAAATTTTATATTTCAATATATCTGCGATTAAGTATAAGTAAATAATAAAAATCATTTAAATATTACTTTTCCGCTGCTCTTTTAAGCCTATCGTTTATAGATTTTCCTAAATCATAATTTGGGAAAATCTCGGCGATAATAATATCTAAATTTTGATTGTCTAATCTATGCATTGCGGCGTATAACTTTTTCGAAGCTTCTTTAAAATTTTTACTTTCTGATAAAATTTCTAATGATTTTATATCCTCCGATCGATAGTTTATATTGAAAGACAATATTCCAATTTTTCGATTTTTGTTTTTTAAAACTTCGTCATATACATTGTCGGTAACAATAAAATTTGTTTTTGGTGCATAATGTTTTTTTATCATTCCTGGTGCAATTGGTGCACGATCATCAGATAAAAAAGCAGTAGTTTTACCCACCGCAGCTTCGATATCTTCAATTGAAATGGCTCCCAATCTGTAAATAATAACTTCATTGTTTTCAAATCCAATAATAGTAGATTCGATGCCGTTTTCACATTCGCCACCATCAAAAACTGCTTTGATTTCAGTTGGAAAATAATCAGCTACATGTTGTGCTGTTGTTGGACTAATGCTTCCAAATGGGTTGGCACTTGGTGCAGCAAGTGGAAAATCTATAGCATTTAGAATGTCTAATGCCATTTTGTGATTAGGAATTCTAACAGCAACTGTACTTTTTCCAGCCGTTATTAAATCTGGAACTTCCCATTTTTTATTCAATAACAGTGTCAAAGGTCCAGGCCAAAATGCAGATGCAAGTTGTAAGGCTTTTTTAGGAATATCTTTTGCAATAGTTTCTAAATCAGAGATTTTTGCAATATGAACAATTAATGGATTAAATTTTGGTCTTTTTTTGGTTTCAAAAATGCTTGTTATTGCTTTCTTGCTGTAAATATTTCCTGCCAAACCATAAACGGTTTCGGTGGGAAAACCAATACAATTTTCTTGATTTAATAAAGTTACTGCTAGGCTAATATCTTTGGATATAAGGGTCATTTTTATTTTTTAAAAATTACTAAAATCAAAATATGTTGGAATTTCAAAAGTTTATTGTTTTTGAACAATTTTATCCAGCAAAATTACATTTTCTGTTACAATATTCATAAGTCAAAGTCGATTTTGTAAAAAATTGAACATTCGCAACCCAAACATCAATTTTTTCATGAGATTGCAAAACTATGTTTTTTGGAATGAAAATTTTATAAATCTCAAACAATACTTCATTTGTATTAATTAAAAAAAATCCCAATCAAAAAAAATGATTGGGAATTTAGCAACCAACTATTCAATCTATTTTAATACTATTGTAATATTACCTTTTATTTCAAAAGTCAAATTTTCGGTTATAGCTTTTTGAGCTAATTCTACTACTTGGTCGTTCGCAATTTTTAAATATTCGACTCTGCTTCTTGCATTTATATTTTCTATTCCAAATTTTACATTCTCGCTTAGAAGTTCAATATTGTGATAATTGATTTTTGTATTTATTAATGTCAAAAGTAATTTTCGGGCTTCTGTCGGACTAAAAGTTCCTTCAATTAACTTTATTTCTAGATTATTCATGTTTTTTAATTTGGGTTTAATAAAATTTCACTTTCTAAATGAATTTCAGTTTGATTTTCGATATAGTTTCTCGCTTCAAATAATTCTTTTTGAAGAAATTTTATTTTTCGTTCTCTATTCTTAACATCTTCTTCGCTAGAATTTTGATTGATGTTTTGTTCTTGAAATTTTATTTTTACGTCAATCATTTTACTGATTATTGATATAGCATCTTCTTTACTAAATTGACCATTTATTAATTGAATTTTCATTTCGTTTATTTTTAATTATTGTCCTTGTCCTAATGAAAAAGCAGCATTTCCATCAAAATTATATAAATTTTCGGTTTTTATTGCATCAATTTGCAATGCTAAAGATTTGTTTAGAATAGCAATAATAAAATCTTTTTCAAAGGTTCCACCATTTGGATTTTTAAACCTGCATCTCCAGTGATCTGTACAAAATGTTTCGTCAAAACCGTTGGGCCAAACTTTAATTCCACGATTAGTAATCATCGTCAATTGGTAATCATTAGTATTCAATAACTCGATTTGTTTGGCTAATTCGTCAGGATTATTTCCATTCCAATGCACAAATAAATCGACTCCAACTAAATCTTTTTTCATTGGTTTTCTTCGAATATATTTTGGTAAATTAAGTGCTGCACAGTTTGAATAATCAACTTGTTTTAAAATAACAGGTTTTTGATTAAGATTTTTGATGACCGCTTCTGCAAATTCTTGGGTGCCAACATTTTGCTTGCTTTTTCCTTCCTTAAAAATATCATAGGTATGAATGCCGTCTTCAATGGTTTTTAACCAAGCATTTTGTACTTTTTCGGCAACTTCTGTTTGACCAATATGGTTCAGCATCATTACTGCACCTTGCAAAAGTCCTGATGGATTTGCCAAGTTTTGTCCAGCACGACGAGGAGCAGAACCATGAATTGCCTCAAACATAGCACATTCTTCACCAATGTTTGCCGAACCTGCCAATCCAACCGAACCTGCAATTTGGGCTGCAATGTCTGAAATTACATCTCCATATAAATTTAAAGTTACTATAACATCAAAAACCTCTGGCGTATCGGCCATTTTTGCGGCACCGATGTCTATTATCCAATGCTCATTTTCAATTTCAGGATATTCAAGTGCAATTTCATCAAATACTTTGTGAAATAATCCGTCAGATTGTTTCATAATATTGTCTTTTGTGAAACAAGTAACTTTTTTTCTTTTGTATTGTTTGGCATATTCAAATGCATACCTTACAATTTTTTCACAACCAGGGCGACTTATTATTTTGATACATTGCACAACCTCATCAGTTTGTTGGTGTTCGATTCCGGCATATAAATCTTCTTCATTTTCTCGAATAATAACCATATCCATAATTGGATGTTTAGAGTCAACATAAGGAAAAAGACTTGCGCAAGGCCGAACATTAGCATACAAACCCAAAAATTTTCGAGTTGTAACATTCAAACTTTTATAGCCACCCCCTTGCGGAGTTGTTATTGGTGCTTTTAAGAAAACCTTATTATTTCTAATAATTTCCCATGATTCATTTGCAATTCCTGATGTATTACCAGATAAATAAACTTTTTCTCCAACTTCAATTTCATCGATTTCGATTGCGGCACCTGCAGCTTTAATAATTTTTAAAGTGGCGTCCATTATCTCTGGGCCAATTCCGTCTCCTTTTGCAACTGTAATTCTTGTCATAAAGTAAGTTTTAATTTTTTTTACAAAATTCTAAATAATTAATCATTAATTTTTATTTATATTTGTTATGTTACATATAAAAATTATTTATGAATTATACCCTGCACCAATTACAAGTTTTCCTTAAAGTTACTCAGTTAAAGAGCATTACAAAAGCATCTGAAGAGTTATTTTTGACCCAACCAGCTGTTTCAATTCAATTGAAGAATTTTCAGGCTCAATTTGAAATTCCATTAACCGAAGTTATTGGAAGAAAATTATTTGTAACAGATTTTGGAAAAGAAATTGCAAACGCTGCCGAAAATATATTAAACGAAGTATATGCTATTAATTATAAAACATTGGCGTATAAAGGACAATTATCCGGAAGATTGAAAATTTCGATTGTTTCGACAGCAAAATATATAATGCCCTATTTTTTGACTGATTTTATGAAAAATAATCAAGAAGTCGAATTGTTATTAGATGTTACAAACAAATCAAAAGTTGTCGAAAGTCTTGAAAAAAACGAAATCGATTTTGCAATGGTTTCGGTATTACCATCTCAATTAAAAACTGAGAAAATGGATTTGATGCAAAATAAATTATACCTTGTAGGCAATGCTAATAACGATTTTAGTGACTCTAAAAATGATAAAACTATTCTAGAAAATCTGCCATTAATATATAGAGAACAAGGTTCAGGAACTCGTTTTGTAATGGAACAATTCATAAAAGACAACAATCTTATAGTCAGAAAAAAAATGGAATTGACTAGCAACGAAGCTGTTAAACAAGCGGTTATTGCTGGTTTAGGTTTCTCGATTATGCCAATAATTGGAATAAAAAATGAGTTAGAAAACGGACAATTAAAAATTATTCAAGTAAATAGTTTTCCAATTATTTCTAATTGGTATTTGATTTGGCAAAAAAATAAAAAATTTTCGCCTTTGGCTATGTCTTATCTTAAATTTATTGAAAATCATAAACAAGATATTACAAAAAACTATTTCGATTGGATATTAAAATTCTAAAATAGTTCTTTCAAAACATCAATAAAATAATCAATATCAGTTTTTGAATTACTGTGACTAAACGATATTCTGATACTTGGTTTTAATAAATCAGCCTCATTTAAAATTTCCGCCAGAACATGGGAAGGCATGCTACTGCCTGATTGACAAGCACTACCTCTAGAAACAGCAATGCCTTTCATGTCAAGATTAAATAATATTAAGCTTGTTTTATCTTTAGAAAAAGGCAAAAGTACATTCAAAATAGTATAAAAACCATCATCAGAGTTGATTTTTAAATTTTCAAAATGCATTTTCAGTTGTGAAATACAATATTTTTTTAGATCTAAAATATGGCTTTTTTCAATATCAAGATTATTATATGCAATTTCTAAAGCTTTTGACATTCCAACAATATTATGAATACTTTCAGTTCCTGCCCGCCAACCTTTTTCTTGTTCTCCACCAACAATCATTGGTTTTAATCCAATTCCTTTTTTTACAAATGCGAATCCAACTCCCTTAGGACCATGAAATTTATGTGCACTAGCAACCAAAAAATCAATATTTGTTTGCTGCAAATCTATTTTAAATTTTCCAATTGATTGAACCGTATCAGAATGAAAAAGTGCCTTATTCTCTTTACAAATAATGCCAACACGCTCTAAATCCAAAACAGTTCCTATTTCATTATTGACATGCATCAACGAAACCAAAGTGTCCGTTTTGAAAGATAATAATTCAACCAAATTGGTCAAATCGATGGCTCCGTTGGCAAGTGTTTTTACGTATTCTACATCAATATTAAACTCTTTTTTGGCGTGTTCAATAGCATGTAAAACAGCATGATGTTCTATTTTACTTGTTATTATTCGCTTGATTTTTAAATCTTTGACAGCAGAATTAATTATCCAATTGTTTGATTCTGTACCGCCAGAAGTAAAAATAATTTCTTGAGCGTTTGCATTCAGTTGTTTGGCAATTGATTTTCTAGAAAGTTCTAATAAATTTTTTGAACTGCGACCAAAACTGTGGCTAGACGAAGGATTTCCGAAATCTTCGAGCATTATTTTGGTCATTTCATGAACAACTTCCGCACGAATTGCAGTTGTTGACGCATTGTCTAAATAAACTTTTTTCATTAATACAAATATAAGGTTTACTTATGTTAATGAAAAATAAAAATCTTGGCTAATAGATTAAAAATCTTATTTTTGCTTTAAATATGTATTAATATGAATAAATTAATTGGTTTTTTAGCAATATTATTTTTAGTAAATGCTTGTGATGATGGAGATGTGGCAATCCAAGACATAAAATTTGAAGATGTTGCAGGTGCAGGTTGTGGCCAGATTGTTTATAAATTAAAAGGTAATGAAGCACTAATATTGAAAATTACACAAATTGATAGTGCTTTTAAAAACGATCAAACAAAATTAAATGAACCAAGAATTTATGCAATAGACGCTTCTAATCAAGTTATTTACAGGGCATATAATGGCGTGGTTTCTAGTGATAATATTTGTTCAACACCACCAGCCACAAAACCCGACAATACCGAAGAATGGACAGCAACGGGCGGTACAATTGAGATTACTACAACAATAAACAAAACAACAGACCCTATTACAAACGCTTCGACAATAGTAGGTTACAATCATTTTGTGCAATTTAAAAATATTACTTTTCGCAAACCAAATGGTGACCAATTTTATGATGTTTATAATTTTGGAACTTATAAAACAACAATTACCCCAATAAATTTAACTTTTTCAAATACTGTAACGCTTTGTACGGCTGGAACAAATAACATCATTACAAATAGAAGAGGAACAGTTGCTTTGTTGTCTTATGACAATAATCCAAATAATTTGAACGCCTCGATTGGCGTGAAAAATGCAGTAATATCTGCAACAAACAAACTTTTTTACCGCACATTTTCAGCATTAAATATAAACAATTATTTGTGCGTTTCCGCTTTTGGTTTAGGTAGCAATCTTGAGAAAGAATGGGTAGCAACAACTGGTTCTGTAGAAATTACAACTACCAGCAATTCTACTGGTTTTAAACACACTATTAACTTGAAAGGCGTGACTTTGAAAAATGGCAATAGCGATTTTTATTTAGGTGATAATTTTAATGCAGGCGAATATTTAAATTAATTTTTGTTTTGACGAATGAAAATTTCAGTCGCACCTTGTCCATATTTTTGATAATTCCCTTCTTTAAAATCAATATTTTCATATCGATTGAGCATAAAATCAAGTTCAGATTTTAAAATGCCTTCACCTACTCCATGAATAAAGACTATTTTGGGGATTCGGTTTTTGATTGCAAAATCCAAATGTCGCTTGGCGGTTTCTGCTTGCAATGTTAATATTTCATAATTTGACATGCCACGAAAATTTTTTACTAGTTTTTCTATATGCAAGTCAAATTCTGGTGCAGGAATTTCTTTTGGTTTTTTTTCTTTAACAAAACTTCTTGCCTTTGGAATTTCTTTTTCTTTTTTAATTAAGGTTGAATTGAAAGTTGCAATACTATTTTTAAAATCTGCCGAAGTGCCAATTTTTATTAACTCACTACTTTGAAAATTCAATTCGAAGCCATCGGTAGATTCAATAGTAATTGTATTTCCAATAATTTTTAAGACAATTCCGTCCATGTTATCATCAAGAACCGAAATTTTATCACCAATATTAAACATCTTCTTCCTGATTTTCTTGGTTTTTACTTGGTGTTTTGGCACTTAATTTTATCATTCCAAATATAAAAAAAGCCATTGCTGGAATTAGAATAAAAATATTTTTTGAAGTATTTGATTGTTCATTGATGGCAATAAAAAAAGTTACGGCCATTATTGGAATTAATAATTTGTCAAAAATTTTAGAAAAGTTCATTTATGATTTATTAACCCCAAATATATTAAAATTTAAAAACTTTTCACCAATTTTGCACAAAATTATAACTTTTGGATCTAGAAAAATTTATGCTACCTTGTGCCAATAAGCAATTGTTTGGTCTAGAATGTTTGGGTTGTGGCACGCAACGGGCTTTGGTATTGGTGTTCGAAGGAGAATTTGTAGCTGCGTTCAATTTGTTTCCAGCAATTTACACAACAATTTTATTATTTTTTTTTATCGGATTGTTACTAATTGATAAAAAAAGAAATTATCATAAAATAGTTATCCTTTTAGCAATTTTAAATGCGGTGATAATGATAATTTCATATATTTACAAACTAACGAACTATTAAATTAACTAAATTTATAACATGGAAAAACAAACTTTACCTAATTCGACAGTAGTATTAATTTTAGGAATTTTATCAATCTTAACTTGCTGTTGTTACGGCGTTATAGGATTAATATTAGGAATATTAGCCATTTATCTAGCTAATAAAGATCTGAAATTATATCAAGAAAATCCAGAAAATTATAAAGGTTTTTCTAACCTCAACACGGGCAAAGTACTGGGAATAATAGGTATTATTCTAAGCGTATGTTACCTAATTGCTACTTGCTATTTTTACTTTACAATAGGAGAAGAGGGCATGAAACAAATGACCGAAGGGTTTATTGAACAAATGAAAAACCGTCAATAATAAATTCAAATAAATTCAAAAAAAACTCAAACCCATTGATATTTTCGATGGGTTTTTTATAAATAATGAAAAAGGTTTTATTGTTCCCTTGGAATATGATAAAACGAAATTTATATTTTTCAGAATACGAAAAAATTATTATTACATTTAAATAGTTTTTTAACAACCAAACTATTGGGCAGTATCTATTTTAAACTGCAAATCAAAATATAAATGATTTATGTTTTAAAACAATTCAATATCAAAAAATAACTTTTTTATAAAAACAATTTTAAAAACAAAAACATTCAACATAACTTTACAGCAGCATTACAAATAATTATCATTTAAAAAACAAAACAATTTCAATAACCATTAAAAATTTACATTATGAAAAATTTAATCTTAACATTGGTAATATTAGTGTCAGGAATTTCAAAAGCACAATCGCAATTTGAACAAGGAATGGGTAATGCCTTGAAACTTTGGGGCGAAAACAAAAACACGGAAGCAAGCGCACTGTTCGAAAGAATTGCATCAGTAGAAAAAACAAGTTGGCTTCCAAATTATTATATTGCAACTGTAAATTGCTTTACAGCTTTCCAAACCAAAGAGAAGGAACTTGTGAGTGGCTTATTAGACAAAGCACAATTAGCACTTGATATTGAAATGGATAAAAACCCTAACAATGCAGAAGTTTTAGTAATGCAAGCCATGATTTTAACAGCATGGATGAATTTTGACCCAATGACTTACGGCATGAAATATTCTGGCAAAGTAATGCAATTATATAGTAAAGCACAAGCAATAGCACCAGAAAATCCAAGAGTTGTTTTCGGAAAAGCGGAGTTTTCCATTGGTGGAGCGAAATGGACTGGTGCCAACGTCAAAGAATTGTGTAAAGATGTTGAAAAATCAATTGCGCTTTTTGCAAATTTCAAACCTGAAAGTGCATTTTATCCAAACTGGGGGTTGCAAAGAGCAGAAAATGCTTTGAAAAGCTGTAAATAACAATCTACAAATGACTATTTAAAAGTTTAATGCGTTAAAACGAAAGTATATAACATAAATTTAGAGCGCAATATATAGGTTTATCTATTTTATTACAATTACTTTAATTATATGTATTAGAAGATAAAATTTCTGTTAACAATTTTAACTATTAATAAAAATCATTAAATCTAACAATTATGGACAAAATTAAATCAAAATAAGAACACAACTTTAACGCAAAAAAAGAGTAAATGAATTAAAAGTTTTTTGCGGTCATCAAACGTCTTATATCGTTGTAAACATTTCTTTACTAATTTTAAATATTATTGCAACACCAAGCGATTTATGGTTTTATTGGACACTTTTAAGTTGGGGAATTGGAATGCTTTTTCATGCTTTAGGAGAATTCTATTTTTCTCCATTTCAAGATGATAATTGGGAACAAATAAAAATGAATGTATAAATGACAATCAAAAAAGCAAATGGGAGTAAATTTTTGATCAATAATTTGAATATTTAAAGAATATACCGTTTTATTTTATAAAAATATATTTATCAATTAATTCCTGAAAATCAACATTATAAGTTAAGTTATCGTAAACTCTGTGTTATTGTTTTTTTTATCAGAAATAAAGTGTACTTTTGCACCCATTAAAAAACACAGATGGAATCTATTAGAAACATTGCAATTATTGCCCACGTCGATCACGGAAAAACAACTTTGGTTGATAAAATTATGTACCATTGTCAGTTATTTCGCGATAACGAAAACACTGGAGATCTAATATTAGACAACAACGATTTAGAGCGTGAACGTGGTATAACCATTACATCTAAAAACGTATCGGTTCAGTATAAAGGTACAAAAATCAACATTATTGACACACCTGGTCACGCCGATTTTGGTGGAGAAGTAGAACGTGTATTGAACATGGCCGATGGTGTTTGTTTATTGGTTGATGCTTTTGAAGGACCAATGCCACAAACTCGTTTTGTTTTACAAAAAGCAATCGATTTAGGTTTGAAACCTTGCGTTGTAATCAATAAAGTAGATAAAGAAAACTGTACTCCAGAAGAAGTTCACGAAAAAGTTTTCGATTTGATGTTTGAATTAGGTGCTGAAGAGTGGCAATTAGATTTTCCAACAGTTTATGGCTCTGCTAAAAATAACTGGATGTCAGACCATTGGGAAAACGTAACTGATAATGTTGAAGCATTATTAGACATGGTTGTTGAACATGTACCTGCTCCAAAAGTATCAGAGGGAACACCACAAATGCTGATTACATCTCTAGATTTTTCTGCTTTTACAGGTCGTATTGCGATCGGTAGATTAGAGAGAGGTATTTTAAAAGAAGGAATGCCTATTTCACTTTGCAAAAGAGATGGTGTTATTATAAAATCTAGAATTAAAGAATTACATACATTTGAAGGTCTTGGTCGTAAAAAAGT
This sequence comes from Bacteroidota bacterium, assembly GCA_043769905.1. GTDB lineage: Bacteria > Bacteroidota > Bacteroidia > Flavobacteriales > Flavobacteriaceae > Flavobacterium. Next base: position 68,662 of record JAYVIW010000042.1, read on the forward strand.
TCAAGAAGTAGTTGCTGGAGATATTTGTGCAATTGTTGGAGTTGAAGGTTTTGAAATTGGAGATACAATTGCCGATTTCGAAAATCCAGAAGCGTTGCAAACAATCGCAATCGATGAGCCCACAATGAGTATGTTGTTCACTATAAACGATTCTCCTTTCTTTGGGAAAGAAGGAAAATTTGTAACATCACGACATATTCGAGATCGTTTGACTAAAGAGCTTGAAAAAAACTTAGCAATGAAATTGGGCGAAACTGATTCGGCTGATAAATTTATGGTTTTTGGTCGTGGTGTATTGCACTTATCTGTTTTAATTGAAACAATGAGACGTGAAGGTTACGAAATACAAATTGGTCAACCACAAGTTATTATTAAAGAAGTTGATGGTAAAAAATGTGAGCCAATAGAAGAATTAACAATTGACTTGCCAGAATCACTTTCAGGTAGAGCAGTAGAATTTGTAACCATGCGAAAAGGAGAAATGTTGAGCATGGAAACAAAAGGCGAACGTATGATTGTAAAATTTAATATTCCATCTCGTGGCATTATTGGATTGCGTAACCAATTGCTTACCGCTACTGCTGGTGAAGCAATAATGGCGCATCGTTTTATTGGATATGAACCATTTAAAGGAGATATTGCTGGACGTAACAAAGGTTCATTGATTTCTATGGAGAAAGGAAAGGCGATTCCTTACTCTATTGATAAATTGCAAGATCGTGGTAAGTTTTTTGTTGAACCAAATGCTGAAATTTATGAAGGTCAAGTAATTGGAGAAAATTCTCGTGCGGACGATATGTGCGTCAACGTAACTAAAGAGAAGAAACAATCTAACGTTCGTTCATCTGGAAATGATGAAAAAGCAAGAATTATTCCACCAATTATTTTTTCATTAGAAGAAGCATTAGAATACATTCAAAAAGATGAATATGTTGAGGTTACTCCAAAATCTATTCGTTTAAGAAAAATATATTTGAACGAAACTGATAGAAAAAGGTTTAAAGTTTAGGTTTTAAATTCTAAATATAGAATCCCAAATTGCTTAATTGCAATTTGGGATTTTTTATTACAGTTCGTTACCCGTAAATTTATAATAATTAACTAACAAATCTACAAATTTGTTATAGCTATCTAAACCATCCTTTTGCTGGTTAAGTTTCAAGAAATTATCATAAAAAATTTCGAAACCTGTTTCAATTGGTGTATGATAAATTTTAGAAAAATCTATATTTTCTTGATAGTTTTTCAAGATACCTATATTAACAGTTTTTAATAATTGTTGTTTAATTTCTGGATTTCGAACTTCCCAATTATTCAAACAATATTTTAAAGCCGATGTGTATCCAGAGTATTTAAAATATAAATTTTCGTTTTTTATTGAAGCCATAAAACCTATAAAATTGCATTCACTTTCGCTAGCGTAACCTATTTGGTGTGCCATTTCGTGGCACGAAGTCATGGGCAATCCATAAATTGGTGACAAGCTATTTATTTGAGCTTCATTGGTAAATGGGTTTAAATATCCTCCAAAACCCATGTAGGATAAAGGCAAACTAAAGATTGATTTTTTTACAGATAAATATTTATAATCAAAAAAAGAATATTGTTCAGATAGATTTTTGTAACCATTCAAATTCATCTTAAAAACCTGATTGTGGTTGTATGGAAAAATAACTCTGCTTGTTGAATCTTGGTTGATTTGAACTTGAATTTCATTTGTTTTAGCGATTAATATCTTTGTAAATGCTAATAAATCTTCGTCAGAATATTCTCGATCGATTTTCATTTTGTCGAATAATGGCAATCTATAATAGTTGAATGCCCATAGCAAATGAAATATAAAATAAAATACTGAAAGACAATTCGTTATTTTTAATAAATTGATTTTCCAATTGCTTTTCCAAGTTTTTCTTATTTTCCAAAACCATCTAAAAATCATCAAAATCAATAATCCGTAGATAAAATCACCAACAGAAAAAGGAAATTTAGACAATATAATTCGAGACCAATTTGATGTATATTGAAAAAATAAATTCGAGTAATATTGCTCAATAAATTCTGGAAAAAACTTTAGAATTTGAAGTAATATTATTTGAAATAATAAAAAAAACGTGAGAAAATATTTAGCCTTCATTAATAGTTTTGGTTCGTAAAAATAATTAAAATTTATAGAAATCTCGCGTTTAATTTTTGTAAATTTGTGATATATACTAAAATTTTTTAAAAAATATTTTCAAGTACAAACCATTTTAATAAAACTTGAAATAAATTTTAAATCAACAAAAACAAAATTAATTAATGAGTCAAGAAATTAGAACACTAGAACCAAAAAATCTTTGGAATAAATTTGCAGATTTAAACGCTGTTCCTCGACCTTCAAAAAAGGAAGATCGTGTTATTCAGTTTATGAAAGATTTTGGCAATAATCTAGGATTAGAAACATTTGAAGACGAAATTCGAAATGTAATCATTAGAAAACCAGCCACCGCAGGAATGGAAAATCGTAAAACAGTTGTTTTGCAAGGACATTTGGACATGGTACATCAAAAAAACAACGATACCAATTTCGACTTTGACAAACAAGGTATCGATATGTATGTCGATGGTGACTGGGTGCGTGCTCGTGGTACAACTTTGGGTGCCGATAATGGCCTTGGAGTAGCAATGATTATGGCAATTTTAGAATCGACTACGATCAAACACCCAGCAATAGAAGCATTATTTACTGTTGATGAAGAAACAGGAATGACAGGCGCATTGAACCTAAAAGGTGGTGTTTTGACTGGCGAGATTCTCCTGAATATGGACACCGAAGAGGACGACGAAATTGACATTGGTTGTGCAGGCGGAATCGATGTTACAGCCAACAGAAGTTACGAGCAAGAAGAAACTCCAGAAGGTTCGATCGGCTACACTATTACAGTAAAAGGTTTGAATGGTGGACATTCTGGAATGGATATTCACAAAGGTTTGGGCAATGCTAATAAAATTATGAACCGTTTATTATTTGACGGATTCGAAAATTTTGGACTTCAAATTGCCGAAATATCTGGTGGAAGTTTACGTAATGCAATTCCTAGAGAAAGTGTTGCCAAAATTATAGTTGCTCAAATGTATGATGAAGCATATATATTTGATATGCAAGAGATTATATCAGATATAAAAGCCGAATTTAAAACAACAGAACCAAACTTAACAATCGAAATTGAAAAATCAGATTTGCCTTTAAAAGTTATGGCCTTAGGTGTTCAAGAAGGTTTATTACGTTCAATTTATGCAGCACACAACGGCGTTTATAGAATGTCGGCAGATATGGTTGATTTAGTTGAAACGTCGAATAATATTGCAAGAATTATTGTTAAAGACGGCGAAATTACGATTCAAAATTTAACACGTTCATCAGTTGAAACCTCTAAAATGGATTTGGCAAATGCGCTGCGATCGGCTTATGAATTGTTTGGATGCGAAGTAACATTTGGTGGGTCTTATCCGGGTTGGACACCAAATGTCAATTCAGAAATCTTAGATTTGTTAGTAAAAATATACGAAAAGCAAAACTCAGAAAAACCAAAAGTTGTGGCTTGTCACGCTGGTTTAGAATGCGGAATTCTTGGAACTAATTACCCTGATATGGACATGATTTCCTTTGGACCAACGATTCACGGAGCGCACTCACCAGACGAAAGAGCCTCAATTAAATCGTCTAAAAAATTCTATAAATTTGTATTGGAAATTTTAGAAAATATTCCTGTAAAATAAATAAAAAGAGGCAATATGAATTGCCTCTTTTTTTTAATAACCAAAATTCTATTTTTCAAATTGCTTTAGAGTATTAATAATAATCGAAACACAATCCAAAAGTTGTTCTTCAGTCATTACTAATGGTGGTGCAAAACGAATGATATTTCCGTGTGTTGGTTTGGCTAGCAATCCATTGTCTCTTAATGTCATGCAAATGTTCCAAGCGGTATCGCTATCCTCAGAATCGTTAATTACAACTGCATTTAACAAACCACGACCTCGAACAAGAGTCGCAATATTTGAGGTTTCAATATATTTTTTTAATTCGGAACGAAATAATCTACCAAGAATTCTTGCGTTTTGCGCCAAATTTTCTTCATCTACAACTTCTAATGCTGCCATTGCAACTGCTGCTGCTATCGGATTTCCTCCAAAAGTAGAACCGTGTTGTCCAGGTTTTATGACATTCATAATGTGGTCATTGGCCAATACTGCCGAAACTGGATAAGCACCGCCAGACAAAGCTTTTCCAAGAATCAATATATCTGGAGTGGCATAGGTCGCTTGTCGTTCGCAATGATTGTCACAATTACAATTTCCACAAACTGCTAATAATGATCCTGTTCTTGCAATTCCAGTTTGAATTTCATCTGCAATAAAAAGTACGTTGTGCTTGTTACACAAATCTTTTACACGCATCATATAATCGTCTGCTGGTGTATAAACTCCAGCTTCGCCTTGAATTGGTTCTACTAAAAATCCTGCAATATTTTTATTGTTTTTTAGAACATTTTCCAATGCTTCAACATCATCGTAAGGAATTTTGATGAATCCTTCAGTATATGGTCCAAAATTTTTACGGGCATTTTCATCATTTGAAAACGAAATTATCGTGGTCGTTCGACCATGAAAATTACCGTCACAAACAATTATTTGTGCTTCATTTTCTTGAATTCCTTTTTTCTCATATGCCCATTTTCTACAGATTTTCAAAGCAGTTTCAACAGCTTCGGCACCTGTATTCATTGGCAAAACTTTATCAAACTTAAAAAAATCTGTCAAGAATTTTTCATAAGAACCAAGTTGATCATTAAAAAATGCTCGCGAAGTCAATGTTAATGTTTTTGCCTGAGTGATCATAGCTTCAACAATTTTAGGATGACAATGTCCTTGATTCACGGCCGAATAAGCAGAGAGGAAATCATAATACTTCTTCCCGTCAACATCCCAAACAAAAACACCTTCTCCTCTACTCAAAACTACTGGCAATGGATGGTAATTATGTGCACCGTACCTGTTTTCTAAATTGATAATTTCTTGAGAACTGATTTTTTCTAAAACTGGCATTGTAAATTTATTTAAAATTTTATATAATCAATTCCTACTTATTGGAGAGAAATCATCCTTTACAAATGTAAAATTAATAATATTTATTGAAATAAATGACAATTTGGTAATATATACTACTTATGTTTTCAATATTTTTCAAGAAGATAAACTATTTACAAACTAAAGAAGCATTTTATTGGGGTTTAAGAAATCAAATTATTGTCTTTCTTCAAATATTTCTATTAATTTTGATACTGAATTCCAATTTCTAATTGTTGCAATTACATTTAATTTTTTCTCAATATAATTTTGGTCGAGTTTGGTTTTTCCTGCACCAATATCATATTTTATGTAAATGCGACTTTCATCAATAACAGCTTCATCAGGTTTGAAATTACTGATTTTTAAATCATTGATATTTTCAGGTTTCAATTCTTTAGATAAAAAAGCAACATATAATTTTTTGGTGTCAAAATCTTTAAGTTTCAAATAAGGATTATTCAACAAACACAATTCTAAATCTTGCTTGGCAATTACAACAACTGGTACATCGTGACCAAACGTTTTTTGGATCTCCAATTTTATTATAAAACCAACTTTGGCTTGATTTTCTTCATCAATATCTACAAAAACATTGCCCGATTGAATGTAGGTTTGTACGTTTTGGAAACCAATTTTTTCTAAAGCAATTTTTAGAGCCTCCATTTTAATCATTTTATGACCAGAAACGTTGATGCCACGAAGAAGTGCTAGATGGGTTTGCATAGTTTATGATTTGTGTGTAAAAATAGTAAATTCTTTTGAAAGCAAGTGTTTCTTGCCCCAGATTGAAGTGGAAACCCCGCAGTTTGTAAAGCTATTTTTTCTTGAAAATGCATAGCGACCAACGGAAGCTCTTGCAGTTGCATAGAAAAAAGATTTAAAAACGAGGAGTTGAAATGGAAAGCTGGATAAGGCCCAAGAAATAATTTCAGAAAATTTCAAAATATTCAACCAAAAATCCCTCCAAAAACTTATTTTTGCAATATGAGTAAGAAAAATACAGACAAAGTTGTCTTTCATCAAATAAAAGTGCTCGACGCTGGTGCCAAAGGCGTTTCAGTTGCCAAAGCACCAGACGGAAAAGTAGTTTTTATTCCAAATGTCGTGCCTGGAGATGTGGTCGATGTGCAAACTTTCAAAAAACGCAAAGCTTATTATGAAGGAAAAGCTGTGAAATTTCACGAATTTTCTGAGCATAGAATTGAACCAATTTGCGAACATTTTGGAGTTTGTGGTGGTTGCAAATGGCAGAATATGAAGTACGAGCAGCAGCTTTATTATAAACAGAATGAGGTTTTGAATCATTTGCAACGCATCGGTAAAGTCGAATTGCCACAAATGGAACCAATTTTGGGTTCAGAAAAAAAGTTTTTTTATAGAAATAAAATGGAATTTGGTTTTTCGAACGCACGTTGGATGACGCAAGAAGAAATTGAAAGCGATGTAGAACTCGAAAACAGAAATGCTCTTGGTTTTCATATTCCAAAAATGTGGGACAAGATTCTGGATATTACAAAATGTCATTTGCAGGAAGATCCATCAAATTCGATTCGAAATGCAATTCGTAAATTTGCAATCGAAAATAATTTGGAGTTTTTTAATCCTCGTGCGCATGAAGGTTTGTTGAGAACTTTAATGATTCGAACGGCTTCAACAGGCGAAATCATGGTTTTGATTCAATTTTTTGAAGAACAAAAAGAAAACCGAATTAAATTAATGGACTTTTTGGCTGATAAATTCCCAGAAATTACTTCGTTGCAATATGTCATCAACAGCAAACCAAACGACACTATTTACGATCAAAAAATTGTTTTATATAAAGGTAGAGATTATATTTTAGAAGAAATGGAAGGTTTAAAGTTTAGCATCAACGCCAAATCTTTTTACCAAACCAATTCGAACCAAGCCTACGAATTATATAAAATAACTAGAGATTATGCTGGTTTGACTGGCTCGGAATTGGTTTATGATTTATATACCGGAACGGGAACAATTGCGCAATTTGTGTCCAAAAATGCCAAAAAAGTTATTGGAGTTGAGTCGGTTCCTGAAGCGATTATTGATGCTAAAGCAAATGCTGATCGCAATGAAATAACTAATTGTGAGTTTTATGTAGGCGATATGAAAAACGTTTTTAATGAAAGTTTCATTGCCCAACACGGCAAACCAGATGTTGTTATAACTGATCCGCCACGAGACGGCATGCACAAAGATGTTATTGAACAATTATTGAAAATCGAAGCTAAGAAAATTGTTTATGTAAGTTGTAATTCAGCTACTCAAGCCCGAGATTTAGCTTTGCTTGACGAAAAATACAAAGTAACTAGAGTTCGACCAGTTGATATGTTTCCGCAAACGCACCACGTAGAAAACGTTGTTCTTTTGGAATTGAGAGACTAGATACTAGATTATTAAGACTTGAAAAATTGACACAATTAATGTTAAATTTTCGAATTCAAAAGCATTTAATTTATAATAATGAAAAAAATATTTATAGCCGCAGTTTTGTTTTTAATAACATTCTCAAGATGCGAGAAAGACGATATTTGTGCGGAAGGAACGCCTACAACACCACAAGTTGTAATTGAGTTTTTTGATAGCGACTCGCAATTGCCAATAAATGTTTCTAAATTAGAAGTTAACGAATTTGGCACTTCAAAAATTTTAAATACGTTTGATGGCGTTTCAAAAATTAAGTTACCTTTAAAAACAATGTCAGATTTAACTAAATATACTTTAAAATTGAATGCAGGAAACACAAATACTGCATTAATAAATGAAGTCCATTTGCAATTTGATTACATCCGACATGATTTATATGTTTCTCGGGCTTGCGGTTATAAGACTTTGTTTGTGCTGAACCTAAATTCTCCAACATTCATAGACAGTACCCCTGCAAATGGTTCATGGATTGAAAGCATTGTAATTTTAAAACCTAATATTCTTGATGAAAATGAAACACATATTAAAATATTTTTATAGTTTTTTTATTATAATGACTACATTTTCAGCACAGTCACAAGCTAAAAAAGAAATTAAAGTAGTCAAAAAAGATTCCATTGCAATAATCCCAGAAAGATATGGTATTCGTTTTGGTATTGATTTATTCAAATTATCAAAATCATTTTATGAAAAAGATTATAAAGGTGTAGAAATTGTTGGAGATTATAGACTAACAAAAAACTATTTTTTGGCTGCAGAAATTGGTAACGAAAACAAAACCACTGACGACAGAAGGCTTAATTTTACTACAAATGGCACTTATTTGAAAGTTGGTTTTGATTACAACAGCTACGAAAACTGGCTGAACATGGAAAACATGGTTTATATAGGCTTGCGGTACGGCATAACAACTTTCAGTCAGGAATTAAACACTTTTAAAATATACAATACCAACTCTTATTACGGCGAGGTTCCTGCTATTTATTCAGGTGAAAAATTTGATGGTTTATCAGCTCAATGGCTTGAATTTGTTGCAGGTGTAAAAGCAAAAGTTGTTAACAATGTGTTTGTTGGATTTAGCTTTAGAATCAATTATTTGGTAACCGAAAAAGAACCCGAAAACTTTGCTAACTTGTATATTCCGGGTTTCAACCGCACTTATGAAGGCAATTTTGGGGTCGGTTTTAACTATACGGCTTCCTACTTTTTACCGTTATACAATAAGAAAATTAAGAAATTAGATAATTAAATAATTATTTTTTGATTAAGTAATTTCAATCAATCTTTTTGAAAAAATCCATTTCATATAAAGTTTTTCACCTTCATTAGTTTTTGTGGCTTTGAATTTTGGTGCAAAAAAAGTACCTATTACAAAGGCAATTAATGAAACTTTAAATCCAGTTAGAGATGTTAGTTGTAACACCAAATATTTAGTTGTAAGAAAAAATATAATGAAACAAAGTAATTGAAAAATGAATGCTTTAATTTGCAATTTTGACATAGGATTTTAGGTTTTATATTTCTGAATTTATCTTTCAGGTTTTGTTTAACAATAATTTTATCTTTAAAAGAAATTTTATAAGATGTAGGAAAATCTATAAAATGCATTACAAATTCTTTCTTAAATGCATTGGGCAAAATGTAGAAATCTAAAATCTTAACCCAACCAACCTTCACGATCCAAACTTCTGTATTGAATTGCTTCAGCAATATGGCTTGCACCTACTTCATCGACTGCTTCTAAATCAGCAATTGTTCTGGCAACTTTCAAGATTCTATCATACGCTCGAGCAGATAAATTCAGCCTTTCCATTGCGGTTTTTAACAATTGTAACGAAGTATCGTCGAGTTTACAAAATTCTCTTATCAGTTTTGTACTCATTTGTGCATTATAATTTACAGTTTCCATTTCGGCGAATCTAGCAGTTTGAATTTCTCTTGCAGCAGTAACTCTGGCTCGAATAGCTACACTTGATTCTGCTTTTCGGGTTGACGATAACTTTTCAAATGGCACAGGTGTAACTTCTATGTGAATGTCGATTCTGTCTAATAATGGACCAGAAATTTTGCTTAAATAACGAGTCATTTCATGTGGTGATGATGTTTGTGGCGAATCGGGATCATTAAAAAAACCACTCGGACTTGGGTTCATACTTGCCACTAACATAAATGAACTTGGATAAGTAATAGTAAATTTGGCTCTCGAAATGGTTACTTCTCTATCTTCGAGAGGCTGGCGCATTACCTCCAAAACATCTCGTTTAAATTCAGGAAGTTCGTCCAAAAACAAAACACCATTATGAGCCATGGAAATTTCTCCAGGTTGCGGATAACTGCCGCCGCCAACAAGGGCAACATTTGAAATTGTGTGATGTGGAGAACGAAACGGACGTTGATTCATCAAACCAACTTCTTTTAATTTTCCTGCAACCGAATGAATTTTGGTCGTTTCTAAAGCTTCTCTCAAAGTCATAGGGGGCAAAATACTTGGCAAACGTTTGGCAATCATAGTTTTTCCAGAGCCTGGTGGGCCTATCAAAATAATATTGTGACCGCCTGCTGCTGCAATTTCCATAGACCGTTTAATGCTTTCTTGACCTTTGACATCGCTAAAATCGTGTTCTGGGAAATCTAAAGTTTTATAAAATTCGGCTCTAGTGTCAATTTTTGTGGGTTCAATTGCCCCTTTTCTTTCAAAAAAATCGATTACTTGTTGCAAGTTTTCTACTCCGTAAACATCAACACCTTCCACAATTGCAGCTTCTTTTACGTTTTGAATCGGTAAGAAAAAACCTTTAAATCCCTCTTCTTTTGCTTTTATGGCAATTGGCAAAGCACCACGAATAGGTTGCAGACTTCCGTCTAATGACAATTCGCCCATAATTATATAATTGGCAACCTCATCAGCATTTATTTGCGATGAACCAGCCAAAATCCCTATGGCTAATGTCAAATCATAGGCAGAACCTTCTTTTCTTAAGTCAGCTGGTGCCATATTGATAGTTATTTTTTTTCCTGGCATTGCAAAACCATTATTTTTGAGCGCTGCCGCAATTCGATAACTACTTTCTTTAATAGCATTATCTGGAAGCCCAACTAAATGATAACCAATTCCTTTGTCCATATTCACTTCTACGGTTATTGTGGTGGCTTCAACTCCAAAAACTGCACTTCCAAAAACTTTAATAAGCATAATAAATAATTTTAACGGAAATTAATAAAATTTTACCATCTACAACAACTTTTTTTAAATTAAATTTGATAAAAATTTAAAATAGAAAATTATGGGGATTTTTAATGCAATAATGGGCAACGCCTCAGAAATAAATATCGATAATGTCGAAAAAGAATTTGAACCTATTTTAATTGATGGTGAGAACATAGAAAAAGCTTATAAACTAATTCGTGATATGTTTGTTTTTACTAATAAAAGATTAATTCTGGTCGAAAAACAAATCGTTGGAACCAAAACTGAATATTTATCAATTCCTTATTGTAATATTCATAAATTTTCAAAAGAAAGTGCAGGAATTTTAGATCTTGATGCAGATTTGAAAATTTGGTTAAAAAGTGATGATATTCCGATTGTTAAACAATTTGGAAAAAGCGGAAACAATATTAATGAAGTTTATAAATTGTTGAGTAAACATATTTTATAAGTGAAAATCCCAATCTAAAAATTTTAAAGATTGGGATTTTTTTTTATTTCTTGAAATTAGAAACTCCTGATTTAAGCCAAGATTCGTAAAACAAAACATCTGGATTGTAGCTTGTTGTAGGGATTTCGGTATTTAAATTTTTACCCTCCAAATCAGTAATTACATACAACGGTTGTGTATTGGTTTTATATGTATTTATCATAAAATCCGTCCATTTGTCTCCATAAGTCTCAAGATTTTCACCAGTTGATTTTGATATAAATTGTTCTGATTTTGGCATTACTCTTTTATCATCTACATACAAAGAAATCAAAATCACATCATTTTTTAAAATTTTTAAAATTCGCTCATCTGACCAAACATTGTTTTCCATTTTGCGACAGTTTACACAAGCATAACCAGTAAAATCAAGTAAAATTGGCTTATTTACGGATTTTGCATATTCCAAACCTTTATCATAATCATCAAAAACCACTATTCCGTGTGGTCCAGATTTGGCTCCATTAGGTAATTTTATTTCCGCATTTATATTTGAGTTATTACCAAAACCAAATGGACTTTCACTATATTCTTGCGGTGGTGGAAAAGCGTTTATCAATTTTAATGGTGCTCCCCAGAGCCCAGGAATCATATAAATTGTAAAACTAAGTATTATTAAACCCATAAATAATCTTGGAACAGATATTGAAGTAATTGGACTATCGTGAGGCAATGTTATTTTTCCAAATAAATAAAGTGCCAAAGTGCCAAAAATAGCGATCCAAATTGCAATGAAAACTTCTTTTTCTAAAAAATGTAATTGTAAAACTAAATCGGCATTTGACAAAAACTTAAAAGCTAGCGCAAGCTCCAAAAATCCTAAAAACACTTTTACTGTGTTGAGCCAACCTCCCGATTTTGGCAGCGAATTTAACCAACCAGGAAACATGGCAAATAACATAAAAGGCAAAGCCAATGCTAATGAAAAACCAAGCATTCCAACAATAGGAGCAATACCACCTTTTGAAGCTGATTCTACCAAAAGTGTTCCAACAATTGGTCCAGTGCAAGAAAATGAAACAATTGCTAGTGCTAGTGCCATGAATAATATTCCTATTATTCCACCTCTATCTGCTTGACTATCAATTCTATTAGCCCATGAGTTGGGTAACATTATTTCGAAGGCTCCAAGGAAAGATGCTGCAAAAACTACCAATAATAAAAAAAATATAATATTGAAATATACATTTGTCGAAAGTGCATTTAACGCATCTGCGCCAAAAACCCCTGTTACTATTGTTCCTAATAAAACATAAATTATGATTATCGAAAGTCCATAAAAAATTGCGTTTCTGATTCCTTGAGATTTAGTTTTACTTTGTTTTGTAAAAAAACTAACAGTCATAGGGATCATAGGGAAAACACAAGGTGTAAGTAATGCAGCAAATCCGCCAAGAAATGCTAAAATAAAAATGGCCCACAACCCTTTTTCATCTTTTTTTAAAGGTTTTTTGATCGCAGTTATTTTTTTAACATTTTTATCTTTTTTTTCGACCGTTTCAGTTACAGGCGCAATTTCTATTGTTTTTGCCGAGTCTATTGGCACAATATTTTCAGTAACTTTAGAAACTGGAATATCAAAAGTGAAAGTTTTCTTATCGTTAATACAAGACTCTTTACAAGCCTGATAATCCAAAACCAACTTAATCTTATTAGTTTTTGGATTGGTGACTTTTACTTTTTGAGTAAGTGTCACTTCCTTTTCAAAATAGTACTCTTCGACTTCAAAAACATCATTAAATGCTTTTTTATAAGGACTTTCGATTGCTTTTCCTATCAATTCGAAATTGCCCTTTTGGTCAGAAAAATTCAATTCCATTGGTAATGCTCCTCCATCTGGCGTAAATTGTGAATAAAGATGCCAAGAGGCGTCAATTTTTCCTGAAACGATTAAATTGAATTCTGTTTCTGATATTTTTTGGGTTTTTGAAGTCCATTTTACTGGATTTATTATTTGAGAATTTGCGTTTGAAATAGCAAAAAAAGTAATTATTGATAAAATTATTTTCTTCATAATGTGGTATGTGTAATTTGTAATATGTTTTGTGTTGTTTTTTCTATTTTAAAACGTTCATCTTGCCTCAATCCTATAATCCAAACTATAAGTGTATCAGAACATAAAATCCAGATGCTTTGTTTTTCTAAAATCGATAATTTTTCATCTTTAAAAAATTTGCTTATTTTTTTTGATTTTCCATTCATTCCAAATGGTTGAAAACTATCGCCTTTTTGAAATTTTCGCAATATCAAGGGAAATTTTAGTTTCTCAGCGTCGACAAATATAGTATTTTGATTGGAATTTGAAATATGTTTTACTTGAAAAATAGAAAGATTTAACGGGACTTTAATTCCTAATTGATTTTTTTCGATATAATAAACTTCATTTTTAAGTTCAGTAATTGGTGATAAAATAAAATAATTTCTACTTTTTAATAATTGATAACCATTTGAATAAACCTTTTTCCCTGATTGTGAATCGACCAAATCGTAGATGTCATGCCAAGCGGTAAAACCAAATTCTTGCAACCATTGGTACAAGTAGGATTTGTAGTTTGGTAATGTTCTTAATTTTAATAAATCAAAATGTATGTTATCTCCGACTTCTTTTGCAACTTGCTGATAAATCATAATTGTGGCGTCTTCAACCATTATTTTTGATTCTTGCAAATAATTTTGTGTTTTTTGAAAAGAGCTGATAAAATTTGGATTCAATTCTTTTAGCAATGGAATAATATTAATTCTAACTTTATTTCGAAGATATTTATCGGATGAATTGCTAGAATCCTCCCGCCATTTGATGTTATTCTTTTTGGCATACTCTTCAATTTCTTGACGAGTAAAAATTAATAGCGGTCTTATAATATTATCATTTTGTGACGGAATTCCAATCAAACCATCCAGACCTGTTCCGCGAGACAGATTGATAATAAATGTTTCTAGATCATCGTCAGCGTGATGCGCCGTTAAAACATAATCGTAATTTTTGGAGTCTAAAAGTTCATAAAACCAATCGTATCTGAGGTTTCGAGCAGCAACTTGAATCGACAATTTATAATCTTTGGCAAAATTTTCGGTGTCAAATTGAGTTACGAATATTGGAATATCATTTGCAGAAGCGTACTGTTGAACAAAATTTTGATCTTCAAAACTTTCTAATCCACGAAGTTGAAAATTGCAATGTGCAACAGCAATTTCTTGGTTCAAATTTTGGAATAAATGCAATAAAACCATCGAATCTAAACCACCACTTATAGCAACAATTAGCTTTTTATTTGCTAAAATCGAAAAATTTTTATTAATATGGTTTTGGAAATTTTGAATCATATTTAAAAGTAATTATTTAATTTCAATTTAAGTCAAAACTTCCAACATTGCTTTTGCTTTTAATAAACATTCCTGATATTCTTGCTCAGGAATTGACAAAGAGGTAATGGCGCTACCGACCGAAAACGAAACGTAGTTCACTTCTTGATTATACAAAATACTTCGTATTACGACATTAAAATCAAAACCTCCATTTGGTGTAAAATAACCCACAGCACCGCTATACAAGCCACGTTTTGATTCTTCAAGCTCATCAATAATTTTCATTGCTGAAATTTTTGGTGCCCCAGTCATACTGCCCATCGGAAAAGTGGTTTTTAAAGTATCAATAACTGAGAATTCTGGATTTAGTTTCGATGAAATTGTAGTAATCATTTGATGTACTTGCGCAAAAGAATAAACTTTGCATAACTCTTGAACTTCTACAGAGCCTTTTTGCGCTGTTCTTGATAAATCATTGCGAACCAAGTCAGTAATCATAATATTTTCTGACCGTTCTTTATTGTTTTGAGATAATTCTAATTTTGATTTCTCATCATCTAATTTATTCGAAAAGCGTTTTGAAGTACCTTTTATAGGCTGTGAAATAAGTTTATCGTTGTCTTTTTTTAAATATCTTTCTGGTGAGGCACATAATAGAAAATGATAATTATTTTTAAAAAAAACAGAAAATGGTGCTTTTGAAATTTCGTTTAACTTCAAATATCTATCTAAAGGATTTATTAATGTATTTTCTGCAAAAAATTCCATACAAAAATTGGCTTCGTAGATATCACCGCGATTAATATGTTCTAAAATCTTTGAAATTTTTTGAATATAATTCTCTTTTGAAATTTTTTGCTTAATCTCGATGCTAAAATGTTCACTGCTGAAATTTGAAACAAAAGAAGTTATTTCGCTAAAATCAACATCAATTTCATCATCACACATATTGAGAAAGTGAATTTCTAGGTCATTTCCTTTTAAAAAAAACAACTTTTTGGGCTGAAAAAAAAACAAATCTGGAAATGCTAAACCATCAAAATTTTTAGATTTTAAATTCTCTAAATTATTTTTCAAATCATACGACAAATAACCAAAAAGCCAGTCTTGAGTTGTTTGTTGGTACTGCTTTAAATCTTCAAAAGCATTGTGATAATCTGTTTTTATTGATGTAAACGCATCGACAGCAAGTACACAATCATAACTTGAATATTGGTCTGGATATTCATTTGAATCTAAAAACACAACCTCACGAAATTGTTGAGACCAATTCAAAAGTTGAATTTTAAAGTCGTTTGGGTTGGTTATTTGTTTTAGAATTACAGTTCTCAAAAATAATTATATTAGATTTCAAAAATACAAAATATTTTAATGAGCACAAGGCAAATAATTAAGTTTTGCAGGAATAAAAATTAAACTTCTGATTCTAAATATTAAAAAATTACATATTTTTACTGAAATTAACCAACTTATAAAATGTCTCATAAAATTATTTGATAAGACAAAACTTGCCTCAATTGAAGACATGTTGACGAAAACAAATTTTATCAAAATTATAGGTAAGAAAACGTTGGTACTTACAAAACTTTTTACGATTTGTTTCTTCATTTTTTTGAAGATTTAACACATTATGAAAATGCATTTTGGTGAACAATCAAAAATTCATTATTCAAACCAGCCGCAACAAAAGAATATTTGGGAGTTAAAAGATTGAGTTATTTGGAACTAGTTAGACTGTAAATCTTTATTTTTTTTTACTTTATTATCGTTAACACTATTGCCAGAAACCAGTATTGAAAATGAAATTACGAACGAACAAAAAGAAAAACCAGATAAAAATAAAATTTTAGCCAAAAATATGCCGTTTGGCTTAGACGTATCAATTTATAAAATTAAAAAAAAACAATTGTCAAAACACGAAATAAATATTTATAAATTTTTACTGTCAAAACAAATATCAGATTGAAAAACTAAAATTAAAAAATTTAATAGGCAAAGATTAAAAAATTACTTGTTCAAAAAATGGCTTATTCAAAATTATTTTCCAAACCGTTTATAAATTAGAAATGATAAAAGCAAAAGGAAAGGTTACTAAAGTAGAATATTAGTTATTGCAAAAACAATGTAGTTTCAGGATAATTATAATAAAGACGAATTCATTCAAAACGGATTTACGTATTTCAAAATTAATTTTGCAAAGGTTTTGATTATTTATATGACTATATTTGCTTTTTTCTTTTGTTTGTTTCATTCCAAAAAACGTTTGTTTTATATTGATCATAGTATTTTCATATTTCATTATTTTACTTTTTTATCGATTATGTTTCTCATAATAAATATTTTGACTAGTTTTAATGAACTTACTAAAAAAAATATTTTTACAACTATATTATCAAATGGGACAGAATTTGTTGGACATCTTTTGATGCTTTTTTTTCTTTCCTGCGCCTGATCAATTTTATGGAGAATCTCGAATAGTAACGTTTTTGAAAAGTATCTTTTTGTTTTTTATAAATATGTTTCTGATTGTTGTCATTCTAACCTTATTTTCAATTTATACACTAATTAATGTTAAATGATAAAAATTAGAAAATACCAGACTGAAGATGCCAAAGGTATTTTAGAAATTATCAATTATAATATTCTAAATTCAACTTCTTTGTATGATTATAACACTAGAACTTTAGAACATCAAAAAGCAATTCTTGAAGAAAAAATTAAAAAAAAATTTCCTATAATTGTTGCCGAAATCGATGATATTGTTGTTGGTTTTGGATTGTATTCTGAATTTAGATTTCATGAAGCTTATCAATTTACTGTTGAACATTCGGTTTATGTTGATAATAAATATCACGGAAAAGGCATCGGAAAATTGTTATTAGAAGAATTAATTGGTCTAGCAAAAAATCAAAAATTACACACAATGATAGCGGTTATTGATTCAGAAAACCAATCAAGCATCAAGTTTCACGAAAGTTTTGGTTTCGAAACTGTTGGAGTTATAAAAGAATCGGGTTTTAAATTTAATCGCTGGTTGCATAGTGTGATTATGCAAAAAATGCTTTGAAAAATTTAAAAAAATCTAAAATTAATTTAGAGAAAATCTTATAAACTATTGTGTTGATTGTGCGTGAATGATGGAAGTGGAAATCTTTTTTTTATCCCGTTATTCGGGACTTAAAAAAAAATTGGGAACGGACAGCATGACCCTTTTTCGGGTCACGCCCACTAAAATTTAATTTTCCGCTAAACTTTATTTTTGTCGAAACCAAAAAGATGGTGTTCTTTTATTAAATCTGCAATCCCGCCAGGCAACATTTTTTCCCAACCTTTATCACCTTGACTGATTTGTTTGAGTACTTCTCGAGAAAAAATCTTCAGGTTGTTGCGGTCGTAGTCAACTATGTCAATAACTTTTCCGTTGTAGGCAAAAAACTTGTATAATTCTTTCATTCGTGGGTGTACCATTAAGTTTTGAGAATCAATAACATTGCCGTTTTCGTCTTCCATTGGATACAAAAAAACTTTTAAATCTCTGTAAAATAATTTTCCAAAAGCTTCAAGAATACCGCCTGACATGTGGCGATAATATTTTTCGTCAAAAATGTCTATTAAGTTATTTACGCCCATTGCCAAACCCATTCTAGCTTTGGTATAATCAGAGAAATATTCTACAACTTTATAATATTCTTGAAAGTTAGAAATCATAACTGTTTGACCAAGAGAGCATAAAAGTTCTGCTCTGTCCATAAAATCTCGCTCATCTATTTCGCCTTCAGAACGCAAATTAGACAATGTTATTTCGAAAATTACTAATGTGTTTTTTTCATCAACCTTGCTTTCATTCAAAAACATTTTCAGAGAGCGTTCGTACATATCCATATTTACATTGGTAACTGGACGAAAACTGCCTCGCAATGCCAATATATTTTTTTTATATAAAATTGCGGCTGGCAAAATATTGTTTCCCTGTGGGTCGAACATTACAGCATCGGTCATTCCGTTTTTTACCAACTGTAAACTCATTAATCGATTATCTACATCTGCAAACCTTGGTCCAGAAAAGTTAATCGTATCGATTTCTAATTGGTCTTTATCAAGGTGGTCATATAAATAACGAAGTAATTTTTTAGGATCATTGTACTTGTAAAAAGCACCATAAATAAGATTTACGCCGAGAATACCAAGTGTTTCTTGTTGCAAACGTGCATCGGTTTCTTTGAAACGAAGGTGTAAAATTATTTCGTTATAGTCTTCATCAGGTTCAATTTGGTACTTGATGCCGACCCAACCGTGACCTTTGAACTTTTTAGCAAAATCAATTGTCGCAACGGTATTTGCAAAACTAAAAAACATTTTGTTAGGATGTTTGTCTCTTTTTAATCGGTCTTCAATAAGATTAACTTCTTTGGTTATCATTTTTTTAAGACGGCTTTCAGTAACATAACGGCCATCCTCTTCAATGCCATAAATAGCATCAGAAAAATCTTTGTCATACGCAGACATTGCCTTTGCAATTGTTCCTGATGAACCGCCAGAACGAAAAAAATGTCGAACAGTTTCTTGCCCAGCGCCTATTTCTGCAAATGTGCCGTAAATATTATCATTCAAGTTAATTCTTAAAGCCTTATCTTTTATAGAAGGTATTTGTTGAATTTCCCTGTCACCTTTTAACTTTATTTCGGTTTGCATTTTAAAAATTTCATAATTTTAAACAAAGTTAACAAAATAGGCTTTCTATCAAAGATTTTAATCTTATTTTTGTAAAAAAAAATTTATCATATACAAATTATGACCATTTATTTTCTGGGAACTGGCACATCGCAAGGAATTCCAATTATTGGAAATAAAAACCCTGTGTCTTTTAGTAATGATATTAAAGACAGACGGTTACGAGTTTCTATCTGGATTTATTCTGATGATTTTTCGATAATTATAGATTGCGGCCCAGATTTCAGACAGCAAATGTTGACTTCGCGGTGCGAGCGTCTAGATGCAGTTTTATTTACTCATGAACATTCTGATCATACTGCTGGACTTGATGATATTCGCCCTTTTAATTATTTGCAAAATCAAGCTATTCCAATTTTTGCCCACGAGCGGGTTATAGAAAATCTTGAAAAAAGATTCGATTATATTTTCGAAACCGAAAACCGATATCCTGGAGCACCTAGTGTTGTAATAAATCAAATTACAAAAAATACTTCGTTTCAAATAAAAAACAAAATCATAATTCCTATTGATGCAATGCATGGTAATTTGCAAGTTTTTGGATATAGGATAGATGATTTTGCTTATTTAACGGACATTAAAACCATCGAGAAAGAGCAAAGTGACAAATTAAAAAATCTTAAAATTTTGGTTATAAATTGTTTGCAAGAAACTGAACACCATTCTCATTTTAATCTAAAAGAAGCTTTAAATTTTATATATTTGGTACGTCCTGAAAAAACTTATTTGACACATATTAGCTATACTTTTGGTTTTCATGAAGAAATTCAACAAAAATTGCCGAAAAATGTATTTTTAGCTTACGATAACTTAGAATTTAAAATTTAATATTTACCAAAAAAAATGAAGCAATCATTATTACTTTACGGAATCATAACAGCAGTTTTACTTAATTTATTTACTTATATGTTTTATAAAGGACAGGTGCTTTTTGAGCAAGAAAAATATGCTAAATTAGATAAAAAACTTACCGAAACTAATAATAAGCTGCAAGAATCTGATTATTTTTCATTGAATAATAATCAAAATGCGCAAGAGTATTTTTACAATGATGATGCGTCAAAAATGATTGATTATAAGCAACTAACACCAATTATAAGCAATAAATTAATGGATTTTAATGAAAATCCAAAAGGAAACCCCTACACTGGTCAAGAACAATTAGGAGCTCAAAAATTTATTATCAATAAAATAAAAATCATTAACCACAGATGGATAATCGCCGATTTTTCTGACGGAAATATCTGGGGTGAATGCCTTATAAAATACTTTGTTAATGAAGACAAATCAATTGATTTTGAAACTTTTGAAAGTTTGATTTACAGCAAATAAATTTTAACATTATCTTTCAAAAAATAAAAATTATTTCGCTAGCCACTCTTTAAAATCATAAAAATTTTGTGGAGAAATTCCGTGACCGATAGGATATTCTTTATAAACATTTTCGATTCCTAAATTATCCAAAAAAGATTTTGCTCTTCTACCCCATTCAACTGGAACAACCTGATCTACCGTTCCGTGTGACGAAAATACATTTAGATTAGACAAATTATTTTTTAGATAATCTTTCTGCAACATTTCAGGGTTTAAATAACCGCTCATTGCAACTACTCGTTTTATTTTTTCTGGATAAGAAAGTGCAACTGCATAACTTAAAATACAACCTTGACTGAAACCAATTAAACTTACATTCTCCATATCTATTGCATATTTTATAACTAAATCATCTATGAAATTTGCAACCAAATCTCTTGACGTTTTAGCTTGTTCTACATCAGAAAATTTATTTTCATCGGCATCAAAATTGATTGCATACCAAGCATAGCTGCCATAGTGCATGTCATAGGGTGCACGAACAGATACAACATAATAATGATCAGGAAACTCGTTGGCAAACGAAAATAAATCTTCTTCGTTACTGCCGTACCCGTGCAATAAAATCAATGCTGGATTTTTATCGAATTTTATTTTTGGTTCTTTTATTAAATAGGTAAGTTTCATTTAGAAATTTAAAGTATTAAAAGTTTAAAAATTGTTTTAAGAAATTCCACTCAAAAATTTCTGATATAATTTCCCAACCAATGGCAATGGCGTTGTGCTGCCATTTGCTGCAGAAAAAATGCCATAACTCATTAAAACCAAAATGAAAATCCACATTGGAGCAGCAATATTTATACTATTAAAATTAGAAATAATCACACCTAACGAAATAAATGTTAAAGTCAAACCCAATCCTTGACGGATATGAAACGATGCATATTTGTTCTTATTTTCAGCATTCATTGACATTGCAATTAAAACACCAACTATTAGAACGTAACTAATAATTGCAATTGTTTTTCCTTCTTCTATTTCTTTTTGTTCCATTTTTTTATTGCCACAATGCCCCACAGGTGCAAAGTCCTTTATAGTATTAATTGTTTGTTATTGTATATTGCGTAAACTTTTCCCTGCATTCTTTCTCCAAGGAAAGCTGTGTTTTTAGATTTTGATTTAATATTATTTTTTGAGAAAATCCAATTTTCATTGACATTAAATAAGGAAATATTCGCAACTTGATTTTCATTTATTGAATTTGCTGCAACTCCAAAAACCATTTTTCCAAATGTTAACTTTTCGATAATTTTTTCTAAAGGTAAAACGGTCATTAAACTTCCAAATGCTGATTCTAAGCCTATGGTTCCATTCTTTGCCAAATCGAATTCCATTTTTTTATGCTCAATATCCACTGGATTATGATCTGAAGTTATTATGTCTATTGTATCGTCAAGAATCCCAGCGATTAATGCTTTTCTGTCTATTTCGGTTCTTAACGGTGGCGAAACTCTATATCGTGTGTCAAAATTATCAAGTTTCTCGTCAGTTAATGTCAAATGATGAACGGTTGCCGAGCAAGTTATTTGTAAACCTTTTGCTTTGGCTTCTCGAATTAATTCGACTGATTTTGCTGTTGATATGGTTGGAATGTGTAATTTGCCACCTGAATATTCTAACAAAAATAAGTTTCTAGAAATTTGTAATTCTTCGGCAAGATTCGGAATTCCTTTTAACCCTAATCGTGTTGAAACGATTCCTTCATTAGCAATTCCATTTGCTTTTACTTTTTCGTCTTGCGAAAAAGCAATAATTAATCCTTCAAAATCTTGAACATATTGCAACGCAATTTTCATAAAATTTGGATTTTTGATACTTTTATTATAATCTCCAAATGCAATTGCACCAGCATTTTTCATGTCGAAAAGATCAGCCATGTCTTGGCCTTCGCTATTTTTAGATAATGCACCAATTGGAAATAAATCGGTCGCGAAACCAGCAGACTTATTTTTTACAAAATTAATTTGTGCTTGATTGTCAATTATTGGAAAAGAATTTGGCTGCAAACAAACTCCAGTAAACCCTGATTTTGCTGCAACGTTCAAACCATTTGCAATTGTTTCTCTATCTTCGAATCCAGGTTCACCAAAACAAACACTTGTATCAAACCATCCCTGCGAAACGTGCAGATTATCAAATTTAATTTCTTGTAAATTATCTAAATTTGGTAAATTTGATTCTATTTTTTGGAATTTTCCATCGACAATTTTTAGATCCACAATTTGATTGTGAAAATTGCTTTTCGGGTCGATAATTTTTGCCTGACGGATGATTAGGTTCATAAATTAATTTTATAAAAATTTCAATTGTTGAGGGTTATTACTTTACAAATTTTTGAATCAACATTTCTAAAATTAAAAATAATAAGGCCAAAATTAAGAAAATTTTCCAAATATTGTTATCGGTTCTATCAATATGAATTTTATCGAAAACATTACCAATCGAATCAATTACTTTGAAATCTGAAACTGCATTTTCATTGGCCAAATTTAAATTACTTTCAGTTCTAGAGTAATTAAAACTAATATTTTTTAATAATTTATCTTTCGAAAATGCTCCAAAATTCCCAGCAATTTCGGGATTTTCATTAAAAGTCATTTTAACCTTTGAATTCAAAATTTGTTGAATTGGTACAAATTTTTCATTTTCGTTTTTAACTTCTACAATTTCATCTTTACCCACTGATGCATCGATCAAAAATGGAATCTCACTGCCAATCGTCAACGCATTTATTCCAGATTTTTGACTGTTTTGAGCCATTTTATAAAAAACAGGAACAATTAACGGAGAGTTTTGAAAATTAGAATTTGTTTTATTAATCGCTGCAGAAAAAACATAAACCGATGAAATTTGGTTCTGAATGGCAACTAAAAATGGACTTTGATCATCGCAACTCAATATGGCAGCCGAACTACTTTTCAAAACAAATGAATTTCGAATATTTGGATATTGAAAATTATCAATTTTTTTCTCAAAAACCGATGCGAAAATTGGATGGTTAAAATTGATTTTTGTGATTAATTTTTCTGCATTTATAGGATTAAAATATTGAACCGAGCCAAAATTTGACATCAGACCATTCAAATTTGTCGGTGAACACTCTTGTGAAGGAATTATAACAAGGCTTCCGCCTTTTTCGACAAAAGCTTTTAAAGTTGTTTGCAAAGCCTGAGGAATATCTTTAAGTTCATTTAATACAATTGCATCCTGTTTTTCAATCAAATTATAATCTAAAGTATTGATTTCGAAGTTATTGAAATTAAATTCATCATTGGTATAAATTCTTGATAAAAATCCTGACTTTGCATTTTCGCCAATGCCAAACACATTGGTTTTTTCGGGTTTAGAAATACTGAAAAACAACGAATTATCATACTCTAAACCTTTGTCTTGAATGTTTACATAGCCGTGAAAATCTTCTTTAGGGATTGTAAAATTAATGGTTTTTGTTTTTTCTTCGAAATTAATTAACGTCTTGGCGACCAACTTATTTTGATTATACAAAGCAATTGGAATGTTTCTAGAATCATCGCCAAAATCGGATAATTTTACAGCAATTTCATAAAAATTTTCAAGATTTTGGCTAATAAAAACACTGTCAATTGAAACGTTGTTTTTTTGCTCAGCTTTTGGAATAATAAAGTACGTATTGTTATCTTTATTAATAGATTTTGTGTTTTTTTCTTCTAATCCAACTGCATCGGTTATAATTACAATATCTTTATTACCTGCCGATTTTTTGGCTTTTATTTTCGCCATCAAATTGTCTAAGACAAATGGAGTTGCAGCATATTTAAGGTTTTGCAGGTCTTTTCGCAGCGATTTTATATCCGAATTCCAAAAAGTTTCATTGTTGGTAATTAACGAAAACTGCATGTTTTCTGGCGTTTCTTCCAAAAGTTCTTGAACGGCTCGTTTCAATAATTCGCCTTTTTGACCTTTAGCCTGCATCGAAAATGAATTATCGAGAATGATATACATTTCATTATCGGCATTTTTGCTGTCTTTTGCTTTGAAAAACGGTTGTGCAAATGCCAAAATTAAAAAAGCCAAAAGTAGCAATCTAGTAGCCAAAAGCAACCATTTTTTAATTTTAGAACTTTTTCGAGTTTGAATTGATAACTCTTTCAGAAACTGAACATTTGTAAAATATTCTTTCTTGAACCTCCGTAATTGGAACAAATGAACCAGAATTGGAATCAGTAAAAGAAAAAGAAAATAGAGTATTTCTGGGTGTTTGAATTGCATTATCTAATAAAAGTTTGTCAAAAATAATAAATCAATCATGAATTAACAATTATTTTTTATCCTTTCGTTTTTTATCTCTAGTTTTCAAAATATTTCTGTTTACAGAACTCGAAACTTTTTTCTTGGTTTTTGATGGTCCACCAAGATTGACTTTTTTGTTCTTGGCAGATTTTTCGTGAAATGCACCATCGCCATCTAATTTTGGTTTTTTTAATAAAAATTTCACGACTTGTTTTTCTTTTTCTGGACCAATCAAGACTAACGAAATTTCAACTTCAGCGGGTTTTTCAAGAATTTCAATTTCGGTTTCCATCAAAGCTTCTACTTCGAATTTCATTTCTTCTTCTCTTGGAGTGACAAAACTAATTGCTGTTCCGGTTGCATCAGCACGACCAGTTCGACCTATTCGATGCATATATTGCTCAGGCATTTCTGGCATTTCAAAATTAACAACGTGCGTTATGTTCGAAATATCCAATCCACGCGCCATAATATCTGATGTTATTATACCTCGAAGTTGACCATCTTGGAAATTGGCCATTGTTGTTAATCGATAATTCTGAGATTTATTAGAGTGAATAACGCCAAATTCATCAGGAAAATCAGCTTCAATGCGTTCGTGAAGCATATCGGCAATTTTTTTGTTATTCACAAAAACCAAAATTCTAGACATATCGTTATTGGTTTGTAACAAATGTTTTAATAAATTTATTTTGGTATTGAAATTTGGCAAATGATACGAAAGTTGCTTGATTTGTTCCAACGGTGTTCCTGATGGCGACAAAGTTACTTCTTCAGGAAAATCGAAAAAATCATTCAAAACAGCATCAACTTCGTCGGTCATCGTTGCCGAAAATAGAATGTTTTGACGTTTGGCACGCATCATCGAAAAAATAGAAGTCAATTGAATTCTGAATCCAAGATTTAGCATTTCATCGAATTCATCAATGACTAATTTTTGAGTTTCGTCGAATCGAATATAGGCATCAAGTGCCAAATCCATGACTCGTCCTGGTGTTCCGACCAAAATATCGATTCCTTCGAAAACTGCTTTCTTTTGAGTGTTGATGTTCACGCCGCCATAAACACCTAGTGTTCTGATTGACATGTATTTGGCTAATTTTTCAACTTCTTCGACAACTTGAACAACCAATTCTCGAGTTGGAACCAAAATTACAATTTTTGGAGTATTAGTTGGCGTAAACTTATATAATTTGAGCAATGGTAAAAGGTAAGCAAATGTTTTACCTGTTCCGGTTTGTGCAATTCCCATCATATCTCGACCTGACATAATAACCGAAAAAGATTTTTCTTGGATTGGTGTTGGTGTTGTAAAACCCAATTCATCAATGACTTTTTGAACTGATTTTGGTAGATTAAATTGCTCGAAAGTATTCATTATTGATTTTTTATTTTGCAAATATAAGGTTTTTAAATTTGTTGAGGATTTTGGACAATTTCTAATTGATTAAAATAAAATTAACATATTATTGAAGTTGGAAAAATTTAATTATCTTTATTAAATTATAATTCGATAAAATATTAGTATAAAGATGGACAAAAGCAGCATCAGTAACAATTTGCTTTACTCGCAAAAACATTCTGCTTTATTGGTAAATCTTAATAAAATATCTTTTAAAAATAGTTGTCCATTAAAAGATATTTTGGATTTAATAACCGAATCAATCGTTGAAGGACTTGATATTGATAGGGCAAGTTTTTGGAAAATTGAAGCTGAAAAATTAGTTTGCATTAATTTATTTGACAGAAATGAGAATGCGCATATAGCACAAAACGATTTGAGTTCTAGAGATTTTCCTATATATTTCAAGGCATTATCCGACGGTATAGCAATTGTAGCCGACGATGCCAAAACAAATTATTACACGAAAGAATTTACCGATAGTTACTTAATTCCTAACGGTATAACCGATATGTTGGATTTGCCAATTCGTGAAAACGGCAAAGTTATTGGCGTTTTGTGTTGTGAACATAAGAATCAACGAAGAACATGGAATGCATCTGACTTTGCGTTTGCAAGATCAATCGCAGACAATTTGACCTTATTATTGGAACAAAATAAAAACAATATAATTCAAGAAAAACTAATTGAAAGTGAACGAAAACTAAGCCTGATAACGCAAAATTCAACAGATGGATTTGTGGTTATCGAATCTGGAATGGTAACTTTTGCTTCAAAAAATTACATCAATTTTATAGGGATTTATGAAGATGAAATGAAAAATTTTAGCGCAACCAAAATATTTGAATACATTCATAATGACGATAAAGACGCCATTTATCAATCCGTTTATTACAATTTAAAAAATAAATCAACTAATTTTAAACATGAATTTAGATTAAGATTAAAAAACGGTTTGTATAGTTGGAGAGAAGATAACGTAGCCGTTGTTTATGATCAAAATGGACGTTAACTAATATGCTGCTTCGCCAGAACTAAATCGAAAACGAGAAACATTTAATTTACGATTTTTAAAAATTAAATTGTAGTTTTGCGTTAATTGTGAAAAAGTTATGATAGCAGTAAGACAAAAAGTAAGTATTGAGGAATTTGATGGAAAAAACTATCAAATTAAAGTTGTCGAACCTTACGATAAGGCTTTGATTACTCATTACTTACATAATTATCGTAATGGGATTTCAAAACATTATAAAAAAGATGCTGTAAAAGTTTTAAACAATTTTGTTGAATACAAAAAAGTTGAAGAGCAAATAAATATTGTCGCAGAAGATGCTTTGCAGCAACTTCTTTTTGAAGTCGAAAACGTTCCGTTTCCAACTCCAAATAATTATACTTTTAAATTCATTGACCTTTTTGCGGGAATTGGCGGATTTAGATTAGCTATGCAAAATGTTGGTGGAAAATGTGTTTTTTCTAGTGAATGGGAAACATCAGCTCAAAAAACGTACAGAGAAAATTTTGGAGAAATACCTTTTGGCGACATTACAAAAGAACGTGTTAAAAATTATATTCCGCAAGAATTTGACGTTTTGTGTGCAGGTTTTCCTTGCCAAGCCTTTTCAATTGCAGGAAACCAAAAAGGTTTCGCTGATACACGAGGAACATTATTTTTTGACATTGAGCAAATTGTTGAAAAACATAGACCAAAAGTTGTGTTTTTGGAAAACGTGAAAAATTTAGTTTCACACGACAATGGAAATACATTTAAAACTATCATATCAGTTTTAGAAGACAAATTGGGTTACAAAGTTTTTACAAAAATTTTGAACTCAATGACACACGCAAATATTCCACAAAATCGTGAAAGAATTTTTATTGTCGCATTTGACCTAAAGCAAGTTAAAAAATATGTAGATTTTAAATTTCTTGCTTAACTTATGAAACAAAAAGGCAATAAACACGAAAATTATGAAATCTTAAATTTGATTGGCTACGGTTTATCAAAATTTAATGATGATTTTATTAAAGAGTTTGGATTTAAAACGAAAACAGCTTTTTACGAATATTGTGTAAATATAAAAATAGCAGAAACTGTTGGAACTGTAAAAAACAGAATGGATTTATTTGATCCATTTTTTCCAAATAATAAACGAAAAGGCTGGTATCAAAAAGGAGATGCTTACATTCATAGAAAATATTTAATTGATAGTTTATTTGGCAATGAAAATGTAAAAGTATATTCTGATATTGTAAAACTATATTTGAAAGATAATTATAAAATTAAAGAGCTTTTTGTTGAAGTTAAACCAATTGTAAAATCAAGGTTTAAAAAACTTCAAGAAACAGGATTAGAAGCCGAATTATATTTTATGAATAATTACAATGAAATTTTAGCTTTTAATAATGGAATTTTAGAAGATGCAAGATTATATGGCGATGGTTATGATTTTCAAATTAATGTTAATGAAAGTTCTTATTTAGCCGAAGTAAAAGGAATTAGAGAGAAAAAAGGAAGATTTAGATTGAGTGAAAAAGAATTTTTAATGGCTTCTGAATATAAAAACGATTACATTGTTACTTTGGTTTTAAATATGAATGATTTACCAACTTTTTTAACTATTGAAAATCCAATCAATAACTTAAAATTTGAAGAAAGAATAATAAAATCAAAAGAAACAAAAGAATATCATTTATCAAAAGACATATGTTAACTTTTGAAGAAAAAATAATTTATTTAGAAAACAGTTTGAGTAAAACTGAAGGGAATTATTATGACAATTTCAAAGAAGATATTATTGTTTTTTTTGATGAATTTAATGTCAAAAATGAACGCTTAAATTTTTTAAATAATTTCGTTTCATTTACTGAAATTGATAATTGGATTGAAAAAACATCATCAAGAATTATTTTAAAATTTGATGAAGAAAGCGAACAAATTAATGATTTTATCTATGATTTCATAGAAAACGGATAGCCTTAGCCCCGATAGAAGTGGAAATCCTTTTTTGGCGATTTTTCTTCGACAAAAAAGATTGAAACGTATAGCGGGAAATAGCTCCTAATAAAAATTTTCAGCCGTTTCAAAGCTCTCGGGTTTATTCAGTGAAAGTGCTGTACCTTTCATAAATTATCGTGTTGCGGAAAATATATTTTGTAGAAGTTTTGATGCAGGAAATTTATCACGTTCAGACACAGCTTTTGACGCAAATTATAATTCTGTTGGAGTTGGTTTAAAGACTTTTGTTTGTAACGGTAATAAAAGTACAGAAAAAGTTGCGGAATTTAATTCGTTATCAAGAACTTTGAAAGATTTTAAAGGTAAAGAATTGGCTTTAAAACTTGGGGAATATAGAAATGATAGAATAAATTTAGCAAGTCGTGTTTACGGTATTGAAAATTCACTATATCATATTGTTGCGAGAAAAGAAAAAGAATTATTGCTTTATGAAACGGATTATAATATCATCGATATTGCTAATATTCATTCAGTTAAAGACAATAAAGCGAGTTTACAATTTGAATACGGTGATAATTTATATTCATTTAATTATTCAAAAAGCACGCTTTTTAGAAAATTTATTATACCACAAAATGCGTTTAGGTTACCAATCGATATTATTGATGATCCATATTCATTATTACTTGAATTATTTGAGGAAAATAAAAATTTAAAAACTGCAACGGACAAACTTGTAAAAGGCGAAAATTATGTGATTTTGCCACTTTACGGAATCCAGAAAAAAGAGAAATTTATTTTTGAGCGTAGCGGTTTAAATCAATGGAACGCAAACGGAAGGAAAAGAGATTTTGGGGAAGTTTATATTCCAATTCCTGCGGAATTGCATAGAAAATATCCAAATTTCTTTCCGAAACGTGACCAAGATTTTAATTTGCAAATTCCAAGTGGAGAAATTTTCTCGGCTAAACTTTGTCAAGAAAACTCAAAAGCATTGATGACAAATCCAAACAAAGCACTGTCTGATTGGTTATTACGTAGAGTTTTGCAGTTAAATGAAGGAGAATTAGCAACAATGGAAAAGTTAGATAAATTAGGTTTTGATAGCGTAATTATTACTAAAAACGAAATTGGAGATTTTAAAATCGACATTATGAAAACGAATACATATACCGAATTTAATACGGAAACAGAATAAAAAAAAACACATCAGTTAACAGCGGTTTGGCGCAATTGGGGTTTTAGGCAAACTTTAAAGTCGGTTTTGTACTTGGAAGTTGGTTTTTTAATCGATACATTTGGCTAACCAAATCCCCAACTGACGATAAGCCACGAGACGTTATAAGCAATTTATAATAATTTCTAGAGATATAACAAAATCTAAAGAAGATAAAGCACAAATTGAAAAATTATATTCAATTGCAAAAAGTCAAAACGAAAAATTAGTAGATTTTACATACATTGTGTCACATAATATCAGATCAAATTCATGCAATATTGCAATGCTTCTTGATTTGATAAATGAAACAAATGATGATAAAGAAAAACAAGAATACTACGAATTATTGAAAACTAGTAACGAAAAACTTGCTGAAACTTTATATTTTTTAAACGAAACAATAAATATTCAAAACAACCATAACGCACTCCACACCGAAGTCAATATCAAAAATGTTGTTCGTAAAATAATAGAAAATAATCAAGTTTTGATAAGAGAAAAAATTGTAATTTTAGTCAATATAAAAGACGATTTATTGATAACAACAATTCCATCTTATTTTGAAAGTATAATGTTTAACCTTATCAACAATGCCGTAAAATATCGCTCAAATTCAAGATATTCTGAAGTAATCATAAGTGTTGAAAAAATAGAAAACACAACAACCATAACCGTAAAAGACAACGGAATAGGAATCAATTTGGAGGTAAATAAAGACAAATTATTCGGCATGTTCAAAACTTTTCATGGCAATGACGATGCAGTTGGACTTGGATTATACATGACAAAAAATCATTTAGAACATCTAAACGAAACCATAGATGTAGAAAGTGAAATCAATGTAGGATCAACATTTAAAGTTATTTTTCATGAATAATTATAAATTTACATATATAATTGATGATGATGCCATATTTGTTTTGGTGTTCAAGAAAATATTGTCAAATATCGAAAATTTTCAAAATATAAATACCGTTAAAAATGGTTTCGTAGCTTTAAATGAATTAAAAGAAATGTACGAAAAAAATCAAATTTTGCCAGACATAATTTTCGTAGATTTGAATATGCCGGTACTTGATGGATGGCAATTTCTTGATGAATTAGAAAAACTATCGTTTAAAGACAAACTCAATATTCACCTAATTTCATCGACAATTGATGCGAAAGAAATCAATAAATCGAAAACATACAAAACTGTAAAAAGTTTTATTCAAAAACCAACAAATGCAAAACAATTATTGGAAAGTCTAGAGATTTTGTAGACTAAAAACCTTCGAAGACGCCCAATCCAAAAAGTGCAAAATCATATTTCACTGGATCGTTTTTGTCCAATTTCCTTAATTGAAAATCCAATTCAGCAAGTGCTTTACCATCGTTTTGCTTTCTTACTAACAATCCTAGTTTTCTGGCAACATTTCCAGAATGAACATCAAGTGGACATGACAATTTATTGCTAGAAATCGATTTCCAAATTCCTAAATCAACTCCTTTTTTATCGTCTCTAATCATCCATCGCAAGAACATATTAATTCGTTTTGCAGCGGAATTATTCATTGGATCAGAAACATGTTTTTGAGTTCTATAGTGATGATTTATTTCGAAAAAAACTTTCTTAAATTCAGAAATGCTAGTTTGTAAATTTTCTTTTTGTTGGTATTTTGCAAATATCGCTTCAAGTCCATTGTGATTTGTATAGATGTTTTTTAAGGCATAAATAAAAGTCAAAAAATCATCTTTATTAAAAGTACGATGTACAAAATTTTCTAATTTTTCAATATTATTATCGCCGTGCGACATCACAAAATCATAAGGCGAATTGCCCATAATTTGCATCATTTTTTTTGAATTCTGAATAATCATTTTGCGGTTGCCCCAAGAAATTGTAGCTGCAAGAAAACCAGCAATTTCAATATCCTCTTTTAATGAATATTGATGTGGAATCTGAATGGGATCGCTTTCTATAAACTGCGGGTTGTTGTATAATTCAACTTTTTCATCCAAAAAATCTTTTAATTCTGTTTTATTCATTTTTTAATTATTTTGCAATAAAAACCGTCTTTTAACTTGTTAGTCCTCATTTGTGGTTTAACAAAATAATATTTTTCTAGGTATTCAATTTGAACTTTATTTACACAGGGTAACTCGCCATTGGCAGTACCAAAAAAGAAAAAATTTTCTGTTGGCGAATAATATTCCAGATTACCATTTTTTATTTTTTCAAACTTTAAGTAATCATATTTTGAATTGGGTTCTGGAACCAATAAATTTTTTATTTGAAAGTAATTATGAGAATGTAATAAGGTATTAGAGGTCAATTTTTTAAAATCAATAAACTCAATAAAAATTGATGAAAATGTTATAAATATTATCAATAAAATTTGAACAATTTTAAAATTAAATTTTAAATAATTAAATATATTTGAAATAATTAAAACTGTAAAAAAAACAAATTCTGGCAAGAAAAATCTAAATTGTGGCGATATAAAAATCAAAATTATAAAATGAATTAAAAGCACAATGTACAAACTCAAATAATTTTTATCACTTCGTATTTTTTTGAAAAATAATGCTATTCCAAACAACAAAATCATTCCTAAATTGAAAAATCTATTCATTCCTGAAAGCTGTAACCAACCTAAAATTTTTTGATAAAAACTAGGATTTAAAATGACTTTATTTTCAAAATAACCCGAATTTTTTGTAACAGACAAGAAATCAAAAATATTTTGAGGCAATTTCCAATCAACATTTATTGACAAAAAATTAAAAGGATAACATGGAAATCCGGAAATAATCGCATTTTTAAAGAATAAAACCAAAAAAATTACAAAACCTGAACCAAAATATAAAATTAATTGTTTCTTAGATTTTATAACCCATATAAAAATTAATAAACCAATTGGAACAATAGTGATTTTAACAAAAAACATAAATAGAAATAAAATTATTGCTACTTTTTTAGCATCAGAATATTGATTTTTTTCAATAAATAAATAAAAAATTATTTGCGAAAGTACAATCAAAACAAAATCGGGAGAAGGTTGATTTATAAATTGAAAAAACAAAACATTAAAAATCAAAACAAAATTCAACCAATGAAATTTATTGTTCATTTTGTAATATTCTTCAGATTTAACAATGAAAAATATCGATGCAATAACCAAAACAAAACCATTAATATCATTGAAATTATCATTCAAAAAACTAAAATTAAATCCAGCTTGCAAAACATGAAAAGGAGAGGTTTGTGCTAAAAAAACATGCAAATTTGCCAAACCTTTTACAAAACCATATTCGTTTATCCATTTAATAGTTTGAATATAATAACTTTCGTTATCAATCAAAAAAGGTTTTAAAGAACATTTGTAACAACTTGAAATTAAAATAATTAAAAGTAAAAACTTAGATTGACTTGAAATATTTTGTATTTCTTTTACAATTAGTTTGCTACAACTTATAATTTCAGATTTAAAAATAAAAATAAAAAAAACATTAAATAAAGCATTAAATACAAAAAATTCAAAGCCAATATTTGTAAAAAAACAAGCAATACTTATAAGAAAGCATTGCAAAAACATACCACAAAAAACAGTTATTGAAAAATCATTAATTTTTATTGAAAATATTTTTTTTAATAAAATTCCTGTCGGAATAAAGAAAACCAACATCAATAACCACGAAAAAAATACTAAAACCATTTATTAAATAATTTTCCCATCTGACATTATTAGTTTTCTATCTGCCATGTTTGCCAATTCTTCATTATGTGTAACAATTACAAATGTTTGACCAAATTCATCTCGCAATTTAAAAAATAATTGATGCAAATTTTCGGCCGATGCAGTATCTAAATTTCCCGAAGGTTCATCAGCAAAAATAACTGAGGGTTTGTTTATCAATGCTCTAGCAACTGCTACTCGTTGTTGTTCGCCACCAGAAAGTTCGTTGGGTTTGTGGTTCAATCTATGCGAAAGTCCTAAATAATTCAATAATCTTTTTGCTTCAATTTCGGTTTCTTGTTTGTTTTTATTGGCAATAAATGCTGGAATACAAACATTTTCAAGAGCAGTAAATTCTGGTAATAATTGATGAAATTGAAAAATAAATCCTAGATTAAGGTTGCGGAATTTTGACAATTCACGGTCATTCATTTTCAAAATATCGTTTCCGTTGATTGTCAATTCGGTCGACAAATTTTTTGCTGATAAATCCAAAGTTCCCAAAATATGCAATAAAGTTGTTTTTCCTGCTCCAGAAGCACCAACAATCGATACTATTTCACCTTTTTTAATATGCAAATCTACACCTTTCAAAACTTGAAGCTGGTCATAAAACTTGATTATATTTTTTGCTTGAATCATTTTGGGCTTGTTTTTTTACAAAGAAACAAATTTAATTCTAAAAATTACAATCTAAAAATTGGCATTAGATTTGTAATACATCATTCAAATTAAAATAATTTATAAAAAAATGAACAAACAAATATTATTAGAAAACAGCAATGCAATGCAAACCAACAAAATGTTGAAACTGTTTTTGGGTGTAATTTTCGATTTAATAGGAATGACATCTTATCTAATTCCAGGTATAGCAGAATCATTTGACTTGATTTGGGCACCAATTTCGGGTTTTCTTTTATTAAAAATGTATAAAGGAAATGTTGGGAAAATTGCAGGTGCGATTGGAACGATTGAGGAGTTAATTCCATTTACAGACATTATTCCGACATTTACATTGACTTGGATTTATGTTTTCTTGATTAAAAAAGAAAAGTAAAAAAACTTTATCGTTCAGAAAATCTCGATTTAATCGGGATTTTTTTTTTAGTCAAATACAAATCCAAAACCAATTCTTTGTAACATTTTTTTTGAGAATTTGAAAAAAAAATCAAATTGACCAAATATAAAGCCAATTGCAATTATCAAAAACGGATAAACCAAAGTTACAACTATAAAAAACAACAAGTAGTAAAGAACAAAATGTAAGTTTTGTTTATTAAAACCAAAAAAATTGAGAATCAAAAGTCCAATTTTTGATGATAATGTGCCGTTTATAGCAAAAACAACAAATATAACAGCCAACTGAAAATTAGACTTTATTTGCCATCGCTCTTTTAGATTTTTCATTTGATTTTCAAAAAAACAAATTTAGTGATTTTTACCATTTTGATATTATTTTTCATCAAAAATTATTGTTATTTTTTTGTTTTATTTAAGAAATTATCAACTTTAAAAACTAACATTTTTAGTTACTTTTGCATGACCGAAATAACGGTATTAAAATTATATATATAATGTATAAAAAAATACAGTCTGTATTATTTTCAACCAGAATGATGGCCGTTCTGTTTATTGGATATGCAGTTGCAATGGCTGCCGGAACATTTATCGAAAGTAAATACAACACCGATACTGCCAAAATTTGGATTTATAATGCTTGGTGGTTTGAGGCTATTCATTTGTTTTTTTTAGTCAATTTTTTTGGAAATATTAAACGTTATCAATTATTAAAGCCCGAAAAATGGGCGACGCTCCTACTCCATTTGTCATTTATTTTAATATTAATCGGAGCTGCAATTACTAGGTATATTTCATTTGAAGGCATGATGCCAATTCGCGAAAAAGCAACCGAAAGTCGGTTTTTTTCGGACAGAACTTATATTAATTTTACGGTTTTTGGACAACATGATGGCCGGATGCAACAACTCAAATTCGAAAAACCAGTTTTGTTCTCACAACGCATTCAGAATGGATTTTCTTATGCCAGTCAGTTTGATACAATTCCATTTGAAATCATAAAAAAAGATTTTGTAATGGGTGCGAAAGAATTTATAAAAGACGACAATAATGGAGAAATTTATTTAAAACTAGTAGAATCTAGTGGAGGAACACGTCATGAACATTTCTTGAAATCGGGTGAAGTTCAAAATATTCATAACTTGCTTTTTTCATTAAATAAATTTACAAAAGGTGCTGTTAACATCAATACTTTAGGTGCGGAATACACCGTAAATATGCCATTTGAAGGACAGTTTATGAGAATGGCAGACAAGTTGCAAGGAAAAGTCGTGAAAGACGAAACTCAAAAATTAATGATGCGTTCTTTATATAATGTTGGAAATGCACAATTTGTTTTTCCTGATCCTGCAAAAAAAGGTATTATTTCTTATCAGTCCTCCAATGATTACAAAGCCAAAAATGAGGATGATGCAGTTGTACTTGTTGTAAAAACACAAAATCAAGAAAAAGAAGTGACACTTATTGGTTCAAAAGGAAAAGAAGGTGAGCCAAAGTCGATAAAAATTGGTGCGTTAGAATTTAATTTATCCTATGGTAGCAAGGTACACAAATTGCCATTTGGTATAAAAGTAAATGATTTTATTGCGACCAAATATCCTGGAACCGAAAAAAGCTATGCTTCATTTGAAAGTAAAGTTACAGTTATTGACAAACCAGAAAGCTATGATGCGAGAATTTTTATGAATAATATTTTGGATCACAAAGGTTATCGTTTTTTTCAATCATCCTTTGACGAAGACGAGAAAGGAACAATTTTGTCAGTTAATCACGATTTTTGGGGAACAACAATTACTTATTTTGGCTACTTTATTTTGTTTTTTGCAATGATGTGTATTTTGTTTACCAAAAATACAAGATTTGACGATTTAAAAAGAAAATTAGAAGTTGTAAAATCTAAAAAAGAAAAAATCTTAGCAATATTAATTTTATTGTTTTCTATGAATGGATTTTCGCAACAACACCAGCAAAGAAAAGCGACCGAAAAAGAACTTGATTCATTAATAAGTAAATATAAAGTAAGTGAAACTCATGCTGGAAATTTCGGGAAATTAATTATTCAAGATGCTGGTGGAAGAATGAAACCTATCAATACATTTTCGTCAGAATTGTTGCGAAAAGTGAGTCATTCTGATACTTACAAGAAAATGAATGCAGACCAAGTATTTTTGTCTATTACGCAGTTTCCAGAAGTTTGGTATGAAATGCCAATTGTTTACATCAAAATTGATAACGATAGTATACGTGAAATTATTGGCGTTCCAGCGAGACAAAAATTTGCAAGATTCATTGATTTTTTTGATAAAGACGGCGCCTATAAATTGACAAAATATTTAGAAAAAGCATTCAAATCTGGCAATCCAAACCAATTTGAAAAAGATTTTATTGAAACTGATAAAAAAGTAGTTTTGTTAGAAAGTGCTCTGGGCGGCGGAATTTTGAAAATTTTTCCAATCCCGAATAACAAAAATAACAAATGGGTCTCCTATCCCGAATTAGGACAAGCGGGTCTTAAAGGAATGGATTCGGTTTTCACAAAACAAATTTTACCGATTTATTTGAATTCACTCGAAAATGTCGTAAAAGTCAAAAACTATAAAGAACCAGAATTTTATTTGTCAGGAATTTCAAAATTTCAAAATAAATATGGATCTAAAGTAATGCCAAGCCAAAACAAAGTTGATTTAGAAATTTTGTATAATAAATATGACTTACTCCAAAAACTAGTAACTTGGTATTTGTTAGTTGGAATTTTAATGATATTTTTTGTAATATTTAAAATATTCAAAGAAAGCAAAACAATCAATTTATTGATAAACGGCATGCATATTGTTGTCGGAATTTTGTTCTTTTTGCATACCATTACGTTAATTGCCCGATGGTATATTTCTGGTCACTCGCCTTGGAGTAATGCCTATGAAGCTATTGTTTATGTAGCTTGGTCAACGATGTTTTTTGGATTGGCATTTGATAGAAAGTCCAAATTGACCGTGGCATCGGCAGCATTTGTAAGTTCAATGATACTTTTTGCGGCCTACATGAATTGGGTCGATCCTGAAATTGCCAACTTGCAACCCGTTTTAAATTCTTATTGGTTAATGATTCACGTTGCTGTAATTGTAGCCAGTTATGGACCATTTGCTCTAGGCATGATTTTAGGAACTGTAACCTTAATACTGATGATTTTGACGAATGATAAAAACAAAGCCAAAATGGATTTGAACATCCAAGAAATCACTTATATTAACGAAATGGCATTGACAATTGGTTTGGTAATGCTTACCATTGGTAACTTTCTTGGTGGACAATGGGCAAATGAAAGCTGGGGTCGTTATTGGGGTTGGGATCCAAAAGAAACATGGGCTTTGATTAGTATTATGGTTTATGCATTTGTAATTCATGCCCGATTTGTTCCAGCATTGCGAGGAAGATGGATTTTTGCAGTTATGAGTATGCTTGCTTTTATATCAATTTTGTTTACTTATTATGGTGTTAATTTTCATTTAACTGGTTTGCACTCATATGCTAGCGGCGAGGCAAGTTCACTTAATTGGATTTGGCAATCGGCATTGGCAATTGCTATTTTAGGTGGAATAGCTTATCCAAAATACAGGAAATATTTTAAAAAATAAATTCTTAAAATAGCTCAAGCTTTTTTAAAAGTATATTAAACAGGGAGTTATTTAAGTTTTATCTCTTTAAAAAAATGCTGAAAAGAATATGAAATATTTTTTATCTATTTTAAAAAATCTAATAATTTAACTAAATCATTTTTATAATCAAACGAATACAAGATTTAAAAAATATCTCAAAATGATTTATCCAAAAATACAGCTAGCCCAGAGTATTATAGAAATTTTGAGATTAAAAGGTATTAAAAATATCGTTATTTCTCCAGGTTCTAGAAACGCACCTTTAACAATAGGGTTCGTAAACAACCCATATTTTAACTGTTACAGCATTGCTGACGAGCGTTGTGCCGCTTTTTTTGCATTAGGCATTGCACAACAAATACAACTGCCAGTTGTGGTTGTTTGCACCTCGGGATCGGCATTGTTGAATTATTATCCAGCATTTGCAGAAGCTTTTTATAATCAAATTCCTTTGATAGTTATATCAGCTGATAGACCCCAAAACAAAATTGATATTGGTGACGGTCAAACAATTAGACAAAAAAATGTTTTTGAAAATCATTCCTTATATAATGCCAATCTTACCGAAAAAATAAAAAAAAAAAATGATATAAAAATTCAAAGTGCCATTAATTTATCACTACATAAAAAAGGACCTGTTCACATAAATGCTCCCTTTGAAGAACCTTTATACGAAACTGTTAATGCAATTGAAGTAAATCCAGAAATATTTCCAGCTAATCAAATTGATAATAGTTTCAAAATTTCTCAAAATTTTATTGATCTGTGGAACGCAACCTCAAAAAAAATGATAGTTGTTGGCGAATGTTTTCCCGATTTTATTGAAGATGAAATTACAAATAAAATAGGAAACGACCCATCGATAGTGGTCATGACCGAAACAATTTCAAACTGGCACCATGACAATTTTATAAACAATATTGATGCAATCATTACGCCTTTTTCGGAAAAAGAACATTACGATTTTCAACCCGAAATTCTAATTACTTTTGGCGGAATGATAGTTTCAAAACGAATAAAAACCATGCTCCGCAAATACCAACCCAAACTTCATTGGCATATTGACGAATTGAGAGGGTATGATGTTTTTGGTTGTTTGAAACATCATTTTAAAATGAATCCAAATGATTTTTTTAAACAAATAATGGTTGCTAATCAATCAATTGATAGTAATTACAGTCAAAAAGCTCAAGAATTAAAAAAATTAAGAATTAAAAAATCTCAAGAATATTTAAATAATATTCCGTTTTGTGATTTCAAGGCATTTGAAGTAATACTTCCAAAACTACCAAAAAATATTATGCTGCAATTGGGCAATAGTTCGACCGTAAGATATGCTCAACTTTTTGATATTGACAAAAGTATATCAATTTTTTGTAACCGAGGTACAAGCGGCATTGATGGTTGCACATCTACAGCAGTTGGTGCAGCGGTAGCTTCAGACAAACAAACCGTTTTTATTACTGGCGATGTGAGTTTTTTGTATGATAGTAATGCCTTATGGAACAATTATATTCCAAATAATTTTAAAATAATTGTTATAAATAATGGGGGTGGTGGCATTTTTAGAATTTTGCCTGGACATGACGAAACTGAAGTTTTTAACACTTTTTTTGAAACATCACATTGTTTGACAGCCGAACATTTAGCTAGGATGTATGGTTTTGATTACCTAATAGCAAGTTCTGAAGAAAGTTTAAAAACAATTTTAGAATATTTTTATAAAATAAACAAACCCGCAATTTTGGAAGTTTTTACACCAACAAAGTCAAATGACATGTATTTGCTCGACTATTTTGAACATTTAAACTGATTTTATAAAATAACCATTATATAATATTTTAATAGTTATATGATTTTAGTATTTTTATCGAACTAAAGAGAAATTTAAAACTAAAACAAAATGAGCCAACGAGACGAACTTATTGCTGTCTATGCAGCAGATTTAAAAGAAAAATGTGGTGTTGCACCTAACATGGAATTATTAACAAAAGTTACCATTGGTTGTGGACCATCAATTTACAACAAAGATTCATCAACAGTGGCAGGCAGCCAAAAATCTGAATTAGATACTGTAAAAAAGAATTTTTTAATAAAAAAATTGGGCCTTAATGATGGTCCAGAGCTAGACGCTGCACTTGATGTTGTCCTTGAAAAATATGGCAAATCAAATAGAAACAAACACCGTGCTGTTATTTATTATTTGTTAACCGTGCATTTTGGTAAAGAAAACGTTTACAACTAATAAAGATTTAAAGATTATTATTATCTAGTGCTTCAATTTTGGGGCACTTTTTTTATTGTATTAATTTTAAAATATAAATTTTCAGAAGTTGTATATTTGCAAGAAATTAAGCATACGATAATGATTGAAATAGGAAAATATAATACTTTAACAATTCTTAGAGACACTAAAGTTGGGTTGTTTCTAGGAAATCCAACCGAAGATCCTGAGGGAATAAACGATATTTTATTACCAAATAAATATGTGCCTAAAGAATTTGAAATTGGCGAAGAATTAATAGTATTTGTTTATCTAGACCATGAAGAAAGGCCTGTTGCAACAACTTTGGAACCTTATATTTTATTGAATGAATTTGCACTTTTGCGTGTCAACTACACCAATCAAATAGGTGCGTTTATGGATTGGGGAATGGAAAAAGACATTTTGGTTCCGTTCAAAGAACAAGCACGACCAATGGAAAAAGGAAAACGTTATTTGGTTTATCTTTACATGGACGATAAAACCAAAAGATTAGTCGCATCTAGCAAAACCAATCAATTTTTGAAAAATGAAAACTTAACTGTTGAAAAATTCGAAGAAGTAGATTTAATAGTTTCTCACATAACTGAAATTGGAATTAATGTAATTATCAACGAGCAACACAAAGGTTTGCTTTACGAAAACGAAGTTTATGATGATTCAATTAGAACTGGTGATCGCATGATTGGTTATATCAAAAACATTCGACAAGATAATAAAATAGATGTTTCATTGCAAAAACAAGGTTACGAAAACGTAGAACCAAATGCCGAAAAAATTCTAAATGAATTGCGTGGCAATAGAGGTTTTTTGAGATTGAATGACAATTCTAATCCTGTAGATATAAAAACAGTATTGAAAATGAGTAAAAAAACTTTCAAAAAAGCTGTGGGCTCCTTATACAAAGACAAATTAATTGAAATGAAAGAAGACGGAATATATCTAATAAAAGAATAATTACAAATTTTTTCTGTAAGTTTTCCGTTTGCAAGTTATTTCTGGATTAAAATTTTTCCACAACAATTGTACATTTATATTAGTGGCTAACTCTGGGGTTCTAATGCATGTTTTGATATTTTTTTCGGAAAATGTTTTATGCATTTCCTTAAATAAAATAGCATGAACGCCTTTGTTTTGAAAATCAGGGTGCACCCCAATTAAATAAAAAAGTACCTCCTTGCTATTAAGTCTTGCATTCAATAAATGTAAAAATCCAAAAGGAAATAATTTACCTTTAGCTTTCTGCAAAGCTCTAGAAAAACTTGGCATTACAATTGCAAAAGCAACTAATTTTCCTGAAGCATCTTCGACATATTTTATATATTCTGGGTTTATGAAACTGATATATTTTTTCTTGAAATATTCTTTCTGATTATCTGAAATCGCAACAAATGATGATAAATTTGCATAAGAATCATTAAACAAATCAAACATTTTATCAACATAGGGCATTACGGCTTTGGTTGATTTGAAATTAATAGGCTTCAAGTGATAACGTTTTTTTATTAATTCTTGTGCTTTATCAAAAAACTCAAGTTTCACGTTCTCAAATGGAAACTTACTTTCTATATATTCTTTTTCAGGTACAAAACCCAAATTTTCAAAATGTTTGGCATAATATGGAAAGTTGTACCAAGTTATCATCGTACCCATTATGTCAAAACCCGATGTCAAAACACCAACTTTGTCGAGATTAGAAAAACCCATTGGTCCTTCAATATGTTCTAAATTGTTTTTTTTGCCTAATTCAATAACTTTTTCAAGCAATGCCTTTGTAACCTCAGTATCATCGATTACATCAAACCAACCAAAACGAGTTTTTAGTTTTTGCTGATTTTTTACTTCATTCCAATTGATGATCGCTGCAATTCGACCAACTATTTTTTCATTTATAAATGCTAAAAAAAAATAAGCTTCGGCATCTTCAAAGGCTGGATTTTTGTTTTTATCAAATGTTTCCAGTTCATCATTAATAATTGGCGGTATCCAAAACTTATTATTTTTGTACAAATCAAATGGAAATTTTACAAACGCAGTCATTTCTGATTTAGATATACATTCTTTTATAACAATCATTAGGAATTATTTTTTTTCGCCAGCATCTTCAATTCTTTTACTCTCTTTCTGTTTATCTTTATCAACTTTGCTTGATTTTTTTGATTTTTTATTTTTGGAAACTTTTACTTTTTCAGGTTTGTAATTCTTATCAAATCTCCAAGAAAAGCCCAATCCACCATAAAATAACGATGGAGTATTTTTAAAACTCTTGCTTATAGAAATGTCAACTTGTTTACTTTTGTCAAATAAATAAGCAACTCCGCCTGTTGCAATGGCATCAGAATAAAAATTACTTTTAACGCCTTTGTTTTCAAGAAATGCAGACCAATGATCATTGAAACCTTTCGTATATGTCAAAACATAACCTATAGATGAATTTACAGACGTTATGTTATCCATAAAAAAATTCATTACAAACACTTGACTTCCCGTAAATTGGTTTTGAGTTATTAATATTATTTTAGGAGAATATGAAGGTTGCGCGACAGCAATAAAATTATTACCAGAAAAATTAAAGTTTACGCCAGCATATAATGAAACTGCAGGAATTAGACTACTCCATTTGAAGCTATGATTGGCTTTCCAACTATAAATATTTGGTTTTACTTCTTTTTTATAAGGGTCATAAAACAAATATTTACCTCCAATTATAAATTTTTTGTTGCCCAATCGATCTACTATTAAATTTCCAAAATTATAGGTATCCCACTGGTATTGAGTTGTTAAAATAAGTTCTAACTCAGACGATAATATTCCGTATCGAGCAACAAAATCTAAACCATATCCAGTAGCATCATATAGTAAAGTATTGTGTTTTTCTTGAATTTTACTTACTCCAACTTCCGTTTGGAGAATAGTTTTTCCGACTGAAAATGCTGACATTGACTCACCAGGTCTGTTGGAATTGATTACATCTGTAAATTGTGAAAAACT
Organism: Bacteroidota bacterium; assembly: GCA_043769905.1. Lineage (GTDB taxonomy): Bacteria > Bacteroidota > Bacteroidia > Flavobacteriales > Flavobacteriaceae > Flavobacterium. The sequence goes on from JAYVIW010000042.1 coordinate 112,874, forward strand.
AGTCGAAATAAATAAAACTAAAATGTAAGAATAAAAATATTTATGCAAAAACATGATTCGCTGTTTATAATTTAAAATCAAAAGTACAATTTTTATTAATTATTTAAGAACATATTTTAAAAAATGATGTTAAGATTTATTATTTTTGAAAAAAATTTAAATTATGCAAGAAGCATCTTTTAACGGATTTATAAAAATGATTTTTTGGCTAATCATTTTTTATTATGTCGTGAAATTTTTAGCCAAAATATTTTTGCCCATTTTAGTTAAAAAAGCGGTTGAAAAAGCTGGAGAACAATTTGACCAAAATCAAAATAGTAGTAATTTTGAAAAAAGTCAAGGCGAAGTATCTATCAACAAAAATACCAATAAACCTAAAGAAACTAACAAAGTTGGCGAATATGTTGACTTTGAAGAAATTGAATAATTACAACCCCAGCCTTTTTGATGGGAGATAAATAAAAATATATAAATGAAAAACCTCAATAAATTTTATCCTCACCTATTAGCAATTTTTAGTTTTATATTAATTTCTTTAATTTATTTTTATCCTGTTCTTGAAGGAAAGAAAATTGCTCAATCAGATATTGCACAATATATTGGAATGGCAAAAGAGCAAAATGATTTTCGGCAAGCCGAAAATACCGAACCTTATTGGACAAATTCAGCGTTTGGCGGCATGCCAACTTACCAACTAGGAGCCAATTATCCCCATGAATACATTAGCTCACTTGACAAAATGTTGCGGTTTCTGCCCCGCCCTGCTGATTATTTATTTTTATATTTCTTAGGATTTTATATATTGCTATTGGTTCTTAAAACCGATCCTTTAAAAGCATTTTTCGGAGCCTTAGCCTTTGGGTTTTCTACTTATTTAATAATAATTCTTGGAGTTGGACACAATGCAAAAGCCCACGCAATTGCCTATATGCCAATGGTTTTAGCAGGAATAATGCTTGTTTTCCAAAAAAGATATATTCTTGGAGGCTTGCTAACAATGTTTGCCGTAGCTTTTGAAATCAATGCCAATCATTTGCAAATGACTTACTATTTGTTGTTTTTGATTTTACCTATTTTAATTTTTTATGTTTATAAATTCATTAAAAATAAAGAAGAAAAATTTTTATTAAAGTCTTTAGGAGTTCTTGCCATTGGTGGATTTTTGGCAATTGGAACCAATGCAACTGCATTAATGGCAACATCAGAATATGCCAAAGAAAGTACCCGAAGCAAAAGTGAATTGTTGTTAAACGAAAAAGGTAAAAAACTCGAAACGCAAAACGCCATGTCCAATGATTATATAACACAATATAGTTATGGAATTTTCGAAAGCTTTAATCTAATTGTTCCAAGATTATTGGGTGGTAGCGGTTCAGAAAGATTAGACGAAAATTCCAGTTCATTCGATTTTATCTTAAAACAAGGTGCATCTGAACAAGAAGCAAAAGATTTTACAGCTAGTTCGCCAACCTACTGGGGTGATCAACCTGGAGTTTCGGCACCAGCATACATAGGTGCGATTGTTTTTTTCTTGGCGATTTTGTGTTTATTTGCTGATAAGCGAAAAATTAAATATGCTTTTTTGGCTGGCGCGATAATTTCGTTAGTGCTTTCTTGGGGGAAAAACGTTTCAATTTTAACTGATTTTTTAATAGATTATTTACCATTATACAATAAGTTTCGAGCCATTTCGTCAATTCAAGTTTTGCTAGAATTGGCCTTGCCAGTTTTGGCAATTATGGGTTTACAAGCTTATTTTAAATTAGATAAAGATCAGAAATGGAAAGCAGTATGGCAAACTTCGGCAGTAAGTTTTGGTACAATAATTCTTTTATTTTTATCCAAATCACTTTTTGATTTCGCTGGTGCTAATGACGGATTTTACATTCAGCAATATGGCGAAATGGGCAGACCATATATTGATGCTTTAAAGGACGATCGTCGTTCAATGTATTCAGCAGATTTGCTACGTTCTGGGTTTTTAATGCTTATTGTCGCTGGAATTTTATGGATGTCTTTAAAAGATAAACTAGCTCAAAATACTGCAATAATTATTATCGGAATTTTTATGGTTGGCGATTTATTTTTTATTGCAAAAAATTATGTCGATGCTAAAAGTTTTGTTTCGGCAAGCGAAGTTGATATTCCGTTTACTGCATCCGATTCTGATAATCAGATTTTGCAAGACACAACTAATTTCAGAGTTTTTGATGTTGATGGACAATTATCAAGTGCCAAAGCATCTTATTTTCACAAATCGATTGGTGGTTACAGCGGCGTAAAACCTCGAAGAATGCAACAGCTTTTTGACTATCAAATAGCAAACAACAACATCGAAATTTTGAATATGTTAAATGTAAAATACGTTATTCAAACCAACGAAAAACAAGAAGAAATACCAAGTCAAAACCCCGATGCCAATGGAAATGCTTGGTTTGTATCTAATATAAAAACAGTGAATACTGCCGATGACGAAATGAAATCATTAACTAATTTTGATTCTAAAAAAACTGCTATAATTAATAAAATTACCTTTCCAGACTTTGCCCAAAAAACCACTTTCGTGAATGATTCGCTGGCGACAATTCGACTAATTAATTACAAACCAAATCAGTTGACATATAATTCAACTAATAAAAATCAAGGTTTGGCAATCTTTTCTGAAATGTATTACAAAAATGGTTGGAATGCTTATATCAACGGAAAATTAACGCCGCATTTTAGAGCGAACTATGTGTTGCGAGCATTAGAAGTTCCTGCTGGAAAAAACAAAATTGAATTCAAGTTTGAGCCGCAGGTTGTTAAAACTGGGAGTATAATTGCATTAATAAGTTTTATTTTTATGATGATTTTATTGCTTGGAAGTATTTATTATGAATATAAGAAAAATCGCTTTAAGCATATTGATTAACGATTTTTATATTTTACTTAAAATTCACTAGCTTTGTAATAGTTGAAATAAATTAAATCAGAAGCCAACAAGAATAGCAGCTGAAAGGCAAATTGAGCAAGTTATAAATTTGACTTTTCAGTACAAATATAATAAGATTATTGCTATCTATAAACTTCAATAAATATTGAAAAAGTAAAAAATATTCAAAATCAAAATAATTTGAAAATAGTTTAAAAGTTTTAAAAATAAACTTGTGAACTTGAAACTTAAAACTTGAAACAAAATAAACTTTTAATAATTACCTATTATTTCCCACCAGCTGGAGGTCCAGGTGTACAACGGTGGTTAAAATTCGTTAAATATTTACCCGATTTTGGTATACAACCAGTAGTTTATATTCCCGAAAATCCAACTTATCCAATTATTGATGAGTATTTGGTTTCAGATATTTCTGAAAAAGCCATAATTCTGAAGCACAGAATATTTGAACCTTATCAAATTGCATCATTTTTCTCAAAAAATAATACTAAGAAAATTAGTTCAGGCATTATTCCAAATCAAAAAAAACAAACTTTTTTAGAACGATTTTTACTTTGGGTTCGTGGCAATTTATTCATTCCTGATGCCAGAATTTTTTGGGTAAAAACATCGTTCAAATATCTAGAAAAATACATTCAAGAACACCACATAGACACTATAGTTACTACTGGTCCACCACATAGTTTGCATTTAATTGGGCTTGAACTAAAACAAAAATTAAACATAAATTGGATTGCAGACTTTCGTGATCCATGGACAACAATTGGCTATCACAAAGCTTTAAAATTATCGGATTATGCTTCAAAAAAACATAAGTCTTTAGAAAACAAAGTTTTGAATTTGGCTGATAAAATTATTGTAACAAGCAAAACCACAAAACAAGAATTTCAATACTTAACAAATAAACCAATCGAAGTAATTACTAACGGATTTGATGACGAAACTTCATTTGCAAAAGCGAAAAATATAGTTTTAGATTCAAAATTTTCATTGGCTCACATTGGTTCATTTTTGTCTGATAGAAATCCAGAAATACTATGGCAAACATTATCCGAATTAGTTTTGGAAATTCCACGATTTACAAAAAATCTTGAAATAAAACTTATTGGAAAAGTAAGTCAGGAAGTTTTAGATACTATTTCATCATTCAAACTAAATCAATTTGTTAATAATTTAGGCTATTTAACGCACCAAAAAGCGATAGAAAACCAAAAAAAATCACAAGTTTTATTGTTAATCGAAATCGATTCTGAGCAAACAAAAAGTATTATTCCAGGTAAATTATTCGAATATTTGGTTTCCGATAGACCAATAATTGCAATTGGTCCGAAAGATTCAGATTTTCAAGAAATTTTAGAAAATACAAATTCTGGCATTTTCTTCGAATATTCGGAAAAAGAAAAACTAAAAAAATCAATTCTAGAATATTATAATTTATATTTGGATAAAAATTTGAAATCAAATGCAATAAATTTAGAACAATATTCTAGAAAAAATTTGACTGAAAAATTAGTTGAATTTTTAAAAAACTCTCATTCCAAAATCTCCAATCCTTAGTATAAAAATGGGAATAGTAATCAATCAATCCATAAAAAACACAGCAATTACTTATTTCGGTTTTGGAATTGGTGCCGTAAATGCTTTGTTTTTGTACACCAATTTTTTAGGAAAGGTGCATTATGGAATGGTTGCTTTTCTGCTTTCCGCAGCGCACATCATGATGCCATTAATGGCTTTTGGCGTTCAAAACACTTTAGTTAGATTTTATTCTAAATACAAAACTGATGCTGAACGCGAAAAATTTATGAGCTTTATGCTATTAATGCCATTATTTTTAATAATTCCAATTTCGACAATTACTTATTTTTTTTATGATAAAATTGTTTTTTTTATTCTACAAAAAAACCCAGAAATAAAACCATTTTTATGGATTATTCCGATAATTGGAATTTGCATGGGCTATTTTGAAGTTTATTATGCATGGGTAAAAGTGCATTTAAAATCGGTAATTGGCAATTTTATATCAGAAGTTTTAATACGATTTTTTGTTTTTATATTGTTGTTTGCTGTCTATTTTGATTGGATTTCAAAAGACGGATTTATTTACGGTCTTTTATTGGCTTACTACTTTCAGTTCTTGGCGATGAAAATATATGCTTGGAAAATAAAAATGCCAGTTTTCCAATTTTCCATTCCGCCAGATTGGCAACAACTTTTCGGTTATTCTTTTTTTATAATTCTTTCTGGAAGTGTTGCAGCATTGCTAATAGATTTTGATAAAGTAATGATTCCCAATTACATAAAAATAGAAAACAATGCTTTGTATTCTGTTGCAATTTTTATTGCGACCGTAATTGTTGTGCCTTCTAGAGCCATGCTGCAAATAATTTATCCGATAACTGCCAAATTACTCAATGACAACAAAACCGACGAATTGAACAATTTATATAAAAAATCTGCAATAAATCTTCAAGTATTTGGAGGTTTGATAATGTTAGGCATTTTTCTTAATATCAAGCAGCTGTACTTATTAATTCCTGGCGGTTATGACGATGGAATTTCGATAGTGTTCATTATTGGATTGTCAAAGTTTTACGATGTAATTCTTGGAAATAATAATGCTATCCTTTTGAATACCAGATATTATCGATCCGTAATTTTCTTTGGATTAATACTAGTTTTCATGATGGTTGTTTTGAATATGATACTCATTCCACCATATGGAATTGTTGGTTCAGCGTGGGCCACATTGATTTCGGTTTTGGTTTATAACACCATAAAATTGCTATTTGTAGTCAAAAAAATGAATTTATATCCATTTACAAGTAAAACTTTGCATTCATTTGGAATAATTTCAATTATTTTTATAGCATTTTACTTTTGGGAATTTCCATTTCATCCAATTTTGAATATTACTTTAAAATCAATTTTGATTGCTGCAATTTATATTTATTTGAATTATAAAATGAAAATTTCTGATGAAATAAATCAAATTATTAATAAATTTATTGAGGTGTTCTGATAATGACTTATAATTTTTACATATATTTACATTATGGAAAAATTTATAGGACAAAGCATTTTAGATTTCACAGATAGGTT